>NZ_JAQSDL010000075.1 GCF_029945895.1 Polaromonas sp. | reverse complement strand
GGTTTTGGCCAGAGCCAGCAGGCACTGCTGGAGAGCTTCCCGCACAACCACACCCTGCTGGCTTTGATGCGCGACGGTTTCCACGACCAGTCACGTGGCGGTAAAGTCAAATTGCGCGGAGACGGTTCTGCCGTGCTGGACTACCCGCTGACCGACTATGTGATGGATGGTGCCCGCCGCGCCTTGTTGTCGATGATGGAGATCCAGTTCGCCGCGGGCGCCCGCCAGGTGCTGCCTTTGCATGAAATGGCGCAGCCCTACACCAGCTGGGCCCAGGCACGCGACGCGGTGAATGCCCTGCCCATGAAGCCGCTGCTCACCAAGGTCGTGAGTGCCCACGTGATGGGCGGCTGCGGTCTGGGCAGCGATGAAAAGCGGGGCGTGACGCGACCCGATGCCGTGCACTGGCAGCTTGAAAACCTGTCGGTGCACGATGGCTCGATTTTCCCCACCAGCATTGGCGCCAACCCCCAGTTGTCCATTTACGGCACCGTGAACCGGCTGGCGCAGGGGCTGGCCAAACGGCTCACGGGGCGCGACGTGGTCCTGGCCTGAGCCGCCACCGGCGCAGGCTCCAACCATGCTGGCACGCCTTCAGCAGCTGATCACCGTGTCGCTGCTGGCCGCCGCAGCGGGGTGGCTGGTGTTTTTCTGGAAGAGCTCAGCGTTGCTTGCCATGGGCGGCTTCGCCGTCCTGTTGCTGGGCTATTCCGGGTTTCTGGCGCTGGAGTTTGTGGCGCTGCGATTCATCAACCGGAGGGACCCTGTGCCACGTCCGACCTGGAAAGAACTCGCAGGAGCCTGGCTGGGGGAGACTCTCGTGGCACCCCGGATTTTTTGCTGGCGCCAGCCTTTCCGCTCCCGGGTTGTTCCCGATCAGTTGTCGGGGCAGGCCGTCGAAAAAGGCCGGCGCGGAATCGTGTTCATCCATGGTTTTTTCTGCAACCGCGGCTTCTGGACGCCCTGGCTGAAGCGGCTTGAAGGCACGGGACATGCGTTTGTCGCCCTCAACCTGGAGCCGCCCTTTGCCTCGATTGACGACTACGCGCCGTTGATCGATGACGCGGTGCAGCGCGTGACCGCGGCCACCGGCCTGCCGCCGCTGCTCGTGTGCCACAGCATGGGGGGGCTGGCTGCCCGTGCCTGGCTCAGAATCATGAAGGCCGAAGCGCGGGTCTGCCATGTGGTGACCATCGGGACGCCGCATCGAGGGACCTGGCTGGCCCGTTTCAGTCTCGTCACCAATGGCCGGCAGATGCAACTGGCCGGGCAATGGCACCGGGAGCTCGACCTCGACATGCCATCGCACCGTCACTCGCTGTTCACCTGCTGGTATTCCAACTGCGACAATATCGTGTTTCCAAGCTCCACCGCGACACTTCCCGGTGCGGACAACCGGTTGGTGCATGGTGCAGCTCACGTGCAACTGGCATTTATGCCACGGGTGATGGACGCCAGCCTCGCCCTGATCGAGGGCGAGTCGCGGAAAAGTACGCAGGCGCTATAGTAAAAATATCTTACTCGGTAACAAATTGTGTAAGCTAGAGGCAGGTCGCGCTTTGGCTAATGCTTGGGATAAAAATGCCTCTGATAGTGGTTATGGAAGACGACGCCGCCACGCGGACGCTGGTCGCATCGGTACTCCGGAAAGACGGTCACGATGTGCTGTCGGCCGACAACGGCCTGTCCGGGCTGGAGTTGGTGCGCCAGAACAAGCCGGATCTGGTCATCAGCGATGTGCAGATGCCGGTGATGGATGGATTTGCCATGCTGCAGGCGCTGCGGGCCGATCCGGCCATCCTGGCCACGCCTGTGGTTCTCCTGACCTCATTGCAGGAGCGGGCCCACATGCGTATCGGCATGACCAGCGGCGCTGACGACTACATCACCAAACCCTTCCGTCCCGGCGAGTTGCGCGAGGCGGCGGCGGCCCAGCTGAACAAGCGTCACATGCAGGCGGCGGTGCAGGTCATGGCGGTGGAAGCTGCGGTGCAGGCAGCCCTGGAAGACCAGAAGCAGCACCTGGCTCGCCTGTATGAAAAAAAACTGGCCTCTGAACTGAGCGACAAGTGGCCTGCGGCGGATGCATCAAGCCAGGACGAGAAGTTTTCGAATGCCACCGTCCTGTTCGTCGACGTGCTCAACTATGCAGGGCTGGCTGAAAAACTCACCAGCACGGAGCTGAGTGATGTGGTGCGCCAGTTCTACAACAACGCCGGCGATACCGTGCACCTGTTTGGCGCGCGCCACATGCAGTTTGTGGGTGAGGGCCTGCTGGTCGTTTTTGTCGACAGCACAGACACGACCTCGGTCAACCATGGCTTGCGGGCGGCCCGTGCCGCCCTGGGACTGATCGATGCGGCCAAACGCGTGCAGCAGTTTCTCAATTCCCATTTCCCCGGACAGGGGCTGCCGCGTTTCGATGTCAGCGTGGCCTTGAACAGCGGCCCCGTGGCGCTGGCCAGGCTCGAGGATCCCCTGCACGGCAGTGTGCAGATACTGCCGGTGGGGGACACGGTGAGCGCCACCCTGCTTCTGCAGAAGCAGGCCTACAAGGCCGGCTGGCAGATTGCCGCCAGTGTGGCCATGTTGCGCGGAGTCACGGGCGCGGTGAACACCGGCGGTCGGGCGCTGGTGTCCCTGCCTGGCCGCACGGCCGCCATCGATGCCGCCGAGTTGCTGGGCCTGGCGCTCGCCTGACAAGTGGGTGAGTCGGCAAACCTCAGTGCCATGCCAAGGAAAACGTTTTCCCTGAGCCGGGTCCTGGTGGCAAGTTTGCTGGTGTTCGCGCTCGTGCCGGCGGGGCTGGTGGCCTGGCTCATGGCGCGCAGCAGTGACCAGGCGGTGCAGGAGCTGGCCGGGGGGGTCCTGTTCAACGTGGCGGCCCGGGTGCAGTCTGGCACGGAAGCCCATTTGGGGCAGGCGCACACCATACTGAACGGCCTGGTTCCCGAGCGCCTGAGTCCCACCCAGACCGAGCAGGCCCGTGACTGGCTGCGGCAGAGTGCTGCCTTTGAACCCATGGCGTTTGCGCTGGGCAGGCAGTCACCGGATGTGCCCCATCTGTATTACGGAAACAACCGGGGCGAGTATTTCTCGGTGGAAAGTACAAGCAGCGGTACGACCGTGCAGCTTCGCGGCGCTGCTGACACAGGTCTTCAGGCGTTCGCGGTGCGCCGTCCCGGCGACCGTAGCCGGCCCCTGGCGCTTGCGCAGGCCCCTTTCGAGCCCCGCACCCGGGGCTGGTACCAGGGGGCACTGGTGGCCAAGGGCCGGGTTTTCTCCCCGATTCAGGTGGTACCCGGCAAACCGCAGCTGTTTGTGACTCTGTCCCAACCGGTGTACGACGCGGACGGCGGTGCAGCGGGCGTGTTTGGTGTGGACCTGTATCTGCAGCGGCTGGCCGATCTGCTGCAAACGCAGCGGATCAGCGCTCGTGGTGCAGCTTTCGTGGTGGACGAGCAGGGGTGGCTGGTCGCCGGGTCGGCTGGTGACCCCTTGTTCGACGACGCGCCGGGACAATCAGCGCGGCGCAGTCCGCAGCACAGCGCGAACCCGGTGATTCGCGAAAGTTTTGCAGCGCTGCAGCGCGAGCAGGCCCGCAAGCGCGAGGATTCGGTGGCCGTCAACACGGCCTTGCAGCGCTTGCCGCTGCAGGACGGCACCCTGCTGATGGTGCAGCGCCCCTTCGGCGAATCAGCGGGCTTGCGCTGGACCCTGGTCGTGGCAGCACCCGAAAGCGATTTCACCGCTGAGATTGCCCGCGCCTGGAAGCTGTCCCTGGCTCTCGTTGGCGTGCTGGTCCTGTTTGGGGCGGCGGTGGCGTTTTATGTTGCCAACCGCATCGGGCGTCGGCTCAAGCGCCTGAGTGTGGCTGCGCAAAAGCTGGGGCGGGGTGAAGTACCGCGCATTGACAGCGGCACACATCTGCGGGAGGTCATGGAGCTTTCGCGCGTCATGCATTCCAGCGCCGAGCAACTGAGGCATTACCGGGCCGAGGTCCAGGCCAAAGCCCGGGCGATTGAAGAGGCCAACGAGCGGCTGGAAGAGCGGGTGGCGCAGCGTACGGTCGAACTGCTCGCTTCGCGCGAAGAGGCCTTGCAGGCAGCGCGCGCCAAAGCCGCATTTCTGGCGACCATGAGCCACGAGATCCGAACCCCCCTGAACGGCGTGGTGGGCATGAGTACCCTGCTCGCCGAGACCGCGCTCGACGATGAGCAGAGCGACTACCTGCAGACCATTCGCCTGTCGAGCGACCAGCTGCTGGCCGTTATCAACGACATTCTGGATTTTTCGAAAATCGAATCGGGCAAACTGGACTTGGAATCTGAACCCCTGAGCCTGCGCAGCGCGATTGAGGAGGCCTGCGACATTGCCGCTCCCCGCGCCCGGGAGAAAAACCTGGAGCTCATCGTGGACCTGCCGGAAGTCGCAGGCAACGTTTCGCCTGCCCTGCCGGCAGCGGTCTCCGGGGATGTGACGCGAATCCGCCAGGTGTTGATCAACCTGATCAACAACGCCGTCAAGTTCACTGAAAAAGGTGAAGTGACCGTGAGTGCGCGTTCCCTGCCCAACCCTGGTGACCCGAACCGGGTGCGCGTTGAATTCCGCGTGTCCGATTCCGGCATAGGCATTCCGCCCGACCGCGTGGGGTCGCTGTTCCAGGCATTCACCCAGGTAGACGCCTCCACCACGCGCAAATACGGCGGCACCGGCCTGGGGCTGGCAATCTGCAAGCGGCTGGTCGAACTCATGGACGGCGACATCGGTGTGGACAGCGTGCCGGGCAAGGGCTCCACCTTCTGGTTCACGATCCTGGCGCCGCCGGCCGAACTGCCGCCTGCGGCGGCGGCTGTCGATGCTGCCGCCCTGCATGGGAAGCGCACGCTGGTGGTGGATGACCACGTGACCAATGTCCGGGTGCTGACACGGCAGCTTCAGTTGTGGGGCATGCAGGTGGCTAGCGCCGAGTCGGGCGCCCAGGCCTTGCAGGCGCTGGCGCAAGCGCAGTCCGTGGGGGCGCTCCCGGACATCATCATCACCGACATGCACATGCCGGAAATGGATGGCGTGGCACTTTCCCGCGTCATCAAGGCCACGGTGCCGCTTGCCGGCATACCGCTGGTGCTGCTGACGTCAGGTTTCATGCCGCCCGGCCATGAAGCCTCCCAGCTGTTCGAGGCGCGGCTGCTCAAGCCCGCCCGACAGCGGCAATTGTTTGACGCGCTCGCACGCTGCCTGTCGATGCCGGGAGTGCACAAGCCATCATCGCAGTCATCCACCTTCGAAGGCGCGTCTGCTGCGAAAAACCTGACCTTGCTGGTGGTGGACGACAACGCCGTCAACCTCAAGGTGGCCTGCGCCATGCTGGCCAGGCTGGGCTACCACACGGCCACCGCGCTGGATGGGCGGGAGGCGGTGCAGGCCGTGGCACGCGCCCACGGCGCAGGCTCGCGCTTTGGTGCGGTGCTGATGGACATCAACATGCCGCGCATGAACGGCTTCCAGGCCACCCAGCAAATTCAGGCCATGATGGGCAGGAAGGCGCCCCCCATCATCGCCCTGACCGCAGCCGCGTCCCCCGAAGACCGCGCCCGTTGCACTGCGGCGGGCATGGACGACTACCTGACCAAACCGCTACATGTTGCCGCGCTGGCCCAGGCGCTGGAGCGCTGGCTGCCCAGGATGACGGCTGCGGCGGGGGGCTCTGGTGGCTTTGCAACGGCGCCTCCGGTGCGGGACCAGGGAATTGCTGCCGGCCCGCCTGCAGTGGTGCCGACGCCAAAAAGCGGCCTGCTGCCGGCAGTGGAACCTGTGCTGATGGACCTGGAGCGGCTGGCTCAGTTCAAGGAATTCGATGACGATGCTCTGACCATGACGCGCGAGGTGATCGGCCTGTTCGTCGCCGATGCCTCCCAGCGACTGAGCGCCATCGAAGAGAGCATCCGGGCGGGCGACGCTGCCGCCTTGGCGTGGGCAACCCATGCCCTGATAGGCGCTACGAGCAACGTCGGTGCCGTCGCGATGCAGGCGGTGTGCAGTGAGCTGGAACTGGTTGCAAAAACCGGTGAGATCCCGTCCGACGCCCTGCAACAGCTTGAAAAGCTGCAAATCTACTGGGTCAAAACCAGCGCCATTCTTGACAATTGGGTCTGAGGCCCGAGCTATCCCCGGGCGACGGGATGTCTGTCCGATATCTCCAATTTTGATGCCTTCGATCGAAAGTTTGCGCACACTTACTGATGATGAATGCACTCGTGAGGCGCATCGGAAAGACGTCCGAAACCGTCAAATCCCGCCTGTGTTTTCATCTGATGGTCGCTTTTGTTGTGACTTTGATCACAAAAACGGGGCTCCATATTCACTATCCAGAATCGGGCAGGCTTCATACGCTTAACAACCTGTAACAGCTAAGCCCTGAAGATGAATACCCTGTTGACCGCCGGATTTCTGGATGCTGCCCTGAACCATGACGCAACCCGCCCGCACGCAGGTCCGGACGTGCTCTCGTTGCTGGTTGACGTGCTGGGCCATGGCGTCATTGTGGTGGGAGAGGGGGGGCAGATCATCCACGCCAATCGTGCAGCCCGCACCGAACTGAACCGCCATCGGGTGCTCAACAGGGTGGACGGCGAGGTCCAAGCCATGACGCCAGCAGACTGCAAAATGCTCCAAAACGCGTTGGGCAAGGCAGTGGGCGGCAAACGCAGCCTGATCAATTTGTCTGGCGCAGGCCTGACCCTGACGCTGGCCGTCGTGCCACTCAAGCCCGATGCCGATGCCTGGGATGCCCGCATTGCCCTGGTTTTTGCGCGTGCCGAAGTCTGTGAGTCCGGCATGTTCGGCTTTTTTGCGCGCAGTTATGGGTTGACCCAGACGGAAGAGCAGGTACTGGCCATCCTGTGCCGCGGTTTGAGCACGCCGGAAATTGCTGTCCAGCTGAAAGTTGCTGTTTCCACGGTACGCAGCCATGTGCGCAGCCTTTGCGCCAAAACGGGCTCCAGCGGCGTACGCGAACTGGTGAACCGTGTCGCCGTTTTGCCACCGGTGGCACCTTTTCATCTGGCCCAAATTCACTGAAAAGGGCTGTCGCCCCCACGTGGCCCACACCGGGGGCCCGCCGCGTGCTAGATTACGGCTCATCATGAGCACGTCCATACCTTCCAACGAAGACCTTTACACGCCGCTGGTTCCCGAGTTGCGCTCGCTGGCTCGCCGCGGCGTGCTGCGGACTTACCGAAAAAATGCGGTTTTGATCAACGAGGGTGAGTCAGGCGACAGCCTATTTGTCCTGCTCAAGGGCAGTGTCAAGGTCTTTGCCATGGACGAAAGCGGGCGCGAAATCACTTACGGGACGGTCCATGCGGGCGACTATTTCGGTGAGATGTCGCTCGACGGGGGGCCCCGTTCTGCCTCGGTGATGACGCTGGAGCCCTGCACTTGCGCGGTGCTGAGCCGTACCGATGTCAGCGAACACCTGGTGGAAGAACCTGAGTTCGCCATCAATCTCGTGGTTCAGGTGATACGCCGTGCCCGCTCAGCGACGGAGACAGCGCGAAACATGGCGCTGCTCGATGTGTACGGGCGGCTGGTTGCCTTGCTGGAAGAGCGCCGGGAGGACACGGGCGAGGCACCCGGCGGCAGCGCCACGCTGGAGTCCATCACCCACCAGGACATTGCCAATCGCGTGGGAGCCTCGCGCGAGATGGTCAGCCGGCTGCTTAAAGATCTCGAAAAAGGGGGCTACATCGAACTGGGCATCCGGCGCATCACATTGCTCAAGAAACTGCCCAGTCGCTGGTAGGCCGGTTCGTGTGGCCTATTTCCCACGTGGCGACGAGTCGCTGCCCATAGCGCAATTGGCTGTTGACCGCTTTTTTGCTCAAGAGGTCACGGCCGTGGGTCCCGCCTATCGCTGCGCATGTTTTGCAGTTCCTTCCAAATTGCTCAGGAAGCTCGCCGACAAAGCCGGGGAGGCCGATCGCCATGTCATCCATGGCCACATGGAAAGCGCCGCGCGCCTTCGTACGCAGCGCAGTGCATGGGTTCCCCACGCGCCGGCAGCGTTGCCGCAACAAGCGCAACATTCCACGCCGTCCTACCGGCGCAGTGTTTTTGACGCAGGCACGGACACCGTGCTTCCCGGCAAGCCCGTGCGGGATGAGGGCGACAAGCCGGTCAAGGATCACGCCGCCAACCAGGCCTATGACAATGCCGGCATCACGCTTGATTTTTACCTGAAGGTTTTTGGCCGGCATTCGATCGACAACCGCAGCATGCGGGTCGAATCGGCGGTGCATTTCGGAAAGAACTTCGGCAATGCGATGTGGACCGGCGACCGTATGGTCTACGGAGATGGCGACCAGAACGTGAGTGGATTTACCGCTGCACTGGACATCATCGCCCATGAGCTCACCCACGGCGTCACGCAGCACCTGATCGCGGGCGGTCTGGGCGTTGTTCGGGTCGCGCCGAAAGACCGTGAATTCCGGGAGCAGACACATGCGCTCCAGGGGCAAAGCGGCGCACTCAACGAGTCTTTTTCCGATGTTTTCGGTAGCATGGTCAAACAGTGGCACGCCGGGGAGGACGTCACGCAGGCCAACTGGCTGCTCGGTGAGCACATGCTTGCGCCGCAGCATGGCCGCGCCATCCGCTCGCTGAAGGACCCGGGGAACCGCCAGCTGACCTGGTACGAAGACGAGCAGTTCAGGACCATGGACCAGTATGTTGACGGGGCGGACGTGCATGACGGCTCCGGCATTCCCAATCACGCCTTTTACCTGGCGGCCCGGAAAATAGGCGGGTATTCCTGGGAAAAGGCAGGGCCCATCTGGTACGAGGCCTTTGCCAAACTCAAGCCCAAGGCCAGTTTTCAGGATGCAGCGCGAGCAACCACTGATGTGGCCTCCCAGCGGTTTGGCGCTAAGTCAAAGGAATGCAAAGCGGTCATGTCGGCCTGGCAGGCTGTCAAAGTGATCACTTGATCTCCTGAACAGGTGCAAATGCCTTGCTTTGTGAGGAGCAGCGTGTAACGATTCGCAGTGGCCCTGTTACGTGTTGTTGAGAGCTCCTAAAGAAATGTCATTGCGCTGTGGCTCATGCCTGACTGTTAACCCCGACGGAAACCGGTTCTGTGAGGGGTGTGGGGCGGGTTTGTCGCAGGTTTGCCGCCATTGCGGGCAGGAATCCAGCCCTTCCGCGCGATTTTGTGGTGCGTGCGGGACTCCTCACGCCAGCGCCGTCCCAGGTGTCTCGGCTGCGCCGCCGGGCGTGACATGGGGCGAACTCAAACAGGCCACCGTCCTTTTCGCCGACATCGTGAGCTCCACGGAGCAGATCGCCGATCTGGATGCCGAGCAGGCCATGGACCGCCTGGGGCCTGCGCTGGCGCGCATGTGCGCCTCCATCGAGAAGTTTGACGGAACGGTCGTACGAACACTGGGCGACGGGGTCATGGCCATTTTTGGCGCGCCCCGGGCGCTGGAAGGCCACGCCTTGCTGGCCTGCGAAGCTGCGCTCGACATGCAGCGGGCCTTCGCTCCGGCTGACCAGGGCTTGCGCATTCGGGTCGGCCTGCATTCGGGGCAGGTGGCGTCGGATCCACAGAACGCCGATGGCAAGGGCGGGGGGGCCCACGGCCTCACCATCCATCTTGCGAGCCGGGTTGTTGGGCTCGCCGATCCCGGCGGTATTTGCCTGACCGAAAGTTGTTATGCGCTGGTTCGAACGCTCTGTGAGGTGCAGCCCATGGGGCAGCATGTCCTGAAGGGGATCTCAGGGCAATCCACGATCTACGCCTTGACGGGGTTCAAGATGGCCTCGTCGGACCAGCATTTTCATCCGGCTAGCCTGACCCCCTTTCTTGGCCGGGACCGGGAAAGCGATCTTCTCAAGCAGGCCCTGCTTGTCACCGAGCGTGGACAAGCCCGGGTGGTGGGCATCTCGGGCGAGCCTGGCGCGGGCAAGAGCAGGCTCTGCCATGAGTTTGTCCAGTGGTGCCGCGCCAGGCAGGTTCCCGTTTTTGAGGTGCGTGCGCAGCCTTATGGCCACGCAATGCCGTTGCAGCCGGGATTGAGCCTTTTGAGAACCTTCTTTTTCCGCATTCCGCCTGCCGATGATGCCGCAGCCGCCAGAAGCCGGATTGTCGAACGCATGGCAGAGCTCGGCCTCCCGTCGGAAACTGACCTGGCCTTGCTGTACGAATTTCTCGGGGTGGCTCTGGCAGGCAGCGCGCCGTCCGCCCTCAGTCCCAAGGCGCGCCACACCAGGTTGCTCAATGTGGTGCGCGAACTGGTCAAGCATGATGCGGCCACGACCTCGGTGATTCTCATCGAAGACCTTCACTGGCTTGACGAGGCCAGCGAAGAATTTGTTGCGACACTGATTGAGGCGGCCACTGACACCCAGACCATGGTGGTCCTCAATTTCCGGCCTTCGTACCGCCTTCCTTGGGGCCAGTTTAAAAATTTCGAAAAGATCGACCTTGGGCAACTGAGCGCCAGGGAAACAGAGCATCTCGTCCGGGCGCTGATCGGGCCCCGTACCGACCTCCAGGACATCTGCGAGCTGGTGGCAGCGCGAAGCGGCGGCAATCCCTTTTTCGCGGAAGAGTTGGTGCGTTCGCTGGTCGATCGTGGCTATTTCCTGAAAGGCTCCGATCTTCGTGCCGGAGGGCTGGAGGCGATAGAGCGGGCCTTGCCCGCGACAGTGCAGGCTGTGATTGGTGCCCGCCTTGATCGCTTGGGCGAGCCCGAAAAAACCTTGCTGCAGATGTGCGCGATCATCGGCAAGGAGATCCCGCTTGCCGTGCTGGAACACATGGCCAGCCCGCTGGCCAAGGTGATCGAGAAGGGGCTCGATGGCCTGTGCCACGCTGAGCTCATCCTGCCGCAGCCTGCCGTGGGCGGCCGCCGCTTCACCTTTCGCCACCCCCTCATCCAGGAAGTGGCCTACAGCGCGCAACTCAAGGTGCGCCGCGGCCCGCTCCACGGTGCGGTGGCGGTGGCAATGGAAGTCTATTACCGCGATCAGCTCGATGAGTATGCGGGACTGATTTCCTACCATTACGAAGCGGCAGGGCAGTTCCTCGACGCTGCGGGCCATGCTGCACGCGCCGCGCAGTGGGTGGGCTCGACCAACTCGGCATTGGCCATCAAACACTGGCACAAGGTGCGCACGCTTTTGCAGAATCAGCCGAGATCCGCCGTGACGGATAGCCTGCGCGTGCGTGCCGGAGGGCAGATCTGTGTACTGGGCTGGCGTGAGGGCTTGACCCTGAAAGAGGTGCAGCCGTATATCGACGAAGCCACAGAACTTGCCGGCGAGGTGGATGCCCGGCTGGTTCAATTGCTGGTGATGGCTGAAGGGAGAATGCTGCAAGCCAGTGGTGGCCCTGCCGACGGATATGTGGAGCGTCTCCAGAAGGCGCAATCCTTGATGGCGCCTGGTGCCGACCCGGGTCGCGCAGCGATGATCAATGCCGCATTGAGCCAGGCCTATGCCTGGGCTGGATTGCTGGAGCAGGCCCTGGAGGCCAATAGCAGGGCGCTTCGCGACATCGGGAAAATTGACAGGTTTGACCGCGAATGGATTGGCTTCAGCATTGAGCAGTGGGTGATGGGGATGCGTGGTCGTTTGCTGACCCGACTCGGACGCCTGGATGAAGCCGAGCAGTGCCTGAGAGAGTTGCTGGTCATGGGACGATCATCAAATGACCCGGTGATTCTGCAGTTCGCCCACTTTGGCTATATCGATCTGGCCTGGTGCCGCAGCGACGCCGCTCTGGCCCAGGAGCACTACGGCCACGTCGCCGAAATTACCGCCAAGCATGACAATCCTTATCTGCGTGTTTTTGCATTGAGTTGTCGTGCTACCGTCGCCAGCATTGAGGGTGACTTTGACACTGCCGCCAAGACTTATTCAGAAGCCTTGGCGCTTGTCAGGAGCGCTAGCGTCGCCATGGAGTTTGAAACCGAAATCCTTGCCAGTCTGGCTGAATGCCAGCGTCGGCTTGGGCGGGTTGAACAGGCGTTGGACTTGGCCCAGGAGGCGATTGATATTTCCCGTGAGCGAAGCACCCGCCTGCCGGAATGCAGGGCACTCGTCACCCGAGCATCAGCGATGCTCGACGTCCATGGTCCTGTATGTGCTGGTCAGGCGGAAGCCCTGTTTGCCGAGGCGGAGCATTTGGTGGGGCTGACAGGTGTGACCATCTATCGGGATCTCTTTGTGCAAGAGCGGGCCAGATTGAACTCGTTGGGCGGGCTGGCTGGACAAACAGGCGTCAGCGCCGCACAAGCAGTGTGAATTCGCTCATCCCATAGTCGCTTGCCAGTTCAACTTTTGTGTTGAACTGGCGTTTGCAATAACGCACCCATATCTCGGGTGAGGTGCGGTACAGTTCCGGGATGTTCTGCATGCTTGGCCCCATCGGGGCCAAGAAATTCACAGCAAAACCGAGACGGCTCGTCGCATGCATGGCTGCCAACATCTGTTTGATGAATACCGTCCAGCGGGCAGCCGGTTGCTCCAGCTTCACGTTGAAGATGCCGCTGGCTACTGAGTAGTCGGCGACACGAGGAATGCCCCCCGTGACGACAAACCGGGAACGAATGGATGGGCGCCAAGACAGTTTGGCACGGTCAATCATGGCCTGAGAGAGATCGGTGCCGAGGTAGTCCACCTGGGCGCCCCGATGCCGTCTGGCCAGAAAGGCCAGCAGCGCGCCATAACCGCAGCCCACATCGTTCAGCGAGAACGGCTGGCGGAAGTCACACAACTTGAGGAGTTGCACAAAGCGAAGCTCCTGGGTTGGCCGGCAAGTCCAGTCCACCCCAAGGGGGGTCGCCCCGTGCGCCAGCACCTTCTGCGTGTAGTAGCATTCAATGTCCGCATGCAGATGCGTCAGGCTTTGCACAGGGGAGGCTGCCGTCCGGATGCCGGAGCTCTTCCCTGCTTCCATCACCAGTCTTACTTCTTCGCTGTTTTTGCAGCCTTTGCCGCAGGCTTCGTTGCAGGTTTGGTGGCCTTCAACGCCATTGTTGGCAAGGAGATGGTCAGGTAGTCCTGGTTGAAGTAGGCTACGGGCCGATCCTTGTCGGTGATCAATACGCGGGTATTGCCTTTTTCCGCACGCATGTCGTGAAACGTGAAGTAAACCGGTAGCGGAGTTTTTGAGGCAAGGTTGCGCACCATCGCGTTGACAATCGCCACGTCGCCGTTCTGGCCGGCCACGTTCGAGTCATGTTTGCTGAGATTGGCGAAGTAGTCGTGCATGCGGTTCTTGGCTTCTGCATTGGATGCACCGATGTTGAGAACAGCCACGCTGCTCTTGAAAGAGCGCCCCTTCTTGAAAATCTTGAACTCTTTTTGCAGTGCCGCCATCTCATCGATGCCGCCAAAATGCGTTTTTTTGTCGGGCGTTGGTCCGAAACGTACATTCAATTGGTCAAGCAGACTTCCAACGTGGATGTCGTGCTCTTTCATGAAATAGCCCATAAATCTCTCCTGCGGTTACGGTTGATGAAATTGCTGGTTAAGCGTAAAAAGTGCAACGTACTGTAAATTCACGCTGAGTGTAGGGCCAACTCCCTCCCGTGAAAAGAGGGTGAACCGGGGGGCAGGAGCTTTAGGCCGCCAGCGAGCGGCGCCAGGGTGCAAAGTGTTGCGTTGTTCTCAACAGCTGCGGCCTAGCCGAAAGTGTTCGTCCGCAGCCGGTCCTTCACAGGTTCATGACTCACACGGCCTGGCTTCGCTGGATCTCCTGCCGCGTCTACATGCCGTTCAGAATCCGCCTGGCTTGCTGGGGCGAGGCGTCGCTGGTACCCATAAGGCGTACCGCCGCTCCACTGCGCGTTCCGGCCGCATTGACGCCGAGCGTTGCCGGGTTCTCGTCGCTGAAAGCTTGCGCATCCGGGCTCCTGGTTACCCCGGGGCGCTGGGTCCGTCCTGCGTCAGGATCAGGTGTCTGCGGGGAATAGTGGGCCCAGCGCGGCCCGGTGATTCGTGTACCGCCTACCGACACGGTCTTGCGGCCTGTGGCGATGCTGTTGAAGCTGCCGCTGCGCCGGATCAGGCTTGGGTTGTCGGGATGGTCCACGAAGGAGTCCGGGTTCCCGCTGGTGTCATACCACGCGTCCTCGAAGTGTGACTGCCGGGCGCCACCGCGGGTGCCGATGACTACGTCGTCCCGCTCCACATAAGCGTCTACGGTGATCGCCTTCTTGCCGGTATTGGTCAGCGTGATCTGCCACACCCCGCTTGGTGCCGTTGCCGTCTTCTCGTCAAAACTGAACGTAGGCGCAACCGCAAGCAGGGCACAGGTGCCACGCCGGCCGGTTGCGACCGTCATCGGGTAAATCAGCGCGCACAGCGGTCGCTTGCCGCCACCCGTCCACATTTTTGATTCGCCAAACTTCAGTGGCGGCAAGGCGGCGCGACCAGGCGGGGTGATGGTGATCTCCAGGCCGTCGCGGTCTTCCTCGACCCATAACTCCACAAAACTTTGGGTCGAATCGTCGGGTAGCGCCCGCCAATGAAGCGCAACTCGCTCATTTTTTGATAGCGTAGTATTGGCGTGCGTGCGCAGCTGGTAGCTGTTGCCGGCAGCCAGCGCGATCTGCAGCCGCCCTTTCAGCAAGTCAATCAGCGCATCCATTGCAGCTTCCAGCAGTGCTGTTCCATCATGCGGGCCAGCCAGCGTACCGAAGCTGATGTTGGCCGTCACCTTGGCGTCGTCGTCGCAGCGCGACAGGACATACATCAGCCCGTCGAGCACATGCACGTTCATTGAGCCGCCCGAGGTATCTCGTACCGTGTCGTAGTCCAGCTGCACCGCGATCAAGGCCGCGCGGCTGGCATCGTCGTCGGCCCTCGCCCAGCTGGGCGGTGCGTCGAAACCCGGCGGAAGATCGCCGACCTGGGCGAGCAGGGTGCGCGGCCCGGCCGCTAGATCCATGACGTGGCTGCCGTGGCTGACGGAGGTGTCCAGTGCGTGGAAAAAATGTTCACGCTTTGGCATTTTCTTGCCGAGCGTGGAAAGTCCCAGCGCAACATAAACCGCGCTTTCGTCCACCAGGCCACCGTAGGTGTTGGCCTGCATTGCAGCGTTGATGTCAGAGGCGGTCAGTTCGTGGCCATAACCGAGAGCGTGCGGCGTGGGGCCCGCGCCCCTGGCGTCCTGGCGCCAGAAGTAAGCGGTACGCGCCTTGCCGTCATGGAGAAAGTTGGCATGGGCCAACGCCAGGCTGTCGTCAATCAACGCCAGCACCTTGCCCGACAACAGGGTTTCGGCTTGCGCCTTGGCCTGGTAGTCGGCGCCGCTGGAGTGGGGCGGCGTTATTCCCTTGCCGTGACCGGTCGGGTCGTCGGCATATTCCGCCGCCGGCAAGCCGAGTTCAAAACGCAGAACCAGCGCGTGCAGGCGACCGCCCGGCTGGATGTGTTTGAAGAAGTCGGGTCTCACACGCGCCGTGCAAAACTTGAGGCCCGCCGGTGCCGCGCGGCTCGTGTACACCGGCGGGACATGCAGCCATTTGCCCGATGCGGCGTCTAGCAGCTGCTGCACCGTCGTGCCCGGCTTGAGTTCAATGGCAATTGGCAACCACTTCGGCCGCTTGTTGCCGTAGCCGGAAAAGTTGTCAGCCTCGGCCCATACCAGGTAGGGGTCAAAACCGGCGGTGGCATTGGGCTTGGCCCAATCGATGCCCGTGAACTCGCCCTTGGGCAGTTTTGTCCAGCTCATGGCGGGCTTACTTGAGAGGTTGCCACTCTTTGGCGGCTTTGGTCCACATAAATTCAAGCAGAGGCGAGGCGGCAATCGCAGATGACGATGACGCGTACTCGTAGTAGCCGCTCTTGTTGTCTGTCATGGAAATGCGCGGGTCGAAGTCGATCACGGTGTCTTTGGGACCATGGAATTTGGGGCCGGCAAAACCACGCTCGTGCACTTTTTGGCCGGTGCAGCGGGCGACAAAAAACTCCGCCAGCGATGTGCCTAGCAAGCGTCCCACGGCGCTGTCGACCGGGTAGTGCAGACCCGCGACCGTGCGATTCACCGCAATACGTGCAGCCAGACGTTCAAGCTGCTCACTGTATTTGTCACCGTGCGGAATCAGCGCCTGCAAAAAGGCGCAGGTCATGTAGGCTTCGGTCGCGTGTCCGCTGGGCCAACTGGCGTGGCCGGGTGTCGGGATCATGGGCTGGATTTGCGGCGACAGGTCGACCGGACGCGGGCAGGCAAAGGCATGCTTGAAACGCATCTCGACATGGGTGGCGAGGGACATCGCCAGGTCCAGCAGCTCCAGCGTGTATTTGTGGCGATGTGCGGTCAGGCCCACGATCGATGCCCAGAAGGCGGCGCCACCGTTCATCTGTGCCAGAACTTCTGCGCCGCGGTCTTTGCGCAGTTCCGCGTAGTTGGCGACTAGGTCCAGTTGCTGCGTAAAGATTTTTTCACCCGGGCGGACCAGGCGAGCCAGCGCCAGGTCCTTGAGCGGCTTTTTGTCCAGGTTGACGAAGCCCAGGGTCACGGCGGCCTTGGCCTGGTTCACGTCAAAACGCAGGCCGGAAAGCATTTCCAGGGAGCAGGCCGCCATGCGCGGACCTGCGGCCCACTCCGCAAGGCGGTCGGGTTTGTCGAGTGGGGTGGGCAGGGTGAAGGGCACTATGGCGCCTGCAAACGGGCCTACCAGCGCGCCTCGACTGTTGCTTAGAGCTTCGACCACAAGAGGGTCGGGCGCTGCGGCGTATCCAGCGTACCCCGCATAACCAGCATATCCCGCATAACCGGCATACCCCGCGTACCCTGCATAACCGGCGTATCCGGCATAACCTGCATAACCTGCCATAGTCATTCACTCCAATGTGGTTTAGTTGAAAGGGACACCAATTCGCGCCAGGGCGTCACCCAGGGTCCTCGCGTATGCGGGCGCTATCTCGCGCCCCGGATAACGAGCAAGAAACTTTTGAACAGTGAATCCGGGCTCTATTCGCTCCAGTTTCATGCGGGTCTCACGGGCGTCTTCAAGTTTGCCGGCGAACGATTGTGCGAGCATCAACGCCCGATAGGTAGATGCGTGGGTAGTGTTGTGGCGCAGCGAGCTTCGGGCCACCGCTATTGCTTCGTCGTAACGACCGTCGCATACTAGGGCGGATACTGTCAGCGATTCGTAAAAATACTTTAAGGGGTCTAACGGCGATAAAACGTTGGCCTTGTTGACGTGTGCATACGCTTGCCCCCCTTCACCCTTGAAGGCATGAAACATTCCCTTCAGCAACCAAGCCAATGAGTCGTTGGGGTTGGCCGACAAAGCCCTCTCGTAGCTGGTTTCTGCCAGTCCAAAATCATGGAACAAGTTGGTGTGAACCATTCCATCGATGGTTAGCGCCAGAGAGCAATCCGGGTCACTATCCAGAGCGCGTTTGGTGAAGTCACGTGCCTTTGCTGCGTCGGACTTCGGATCTTCCGACCATCCTTGTGATGCGCGTAAAACATGCCATTTCGCCAGCCAGGCGTGGGGAATGGGATGCCGGCGACCGCGCTCAACAAGATGCTCCAGCATTTTTCGAGAGCGATCGAACTCAATGAGCGACGTGCGGTGCATCAATGCCACCGCTCCCAGCAGCAAGGTGTAGTCGTTTAAGGTGGGAAGTGCCTGACTGCGGGCCAGTTGCAACTCCTGGGACATTACTGAGCCGCTGATCCCCCCCACTACGCGGGCGATTAACTCATCATCAGCCGCAAACAGGCCATGCACCTCCCCCTTCAGGCTGTCCGCCCAGAGGATGTGCCCGGTCTTGGTATCGATCAGCTCAACAAACAGTGCCAGTTGGGTTCCGGCACTGCGGCAGGTGCCCGAGAGAATATAGGTGGCGCCCAAGTGCGTCTTGATGTCCTCGATGGCCTCGCGCCGGTCGCGAAAGACCGTCGTTGACAGGCGAGAGATCACGTGCAGCTCCGAGGTCCGCGACAGCGCCGCAATGACCTCGTCCGCCAGGGCTTCGCCGAGCAGTTCATGCCCAAGCTCGTTGCTGCGCATCGCAAACGGAATCACGGCGATGGTGGGCCGCAGGTTGAGTTCAACCGCGTTGCCCGGCGGAACAATGGGTGCATCACCAGGCGGGCCCACGCGGTAGGCGCGAATCGGTTCCTTGACGTGTTTCAGGTGGCATTCGCCGAGGTCTTCGACGTCCGCATCCAGCACTGGCGCCAACTGATCGCGCATGTCTGCGGTGACAACTGTCTCACCGGGCCCTGCCAGCGTGCTCACGCGCGAGGTCAGGTTGACGTCGGTGCCGTAGATGTCGTGCTGGTCGGTGACGAAGCTGGCGAGGTGACCGCCCATGCGCAGGTGCATCTGGTGCTCGGGCTTCACGCCGCGGTTCGCTTGCCGGGTGAAGCTGTGCAGGTCAAAGGCGGCCTTGACGCAACCTTGGGCGCTGGCAAATTCCAGCATCAGGCCGTCGCCCAGGCTTTTGACAATGCGCCCGCCATGCCGCGGAAGCACGTTCTGCTCCGCTTCTTCCACGAGTTGTTGCCACCGCCGTACAAAGCCATCCTGGTCCTGCTCCATGATCCGGACCGACTCCACCACGTCCATGACCAGCAACACTTTGGTGCTTCTTGTCAGGTTGGCAGGTAATTCGATCAACGGGAGCCTCATCGTAGACGGTGTAACAAAATTTTACCTCCTCCTTTTGTAGGAGAAGCCGTCGCGATGAGTTGGACAAGCACGATGACGCACTGGAAGGCGCCATGCGTTGCTTTAGCGCTGAATGGCTTCCTCGTCGCCCTGCCGCGCACCGGCGGCAATGTCGGGCAGTCCCTGCAGCCGCTGGTAAATCGGCGTGAAGTCCGGCGCCGTCTTGTCGAACAGTTCGTGGAAGCTGTTGATGACAAAGTAGGTCTGCTGGTAGCTGTCGATCTTGTAGCGCGTGCGCATCACGCGTTCGATATCGAGCGGCAGGCGTTGTGGCTCGACACTTTGCACCGAGTGCTGCAACTCGCCCGATGAGCTCAGGATGCCGGCACCGTAAGCACGCAAACCATCCTTCTGCTGGATCAGCCCGAACTCAATGGTGTACCAGTAGAGTCGGCTCAACTGCTCACAAGCGCCCAGGCCGTGCGCCTTGAGCCCGCCTTTGCCGTATTCCTGCATGTGGTCGGCGAAGATGGGGTTGAACAGCAGCGGTACATGGCCGAACAGGTCGTGAAACACGTCCGGCTCGACGATGTAGTCGAACTCTTCCGGCTTGCGAATCCAGTCGGTCACCGGAAATTTGCGGTTCGCCAGCAGTGTGAAAAAGGGCACCTCTGGAATCAGCCCGGGAACGGTGACGATTTCCCAGCCGGTGGCTTTGCGCAGGCGCTGGTTGATGTCTTCAAAACGCGGGATGTGGTCGCTGGCGCCCAGCGATGGCAGGGCGGAAATGAACTCGTCACAGGCCAGACCGGGCAGCAGTGCCGCCTGGCGCGCGTACAGGCGCCGGTAGGTGTCGTGGTCGGCGTCGGTGTAGCTGTCGTAGTTTTGCGGGCAGGTGTAGTCGGCGCCGGCACGTGTGTAGTCGCCGCGCGGCGGACGGTCACTGCTGCCATAGACTGCGGGTTCAATAGCCATGTGTTTCTCTCTTGGACGTTCGCCCTGAGCTTGGCCTGTCCTGAGCCCGACGAAGGGTCGAAGGGGCCAGCGGGGAGGCTTCGACAAGCTCAGCCCGAACGGAAATAATGATCAGGCCTTCTGCAGGACGCCGCGCCGCATCTGGTCCAACTCCATGCTTTCAAACAGGGCCTTGAAATTGCCTTCGCCAAAACCCTGGTTGCCCTTGCGCTGGATGAACTCGAAGAAGATCGGGCCGAGCTGGTT
>NZ_JAQSDL010000074.1 GCF_029945895.1 Polaromonas sp. | reverse complement strand
CGATTGTCTGAGGCGAAGCCGAGTTCGAGCGAGACCCCGCTTTTGTCGAGCACCGCAGGTTGCCCCGGAGCGTAGCGCAGGGGACCCAGACCATCGGGTCGCCTTTCTTTTGGGTACTTTTCTTTGGCGACGCAAAGAAAAGTGCCTCGCCCGCCGGGGCGAGACCCGGCTTGCCGGCGGACATCCAAAGCGGAGGGAAAGGCAACCTCGACAAGCTCAGTCCGAAGCGGCAACCCTCTACAAGGTATGGCTTCTATCCCCCTGCGCAAACCCCAGCGCCTGCCAGCCACCCCACGGACAGTCCTTCGAGTCAACCGCAAAACCAATGACCTTGAACAGCTCACCCATCTCATGCTCGTTGATGAGTTTCTGCACCATGACGCGTTCAGCCAGCGGCGTATCTTCCATGCCGTTCAGCACACCGCAGTTCAGCAGGAAGCGCGCCTGGCTGGTGTAACCCAGCACCTGGAAACCGGCCTCCTGCCCGGCCAACGCAATGCCGCTGAAATTGACGTGGGCGGTGATGTCTTTTTCGCCCACGTCCTGCAGCGCATCGGCGTCCAGCATGTGGCCACGGTGGCACATGACGGTGCCCATGCTGCGCTGCGGGTGGTAATACTCGTGTTCGGGGAAACCGTAGTCCAGCAGAAACACCGCGCCGGCCTGCAGCCGGTCGGCCAGGGTGCGGACAAAGGCCTCGGCCTGCGGGTGGATCTCGGTCAGGTAGTCATGGCTGCCCGCCACGTCGAATGGCGGCCGCAGGGTCGTCGGCTGATCGGCCGGAACAAACCCACCGTTGTGAACGGCGACGCCGCGCTCCTGCCAGACGCCCTTCACACGGGTCAGCAGCTGCACCGGCATGGCATCGAGCACCTCGTTGCCGACCACCACGCCCTGCATCTGCGCCGGCAACTCGCTGATCCACTGCACCGTGTCACCCCAGGCGGCCAGGCGCTCGCGCTGGCGGGCTTGCAGGCTGCCGGACAAATCGACAATGGTGTAGCGTTTGATCTGCGGGCCGAGGGCACCCAGCAACTGCTGCGCAAGGGCGCCCGAGCCCGCGCCGAACTCCCACACTTCGGTCGTGCCCGTGGCCTCCAGCGCCTGCGCCAGCTGCCGCGCCAGCGCCTGGCCAAAACGCGGCGACAGCTCGGGTGCGGTGACAAAATCGCTGCCGCCGCCCTTCACGCCGGTGGGCATCAGACCGAATTTGCGGGAATCGTTGGCGTAGTAGCCCAGGCCCGGGGTGTACAGGGCCAGCGCCATGAAACGGTCAAAACCGATCCAGCCACCGGCCGCGGCAATGGCCTCGCGGATGTGGCCGGCCAGGGGGCTCGTTAAACTAGGGGGTGTCGTCATGGGGGAGGTGCTCACCCCCGGATTGTCGGCGATTGCCCTGCCTCCAGCTTCCCCACCCTTCACCTCATGAACCCAGCGTCTCCCGCCCCTGTTGTTCTCGTTACCGGCGCCGCCAGGCGGCTGGGCCGCGAGATCGCGCTTGCGCTGGCAGCCAGCGGCTGGCGCGTGGCCGTGCACTACCGCAGTTCGAAGGAAGACGCTATTAAAACAGTAGCTGACTGCGCTGAATTGGCGGGGGATGCAGCCTCTTTTTGTGTGGATCTTGACGACGAGGCGGCAGTCCGCGGCCTGTTGCCGCAGGTGGTCCAGCACTTCGGTCAGGTGGATGCCGTGATCAACAGCGCCTCCACCTTCGAACACGACAGCGCAGCCAGTTTCAGTTTTGCGTCCCTTGAAAAACACATGCGCAGCAATACCGGCGCGGCGATTGTGCTGGCGCAGGCCCTGCACGCCCATGTT
This sequence comes from Polaromonas sp., assembly GCF_029945895.1. Lineage (GTDB taxonomy): Bacteria > Pseudomonadota > Gammaproteobacteria > Burkholderiales > Burkholderiaceae_C > Polaromonas. The sequence continues at coordinate 415 of NZ_JAQSDL010000074.1, read as the reverse complement.
GTCCAGCGGCAGGAGCAGGTTGCGGTGACCGGGCAAACCGGCCGTTTTGCGGTGATCAACCTGCTGGACCAGAAACTCTGGAACCCCAACCCCGACTTTTTCAGCTACACCCTGTCCAAGGCCGCGCTTGAAGCCGCCAACACCATGCTGGCGATCGCGCTGGCGCCACAGGTGCGGGTGGTGGGCGTGGCTCCCGGCCTGACACTGACCAGCCATCTGCTGAGCGACGAGAAGTTCCAGGCCCTGCACAAACTCTCGCCGCTGGGACGCTCGTCCAGCCCGGCGGACGTGGCGGCCACTGTCCGGTTTGCCCTGGAAAACGCCTCCATCACCGGTACCACACTGCTGGTGGACGGCGGACAGCACCTGATGAAATTCGAGCGCGATTTCTCACTGATGTGAGCGCACCCTCCTA
>NZ_JAQSDL010000073.1 GCF_029945895.1 Polaromonas sp. | reverse complement strand
CCCCCACCTCTGGAGTTTAGTTCTGGCGTTTCTTGGCCTCGTCGGCCCGGACGCTGCTGCCGGTAAAGTCGAGGATGGTCGCGTGGTGGACGAGGCGATCGATGGCGGCCATCGTGGTCATGGGGTCCTTAAAGATCTGGTCCCACTGGGAGAAGACCAGGTTGGAGGTGATCACGACGGACTTTTTCTCGTAGCGCTCGGCGAGGAAGTGGAAGAGCACTTCCATTTCTTCGCGGGATTGTTGGACATAGCCGATGTCATCGACGATGACCGCGTCGAAGCGCTGGAGGCGGTTGATCGCCTGCGGCAGCTTCAGGTCCCGCTTGGCTGCGAGCAATTGGGTGACCAGGCGGAACGCGGGGATGAACAGCACTTGGAGCTGATGCCGGCAGATCCATTCCCGGGCGATCGCATTGACGAAGTGGCTCTTGCCTCGGCCGGCCAACCCGAAGCAGAGCAAGTTATCGCCGCGGCGTACGAAGTCGGCCTCCAGCAAGGCCGGGATCTGGCGGCGGACTTTTTCGGGGAGGAGCTTGAGGTCCAGCGCCTCGAGGGTCTTGCCGGCCGGCAGGTTCGAGTCCTTGAGTTGGCGCTGGATCTTGCGTTGCAGCCGGTCATTGCCCTCGGCCTCGAACAGGTACGAGAGGAAGCGTTTGTAGCCCCAGTTTTCCGCCTCGGCGCGGTGCAGCGCCTGATCGTATTCCCGGGCGATGGTGGGCAGCCGCAGTGAGCGCAATAGGATCGGGAGGGAAGATGTGCTCACGAGGCCACCTCCGCGATCAGGCTGTCGTAGCTGCTTAAGTCCGGGGTGAACGCGGCCAACTCCACGGGCCGCGGCGGCGGCACCTCCCGCAGGCCCGGTTCGAGGTTTTCGGCCAGAGGCAGGGCCCCGTCCCGCAAGACCGTCCCCAGCGCCGTGGCCACGCGGTCCTCGCCGAACAGCGCGGCGAGTTGCAGCAATCGCAGGTACCGGAGGCTGGCTTGGCCTTCCTCCTGCGCCGCCAAGCGGTCATACGCCTGGCGAAAGACCGGCCGGGGGAACAGTTCCTCGCGATACAGGTAGCGGGCGAAGGCCCCCGGCTTACGGACCAACGAGTCGATCACGTGGCGGTAGTCGATGCGCGGTTCCTGACTGTGCGACCGGGGATAGAGCACCACCGCCTCCCCTTGATAGTGGAAGCTGACCTCGGCCTCGCTCACCCGCGCCTCCACGACCGCCCCGATCAACCGGGACGGCACCGAGTAGGCGCAGTTCTTCACCCGGGCGGTGCTATAACACGAGATGCGCACCGGGATCTCCTCGGCTTGGGGGAACCGGGTCGACGGCAGCGCCCGCAGCCGCAGCATTTCCTCCGCAATCTTGACGCGGCGCAGGGCATTGATCCCCGTGCAGACCTTCGCCACGAACCCGGCATAGTCGGCCGCGCTGGCAAAGTCGCGGCTGCGGCGCAACAGCAGGTGCTGTTTCAACCGGCGCTTCAGATGGCCCTGCGCCGATTCGACGTCGCCATTTTGATTCGGGCAGCGGATCGCGATGGTTTTCGGTTCGACCTTCAGGTGCCGGCACATCGCCAGGTATTCCCGGTTGAAGCCCCGCTCACTTTTCCCGCGACGCAGCTGGTGCGTCGCCGTTGAGCTCTGATCGGTCTGCAATTGGGCCGTCACCCCGCCCAGTCGCCAATAGGCCTCCTGCACCCCCAGCTTCAGCGACAACACCGATTCGGATTGGCAGGGCACCGCCCATTCCCAGTTCGAGTACGGCAGCACCGCGTGCGCCAGTTGGTGGGGATACGCCACCCCGGCGATCGTGATTCCCAACTCCTTGGCGTGCGTCCAATCAAATTGCAGGCTCGCCCCGGGCTCCCGCACCTGCGGGAAGCACACCTCCTTCGGCGGCCCGTGCTTGCGGCGCCACTGCGTCACCCGGCGCTGGAACGTGCGCAGCGCCCGGCCGTCCACCTGGCCGCCTGGTTCGCTCGCCAGATGCTCGAAGAGCATCTTCGCCTCCAATTCCGGCGTTTCTTCCAGCCACTGCACCGCCACCGGCCAGATCCCCGCCACGGGGTCCGCCCGCGTGCGCCACGTGTGGACCGGCTTCATTTCCTGCGGCCCCTGGCCCGCCCGGATATACCGGCGCGCCGTCTTGGGATCGATATCCGCTTTCATCGCCGCGTGCGCGAGCACGCCACTGCTGTTATATTCGTTCATGAGTCGTTGGTACTGGCGATCGGAGATGAGCATAGGCCTACGGAAAGGCCCGATCTTACCGATCCCG
>NZ_JAQSDL010000072.1 GCF_029945895.1 Polaromonas sp. | reverse complement strand
CTGGGCCTGGACGCCAGCGAGCAGGCCTTCCTGGACCGCACGCTGATCGACCTGGACGGCACCGAGAACAAATCCCGCCTGGGCGCCAACGCCATGCTGGCGGTCAGCATGGCCGTGGCACGCGCCGCAGCCGAGGAGGCCGGCCTGCCGCTGTACCGCTACTTCGGCGGCATGGGGGCGATGCAGATGCCGGTGCCCATGATGAACGTGATCAACGGTGGCGCCCACGCCAACAACAGCCTGGACCTGCAGGAGTTCATGATCGTGCCGGTGGGTGCGCCCAGCTTTCGCGAAGCCCTGCGCTGGGGTGCCGAGGTGTTCCACGCCCTGAAGAAAATCCTGCACGACCGGGGCATCAGCACTGCCGTGGGTGACGAGGGCGGTTTTGCGCCCAGCGTTGAAAACCACGAAGCGGCGATCGCATTGATCCTGGAAGCCATCGACAAGGCCGGCTACACCGCCGGCGACCAGATCGCCCTGGCGCTGGACTGCGCCGCCAGCGAGTTCTACAAGGACGGCCTGTACGTGCTCGAAGGTGAAGGCGGCCTGCAACTCAATGCCCAGCAGTGGACCGACATGCTCGCCACCTGGTGCGACAAGTACCCCATCATCAGCATCGAAGACGGCATGCATGAGGGCGACTGGGACGGCTGGAAAATCCTGACCGAGCGCCTGGGCAAGCAGGTGCAGCTGGTCGGCGACGACCTGTTTGTCACCAACACCAAAATCCTCAAGGAAGGCATTGACAAGAACATTGCCAACTCCATCCTCATCAAGATCAACCAGATCGGCACCTTGAGCGAAACCTTTGCCGCCATCGAGATGGCCAAACGCGCCGGCTACACCGCCGTGATTTCGCACCGTTCCGGCGAGACCGAAGACTCCACCATTGCCGACATCGCGGTCGGTACCAACGCCGGCCAGATCAAGACCGGCTCGCTGAGCCGCTCGGACCGCATGGCCAAGTACAACCAGCTGCTGCGCATCGAAGAAGACCTGGGCGACATCGCGACCTACCCCGGCCGAGCTGCCTTCTACAACCTGAAGTAAATGGCCCCCACGCTCGCCGCTTCGGGCGCCTACGGCGCGCTGCCCCTTGCACGGCGAAGAGGGGCCGCTGCGCCTGCGGCCCGGCAAAGCCGGTTCCGCGGCCCTGGCTGGTCGGGATCCACCCCTGCCACGCTCGCGCGCTTCGAGCTGTTAGCAGCCTCTCCAGCCTAGGCAATGGGTAACCGCGTTGTCCCCGCCCTCCTGATTGCGCTGCTGGTCATCGTGCATGCGCAACTCTGGATTGGCCGGGGCAGCCTTCCCAGCGTCAATGAGATGCAGCGCAGGCTGACCGAGCAGACCGCCAAAAACGTTCAGGCGCAGGTTGACAACGAGCGCCTGGCCGCCGAGGTCAAGGACCTGCGCGAAGGCCTGGACATGGTGGAAGAAAAAGCGCGCCAGGAGCTGGGCATGGTCAAGCCCAATGAAATTTTTGTACAGATTGCGCCCTGAGCGCAGCTCGCCTGCTATTTTTTCAATAGCTGCTGGCGCAGTATCCATAGGCGCTGGAGCCTGCTTTGACGCATGATCGGGCAGCCTGCCAGGAACCCGGGCCGGCGCCGCGCCGCATCGCGCTGCTGGGCGCAGCGGGAACCGGCAAGACCCGGCTGGCTGGCGAACTGATGGCGGCGCTGGACGGCCGCACCGCTCTCCCTCCCATCCTGATTGCCGACAACCCGCCGCTGGCTTCATTGATGCCGGCCCGCGCCGGTGCGCCAGCAGCCCCCCGCGGCTTCGGGTTCGATCAAGTCCTGCTCCTGGGCCTGGACCTGCCTGTGCCCGCCGGTCTCGCGGCCACCCTGGAAGCGGCTGACCAGCACCTGCGCCAGCAGCTTGCCGACGCGGGTGTGCCCTACACCGTGGTTTACGGCCTGGGGCCGCAGCGCCTGAGCCATGCCCTGGGTGCACTGCGGAAGTTGATGAACGGCAACCAGCCGTCTGCGCCGGTGGCTGGTGACGAGGCGCGCCGTCCCTGGGTCTGGGCCTGCGACACCTGCAGCGATCCGGCCTGCGAACGCCGCCTGCTCAGCGACCTGCTGGCCCGCCGGACGCCCTGAGGGCAGCCGGCATGGCCACTACTGCACCGTAGGCGCGGGCGGCAGCTGGCTTTCCTGCCGGGTGAAAATCTGCGCGGCATCGACCGGGTCGAACCCGTACTGCGCGCCGCAAAACTCGCAGCCCACGTCGATGCGCCCCTGCTCGGCGATGATGCTTTCCACCTCGGCCGT
>NZ_JAQSDL010000071.1 GCF_029945895.1 Polaromonas sp. | reverse complement strand
CCTGGTTCGTTTCGCACCACTTCTTGCTCATGATGTGCCACTGCGTGAACAGCTCTGGCAGGATGGGGAAGGGGTTGTTCAGCACAAAGTCGATCGTGTGATCGTCGATCTTCTTGATTTCCTTGATCTGGCCGACATAACTCTTCATGTCGGAGCCGTCGCCCTTGGCGCGCTCGTAGCTGAAGATCACGTCGTCTGCAGTGAACGGCGTGCCGTCATGGAACTGCACGCCCTTGCGCAGGTTGAAGCGCCACACCGTCGGCGAGGTCTGCTTCCAGTCGGTCGCCAGCGACGGAGCGAGCTTGTAGTTGCGGTCACGCGTGACCAGCGGTTCGTAGACATTGCCCACCACCGTCAGCTGCAGCGATTCGTTGAGCGAATGCGGGTCCAGCGAGAGGGCATCACCCTGGTTTCCAACCCGCAGGGTCACTGCGGACGCTACCAAAGTAGTAGCTGCCAGCGCTGTACCAACAAGGGCAAAAGCGGCTTTTTTCGTGAAATTCATGGGACTCTCCTGTTGAAAAAAATAATCAGCGTGGCACAGACAAAGGCATGGACTGCTCCACCAGCCCGGCATGCAGCGCGGCACCCAGCGGCAGGATGTCGTCGTTGAAGTCGTAGCGGCTGTTGTGCAGAAAACAGCTGCCAACACCGTTTTCGGCACCCTGGCCGATACGCATGTAAGCGCCGGGTTTGACCTGCAGCATGAAGGAAAAGTCTTCGGCGCCCATGCTGGGCTCCATGTCGCGCACGACGTGATCCTCACCCAGCAGGGTTTGCGCCACATCGGCTGCAAACATGGCTTCATCGAACGAGTTGATGGTGGCCGGGTAAATGCGTTCGTACTGCACGGAGGCGGTTGCACCAAAGCCCAGCGCAACGGCGCTGCAAAGCTCGTGGAGACGGCGCTCTATCAAGTCCTGCACGTCCGGGTTGAAGGTGCGGACCGTGCCCACCAGTGTGGCCTTGCCCGGCACCACGCTGAAGGCGCCCATGTCGCCCGCCTGCATCGCACACAGACTGATCACGGCACTGTCAATCGGCTTGACGTTGCGCGACACAATGCTTTGCACCGCCGTGATGATATGCCCGGCCACCAGCACAGGATCGACCGTCATGTAGGCGTGGGCGCCATGGCCGCCGCGGCCGGTGATGTCGATGGTGATGCGGTCAGCAGCAGCCATCATGGGCCCGGGATTGATGCCCACCGTACCGGGCTTCATGGACGGCCAGTTGTGCATGCCGTAAACCGCCTGCACCGGGAACCGGTCGAACAGGCCGTCTTCAATCATCACCCGCGCACCGGCAAAACCCTCTTCGCCGGGCTGGAAAATCAGCACAGCCGTCCCGTCAAAATGGCGCGTGGCCGCCAGGTAGCGGGCCGCGCCCACCAGCATGGCAACGTGCCCGTCATGGCCGCAACCGTGCATCATGCCGGCTCTTGAGGACTTCCAGGCAAAGTCGTTGTGTTCCGTCATCGGCAGCGCGTCCATGTCGGCACGCAAGCCGATCATCTTTCCACTGCTGCTGTGCTGACCCTTGATGACCGCCACCAGCCCGGTCTTGCCGATGCCGGTATGCACCTCGTCCACGCCACAGCGCTGCAGCGCCTCCTTCACGCGGGCACTCGTATAGATCTCTTCGAAACCGAGTTCCGGGTGGGCATGCAGGTCGCGGCGAAAGGCCGTGATTTCCGGGTGGAACTCGCTGATCTGCGCGAAGGCGCGGCCGTTGGCCTTGAGCGCAGGAACAGGCCGGGGAGACAGCATGTCAGTGCCCTCCCGCCGAGCCGACGCGCAAACGCGGATCCACTACAAAATACAGCAGGTCAACCACCAGGTTGATCACGACAAAAATCAGCGCGATCAGACACAGGTAGGCGGCCATCACGGGGATGTCGGCAAAGGTCACCGCCTGGATGAACAACAGGCCCATGCCTGGCCACTGAAAAACGGTTTCAGTGATGATCGCAAAAGCGATCAACCCGCCCAGCTGCAGGCCGGTGATGGTCATGACCGGCACAAGGGTGTTTTTCAGCGCGTGTCCAAAATGGATGGCGCGGTTGGACAGGCCACGCGCGCGTGCAAACTTGATGTAGTCCGTGCGCAGCACTTCCAGCATTTCGGCGCGGACCAGCCGCATGATCAGCGTGAGCTGGAAGATAGCCAGCGTCACCGCTGGAAGCACGATATGGTGCCAGCCCTTGGCCGTCAACAACCCGCTGCTCCACCAACCCATCTGCACCACGTTGCCCCGCCCGAAACTCGGGAACCAGCCGAGGCCCACGGAGAAAAACAGAATCAGCAGGATACCGATCAGGAAGGTAGGGAGCGACACGCCCACCAGCGACACCGTCATGAGCAACTGACTCAGAAAGGTGCCCCGGCGCAAGGCCGCATAAACACCCATCGGTACACCAATCACCAGCGCCAGGATGGCAGCCACCAGTGCCAGCTCCAGCGTGGCCGGGAAACGCTCGGCAATCAGGCGTGAAACCTTGGCCCCCTGGCGCAAACTGAGGCCAAACTCGCCCTGCACCGCATTGACCAGAAAGTGGCCGAACTGCACGAAAAAGGGCTTGTCCAGCCCCAGATCGGCGCGCAGCTGCGCAATCTGGTCAGGCTGTGCGTCCTGCCCCAACAGAAACACCACCGGGTCGCCAACATACTGGAACAGCATGAATGCAATAAAGGCCACAGCGACCATCACGATCACTGCCTGGAGCAGGCGACGGAGAATAAATGCAAACATTCGGGGGGATGGTTTTGAGAGAGAGCCAATGCTAGCAGAGCAAGCACTGTGCCGACACCGGGGTTTCCTTTAGACCTAAAGAAAATAACTGCAGAAAAGGGCCCCGGAGGGCCCTTTTTGTCAGCTCGCTCAGTTGACCTTGATCAGCCGCCAATCGAGCCGGTTGTCAGCGCGGTGCACGACATCAATATTCTTCTTCATCGCCCACGGAATGATCTGGTTGTGCAGGGGAATATGCGAGACCGTGTCGTTCGACAGCTGCAAGGCCTCGGTCAGCAGGCGGTTACGCACGGGCAAATCGGTCTCCACCTTCACGCGATCCACGATGTAGTCCATGCGCGGGTTGCTGTAGCGGCCGACGTTGTAGTTGCCGTCACCGCCCGTGCCCACACTGCGGACGAGCGACTGCAAACTGTAAAGGGCGTCAAAGGTAGGCACGCCCCAGCCCAACATGTAGATGCTGGCTTCGTAGCGCTGGATCATCGGGAAATAGGTGACCAGCGGCAAGGTGCGCAGCTTGGCCTTCACGCCGGCCCGCGCCCACATCGCGGTCACAGCCTGGCAGATTTCCTCGTCGTTGATGTAGCGGTTGTTGGGACAGGCAAAGTCCACCTCGAAGCCGTTGGGGTAACCGGCCTGGGCAAGCAGCTTTTTGGAGGCCTCGGGATCGTAAGGGTGACGCTTGTGCACCCCTTCGGTCCAGCCGTTGACCTGCGGCGCCACGATCGCTCCCGTCGGCTGGCTCAGGCCACGCATGGTGACGCGCTGGATGGCATTGATGTCGATTGCCTGGTACAGCGCCATACGCACACGCTGGTCTTTCAGCGGGTTCTTTCCCTTGATATTGGAGCCAGGCAACTCTTCGCGGAATTGGTCCATGCCGAAGAAGATGGTGCGGTTCTCGATGCCGTCGATCACCTTCAGGTTGCCGGTGCTGCGCAGCCGGCCCAGATCCTGGATGCTGGGGTCAAGGACGAAATCAACTTCGCCCGACAACAGGGCAGCAACCCGGGTGGCTTCCGATTTGATCGGTGTATAGACGACTTCGGTCACATTGGATTCGTTCTTGCCCCAGTAATTGGGGTTTGAAACCAGCACCAGCTTCTGGTCTGGTTGCCATTCCTTGACCATGAAAGGGCCGGTGCCCATGGCATTGCGGTGTGCGAAGGTTTCGTCCTTGGCACGGATGTCTTTGGGTTCGGTGGATTTGTTTTTCTCGGCCCACGCCTTGCTCATGATGCGCAGCTCGGTCAACTGGTTGAGCAGGACCGGGTTCGGGCCCTTCATCATGATGTCCACGGTCGAATCGTTGACCTTGACCACCTTGTCGATGCCCTGGGTATAAACCGCATAGTTGGAGGTTTTGGCGGTTGCACGGGTCAAGGAGAACACCACGTCGTCCGCCGTCAACGGGGTGCCGTCGCTGAACTTCACGCCGCTCCGCAAGGAAAAGCGAACCTGCGTCGGCGACACGTCACGCCAGGAGGTGGCGAGCTGGGACTCCACCTTGAAAGTGCGGCTGTTGTAGTAGACCAGCGAGTCGTAGACGGCCGCGTGAACGCCATTGCCAAGCGCATTGTTCTGCGAGTGGATGTCGAACGTGGGGATATCGCTCGCGCTCGACCACTTGAAGGTCTTGGCCTGCACGGCAGGCACCACAGCAAATGACGCAGCTGCCGCGGCAGCGATGAGAAGCTGGTGAAATTTCATGGTTTTTTCTCTGAAAATTAAGCAGCAAATATACAACCGGCCCATGAAGGTAAAGCAAGGGTTTCCCCCTGAAATGGGCTGGCTGAACACGCCTGACGCACCCCACTGCGCGCTTGAGATTCGCGCCCGCCGGCGGCTTGCAACTCCCGGGTCAGGCAAGCGGTTAACGCGCCTGCGTGACCTTCGCGGCCTTGGCGACCTTGGCGAATGTGACCGGCCCATACCAGGCCGAGGTTTTGGAACGGGTGTTGTCGCTGTCGGTCATGATGCCTATGCCCACCAGCGCGCCAGGCGCTTCACCGAAAGTCTTTTCATAGTCAGCACGAATATCGCGCTCGTAGTCGACCCATTGGCGCAGCTTGCCCGCGCCGGATTCCACGACCAGTTTGCGTATCCTGTCGGTACGCGGATTGACAATCACTGAGCCCGGCGGGCGCGTGTTGCACCACACGTACATCAGCGTTGCGTACGGCAACTCCTCGCCGGTCAGAGCGCGCGCCAGTTCGGACAGCATGGCGTTCTTGCTGGAGAATTTGCTGCGGTCGCCTTCGAACACCAGCACCACGCGCACCGGCGAATCATCGGCTTCACGCAGCGCCATGTCGGCTTGCGCAATCAGCTCGGGCACTTTCCAGGAAAAACGTACGCTGGCCAGGTCATCCGGCTCCACGCGCAGCAGTTGGCGCACCATGCTTGCAGACGAACTGGACGTGGCAGCCATCGCGTCGCGCCCATCCTTGCGTTCATAACGAAAGTGGCTGGGTTGCTTGCCTGGAAAGGGATGGTGCCGCCACTCTGGCGTGACACCGCTTCCAGGGGACGCTGTCGCCCAGGGCGTAGCGCTGAGCACGGTTGGATCAGCCGGGGAAGCTGGGTTGGCCGGCGACATCAACGATGCACACCCCGCCAGCTGCAGCAAAGCCAGTAACACCATGCCACCCATCAAGGCAATCCACCGTGGCTCCCTGTCAAGCTGCGTCATCAACGTCTCCCGATAGAGGTATAGATCCGGATTTTCCATGAAAAAAGCCGCCCGAAGGCGGCTTTTTAATCTTTCTTGATTGAAGCTGGCACAAGGCCAGCCATCAATTAGAAGGAGTGCTTGATACCGAAGTCGTAGCCGGTCGAACGTGCGTTCGCTGCAGTCACGGCACCGTTCAGAGCCTGGGCTGCGCCGCCGCTGTTGGTCACGCGAGCAAACGTGGTGTACAGAGCCGTACGCTTGGACAGGTTGTGCACATAACCCAGAGCCCATTTTTTGGACTTGGGTGTACCAGCAGCGTCGGTTTTGTAGGTGGAGTAAGCCACACGGATCTGGCCGGCACCCATTGGGACCAAAGCACCGATCAAAGCGCCCTTGCCCGTCACCGAGGTGGGGGTAGAGTCAACTTTGTCACGGGTCACCAAAGCCATGGCTTGGGCGACGCCGAAGTCAAACGAACCACCGAGGTTGGTAGAGCGGGTCTTGCCAGTGGTAGCAGTCTGAGCAAACTTGGTGCTGGACGTTGCCATAGCCACGTTGACAGGACCGTTGGCGTAGCCGAGACGGATGGCAGAACCGTTGCCGTCTTTTTCGGTAGCAACACCGGTCTTGTTGTTCTCACCCATGTAAGCCTGGAACTGGCCGTAGAAGCCGCCCAGGTTGCCTGGCAGGAAGTAGCCAACGCTGTTCGACGCGCGAACTGCAGTGGTGCCGCCGAGGCCGGAGCTCAGGGTCTGGGTGGTGCCCACGCCGTTGGTGCCGAACGGATCAAACACGGTCTGGTTCCAGAACTGAGGCGTGTAGTCACGACCCAGACGCAGCTCACCCAGGCCGCTGGCCAGGCTGACGGTCGAACGACGGTTGAAAGTCAGGCCGCCACCACCGGTTGCGCCGGTAGTTTGGTTGTTGGTGCTGGTGTTAGCGCCGGAGCCGTTGTCGTTGTTCAGACCAGCTTCCAGCCAGAAAGAAGCAGACATGCCACCGCCGAGGTCTTCCGTACCACGGAAGCCCAGACGGCTGGAGTTGTAACCGGAATTGCCGAGCTGGCTCTTGCTGGAAGAACCAACGCCGGAGCCCGAACCATGCTGGTACGCTGCGTCAACAACGCCGAACAGGGTCACGGAAGACTGGGCCGAAGCCACGCCAGCAGCAGCCAGGATAGCCAAAGCGACTAGGGATTTTTTCATTGCGAGTTTCTCCAAGGTTAAACATAGGGCTCCAGGATTTTGGATCCCCGGGCCAACCTCCATTTAGGAAGTTGTATGTATTGCACCAGAGGCTGAGAGCTTTCGCAAAGGAATTGGCCCGATAAATTCAATTCCGTTGCACCCCTGCAACAAACCCAAAAACCCGTGAAGCGGCATTTATCCGCCTTTCAAACCCTGGCCATTGTCGCCACTCATGTACTACAATTTGTACTACTTTTTAAAAAATCATCCGGGCCAGAAATCAGGCGCAATGGAGTGCTTGTCGGCCCACCCATTACCCATGAAATTCCAGCTGATCTCGCTGCGCGACGCCAACCAGAATTTCTCCAGGCTCATCGCCTCTGTCGAGCGTGGAGAGGCTTTCTGCATCACCCGGCGCGGGCAGGAAGTGGCGCGGCTGACACCGTTGCCCACGCCTGCGCCCATGGAAAAGTCGCCTGGCAGTCAGGACCCGTTGCCCAGCGAAACAACCATGCTGCACGCCTCCCTTGCAGAGCGTGTCCGTCAGCTGGAGGCCCGGCTGGATAAAATTTCAACTGCACTTTCACCGACTGACAAGCGATAAACACCACCATGGATGCTCTGATCACTACCGCCGACAGCGCCCTGCGCACCCTGTTTGCCACACCCCGCGCCAGCCGCACCTGCCCGACCGTGCCCGCACAGGACACCGAGCTCAGCGCCGCGGACAAGGCACTGGCCGGCGCGCTGATGCGGGTCAACCATGTCGGCGAGGTCTGCGCGCAGGCGCTGTACGCTTCGCAGGCGCTGAGCACACGCAACCCCGTTTTGCGCCAGCACTTCCTGGAGGCCAGCAAGGAAGAAGGCGACCACCTGGCCTGGACGCATGAGCGGCTCGATGAACTCGGCGCCCGCCCCTCACTGCTGAACCCGCTGTGGTACGCCGGGGCTTTCGGGCTCGGCCTGCTGGCGGGCCGTCTCGGGGACCGGGTCAGCCTGGGTTTTGTGGTGGAGACGGAGCGGCAGGTCGAAACGCATCTGGCCAGTCACCTGGAACGCCTGCCAGAGGGCGACCATGCCTCGCGAGCCATCGTGGCGCAAATGAAGGACGACGAGGCACGTCACGCCCAGGAAGCGCAGAGCGCCGGCGCGTTTGCGTTGCCCGCGCCGGTGAAGGCCTTGATGCGGGCCGCGGCCAAGGTCATGACCACCACCGCACATCACATCTAGATTGCTATTTTTTCGATAGCTGTCGGCGCTTTATTCACAAGGGCTGCAGCCCGATTTAGCATCAAAATCAGGCTTCAACCAGCTCAAAGCTGGTGGTGATGTCAGCCGTTTTGCCGAGCATGATGGTGGCCGAGCAGTACTTGTCGTGGCTCATGGCAATCGCGCGTTCCACCGCGCTGGCAGCGATGCCGCGTCCCGTCACGACAAAATGCATGTGGATTTTCGTGAACACCTTGGGGTCGGTCCCGGCCCGTTCGGACGTGAGCTTGACCGTGCAGCCGCGCACATCGTGGCGGCCGCGCTTGAGGATCAGCACCACGTCGTAGGCCGTGCAGCCGCCGGTGCCGGCCAACACGGTTTCCATCGGGCGCGGCGCCAGGTTGGCGCCGCCGTTGTCTGGCTTGGCGGCGTCAGGCGCGCCATCCATCACCAGCGTGTGCCCACTGCCGGTGGTTGCCAGAAAACTCATCGCCGAGCCAGAAGTTGTTGTTGTGCCCGCGCTGGCAGGGGGGCCGGTCCAGCTCACTGTGCATTCCATGAATTGCCATCCTCAAAAGTCAGAAATAGTTGTCAAAAGTAGCAGCGATTGTTTATTTTTCGCAACAGATCATTGTTGCAGCGCAACATGCCTCCGCTATACTGAAATCATCGCATGAACACGGCTTTGTTTTCATGCACCGCTTGTCTCCTCCATCCCTGAAAGGGTGGATTTACAGGCCCAGACCGCAAGGTCTGGGCCTTTTTTCTTGCCCACTATGATGTCGGGTTGCGAGAAAACACATGTCCACTCCCCCCCGCCCCGCTCCCCGCCGCTCACCCGGCACCCCCCGGCCCGCCTCCGCCGGGGCGCTCACACCCGCCGATTACCTGAAAAAAATCCTGACCGCGCGCGTCTATGACGTAGCGGTGGAATCCGCCCTGGAGCCGGCGAAAAACCTCAGCCGCCGGGTGCACAACACGGTGCTGCTCAAGCGCGAGGACCAGCAGCCGGTGTTCAGCTTCAAGCTGCGCGGCGCCTACAACAAGATGGCGCACCTGAGCCCCGCCCAGCTCAGGAAAGGTGTGATCTGCGCCTCGGCCGGCAACCATGCGCAGGGCGTGGCGCTCGGCGCGCACAAGCTGGGCACACGCGCCGTCATCGTGATGCCCGTGACCACGCCGCAGGTCAAGGTCGATGCCGTCCGGGCGCTCGGCGGCGAGGTGATCCTGCACGGCGACAGCTACTCGGACGCCCACCTGCACGCCGTCACGCTGGAGAAAAAAAATGGCCTGACCTTTGTGCACCCGTTTGACGACCCGGATGTGATTGCTGGCCAGGGCACGATTGCGATGGAAATCCTGCGCCAGATCCAGACCATCGGCAAAGGCTCGCTCGACGCGGTGTTTGTGGCCATCGGTGGCGGCGGGCTGATTTCCGGCGTCGCCAACTACATCAAGGCCGTGCGCCCCGAGGTGAAGATCATCGGCGTGCAGATGAACGATTCCAACGCCATGGCCCAATCGGTGGGCGCCGGAAAACGCGTCACCTTGCCGGATGTGGGCCTGTTTGCCGACGGCACGGCCGTCAAGCTGGTCGGTGAGGAAACCTTCCGCATCAGCCGCGAGCTGGTGGACGAATTCATCACCGTGGACACCGATGCCGTCTGCGCCGCCATCAAGGACGTGTTCATCGACACGCGCAGCATTGTCGAGCCCTCGGGCGCCATGAGTGTGGCCGCCATCAAGCAGTACGTGGCCACCCACAGGACCAAGGGCGAGACCTACGCGGCCATCCTGTGCGGCGCGAACATGAACTTCGACCGCCTGCGTTTTGTCGCCGAACGGGCTGAGGTCGGCGAAGAGCGCGAAGCGCTGTTTGCCGTGACGATTCCCGAGGAACGCGGCAGCTTTCGCCGGTTTTGCGAACTGATCGGCGAACTGCCCGGCGGGCCGCGCAGTGTGACCGAGTTCAACTACCGCATCAGCGATGCCAGCCAGGCGCATGTGTTTGTCGGCCTGACCACGCACGGCAAGGGCGAGAGCATCAAGATCGCCAACAATTTCAGCAAACACGGCTTCAAGTCGCTCGACCTGACGCATGACGACCTGGCCAAGGAACACATCCGCCACATGGTGGGCGGCCACACCGCGCTGTCGAAGGACGAACGCCTGCTGCGTTTTGTGTTTCCCGAGCGGCCCGGGGCGCTGATGAAATTCCTGGGCGCCATGAAGCCGGGCTGGAACATCTCCCTCTTCCACTACCGCAACCAGGGCGCCGACTACGGCCGTATCCTGGTCGGCCTGCAGGTCCCCAAGGCCGACAACAAGGCCTTCAAGGCCTTTCTCGACACCCTGGGCTATCCGCATGTGGAAGAGACCGACAACCCGGTCTACCGGCTGTTTCTGCAGAGCTGACGGGCCTTGCCATGACTGCGGCAGGCGCATCCATGCCACCCAATTCGTCCTGCCCCGGTTGCGGCGCGACTTTTCGCTGCGGCATGGTCGGAGGCGACGCCGAATGCTGGTGCGTCAAGCTGCCTCACCTCCTGCCGGTGCCATCCAGCCCCTCATCCACAACCGGCACGACGGGCGCCTCCTGCTTTTGCCCCACCTGCCTCCAGAAAATCACCGATGAACGACAACACACCCCTTCTCCTGCCCACGATTGAACCGACCGCGAACGCAGCGCTGGCCGCCCGCCTGCAGCACAAGATCGACCAGAAAACCAAGCCGCTGGGCGCGCTCGGCCAGCTCGAAGCGCTGGCGCTGCAGCTCGGCCTGATCCAGCGCAGCGAGGCCATCACCTTTGAGTCGCCGCAAATGGTGGTGTTTGCCGCCGACCACGGCATTGCCAGCGAGGGTGTGTCGGCCTTTCCGCAGGCCGTGACGGTGCAGATGGTGGGCAACATGCTGGCTGGCGGTGCCGCCATCAATGTGTTTGCGCGTCAGCACGGTTTTGCGCTGCAGGTGGTGGACGCCGGCGTGGCCGCCGATCTGGCCAACCACCCGCAGCTGCAGCAACGAAAAATAGCCCCGGGAACGCAGAACATCTGCGAAGGTCCTGCCATGTCGCTGGCGCAGGCCCGCGCCGCGCTGCAGGCCGGCATGGATGTCATGCGCGGCTTGAGCGGCAACGTCGTGGCTTTTGGCGAAATGGGCATTGCCAACACTTCGCCCGCCGCCCTGCTGCTGGCACGGCTGGCCGGCCTGCCGGTCGGCGACGTGGTCGGGCGCGGTACCGGTCTGGACGATGCGCAACTGGCGCACAAACAGGCCGTGCTGCAACGCGCGTTGACCCGCCACGCCGACGTGAGTGAGCCGCTGGCCGTACTCGCCGCGCTGGGCGGCTTCGAGATCGCCATGATGGCCGGCGCCATGCTGCAGGCCGCCAGCGAGCGCCGCGTGGTGCTGGTCGACGGCTTTATTGCCGGTGCCGCCGCGCTGGTGGCACGCGCCCTGGTGCCGCAGGTGCGGGACTACCTGGTGTTTTGCCACCGCTCGGCCGAACGCGGGCACCACCTGCTGCTGGCGCACCTGCAGGCCAAGCCCTTGCTGGACCTGGACCTGCGCCTGGGCGAAGGCACGGGCGCCCTGCTCGCCTGGCCGCTGCTGCCATCGGCAGCCCTGTTCATGGCCGAGATGGCGAGTTTTGATTCGGCAGGGGTCAGCGCAAAGACGGAAACCTGACGTCGTGGCTGGCTCGGTGACGCCTTCCTTTGGTCATCCCGGACTCGATCCGGGATCCATGCAGCATGGACCGACAGGCGCAGTGACCCAGCATGGGCTGCGGGTCAAGCCCGCAATGACCATCCCTACCGGCGCCAGGCCATGACCCAGTTCATCCGCCACTACCTGCTGGCCGTCCAGTTCTTTACCCGCATCCCGGTCACGGGCCGCCTGGCCGAATGGGCAGGCTACAGCCCGGCCATGCTGCGCGCCAGCGCCGCACATTTCCCCGGCATCGGCTGGCTGGTCGGCGCGGTGGCTGCGGGCGTGTATGCCTTGCTGGTGGCCCTGCTGCCCCCGAACCTGTTCGCACCGCTGGTGGCCGCTGCCTTGTCCACCGTGGCCACGGTGCTGCTGACCGGCGCCTTCCACGAAGACGGCCTGGCCGACGTCAGCGACGGCCTGGGCGGCAGTAGCGAGGCGCCACGCGCACTGGAGATCATGAAGGACTCGCGTGTCGGCGCTTTCGGCGCGCTGGCACTGGTGCTGGCGGTGGGCTGCAAGCTGGCGCTGATCGCTTTGCTCGGCTCGCTCGAAACCGAAGTGCCGGACGGCGAGGAGGTGCTGTTGGCCCTGGACCCCTGGCTGGTGCCTGCTGCGCTGCTGGCCGCCCACGTCGTTTCGCGCGGCCTGCCCCTGCTGCTGATTCGCATCTTGCCGCATGTGGGGGACACCGCGACGTCAAAGTCCAAACCCCTGGCCGACCAGATCAGCCTGACCAGCCTGGGCGTCGCATTTTTATGGTGTTTGATGGCCCTGGCCCTTGTCAGTTATGCGCTAAACGCTATCGCTTTGATAGCAGCCTGCAGCTTCGCTGTGCTCGCGTTGCTGTGGATGGCGCGCCTGTTCACGCGCCGCCTGGGCGGTTTCACCGGCGACTGTCTGGGCGCGACCCAGCAGGTCTGCGAAATCACTTTTTACCTCGGCTTGGCCGTCGGTATGGCATGAAACTCTGGCTGGTCCGCCACGCACCCGTGCTGCTGGCGACCGGCAGCTGTTACGGCGCCCTCGACGTGCCTGCCGACGCCGCAGCCACGCTTGCCTGCGCCAAGGCCCTGGCCGACGTGCTGCCGCGCGGCCTTCAGATCAGCACGTCTTCGCTACAAAGATGTGAGCAGCTGGCGCAATCCCTATGCGGGCTAAGGCCCGATTTGATCTTTAAATCAGACGCCCGGCTGCGGGAAATGAACTTCGGCAGCTGGGAAGGCCGGCCCTGGAACCTGATCACCCAAAGCGACATCGATGCCTGGACCGCCGACTTTGCCGGCCATGCGGTGGGCGGTCATGGCGAGACCGTGCGCGCGGTGATGGCGCGCGTGGGCGCGGCTTTTGACGAATTGGGTGATGCTGACGCCGTGTGGATCACCCATGCCGGCATCATCCGCGCCGCGCAGTTGCTGGCCCAGGGCATCCGCGAGGTGGAACGCGCCGACCAGTGGCCGCTGGACGCAACGACCTGCGGCCAATGGCGCACACTTGAGCTATCGTTGAAGCATTCCCCTTGAGGCAACACAGGCAAAATCATGGCAGCAACTCTGGACGGACAACTGGTGGTGGCGATTTCATCGCGCGCGCTGTTCGACTTTGAAGAAGAAAACCGCGTGTTCGAGGACGGCCTGGGCCAGCCGCCCGCGCCCGGTACCAAGCGCGATGCCGCCTACATGCAGCTGCAGCTGGACCGGCTCGACGTGCCGGCCAAACCGGGGGTGGCCTTCTCGCTGGTCAAAAAACTGCTCGCCTTCAACGACGCGCCCGACAACCTGGACGAAACACTGGCCCCCACGCTCGTCGCTTCGCGAGCCTACGGCGGTTCGCTGCCCCTTTCATCGGGAAAAGGGGCTGTTTCGCCTGGGGGCGGCCCGTCGGAAAATCCTGCGCCCGCCGGCACTTCGAAGCTGGCGCAGCGCGTCGAGGTGGTGATCCTCTCGCGCAACGACCCGGTCTCGGGCATGCGCGTGTTCCGTTCGGCCCAGCACTACGGCCTGGCCATCCAGCGCGGCACCTTCAACCGTGGCGAGCCGCCGTGGCGCTACCTCAAGCCCCTGCACGCCAACCTGTTTCTGTCGACCCACCTCAGCGATGTACGCGAGGCCCTGGCAGCTGGCGTGCCTGCCGCCCAGGTCTATCCGCAGTCGGCCCATGCCAGCGACCAGCACCCGAACGAGGTACGCATTGCCTTCGACGGCGACGCGGTGATTTTTTCCGACGAGGCCGAACGCGTGTTCCAGGCGCAGGGCCTGTCGGCCTTCCAGGCACATGAACGCGACAAGGCCGCGCAGCCGCTGCTGGCGGGGCCCTTCAAGCCGCTGCTGGAAGCGTTGCACCGGCTGCAGCAGGTCGGCACCTCGCGCATGCGCATACGCACGGCGCTGGTGACGGCGCGCAGCGCGCCGGCGCATGAACGCGCCATCCGCACCCTGATGGACTGGAACATCGAGGTTGATGAAGCCATGTTCCTCGGCGGCCTGGCCAAGGGCGAGTTTTTGCGCGAGTTCGAGCCCGACTTTTTCTTCGACGACCAGACCGGCCATGTCGATGCAGCCTCGCAGCATGTGCCTTCCGGCCATGTGGTCAGCGGCGTGTCGAACCCGCTGTCCTGACAGATTGGGTTGCCATGGCGTCGCTGATCCGCCACCCATGTCGAACAATGGACGGGGCAATCGACGGAACAATGGTTCTTCCAGCATGGATCCCGGGTCACGCCCGGGATGGCACCAGGTGAAAGCTCAGCGGCCCTGAAACTTGGCCGGCCGCTTCTCCACAAACGAGCGCACACCCTCGGCCGCGTCCTCACTGCGCGCCAGCCCCTGCTGCACCGTGATGAAGTCCTGCATGGCGGCCAGCGGGCCGTGTTCCACCGCCTTGAGCGCGTTTTTTCGCGTCGCCACCACCGCCAGCGGCGCCTGCGCGGCAATCGCTTCCGCGATACGCAAAGCCTCGTCCAGCGCCTGGCCGGCGGGCACCACCTTCTGCACGAAGTTCAGCCGCAGGGCCTCGGCGCTGTCGAACTCGTCGCCGGTCAGCAGGTGCAGCAGCGCGTTGCCCAGGCCGGCGCGTTCGGCCATGCGCAGGGTGGCGCCGCCCGTGGCCATGATGCCGCGTTTGACCTCGAGCTGGGAGAACCGGCAGTTGTCGGCGGCGACCACGATGTCGGCCGCCAGCATCAGCTCGATGCCCAGGGTGTAGGTGATGCCCTGTACCGCCACCACCATGGGTTTGCCCCTGCGCCGGTAACCCTCCATGCCCAGATTGAGCGGATCGACCAGCCCCAGCGGCACAGCCTTTTCACCGCGCTGCATCAGCGGCGCAATCGTCGGCAGATCCAGCCCGGCGGTGAAATGTTCGCCCAGCGCGTGCAACACACCGACACGCAACGCCGGGTCGTCGTCGAGCCGCGTGTAGGCTTCGCCGAGTTCGCGGAACATCTTCGGCGTGAAGCCGTTGCGCTTGGCCGGGCGGTTGATGGCGATCAGCAGCAAGGGGCCGCGCACGGTGCAGTCAATACTGCCTTCGGGGGAAGGGGGCGGGGAAGTGTTCATCCGGCCATCCTAGCGAGTTCCGGCCCGGCGGCCATTCACCCACGCGACAGGGCGCGGCACTACACTGGCTGCCATTTCCGCCTCCTTCAATCCTCCAAGGATGACTCCCATGCCCCAGACGCCCCTGGCTCCCGCCGTGCCCGGCAAGTTCGCCGCTTTCAAGGACTTCTGTCGCAAGGCCTGGGCGCTGACCCGGCCCTACTTCGCGTCCGAAGACAAATGGAAGGCGCGCGGCCTGCTGCTGGCCATCGTGCTGCTCAACCTCGGCGCGGTGTACATGCTGGTGCTGCTCAACGAATGGAACCGGGTGTTTTACGACGCGCTGCAGGACAAGAACCAGCCGGTGTTCTGGGAGCAGCTTGGGCGCTTCACCTACCTGGCGTTTGCCTTCATCATCATCGCGGTCTACCGCTTTTACCTGACGCAGCTGCTGGAGATCCGCTGGCGCGCCTGGATGACGACCCACTACCTGCAGCGCTGGCTGGCCGACCATGCCTTCTACCGGATGGAGCTGGCCCGTTACGCGAGTCATGGGACGAATGGCGCCAATGGCAATGGGGGCAACGGCACGGCCGCGCCGGACAACCCCGACCAGCGCATCCAGGAAGACCTCAACCTGTTCACCACCTACACCATCTCCCTGAGCATGGGCCTGCTCAACGCCGTGGTGACGCTGCTGAGTTTTGTCGGCATCCTGTGGGGCCTGTCGGGGCCGTTTGGCTTCACGCTGGGCGGCACCAGCTTCAACATTCCCGGCTTCATGGTCTGGATGGCGGTGCTGTATTGCGCGGCCGGCAGCATCATCACGCACTACATCGGCCGGCCGCAGATCCGGCTCAACTTCCTGCAGCAGCGTTACGAGGCGGACTTCCGCCACCACCTGGTGCGGGTGCGTGAGTACAGCGAATCAATTGCGCTCGACAAGGGCGAGGCCGTCGAGCGGGTGCACCTGGAAAGCCGCTTTTCCACCGTGCTGGGCAACTACCTGACCCTGATCAAGAAGCAGAAAAACCTGATCTGGTTCACCAACTTCTTCGGCCAGGCCGCCGTGGTGTTCCCTTTTGTGGTGGCGGCACCGCGTTTTTTCAGCGGTGCCATCCAGCTCGGGCAGCTGATGCAGATCTCGTCGGCTTTCGGCCGCGTACAGGACTCGCTGAGCTGGTTTGTCGACAACTACAGCAGCCTGGCCGCCTGGCGCGCCACGACCGACCGTCTGACCAGTTTTGAAGAGAGTTTTACGGCTCTGAACCAGGCACAGCTTGCGCAGACAGCTATGAATTCCGTAGCAACCAGCGGCTCCGCCACCGGCCTCGAAACGCAGGACCTGACCGTGGCCCTGCCCACCGGGGCAGTGCTGCTGGAAGGTGTCTCGCTGCATGCCGACGCCGGCGAGAATGTGTTGATCAAGGGCCCATCGGGCAGCGGCAAATCAACGCTGTTTCGCGCGCTGGCCGGCATCTGGCCCTTCAGCCGCGGCGCTACCCGCCTGCCGGCCAACACCATGTTCATCCCGCAACGCCCCTACTTCCCGAACGGCAGCCTGCGCGATGCGCTGGCCTACCCGCAACCGGCCGGCAGCTACAGCGATGCGCAACTGCGGCAGGCGCTGGAAGACGCGCTGCTTCCCAAGTTGACAGAGCGCCTCGATGACGAGGACGCGTGGAGCCAGAAACTCTCGGGCGGCGAGCAGCAGCGCCTGGCGATTGCCCGCGTGCTGCTTAAAAAGCCAAGCTGGCTGTTTGCCGATGAGGCCACCAGCGCGCTTGACGAAGATGCCGAAAAAATACTCTACGAACGGCTGCTGGCCCAGACCCGGCAAGCGGGAGGCGCTATTGTTTCCATAGCACATCGACCCACGGTGGCGGCTTTTCACGGCAAGCGCTGGGAGCTTGAGAAACAGCCGGAAGGCGCACCCGCGCTGTACCGGCTGACGCAAACCCGTGCCTGATCAGCGCCCGGCCGGCGTGGCCGCATAGGCCGCAAACCCCCGCAAGCGCAGCTCGCAGGCCGGGCACTGGCCGCAGCCATAACCCCAGGCATGGCGGTGCGTGCGGTCGCCAAGGTAACAGGTGTGGGTGTGTTCGATGATGAGTTGCACCAGAGTCTGGCCACCCAATGCCTCGGCCAGCGCCCAGGTCGCGGCCTTGTCGATCCACATCAGGGGTGTCTCGATCAGGAAACGTTTATCCATGCCCAGCGACAAGGCGAGCTGCATGGCTTTCATGGTGTCGTCGCGGCAGTCGGGATAGCCTGAAAAATCGGTTTCGCAGACCCCGGTGACCAGCACCTGCAGGTCGCGCCGGTAAGCCAGCGCGGCCGCCAGCGTCAGGAACAACAGGTTGCGCCCCGGCACAAAGGTGTTGGGCAGACCTGAACTTTCCATCTTGAAAGCCGTGTCGCGCGTCAGCGAGGTCTCGCTGACCTGGCCCAGCACGGCCAGGTCGAGGAAATGATCCTCGCCAAGCCTGGACGCCCACTGCGGAAACTGCGCCCTGATTTCGCGCAGCACCACCAAGCGCGCCTGCAGCTCGACGCTGTGGCGCTGGCCGTAGTCGAAACCCACGGTCTCCACGCGTTCGTACTTCGACAGCGCCTGGGCCAGGCAGGTGGTGGAGTCCTGGCCACCGGAGAACAGGACAAGGGCGGTGGTGTGCATGGCGGAAAAGTCGGGCGGTAGCAAAGCGGCTATTGTGCCCCGCGCAGCCGCACTAGAAGCGGTAACTGGCCGACAGCGAGAGCACGTAGTTGCGGCCGGCCGCCGGTTCGAAGTAGCGGCCGTTGCCTTCGTTGACGATCACCGAGCCGGCGTACTGGCGGTCGGCGATGTTGTCGACCCGCGCGGTCGCGGCGATGTTCCAGCGTGCCAGGTCGAACACATAACCCACATGCGCGCCCAGCGTGACAAAAGACGCGGCGGCATCGGTGTTGAAGTCGTTGACCGCGACCTTGCTCAGGTAACGCGCATCGACGCCGCTGCGCCAGCCGGTGGGCGGGCGCCAGCCCAGCTCCATGGCCAGCGCGTTTCGGGCTGTTCCCGGGATGCGGTTGCCAGCCGGCACCTGCGGCGCCGGGCACAAGGCGGCCGCACCGACGCAGGCAAAACCATCTCGGTAACGGGCATCAAGCAGGGTGTAGGAGAACTGCGCCAGCCAGTGGCGCGCCGGCGTCATGCTGGCGGCCAGTTCGAGGCCGCGCCGCCGCGTCGCGCCAGCGTTCTGGAAGGTGCTGCGTCCGCCAGTGTTGCTCTGCGTGACGATTTCATCCTGGGTGGCGGTGTGGAACACCGCCGCGGTCCATTCGGCGCGGGTGGCCGCGCCTGCGGCGGTTCGCCATTTCACACCGGCTTCGAGGTTGTTGCTGCGGGAAGGCCGCAGCGCAAAGTTGAGCCCGCTGCCGGCGGCGCGGTAAGCCAGCTCATTGAAGGTCGGCGTTTCGAATCCACGACCTGCCGCCGCGTACACCCGCCACTGTTCCGAAGGCGCAAAACTCACGCCGGCTGCGGGCAGGGTCGCGCTGTAAGACACGCTGCCGCTGTCGTTGCCGTTGCCCGGGACCACGTAGTTGTCGGCGGAGTCGAAATTCACCCGGCTGTGGCGCACACCGGCGTTGATGGTCCAGCGCGGGTCCGGCTTCCAGGTCGCCTGCACATAAGGATCCAGGCTGGTGACGCGGTTGTCCTCGTCACGGCGAAGCGCGCCCAACACACCCAGCGCCGTGCCCTGGAAGTTCTGCCAGCCGCGGCGCTGCTCGCTCATCGTGTCATACGCCAGGCCGCCGACAATTTCCAGCGGCCGATCCGCCAGCGCGGTACGGGTGGTCCAGCGCGCGTCCAGCCCGCCGTAGTTGCGCTCCAGCCCGATCACGCCGCCCGGGTGCAACGGGTTGAGTTGGGGCGTCCTTGGATCAGGCGGAGCGGGGATAGCCTGGAACTGTGTGGTGGCGCGTTCACCGCCATAAACCATCAAACGCAGCTGGTTGCTGGCGTCGACCTTTCGTTCGTAGACGGCGCCGATCTGGCGCTGACTGACGGTCTTGCGGGTGTTGAAGGTGGTCGCTGCCGGGTCGGCGCTGCGCGGAGCAGCGTCGAATTGCGCGCGGCTCAGGCCCAGCGGGTCCTGGGCGTCCACCTTCACGGTATTGGCCAGCAGGCTCAAGGTGCTGTCATCGGCCAGTGCCCAGTCCAGCCGCATGTTGGCGCCTTCACGCTCGGCGGCACTGTGCGCGCGAAACCCGTTGGTGCTCAAACGCCCGGCGCTCAGCACATAGCCCATGGGGCCGGCAGCGCCACTCGCCTTGACGTCAGCCCGCCGCAAGCCGTAAGAGCCGACCGCCACACTGCCGCCCAGCACCGGGCTGCCCTGCCCTTCCTCGGTGAAGACCTGCATCACGCCGCCCGAGGAATTGCCGTACAGCACCGAGAACGGACCGCGCAATACTTCCAGGCGTCCGACCGAGGCCAGGTCAATGTGCGAGAGCTGGCCCTGCCCGTCGGGCATGGTCGCGGGGATGCCATCCACATACAGGCGCACACCCCGCACGCCGAAGGTCGAACGCGCGCCAAAGCCGCGCACCGACAGCTGCAGGTCCTGCGCCTGGTTCTGCCGGTCACGCGCCAGCAGGCCGGGCACCAGTGCCAGACTTTCCGACAGGTTGACCTGCGCGCGGCCATCGCCGCGGAGCCACTCGCCGTCGAGTACATCGACCGAGGCCGGCACGTCGAAAGGCGGCAGCTCGGTGCGGGTGGCAGTGACGCTGATGGGCGCCAGCGTCTGGGCGATGGAGGGGACGGCTCCGGCCATGGCCAGACAGGCCATGGCAGAAGACAGGTAGGGGCGGGCAGATTTCACGACGGGACAGAGGCGTTAGTTGCGCTGATTCTGCCTGCCGGTGAGCTCGGCTGTCATGCCCTACCCGTATAGCCCCTGCGAAGTAGGGATCAAACCCCGAGGAAGCCAAACCTCAGGTCGGGCCGCTGGCCGTCGATGAGCTCGGCGATGGCCTTGCCCGACCCGGCGCCGTGGGTCCAGCCCAGCGTGCCGTGGCCGGCGTTGACCCAGAGCTTGCCGACCCGGGTCCGGCCAATGCACGGAATGTTGGTCGGTGTGGCGGGGCGCAGGCCAGCCCAGAAGTTGGGCTGACCGCCCTGGGCCTCGTTGCGGGTGTCGCACACGCCGGGCAGCACCTGCTCAATGCGGTCGGCCAGCATCTGGCAACGTGCCCTGGCCAGTGGCGTGTCCAGCGAGAGGTCATACCCCGCCACCTCGATCGTGCCGGCGACTCGCAGGGTGTCGCCCAGACGGCTGATGGCGCACTTGACCTCGTCGTCGATGGTGCTGACCCAGGGCGCAAGTTCGGGCTGGAGCAGTTTGAAGGTGGCGCTGTAGCCTTTGCCGGGGTAGATGGACAGGTCCACGCCCGCCGTGCGCAACAATGGGGCAGACCAGGAACCACAGGCCACGACAAAGGCATCGGCACGCCACGTCAGCGACTCGCCGCTGCTGCGCTGCCTGAGCTGGAGCGTGCTGATCTCGCCGCCGGTTTTTTCCAGCCGCACGATGTCGTGCCCGTAGACAAACTTCACCCCGACCGCTTCGCAGCGTTGCGCCAGCTCCTGGGTAAAGACCCGCGCGTCACCGCTTTCGTCACTGGCGGTGTAGGTGCCGCCCACGATTTGATCGGCAAACGAGCGATAGGCCGGCTCGATGGCAAACAGTTCGCTGCTGCTGACCACCCGGCGGTCCACGCCAAAACCCCGCATCAGCGCGGCGGCCTGGGCGGCCGCGTCAAACGACGCCTGGTCGGTGTAGTAATGCGCGATGCCGCGCTCGAGCCGGTTGTAGACAATGCCGGTGCCCTGCACGATGTCCTTGAGCGCTGCGTGGCTGTAAGCGCCCAACGCCACGATCTGCTCGACATTGCGGCGAAAGGCTGCATCGGTGCACTGGCTCAGGAACTCCAGGCCCCAGCGCCACTGGCGCCAGTCGAGCGTGGGCCGGAACAGCAGCGGCGCATCGTTGCGAAACATCCACTTGAGCAGCTTGGCGGGCGCCTGCGGGTTGGCCCAGGGTTCGCAGTAACTCACGGAAATCTGCGCGGCGTTGGCAAAACTGGTTTCCATGGCAGCGCCATTCTGGCGCTCCACCACCGTCACCTCGTGCCCGCGTTGCGCCAGATGCCAGGCCGTGCTGACGCCAATGATTCCCGCGCCCATGACAATGATTTTCATGGTCAAGGCCTGTTCACACTACTGATGCAAGTGCGAATATGGTTAAAGCAGCGCCAATCCAGGCGCGCGACGACGCTCAGCCTGGGCGGCTGAGCTAGGAGTGCAACAACGAGTGGCGTTGCTTTAACCATATTCCCTCCGGGTTGCGGCCAAAAAGGCCATGCGCAGCGTTGCAAAGCCTTGCCGGGCGTCAGCCCGGCTGCGTTTTGCGCCTCGCGCATGGTCTTTTTGACTCGCAACGCACTTTGCATAAGTAGTGTGAACAGGCCCTAGTCTGGCCGTGCTTGCCGCAAATTAACAGCCTCGTTAAACTCTTTGGCAAATCATTAGAACGGCTAATAAGCCTATGTACGATCCCCTTGCCCTTGAATGCCTGGCCGCCATAGTTGAAGAAGGCGGTTTTGAGCGTGCCGCCCAGCGCCTGAATGTCACGCAATCGGCCATCTCGCAGCGCCTGCGGGTGCTGGAGGGCCAGGTCGGCGCGATCC
>NZ_JAQSDL010000070.1 GCF_029945895.1 Polaromonas sp. | reverse complement strand
CATGAGCACGTGATAACTCGGGTGAAACTCCACCTGGTCCACCCGCCGGCCGAAGCGGTCGTGGCTGTGCAGCTGCGGCGTGTGCGTGTTGGCCAGGCGCGCATGCGTTTGCATCTCCGCACTGCCAAGGTTTGCCCCCAGCGCACTCAGCTCCGCCGTCGCCAGCTGCGGCGCATTGAACTTCAGCGCATCGCGCAGGCCGTGGTTGGTGTCGAACAGGTTGTAGTCGACCAGCGGCTCAGGCTGGTTGAAGACTTCGTGGGTCATGTACACATCTCCTTGGCTGGAGGGCCGACGGCTGCAGGTTTAGATTAATTTCACGAGCTGCTTGCCGAAGTTTTTTCCCTTGAGGAGCCCGAGGAAGGCTTCAGGCGCAGCAGCGATGCCCTGGGCAATCGTTTCGCGCGGCTTGAGCTTGCCGGTGCCGACCAGGGTGCCGAGTTCCTTGAGCGCTTCCGGCCAGACTTCCATGTGTTCGCTGACGATGAAACCCTGGATCTTCAGGCGATTCGTCAGGATCAGCTGCGGATACGTCATGGGCAGCGGCTGGCCGTCGTAGCCGGCAATCATGCCGCACAGGGCAATGCGGCCGAAGGCGTTCATGCGCGTCAGCACGGCGTCCAGAATCATGCCGCCCACGTTTTCAAAATAGCCGTCGATGCCATCCGGGCAGGCTTCCTTGAGCGCCTTGGACAGCGAGGCCGCATCCTTGTGCTGCTTGTAGTCGATGCAAACGTCGAAGCCGAGCTCATCGACCGCGTATTTGCATTTGTCCGGTCCGCCGGCAATGCCGACGGCACGGCAGCCACGCGCCTTGGCCAGCGCGCCAAAGGCACTGCCCACCGCGCCAGTGGCGGCGCTGACGACTACGGTCTGGCCGGCTTGGGGTTCAATGATTTTCACCAGGCCGTACCAGGCGGTCACGCCCGGCATGCCGACCGCGCCCAGGTAGTGCGACAGCGGCACGTGCGTGGTGTCGACCTTGCGCAGGGCGCCGGGCTGGTTCGCGTCCACCACGCTGTACTCCTGCCAGCCGCCCATGCCGACCACCTTGTCGCCGACAGCAAACTTCGGATTTTTCGACTCGACCACCTCGCCGGCCGTGCCGCCGCCCATGACCTGGCCGAGCGCCTGCGGCTGGGCATAACTCTTGGCGTCGTTCATGCGGCCGCGCATGTAGGGGTCCAGGCTCATGAAATGGTGGCGCACCAGCACCTGGCCATCTGTCAGGGCCTGGGTGTCGCTGCTGACGAGCTTGAAGTTGCTGGCGACAGCTTCGCCTGTGGGGCGGTTGTCGAGAAGGATTTGCTGGTTGAGTGGCATGGGGTGTCTCCTGGGGAAATGTGGCTTGCTATGGATTTAAGAGCTGCTTGCGCCCATGGAATAAGGGCTGGAGCACGATTTTGCTTGTAAAAATACGTTGGGACCGTTAGTCCGTTGAAATGACGGTCTTGAGCGGGCTCACGTCTTTCGGCCCCACGGCCAGGCGCCTGACGTACTTGAAGGTACCGGTGGCATGCGAGCAGATCCGTCCTTCGGCATCGAACACCGTGCCTTCGGTGAAGGCCATGGTCGCCGTGCGGTGGATCAGCCGGCCCCTGGCCGTGAGCTTGCTGCCGTCGCCGGGGGCCGGCCGCATGAAGCTGGTTTTCATCTCGATGGTCACCACGCCCATGTCCGGCTCCACGCTGCGCGCCGCAGTCGCCATGACCACGTCCTGCAGCGTCATCAAGGCGCCGCCGTGCGTGACATGAAACGAGTTCAGGTGCTCGGGCCGCGGGGTGTAGTCGATCTGAGACGCCCCGCCTTCGAACAGCATGAGCTCGAAACCGAGGTGGTGGACAAAGGGAATCTCGACGCCGAAGTTCATTCCTAGCCGCCCGTTACCGAAGACACGCCGCCGTCGACAGCCATCCACTGCGCCGTGATGTGTTTGCCGGCGTCCGACGCGTACAGCACACACAGGCCCTTGAGATCTTCGTCGTCGCCGAGGCGCTGCAACGGCGCGTGGGCGGCGAGTTTTTCCTCGCCCAGGGCTTTCAGCGTGCCCACGGTCATCCTGCTGGGGAAAAACCCGGGGCAGATGGCGTTGACCGTGATGTTGTACTTGCCCCATTCGCAGCCCAGCGCACGCGTGAAGTTGATCACTGCGCCCTTGGACGTGTTGTAGGCCACGGTGGTCATCTCGGGCGGGTTGCCGCCCAGGCCGGCGATGGACGCGACGTTGATGATGCGGCCGGAACGGCGCGCGATCATGCTGTGTTTGGCGATGTGCTGGCTCAGGATGAAGTAGCCACGGATGTTCAGGTTCATGACCTTGTCCCAGGCTTCGACCGGGTGGTCTTCGGCCG
>NZ_JAQSDL010000069.1 GCF_029945895.1 Polaromonas sp. | reverse complement strand
CCGCGGAACCGGCTTTGCCGGGCCGCAGGCGCAGCGGCCCCCTCGGGGGGCAGGGCGCTACACGCAGTGAGCAACCGAGGGGGCTTATCTAGCGCCGAAAATGGCGGTTCCGACGCGCACCATGGTGCTGCCGGCGTGAATGGCCGCCTCGAGGTCGGCCGTCATGCCCATCGACAGCGTGTCCATGGCCTGCGGCAACACGCCAGCCCGATTGATCTGGTCAAAAAGGTCTGCAGCCCTTTTGTGAATAGCGCAAGCAGCTACAAAATTAGGAGCAGGCTCGGGAATCGACATGAGGCCGCGCAGTTGCAGCCGCGGCAGCCGCGCGACCTCGGCCGCCAGCGCCTGGGCGTCCTGCGGGGCCACGCCGGACTTGGTGGCGCCGCCGTCGATGTTGACCTGCAGGCATACCTGCAGCGGCGGCAAATGCGGCGGGCGCTGCTCGCTCAGGCGCTGCGCAATCTTCAGGCGATCCACCGACTGCACCCAGTCAAAGTGTTCGGCGACCAGCCGCGTCTTGTTGCTCTGGATGGGGCCGATGCAATGCCACTCCGATGGACGGGAGAGCGGCAGGTCAGGGTGATCGGCTTCCCACGCGCGCACTGCCAGAATCTTGTCCACCCCCTCCTGGATGTAGTTCTCGCCGAATGCGCGTTGCCCGTCGGACATGGCCTCGATCACCGCGTCGGCATTGAAAGTTTTGGACACGGCAAGCAGGCGCACGCTGGCGGGATCGCGTGCGGCAGCAACACAGGCCGTGGTTATACGGTCACGGACAAGTTGGAGGTTGCGCACAATCATGGTCATAATCCAAATGTAAAACTTTTCAGGAATCCCCGGGATGGACATTACCCAACTGCTGGCTTTTAGCGTCAAGAACAAGGCGTCCGATCTGCATTTGTCAGCGGGCCTGCCGCCCATGATCCGGGTGCACGGCGATGTCAGGCGCATCAATGTCGACCCGCTCGACCACAAGCAGGTGCATGCCATGGTGTACGACATCATGAACGACACCCAGCGCAAGAACTACGAGGAATTCCTGGAGATCGACTTCTCCTTCGAGATCGACGGGCTGGCGCGTTTCCGCGTCAATGCCTTCAACCAGAACCGCGGCGCCGGCGCCGTGTTCCGTACCATCCCCTCGAAAATCCTGACGCTCGAGCAGCTCAATGCGCCAAAAATTTTCGGCGACCTGGCGATGAAGCCGCGCGGCATGGTGCTGGTCACCGGCCCCACGGGTTCAGGCAAATCGACCACGCTGGCGGCCATGGTCAACTACCTCAACGAGACCGAATACGGCCACATCCTGACTGTGGAAGACCCGATCGAGTTTGTGCACGAATCGAAAAAGTGCCTGATCAACCAGCGCGAGGTCGGCCCGCACACGCTGAGCTTCAGTGCGGCGCTCAAGTCAGCCCTGCGGGAAGATCCGGATGCCATCCTGGTCGGCGAGATGCGCGACCTGGAAACCATCCGCCTGGCGATGACGGCCGCTGAAACCGGCCACCTGGTGTTCGGCACCCTGCACACCTCGAGCGCGGCAAAAACCATCGACCGGATCATCGACGTGTTCCCGGCCGAGGAAAAAGACATGATCCGCGCCATGTTGTCCGAATCGCTGCAGGCGGTGATCTCGCAGACCCTGTGCAAGACCAAGGACGGACAGGGCCGTGTGGCTGCGCACGAGATCATGCTCGGCACCAGCGCGATCCGCAACCTGATCCGCGAGGCCAAGGTCGCGCAGATGTACTCGTCCATCCAGACCGGCAACAGCGTGGGCATGCAGACGCTGGACCAGAATCTGACCGACCTCGTCAAGCGCAACGTGATCTCGGCGGCCGAAGCCCGCGGCAAGGCAAAAATACCCGAGAACTTCCCCGGCTAAACAGGGCTCGTCATCAGCGAAGCGCTGCTGCGGCCTGCGGGCCCGCAGCAGCCAATTGGAGAAACCATGGAACGCGACCAGGCCAGTAAATTCATCAACGACCTTCTCAGGCTGATGGTCAGCCGCAGCGGCAGCGATTTGTTCATCACCGGAGACTTTCCGCCCGCAATGAAGGTCGACGGCAAGATCACCAAGGTCTCGCCGCAGCCGCTCAACGCCGGCCACACGCTGGCCCTGGCGCGCGCCATCATGAACGACAAGCAGGCGGCCGAGTTCGAACGCACCAAGGAATGCAACTTCGCGATCTCGCCCCCCGGCGTCGGGCGCTTCCGCGTCAACGCCTTCATCCAGCAGGGCAAGGTCGGCATGGTGATGCGGGTGATCCCGGCGGTGTTGCCGACCATCGACGGCCTGGGCGTGCCGCAGGTGCTCAAGGACGTGGTGATGTCCAAGCGCGGCCTGTGCATCCTGGTGGGCG
>NZ_JAQSDL010000068.1 GCF_029945895.1 Polaromonas sp. | reverse complement strand
GTGATTGACGGCAACACCGGGCAGAACGCGCTGAGCCAGGTCAAGGCCTTCGACGAGACCCTGCAACTCACCGGCCTGATCGTGACCAAACTCGACGGCACGGCCAAAGGCGGTGTGCTGGCCGCGATTGCGCTGTGGTCGCGCGAGCGCGCCAAGGCCTCGCCGGGCCTGCGGCCGGTGCCGGTTTATTTCATCGGCGTCGGTGAAAAACTCGAAGACCTCGAAACCTTCAACGCCCGGGAATTCTCGCAGGCCCTGCTGGCCTGAGAGGCTGAGCCCGCCTGCGTTGCGCCGCCGGCGTTCCTCGCTGTCGTCAGCGGAAAGAACCTGAAAACCATGGCCCACCTGTCCATCGAACAAGCCACCCGCCTGGCCTTGCAGGCGCTGCACCACGCCGGCGCCGGGCCGGCCATGGCGGCCAGCACCGCGAAAGCGCTGGTGCGTGCCGAGGCGCAAGGCCTGGCCTCGCATGGCCTGATCCGCGTGGCGCAGTACGCGACCCACCTGCGCAACGGCCGCGCGGACGGCGCCGCTTTGGCCCGGGTGATGCGCCACCAGGGCGCAGCCATCCTCGTCGATGCCGGCCAAGGGCTGGCTTTTCCGGCCTGCGATCTTGCCGTCTCCACCGCGATCGCCACCGCCGGCACGCTGGGCGTGAGTTTCGCCGGCGTGACCAACAGCCACCACTGCGGCGTGCTGGTCGATCACTTGCGCGCGGTGGCCGACGCCGGTCTGGTCGGGCTGGCTTTTGCCAACTCCCCGGCCGCCATGCCGGCGGCCGGCGGCAAACACGCCATCTTCGGCACCAACCCGGTGGCGGCGGTGTTCCCGCGCCGCAGCGCCGAACCGCTAATGATCGACCTGTCCCTCAGCGAAGTCGCGCGCGGCAAGCTGATGGTGGCGGCCCGCGAGGGCCAGGCCATTCCCCTGGGCTGGGCGCTGGACAGCCAGGGGCAGCCGACCACCGACCCAAAGGCCGGCCTGGCAGGCTCCATGCTGCCGCTGGGCGCTGCCAGCAGCCCCAAAGGCGCCATGCTGGCAATGATCGTCGAACTCATGGTCACAGCCCTGCTCGGTGCGCAGTTCGGCTTTGAAGCGTCCTCGTTTTTTGTCGATGAAGGCAATGCACCACGGCTCGGCCAGGCCTTTGTCGTGATCGACCCGGGCGCGCTGGCCGGCCAGGACGTTTATTACGAACGCATGGAAACACTGATCACGGACATGCTGATGGATGACGGTGTGCGCCTGGCCGGCGCGCGCAGATTCGCCCTGGAGCAACAGGCCATGCTGTCGGGGCTGACGATCCCCGATAAGCTGGACGAACAGCTGCGCCAGCTGGCGAAAATGCAGTAATTCCCCTGCTTTCGCAAAGGGCGGCGATCCCGTACAGTGACCTGCTCGCCAGCGGCTTTTCGACCGCCGTACAGGAGGCCCCATGAACCCCAGCAGCACACCCGACACATCCGACACATCAACCGGTCCGCGCCAGGTGGACCGGTTGCTCGCCCATTACGGCGAAAGCCACCAGCACCCGAAAAACGAGCTGATCCACTTCATGGCGATTCCGCTCATCATGCTGAGCTTGCTCGGCATGATGTTTGCGCTGCATCCCTGGGTGGCCTATCTTTTTGTCGCCGCCAGCATGGTTTATTACCTGCGGCTGTCGCTGGTTTTTCTGGTCAGCATGATGCTCTGGTCGGCCCTCCTGCTGGCGCTGGTACACGCCATGGGCGAGCGGGTGCTGCCGCTGTCGCTGGCAATTTTTGTCGGTGCCTGGATTCTGCAGTTTGTCGGCCACAAGCTCGAAGGCAAAAAGCCGTCGTTTTTTGAAGACATCCAGTACCTCTGGGTGGGCCCGCTGTTCGTGCTGAGCAAGCTGTTCGGCAAGCTGGGCATCCGCTGGTAGCTTCTCCATCGTCGGACCCGGCTTGAAGCGGCGGTATTTGCCCGCATGTAAACAGTTCTGACTCTTACGGAAAACCCTCACGTGCCCAGCTTCCTCAGCCGCGTCCTGTCTTTTCTCCTGCGCCTGGTCCTGTGGACCTTCGCCGCGATTTTCGCGGTGAGCCTGATGCTGGCCGGCCTGGTGCTGCTTGCGCTGGGCCTGCTGCGCTCGCTGGTCACCGGCCAGAAGCCCAAACCCATGGTGTTTGGCCGCTTCCAGCGCTTCTCGGCCCAAGCCGCCTGGCCGGGCGCCAGCAAGCCCGGCGCCGCTGCACCGCGCGAAGCCGACGTGGTAGACGTCGAAGTACGAGAGGTTCGCGGCGACAAGCGCCTGCCCTGAACGCGGGCCGCGCCTGCACACCTGGCTGGCCGGCCCCCTGGTTCCGGGTGATCCGGGCCTTCCCCGTTCCCCGTTCCCCG
>NZ_JAQSDL010000067.1 GCF_029945895.1 Polaromonas sp. | reverse complement strand
CTGCCGGTGATGCGCCGCGTTGCCTTCAGCTGCGCACCCGCCAACGCGCATGTGGAGGTCAAGGCCCTGGCCACGTATGTCACCGAGGCTCGCGGCGGCGACGGCGCCGTG
Organism: Polaromonas sp.; assembly: GCF_029945895.1. Taxonomy (GTDB): domain Bacteria; phylum Pseudomonadota; class Gammaproteobacteria; order Burkholderiales; family Burkholderiaceae_C; genus Polaromonas. The sequence goes on along the minus strand of NZ_JAQSDL010000067.1, from coordinate 2,301 downwards.
CGCGAGTTCTGCGACCTGTTGATGGTGGCCAGTGGCCGTTACGCGGCCTTGCTGCAGGAGTACACCGCGTGATGGCTGCCAACGCCTCCCTGGGTCCTCCTGCGGCTGTGGTTCCGGCCTGGCGCAGCGCGCTGGACAGGGCGTCGCTGCTGTGGGAGCGCACCGCCATCTACATCCCGGTGTTGATGATGGGCGTGCTGGCGCTGGGCACTTACTGGCTGGTGAGAAACACGCCCGCCTCGCTGGCGCCGGAAGGCCAGAAAGCGGTCAGTGCCGAGCCGGACTACTATCTGCGCAAGTTCGGCATCAAGACCTTTGACGATGCGGGGCGACTCAAAAGCGATGTCTCGGGCGCCGAACTGCGCCACTACCCGGACACCGACACGCTCGAGATCGACCAGGCGCTGATCCGCAGCTACAGTCTCGAGGGCAGGTTGACGACCTCCACCGGCAACCGGGCACTGACCAATGCCGACGGCTCGGAAGTCCAGCTCATCGGCAATGCACGCGTGGTGCGCGAAGCGGCCGTGGATGCGGCTGGCCGTGAGATTCCGCGGCTTGAATTCCAGGGGGAGTTTCTGCACGTGTTTGTGAATGAGGAGCGTGCGAAGTCGCACCTGCCGGTGGTCATCACACGCGGCAACGACCAGTTTGCCGGCGATACTTTTGCCTATGACAACCTTGACCGGGTGGCTGACCTCAAGGGGCGCGTCAAAGGCGTGCTGGTGCCGCGCAAAGCCCCCGCGGGCGGCGCGCCCTGACGGCGGCCGGCGGTTGCCTTCAAAAATAGAGCCGGCCTGTTCAAGCCCGGCAGGAGTTTTCCATGTCCAGACTCGTTTTCATCACCGGCGCCTCCAGCGGCATTGGCCAGGCCCTGGCCCTGCGGTTTTTCCAGGCCGGCTACCGGCTGGCACTCGTGGCGCGCCGCACCGACGAGGTCGAATCATGGGCCCGTGCACACGGAATCAGCGCAGACAGCTATAAAATTTATAGCGCCGACGTGTCGAACAGCAGCAGCATTGTGGCGGCTGGGCGGGATTGCATTGCGGCCCAGGGCGTGCCGGATGTGGTGGTAGCCAACGCCGGCGTCAGCATCGGCATGGACACGGCGGTGCGGGGCGACCTGGAGGTGATGGCGCAGACGTTTGCCACCAACAACATCGGCCTGGCGGCGACTTTTCATCCTTTTGTGGATGCCATGGTGCAGCGGGGCTCGGGCGCGCTGGTGGGCATGGCGAGCGTGGCAGGGATTCGCGGCCTGCCTGGCCACGGTGCCTACTGTGCCAGCAAGGCGGCAGTGATCGCATACTGCGAGAGCCTGCGTGGCGAGCTGCGGCCTTCGGGCGTGAAGGTTGTGACCCTGTGTCCCGGCTACGTCGACACGCCGCTGACGCAGAAGAACCGCTACGCCATGCCGTTTCTGATGCAGCCAGAGGCGTTTGCCGCCAAGGCTTTCGCAGCCATTGAGGCAGGCGCCAGCTACCGCGTGATTCCCTGGCAGATGGGCGTGGTGGCCAAGCTGCTGCGCCTGTTGCCCAATGGCCTGTTTGACATGGCCCTGGCGGGCCGGCCGCGCAAACATCGGCAGCCGGAAAAGCCCTTGTGACGCTACAAAATCAATAGCTGCATGCGCCCACGTACCAAGGGCCATCATGCAAAAAGGCTTCAAAACCGAAGTCTTGAAGCCTTTTAAAGCTGTCTTCAGCCGAAGCTGAAGAGGCTGGGAATCAGGGCTTAGTAGCCGCCGCGTCCGCCGCCGGAGCCGCCGCCACCGTAGCCGCCGCCACCGGAACGGCCACCACCGCCGCCGCCGCCGTAGCCACCACCGCCGCCGCCACCACCGTAGCCGCCGCCACCACCGCTACCGCCGCCGAAGCCGCCACCGCCAGTGCGTGGAGGACGAGCTTCCATCGGACGGGCTTCGTTGACGACAACGCTGCGACCGCCCAGAGGCTGGCCGTTCATGCCGGCAATGGCTGCCTGGGCTTCGGCATCGCTGCCCATTTCCACAAAGCCAAAGCCTTTGGAGCGACCGGTGTCGCGCTCCATCATGACTTTAGCGCTGGTGACAGCGCCAAACTGGCCGAAAGATTGTTGCAGGTCTTCGTCGCGGACGGAATAAGGCAGATTGCCGACGTAAAGTTTGTTGCCCATGAAGGGACTCCTCTAAAACACAATAATAAAAGCGATGGAGTCCCGAAAGCACAACAAATCTTCAAACGTACCGCTGTAGCGCGCGAAACTGACCGATCACCTAACCTGTATGGATTTATACCCACACCCGTGCATTATGCGCCAGAT
>NZ_JAQSDL010000066.1 GCF_029945895.1 Polaromonas sp. | reverse complement strand
TGTACTCGTCCATCCAGACCGGCAACAGCGTGGGCATGCAGACGCTGGACCAGAACCTGACCGACCTCGTCAAGCGCAACGTCATTTCCGCCGCCGAAGCACGCGGCAAAGCCAAGATCCCCGAAAACTTTCCCGGCTGAACATGTTGCCCCCACGGTCGCTCACTGCGTGTAGCTCCCTGCCCCCCGGGGGGGCCGCTGCGCCTGCGGCCCGGCAAAGCCGGTTCCGCGGCCCCTGTTTGATTGAAGAGCCTCCTCAGTCATCGCTCGCCACCGAATTGTCATCCCGCACTCGATCCGGGATCCACGCGTCATGAACCGCCGCCGCTCCCGTGCTACAAGGATTGCGGGGCAAGCCCGCAATGACAACCGTCCCCACGCCCCCATTTGAAAAGGCTTCTTCATGGAACGCGACCAGGCCAGTAGATTCATCAACGACCTTCTCAAGCTGATGGTCAGCCGCAACGGCAGCGATCTGTTCATCACTGGCGACTTTCCGCCCGCGATGAAGGTCGACGGCAAGGTCACCAAGGTCTCGCCCCAGCCGCTGAACGCCGGCCACACGCTGGCGCTGGCGCGCGCCATCATGAACGACAAACAGGCTGCCGAGTTCGAACGCACCAAGGAGTGCAACTTCGCAATCTCGCCGCCCGGCGTCGGCCGCTTCCGGGTCAACGCCTTCATCCAGCAGGGCAAGGTCGGCATGGTGATGCGGGTGATCCCGGCGGTGTTGCCGACCATCGACGGCCTGGGCGTGCCGCAGGTGCTCAAGGATGTGGTGATGTCCAAGCGCGGCCTGTGCATTCTGGTCGGCGCCACCGGCTCGGGCAAGTCCACCACCCTGGCGGCCATGGTGGACTGGCGCAATGAAAATTCCTTCGGCCACATCATCACCATCGAGGATCCGGTGGAGTTTGTGCACCCGCACAAGAACTGCGTGATCACCCAGCGCGAAGTAGGCCTGGACACCGACAGCTGGGAAGCCGCACTGAAAAACACGCTGCGCCAGGCGCCCGACGTGATCCTGATGGGCGAGGTGCGCGACCGCGAAACCATGGAACACGCCGTGGCCTTTGCTGAAACCGGCCACCTGTGCCTGTGCACGCTGCATGCCAACAGCGCCAACCAGGCACTGGACCGCATCATCAACTTCTTCCCCGAGGAGCGCCGCGCGCAGTTGCTGATGGATCTGTCGCTCAACATGAAAGCCATGATCTCGCAGCGCCTGGTGCCCAAGCAGGACAGCAAAGGCCGCATCGCCGCCGTGGAGGTCATGCTGAACACGCCGCTGATCTCCGATCTGATCTTCAAGGGCGAGGTTTCCGAGATCAAGGAAATCATGAAGAAGAGCCGCAACCTCGGTATGCAGACCTTCGACCAGGCGCTCTTCGATGCCTTCGAAAGCAACATGATCACCTACGAAGACGCGCTGCGCAACGCCGACTCGGTCAACGACTTGCGGCTGCAGATCAAGCTCAACTCGCAACGCGCCAAGACGCAGGACCTGGCAGCCGGCACCGAACACATGTCCATTGTCTAGGGCTACTGCGCGGGCTTGATGCGTTGTTGGTCGGTGCTCGCAATCCTCACGTACCCAAAGTACGTTCCGGTTGCTGCGCGCCGCCCGCCTAGCCTGAAGCCCGCTCGCTACGCCCTCCCACCTCTTTTCCCCTCTCCCACACCATGAGCAATACCAACCCCAAAACCTACGAACCCGCCCCGTCCCGCAAAGTCGCCTTTCTGGGCCTGGGCGTCATGGGCTACCCGATGGCAGGCCACCTCGCGCTGGCCGGCCACCAGGTCACCGTTTACAACCGGACCGCTACTAAATCAGTAGCGTGGTCCGCCGAATACGCGGGGACTAGCGGCCCAAAACATGCCACAACCCCACGGGAGGCAGCACAGGGCGCCGAGATCGTTTTTTGCTGCGTTGGCAACGACGATGACCTGCGCGGCGTAACGCTGGGCGCCGATGGCGCTTTTGCCGGCATGCAGCCGGGTGCCGTTTTTGTGGACCACACCACCGCATCGGCCGACGTGGCGCGTGAGCTGTACGCAGCGGCCCAGGCCCTGAAGTTGAAGTTTGTCGACGCCCCGGTCTCGGGCGGCCAGGCGGGTGCACAAAACGGCGCGCTCACCGTCATGTGCGGTGGCGATGCCGCGGCCTTTGACGCGGTCAAGCCGGCCGGCATGGCGTTTTCAAAAGCCTTCACGCTGATGGGTGCCAGCGGCGCCGGCCAGCTCACCAAAATGGTCAACCAGATCTGCATCGCCGGTCTGGTGCAGGGCCTGAGTGAAGCCATTGCTTTCGGCCAGAAAGCCGGCCTGGACATGAACCAGGTGCTGGATGTGATCGGCAAGGGCGCCGCGCAGAGCTGGCAACTCGACAACCGCGGCAAGACCATGGTGGCCGACAAGTTCGACTTCGGCTTTGCCG
>NZ_JAQSDL010000065.1 GCF_029945895.1 Polaromonas sp. | reverse complement strand
AGGACAGCTGGGTCAAGCGTTTCTGGCCGACGATCCGGCTGGGCGTGCTGACCTCCATCTTCGGCTTTGCCTCGCTGCTGCTGTCGGGTTTTCCGGGTCTGGCGCAGCTGGGCCTGTATGCGATTGCCGGGCTGGTGGCCGCCGCGGTCATGACGCGTTTTGTCCTGCCTCACCTGTTGCCAGCGAAGTTTCGCATCCACGACGTCTCGGCGATCGGCCGCGGGCTGAGCCAGCTGACGCGGCGCGCCGCAGCGCTGCGCTGGCCGGCGGCCGTACTGCTGCTGGCGGCCTGTGCCGTCCTCGCGACTCACCGCGACACGTTGCTCAACGAAAAAATTTCCTCGCTGAGCCCGGTGTCGCAAGCCGACATCGCCCTTGACGAAAGCCTGCGCGCCGACATGGGCGCCCCCGATGTGCGTTACGTCGTGGTGATCTCCGGCACCAGCCGGGAATCGGTGCTGGTGTCCGCCGAGCGGGTCTCGGCGCTGCTGCAAACGCAGGTGGACCAGGGCCAACTTGCGGGTTTCGAAAGCCCCAGCCGCTACCTTCCCAGCACGGCGACACAGCGAGCGCGCCAGGCCAGCCTGCCCTCGGCTGAGACCTTGCAGCCGCGGCTGGCGCAGGCGGTGCAGGGGCTGCCGGTGCGCGCCCAGGTGTTCACCCCTTTTCTGGCCGACGTCGAGACCAGCCGCAGCCGGCCCCTGCTGCAGGCATCCGACCTCGAACAGACCTCCCTGGCCATGGCGGTGGACGCGCTGCTGCTCCAGCCATCGCGCGGTGGCTGGACAGCGCTGCTGCCGCTTCGGGCGCCGGAAGGCGCGGGCATCCAGGCCGACCGGATTCGGGCGGCGCTGGGCAGCGACTCGCCGGATGTTCTGTTTGTGGACATGAAAGCCGAATCCGACCGCCTGTATTCCGGCTACCTTCGCGAAGCCACGCTGCTGTCGCTGGGCGGGCTGCTCTCCATCGTCGTACTTCTGCTGCTGGTCTTCCGCTCACCAACGCGTGTCCTGCGCATCATCGCCCCTCTTGCCGCCTCGGTCATCACGGTGACGGCGGGGCTGGCGCTGGCCGGCCAGCCACTGATCATTCTGCACCTCGTGGGTTTGCTGCTGGTGGTGGCGGTGGGCTCGAACTACGCGCTGTTTTTCGACCGCGCCGACCCTTTCGCCCCCATTTCGCACCGCACCCTGGCCTCGATGGCGCTGGCCAACCTCACCACCGTCGCGGGGTTTGGCCTGCTGGCGTTTTCAAAGATTTCCATCCTGCAGGCCATGGGCGCCACGGTGGCGCCGGGTGTCATTCTGGCGCTGGTGTATGCGGCGATTTTTGCGAGGCAGCCCCGTGAGCCCCAAGGCTGAATCGCGCTGGCACGCCAGCCCGCTGATACGCATCTCGTTCGCGGTGCATGCGCTGGCGCTGGCCGCTGCTGTGGCGGCCCCCGCGCTGTGGCCCTGGGCACTGGCCGCCGTCATCGCCAACCACGCGCTGCTGGCAGGGGTCGGCCTGTGGCCGCGCAGCCGCTGGCTGGGTCCGAACTGGTCCCGGTTGCCTGCGGCCGCGACAGCCAGAAACGAAATCGCCCTGACCATCGACGACGGGCCCGACCCGCAGGTCACGCCGCAGGTGCTCGACCTGCTGGACCGTTACACCGCACGGGCCACGTTTTTCTGCATTGGTGACAAGGCTGCGCGTTACCCGGAGCTGTGCCGGGAAATCGTTCGCCGCGGCCACGCGGTGGAAAACCACAGCCAGCACCATCGCCACCACTTTTCCGTCATGGGCCCGCGCGGCATGACGCGTGAGCTGCAGGCCGCGCAGGACACGCTGGTTGCGATCACCGGCCGCCGACCGCTGTTTTTCCGCGCGCCGGCCGGTCTGCGCAACCCCTTTCTCGACCCGGTGCTCGCCCGCATGGATCTGCGCCTGGCCAGCTGGTCGGTACGCGGTTTCGACACCCGGGTCGGCGACGCAGCGCGCGTTACCCACAAACTGCTGCGTGGCCTGAAGGCCGGCGCCATCGTGCTGCTGCACGACGGCAACGCCGCCCGCACACCAGCCGGCATTCCGGTGATCCTCGAGGTGCTGCCCGCCGTGTTGGCGTCCGCTGCGGCGGCCCGCCTCAAGCCGGTGACCCTGTCCGAGGCGCTGGCATGAGCAGTCCCGTCAACCGCCAAGCCCTGCCCTGGTACCGTCAGGCCGCACAGCTTGTGCCCCGTGACGTGCTCCTGAAAAGCATAGGCATCCCGGCTTTTATCGCGGTGTTTTTTGCCGCCTATTTCTATGTGCTCAAGCACCCTGCCTATCCCGTCACGGTGATGCCGGCAACCTGGCTGGACCGGTTGATCGGCTTTGAGCCCATGGCCTTGCCGCTGTATGTGTCCCTGTGGGTGTATGTGTCGCTGCCGCCGGCCTTCCTCGCGAGCCGGCGCGAACTCTATCTGTACGGCCTGGCCATGGCCGGCACCTGCCTGACAGGGCTTGTCATTTTCTATTTCTGGCCGACGACCGTTCCGGTGTCTGACATCGACTGGAGCCTGTACCCGGGGGTGGATTTCCTCAAGAACATGGATGCCGCGGGCAACGCCTGCCCCTCCCTGCATGTCGCCACCGCTGTTTTCTCGGGGCTCTGGCTGCATCACCTGCTGCGCCGTTTTGGCGCGCCGCCATGGGCACGGCTGCTCAATGCGCTGTGGTGCATCGGCATCGTTTACTCCACAGTCGCCACCCGCCAACATGTGGCGGTCGACATGTGGGCCGGGCTCTTGCTGGGAACTGCCACCGCCTGCCTGTCCCTTCTCCACGTGGTGCGCACCCGCGCCGACCACCATCGCCCCTACATCGCCGCCTGACCGTCCGCCAACACCCCAAAAGCACCTGCTTGATTTGCTAACATGACTTCACTTTTAGATCGGCTAGTTTTCTTCTGAACCCGCTCTGGCTTTCCCATTTCACCGCGACCAGCAGCATCGGTCGCGGCCTTCAGCAAACCCTCAGCGCCTTGCGCGAGGAGCACGGCGGCCTCGTGCCCTGTGCGTTTGACACGGTCGATCTGCCCACCTTTGTCGGCGAGGTGACAGGCGTGGATGCCGTGGCGCTTCCCGCACCGCTGGCAGCGTTCGACTGTCGCAACAACCGCCTCGCGCTGCTGGGTCTGACGCAGGACGGTTTCACCGAGGCCGTCGCCGCCGCCAGCCAGAAATACGGTGCGCACCGCATCGGCATCTTCATCGGCACCAGCACCTCCGGCATCTTGCAGACCGAGCTGGCCTACCGCCGGCTTGACCCGTTCACCGGCGCCTTTCCTCCCGATTTCGCCTACCGGACCACCCACAACACTTTCTCGGTGGCCGACTTCACGCGCCACCACCTGGCCCTGGCCGGTCCAGCGGTGGTGGTCTCGTCCGCTTGTTCGTCCAGTGCCAAGGTGTTTGCCTCGGCGCGCCGCATGATGGCGGCCGGCCTGATTGATGCCGCGGTGGTTGGCGGCGTCGATTCGCTGTGCCTGACGACACTGTATGGTTTCAATTCCCTGGGCCTGACTTCCTCGCAGGCCTGCCGGCCATTTGATGTCGAACGCGATGGCATTTCCATCGGCGAAGCGGCCGCCTTTGCGCTGCTCGAGCCCTTGCCCGAGCATCTGGACGACGACGCCGTGCTGCTGCTGGGGTTCGGTGAATCCAGCGACGCCCACCACATGTCCTCGCCCCACCCCGAGGGTCTGGGTGCGCGCATGGCCATGCAGGACGCCCTGGCCATGGCCGGTCTTGATGCAGCGGACATCGATTACATCAACCTGCATGGCACGGCCACGCCGAGCAACGACGCGGCCGAAACCAGGGCGGTGGCGGCGCTGTTTGGCCCGGCCACGCCCTGCAGTTCCACCAAGGGCGCCACCGGCCACGCCCTCGGCGCGGCGGGCGGGCTGGAGGCGGTGATCTGCGCCCTGGCCCTGCAGCACGGCCTGATGCCGGCCGGCCTGAACACGCAGGCGCTCGACCCGGCCCTGCCCCTGAACTACCTGCTGCACAACGTGGAGCAGCCCGTGCGGCGCGTCCTGAGCAATTCCTTCGGGTTCGGCGGCACCAACTGCAGCCTGGTTTTTGGCCGTGCCGGGTAAGACGACGATGACACATCCCGTATCCGCCGCGCCGTCCCTCACGGTTTATGTCGAAGGCATCGGCCTGCTGGGCCCGGGCCTGTCGGGCTGGACGCCAGGGCGCGAACACCTTGCCGGCAGCGCTCCTTACGAGGCAGCACGCTGTGTGTTGCCGCTGCCCATGGCACTGCCTCCGGCCGAACGCCGGCGTGCGGGCGCCGTGGTCAAGGTCTCGCTGGCCGTGGGCCAGGAAGCCGTGGTGGCCTCGGGCCTGTCCGCGGCCAGGCTGCCTTCGGTGTTTTCATCGTCGAGCGGTGATGCCATCAATTGCCATGAAATCTGCAGCGCGCTGGCCTCGGCGGACAGGCTGATCTCTCCCACGCGGTTTCACAATTCGGTGCACAACGCCTCTTCCGGCTACTGGAGCATCTCCAGCGGCTCGATGGCGACATCCTCCGTGCTGTGTGCCTACGATGGCAGTTTTGCGGCCGGCCTGCTCGAAGCGGTGACCCAGGCGGCGGTCGATCAGACGGTCGTCCTGCTGGTCGCCTACGACACCGACTACCCCGAACCACTGCACGGCGTGCGCCCGCTGCCGGACTCCTTCGGCGTGGCGCTGGTGCTGGCTCCGCAACGCAGCGAGCGCAGCCTGGCCCGGTGGACCCTGGCACCCGCCTGCCTCACAGGCGCCAGCGCCACCGCCATGGCCGACAGCGCGCTGGAGCAACTGCGCGCCAGCATTCCCGCGGCCCGTTGCCTGCCGTTGCTGCGCAGTGTGGCCACGCAGGAGGCCGGCAGCGTCGTGCTTGACTACCTCGATGGTCTGCAATTGTCCGTGCAGGTGGGACCATGCTGAACACGGCGCATCTCCCGGCCACGCTGCGACACGCGGACATCGCCCGCCGCATCCCTCATCAGGGCGCCATGTGCCTGTTGGACAGCGTCACCGCCTGGGACACCCAGCACATCATCTGCCAGGCCAGCAGCCACCACGCGCCAGACCACCCACTGCGGGCCCACGGCCGGCTCGGTGCAGCCTGCGGCGTGGAGTACGCCGCGCAGGCCATGGCCGTGCACGGTACGCTGGTAGCCCAAACCCTGGCCGGCGAGAACAGCGCCAACACGCCGCCGCGCGCCGGCTACCTGGCCAGCATGCGCAGCGTCACGCTGTTCGTCGAACGGCTGGACACGGTTGCAGGCGAGCTGAGCATCCGCGCCGACCGGCTGACCGGCGACGACAACACCGTGCTGTACAGCTTTACCGTGCAGGCGGGCAAGCAGCCCCTGCTCAGCGGCCGCGCCGTGGTGGTGCTCGATGCATCAGCGCTGGCGCTGCCCTCCTCCACCCCACTTCCCGCCGCAGCAGCGGCAGCGAGTCCCCCATGACCCCACCCCTCAAACGCGCACTGGTCACCGGCGGCAGCGGTGGCCTGGGCTCGGCCATCAGCCGGCGCCTGGCGGCTGACGGCTTTGCGGTCATCGTCCACGCCAACAGCCACCTGGCCACGGCGCAAGCTGTTGCCGCAGACATCGTGGCCCGGGGCGGCCAGGCCCAGGCCGTCGCTTTTGATGTGACCGATGCGGCAGCCACCGCCCAAGCCCTGGAAGCCCTGCTCGAAGGTGGCCCCATCCAGGTGCTGGTCAACAACGCCGGCATCCACGACGATGCGGTGTTCCCCGGCATGCAGCTGGTGCAGTGGCAGCGCGTGCTGGATGTTTCGCTCAATGGTTTTTTCCACGTGACCCAGCCGCTGACCATGCCCATGATCCGTACCCGCTGGGGCCGCATCATCACCATCACCTCGGTCGCGGCCGTGGCCGGCAACCGTGGGCAGGTCAACTACTCGGCCGCCAAGGGCGCCCTGCATGCGGCCACCAAGTCGCTGGCGCTGGAAGTGGCGAGCCGTGGCATCACGGTCAACGCCGTGGCCCCCGGCATCATCGACACCGCCATGACCCAGGGCGCCTTCAGCAAGGACGTCATCGACCGCATGGTGCCCATGAAACGCGCCGGCAAGGCCGAGGAAGTTGCCGACCTCGTCGGCTTTCTGGCCTCCGAACGCGCGGCCTACATCAGCGGCCAGATCATCTCGATCAATGGCGGCATGATCTGACCCCGAAACCCGCCATTGTCTGATTGACGCTTGGCGGAACGGGCCTGAAGCTGGCTGATGCCGCGTCAAAGGCCATCACCCGCGGGTGAACGCACAAGCGCGCTGACCGAGCCGCCCCGGGACACGCTGGCCGCGCTGCCCTTCCTCGCAGGCCTCCGCCTGCACCTCCCAGTGCCTTGCCAGCACGCACCCCTGACGGGCTCTCCCGCCGCGCGCCCAGCTGACGTTCCAGCCTGAAAGGTGACTACCCCATGAAGAATTCCGAACCCGTTGCTGCGGCACATGCACCGCATGGGCCACTCACCGATTACTACCGGACCGAGCAGGACAGGCAAGCCTATTTACGCCGGATTTTTGACGACACCGCTGCCGACTACGACCGTATCGAGGCCATGCTGGCCTGGGGTACCGGTTCGCGCTATCGGCGACAGGCCCTCATTCGCGGCGGCCTGAAAACGGGCATGCGGGTGCTGGATGTAGGGGTGGGAACCGGCCTGGTTGCGGCCCAGGCCTGCCTTCTGGCCGGCGACCCGGCCCTGGTCACCGGCATTGATCCCAGCCCCGGCATGCTGGCGGCCAGCAAGCTGCCCAGGACCATGGTGCTGGTGGAAGGCCGGGCCGAATCATTGCCTTTTCCCGACAATCACTTTGATTTCCTGAGCATGGGTTATGCCCTTCGCCACATCAGCGACCTGGGGGTGGCGTTTGCAGAGTTTCAACGGGTACTGAAACCCGGCGGCCGCCTGTGCATCCTCGAAATCACCCAGGCCAAAAGCGGGCTCGGACAGTGGGTTCTCAAGACCTATATGCGGGGGGTGATACCGCTGCTGACACGGTTTGTATCCCGGCAAAAGGAGACCGCGACGATCTGGCGTTACTACTGGGACAGCATAGAGGCCTGTGTCCCGCCGGAACAAGTCATGGCCACGCTGAGCGCAGCCGGGCTGGTGCAGGTCAGACAACACCTGGAAGTGGGCGTGTTTTCCGAGTACCAGGCGATCAAGCCCGGGGCTGCCAGCGCAGCGCCTGCCCCAGACGAGCGGGCGCCCTGAGCGCGGCCACTCAAGATCGTCCGGACAAGCGCCGCGCCAGCAGCACCGGCAGGCGCAGCAGAAAGCCGAGAAACAGGCGCGAATGCATCCAGCTCAGCAGCAGGTTGTCGCGCAGGTAGTTGAAGTGCGAGACGCCGCCTTCGTCGGGGCGAAAATATTTGACGGTGGCCGGCAGGTTGACGGGTTTGACACCCAGCCAGCACATCCGCACCACCGCCTCGGGATCAAAGTCGAAGCGCCGCATCCAGCGCTGGCCGTGCATGACGCGCCGCAGCGGCGCGATCGGGTAGACCCGAAAGCCGAACAACGAGTCGCCGATGCCGGCCCACAGGGTTTCCAGGTTGGCCCAGCCGTTGGAGACCTTGCGGCCATTGACGCGCAGGCGCGGTGCGTCAGCGGCAAACACCGGCATGCCCAGCACCATGACCTCGGGCTCCGCACTCGAGGCGGCCATGAATTGCGGAATCAGGTGGGCCGGGTGCTGACCGTCGGAATCCATGGTCAGCACATGGCTGAAACCCTGGGCCGCCGCCAGGTCCAGCCCGTGCAGCACCGCCGCGCCCTTGCCGACGTTGTGCGGCAACACGACCACGCGCAATCCCACGTCCTGCGCCGCCATGGCCTGCAGCCCTGCCACGCTGTCATCGGTGCTGCCGTCCACCACGACCCAGACCGGCGTCCACTGCGCGCGGGCCGCGCGTACTGTCTCATAGACCTTGGGCCCGGGGTTGTAGCTCGGTATCAGGACCAGATGCGTGGGGGACACGCCGGGAGCGGAAACAGTCATCGTGAGAGAACCTGGACAGGAAACGCCAGGCCACGATGTTCAGGCCGGCGGTGAAACGGGAAAGCCGGGCAACTGCGCGTGCGCCAGCTCGGACTGGAAATACTGCTCGAGCTCACTGACGAAACGCGCCGTGTGCTGCGGCGGATCAAAACGCTTGCCGAGACGAACCCGGTAAGTGATGGGCATTTTAGGGGCTCGCAGCAGCGGCCAGCCCTTGCCCAGAAAACCGGAACTGGTTTCAATAAATACCGTCTGAACCTGCACACCTGCACTTTTGGCAATCAGGCCGGTCGTGCCCTGCAAAGGGCCCAGCGGAAAACGTGTGGTGCGTGTGCCTTCGGGAAACAGCAGCAGATGGCTGCCCTGGTGCAGGTCGTCCACCGCCAGCTGGACCATGGTACGCAGCGGCGTGTTGCGGATGTAGCCGGCCAGCCGCGCACCCGCACCATAAAAAACACTGTTGACGAGTTCGGCTTTCATGATGCAGCCCGCACCGGGAAGGCGTGACAGAATCATCACTGCATCGAGCAACGACGGATGATTGGGAGCGATGATCATGGGCACGTCACCGCGCAAGCTGTCCAGTTCCGAGAGGTCGAAGCGACAGGCCCCGATCAGCACCAGAAACCGCAGGTAACGCCGCGTGGCCACGGTCACCAGCTTGCGGCCCAGCCGTTTGCTCATCACACGCGGCAGCAACGCCCGCATGGGAAAGGCCAGCAGCGTGACCAGCAGGCTGATCAGGCCCAGCGCCAGGTAGCCCAGGTGCAGCCTGAGGGTTTCATGCAGGGCGCTGCGGGACGACGGCAGCGCCAGCGGCTCGGTCAGGAGGGCATTCGACTCGTGGTCCATGGTGTCTTCGCCTGACGACCTCAGCGCGCCGCAGACGCGGCGTCCTCGACCACGCGGATATTGGCCTTGCGCATGCGCATGGACTGCAGGGTGCGCTTGTAGTTCAGGGCCGAGGAGATATAGAAAATTGCCTTGAGCACCGCCAGGGAACCCCAGATCGGCGTCTTGCCGAAAATGTCGCCCGCCAGCATGGACAGCAAGGCCTCCTTCACGCGCCACACATTGCGCGGCCCCATGAACATGTCACGCATGGCCGGGTTCGTGACGCGGTAGATGAACCACGAAAACTCCTTTGGCCCCTTGCGCACCTGGCGGTCAAAATGCGCCAGCGCGGCTTCGGCTTTCGCAGGTTCGCTCAGGCAGGTGTCGACCGTGTCGGCACCGACAAAACCGCCCTGCATGGCCAGCATGACACCCGACGAAAACACCGGGTCGATGAAAGTGAACGCGTCACCGATCATCACGTAGTTGGGGCCACAGGTGCGCTCGCAGGCGTAGGAAAAATTCCCGGTCGCCTCGACCTCGGACGACAGCGTGGCGTTTGCCAGCCGCTCGCCGAGCGCCGGACACATCGCAATCGTGTCGAGAAAAAAGTCCTTCACGGGTTTGTTGCGGCTCTTGAGGTAATACGGCCACACCACCGCACCGATGCTGGTGGCGCCGTCAGCCAGCGGAATGAACCAGAACCAGCCGTGGTCGAACCAGAAAATCGTGATGTTGCCCTCGGCCTGGCCAGGATGCCGCGTGGCGCCGGTGAAATGCGCATACAGGGCCGAGCTGTTGTGTTTGGGGTTGCGACGCTTGATGTCGAACTGTTTGCCCAGAAGGGTGTCGCGGCCCGAGGCGTCCACCACAAAGCGGGCACGCCAGTCGTGCAGGCGGCCGTCCTCATGCTGCGCGTGGACGGTGGCGCCCTTGCCGTCGGCCGCAAAAGTCACCTCGCGCACCCTGCAGCCCTCCAGCACCTCGGCGCCCAGCCGGGCCGCATTGCGTATCAGGATCTCGTCAAGCTCCGAGCGCCGCACCTGGTAGGAAAACGGCATGGACTTGTCCCAGGCGTCGCCGAACATGAAGGTCTGGCTCTTGTTGTCGTGCCAGGGCGACACAAACTCGGCGCCCCATTTCTCGATGCCGATGGCCCGGACAGCATCCGCCACCCCGAGTTTTTCAAACAGCGGCAGGTTGGCCGGCAACAGCGACTCGCCAATGTGAAAGCGCGGATGGTGTTCTTTCTCCAGCACCACCACCTTGTAGCCCCGCTGGGCCAGCAACGCCCCGGCCGTGGAACCCGCCGGGCCGCCGCCGATGACCAGCACATCACAGTCGCCCTGGGCAACGGGGTCAGCGGTGGCCGGTGAATTCAGCTCGGTCATGGTTCTTCCTTGTTGGACGTTGGCGCGCTTGTCTGAAACCTGCCCGGGCAAATACGGGACGGCTAGGCGCGCAAGTCGAGCCCAGACGCTTTGAGTCTACGCCGGGCCGTCGACCGGTTTTGTAGTGAAATGTCTGATCTTTCAGGTTTTACAAGCCGTCGCACTGGCGCACCCTGTTTCGTCTGGCGCGGCCTTGCAGCAGTTTCTGCCGGGCGCGGCAGGGGACAGGCCGGCAAGTGCTATTATTTTCCTGGTCCCCGTTGCCACCCCCCGCAGCCACCCTGAGTTCACCCGTGTATTCAGCCTTTTACTGCCCTTGCCTGAAACCTCAGTGAACCTTCCCCCGCCTGCCCTAGACATCCCAGACCCGGCCAACGCCGGCACCGGAAAACACACGCCCATGATGGTCCAGTATCTGGGCCTGAAAGCGGACTACCCCGACACCTTGCTGCTGTACCGCATGGGCGACTTTTACGAGTTGTTTTATGCCGACGCCGAAAAAGCCGCGCGCCTGCTCGACATCACGCTGACGCGGCGCGGCCACTCCAACGGCGAGCCGGTGGTCATGGCCGGCGTGCCCTTCCACTCGCTGGAAGGCTACCTCGCCAAACTGATCAAGCTTGGCGAGTCGGTGGCGATTTGCGAGCAGGTCGGCGACGTGGCCACCGCCAAGGGCCCGGTCGAGCGCAAGGTGGTGCGCGTGGTCACACCCGGCACCCTGACCGACACCGAACTGCTCAGCGACAAGACCGAATCCATCCTGCTGGCGGTGCACCAGGGCGGCCGCAACACCTGCGGCCTGGCCTGGCTCAGCGTGACCCAGGGCGAAATCCACCTGGCGCACTGCGCCAGCGACGAGCTCGAAACCTGGATCGCCCGCATCGCGCCCAGCGAACTGCTCTACAACGTCGATGTCACGCCCGCCTTCGAACAGCGCCTGAAAAGCCAGCGCTGCGCCGTCAGCGCCCGCCCGGCCTGGCAGTTCGACAGCGCGCTCGGTGCGCGCCGTCTGCTGGCGCAGTTGCAGGTGGCCTCGCTGGCCTCGTGGAACGCCGAGGCCCTGCCCGAGGCCCACGCAGCCGCGTCTGCGTTGCTCGGTTATGCCGAACACACCCAGGGCCGCGCGCTGTCCCATGTGCACAGCCTGCAGGTGGTGCGTTCGGGCGAACTGATCGAGCTGCCCCAGACCACCCGGCGCAACCTGGAGCTGACCCAGACCCTGCGCGGCGAGGACGCACCCACCCTGTTTTCGCTGCTCGACAGCTGCACCACCGGCATGGGCAGCCGCGCGCTCAAAAGCTGGCTGCTGAGCCCGCGGCGCGAGCGCAGCCAGGCCGCAGCGCGGCTCGAAGCCATCACGGCCCTGCGCAGCGGCCTGCAGCAGACACTGCGCGCGCGCCTCAAGGGCAGCAGCGACGTTGAACGCATCACCGCCCGCATCGCGCTGCGCCAGGTGCGCCCGCGCGAGCTCATTGCCCTGCGCGATACGCTACAAAAAACAGAGCTGCTTGCGCCCGCCCAGCAAGGGCTACCGGCACTTTTGACCACTATTTTCGCGGACCTGCAGGCGCCGCCCGCCTGCGCCGCCCTGCTGCAGCGCTACCTGCTCGACGAACCCGCCGCGCTGATTCGCGACGGCGGCGTGATCAACCACGGCTGCGACGCCGACCTCGACGAGTTGCGCGCGATCCAGACCAACTGCGACGATTTTTTGCTGGACCTCGAAGGCCGCGAGAAGGCCCGTACCGGCATCGCCAACCTGCGTGTGCAGTTCAACAAGGTCCACGGCTTTTACATCGAGGTCACCCAAGGGCAGCTCGACAAGGTACCTGGCGACTACCGGCGCCGCCAGACCCTGAAAAACGCCGAGCGTTACATCACGCCCGAACTCAAGGCCTTCGAGGACAAGGCCCTGTCGGCGCAGGAACGCGCGCTGGCCCGCGAAAAATGGCTGTACGAACAACTGCTCGACGAGCTGCAGGCCTTTGTGCCGGTGCTGAGCCGCCTGGCGCGCGCGCTGGCCAGCCTGGACGCGTTATGTGCGCTGGCCGAACGTTCGCTCACGCTGAACTGGACCGCCCCGGTGTTTGTGAAAGAGCCCTGCATTGACATCAGCCAGGGCCGGCACCCGGTGGTGGAAAGCAGGCTGGCAGAAACCAGCGGCGGCTCCTTCATCGCCAACGACTGCAGCCTGAGCGGCAAAAGCCGCATGCAGATCATCACCGGCCCCAACATGGGCGGCAAATCCACCTACATGCGCCAGGTGGCCCTCATCGTGCTGCTGGCCAGTGTGGGCTCTTACGTGCCGGCCGGCGGCTGCCGGCTCGGCCCGATCGACGCCATCCACACCCGCATCGGCGCGGCCGACGACGTGGCCAACGCGCAGTCGACCTTCATGCTGGAGATGACCGAGGCCGCACAGATCCTGCACGCCGCCACACCACACTCGCTGGTGCTGATGGACGAGATCGGGCGCGGCACCTCCACCTTCGACGGTCTGGCGCTGGCCGGCGGTATTGCAGCCCACCTGCACAACAAGACCCAGGCCTTCACCTTGTTCGCAACCCATTATTTCGAGCTGACCGAGTTCCCGGCGCGCCACCATGCGGCGGTCAACGTGCATGTCAGTGCGGTCGAGTCCGGTGCCAACATCGTCTTCCTGCACCACATCGAACCCGGTCCAGCCAGCAAGAGTTACGGTATCGCCGTGGCCAAACTCGCCGGTGTGCCGGCTGCGGTGGTCAACCACGCGCGCCATGCGCTGGATGCGCTGGAAACCCAGCAGACCGCCAGCCGCGCCCAGGTCGACCTGTTTGCCGCGCCACCCGAGCAGCCCGCTGCCGAGCCCAGCGCCGTCGAGAAAGCCCTGCACGGCATCGACCCCGATGCGCTGAGCCCGCGCGAGGCGCTGGACGCCCTTTACCAACTCAAAAAAATCGCTGCCGCCTGAGCAGCCCCACCCCCTCACGATTGCCCCTCATGACCTACTGCGTCGCCATCAAACTCAACGCCGGCCTGGTGTTTCTTTCCGACTCGCGCACCAACGCCGGGCTGGACCAGATCAGCACCTTCCGCAAGATGATCATTTATGAAAAGCCGGGCGACCGTTTCATGGTGCTGCTGTCGGCCGGCAACCTGTCGATCTCGCAGTCGGTGCGCGAGATCCTGCAGGTCGAGCAGCTCAAGGACCCGGACGGCGGCCCGCCGATCACCATCTGGAACGCCAAAAGCATGTTCGACGCGGCGCGAGTGCTGGGTGCCGCGATCCGGCGCGTGCACGAGCGCGACGCCGACGACCTCAAACACGCGGGCGTCGAGTTCAATGTCTCGCTGATCTTCGGCGGCCAGATCCACGGAGAGGCGATGCGCCTGTTCCAGGTCTATTCAGCCGGCAACTTCATTGAAGCCACGCCCGAGACGCCCTACTTCCAGGTCGGCGAATCGAAATACGGCAAACCGGTGCTGGACCGCGTGATCACCCCCGAAACACCGCTGGACGAAGCCGCCAAATGCGCGCTGGTTTCGATGGACTCCACCCTCAAGTCCAACCTGTCAGTCGGCCTGCCGCTGGACATGGTGGTCTACGAAGTCAACTCGCTGCAAAGCGACAAGGTGGTCTGCATCGACCACGAGAACCCCTACTTCCGCATGCTGCACAACAACTGGGGCAAAAAGCTGCGCGAAGTTTTTGACAGCATCGAAGACCCGATGTGGACCGGCGGCGAAACGCAGGTGCCGCTGCTCACGCCGCTGACACGCAACCAGCCTCTGAAAAAAATCACTTCCCCCGAAGAAAAACTGATCTGACCCCGTGCCCGCATCCACCAAACCCCTCATCGTTTTTTCCCACGGCAACAGCTTTCCCGCAAGTACCTACGGCGTGTTGTTCCAGGGGCTGCGCGCGCGCGGCTTCCAGGTCAAGGCGATTGAAAAATTCGGCCACGACCCGCGTTACCCGGTCACCAGCAACTGGCCGCACCTGGTGCAGCAGCTCGCTGATTTCACCAGCGAACAGGTCGAAAAAACCGGCCAGGCGGCCTTTCTGGTGGGCCACTCACTGGGCGGTTTTCTGAGCCTGATGTGCGCCGCCCGCAACCCCGTGCTCGGCGGCCTGCCGGTGCGTGGTGTGCTGCTGATCGACTCGCCCATCCTGGGAGGCTGGCGTGCCGCCGCGCTGAGCGTGGCCAAACGTGCGCAGCTGGTCGGCTCGATTTCGCCCGGTGCCATCAGCCGCAAACGCCGGCACGAGTGGCTGGGCCAGGCCGAGGTGCTGGCGCATTTCCGCACCAAGAAATCCTTTGCACGCTGGGACGAACAGGTGCTGCTGGATTACATCGAACACGGCACCCACGACGCCGGCGGCCAACGCCTGTTGAGTTTTGACCGCGACGTGGAAACCGCCATCTACAACACGCTGCCCCACAACCTCGAGGGGCTGCTCAAGCGCCATCCGCTCAAATGCCCGGTGGCCTTTATCGGCGGGCGCCAGTCGGCCGAGATGAAACAGGTGGGCATGGCCATGACCGAGAAGGTCACCAAAGGCCGCATCATGATGCTCGACGGCAGCCACCTGTTTCCGATGGAAAAACCCGTGGCCACGGCGGCAGCCATTGAAGCGGCCCTGCGCAACCTGCTGGACTGAACAGCGCGGCGCGAACGTCCAGCCGTTCGCCGTTCAGCCCTTGATGCGGCTCAGCCCGCCCAGGTGACCCAGCCCATCTGCGCCGTCACCAGCACCACGATGCCGAACACGATGCGGTACCAGGCAAACGGCACAAAGCTGTGGGTGGCGATGTAGCGCAGCAGCCAGCGAATGCACAGCCAGGCGCTGACAAAGGCAAACAGCAGCCCCACGCCGAACAGCGGCAGGTCCGCAACCGACAGCAGCGCCCGATCCTTGTACAGGCTGTAGACACCGGCACCGATCAGCGTCGGAATCGCCAGGTAAAAAGAAAAATCCGTCGCCGCCTTGCGAGACAGGCCCAGCAACATGCCGCCAATGATGGTGGCGCCGCTGCGGCTGGTGCCGGGCACCATGGCCAGGCATTGCACCAGCCCGACCTTCAGCGCGTCCAGGGTGGTCATGGCCTCGACCTCATGGATGCGCGCCGTGGCCGGGTTCATTTTCTGCCGCCGCTCGGCCCACAAAATGATGAAGCCGCCGATGATGAAGGTGCTCGCCACCACCACCGGCGTGAACAGGTGGGCCTTGATGGCCTTGCCAAACAGCAGGCCCAGAATCACCGCCGGCACAAAGGCCACCAGCACATTGAGTGCAAACTGCCGGGCCTGTTTTTCTGTCGGCAGGGCCACCACTGTGGCGCGGATCTTCTGCCAGTAGACCAGGATCACGGCAAAAATGGCGCCGGTCTGGATCGCAATGTCAAACACCTTGGCCTTGTCGTCGTCAAAACCCAGCAGGGCGCCCGCAAGAATCAGGTGCCCGGTGGAAGAAATCGGCAAAAACTCGGTCAGCCCCTCCACGATGCCCATGACGGCGGCCTTGATCAGCAATGTTATGTCCACGCGCACTCCAGTAAATAGGGGCTGATTATCGCCGCCGGCCCGCTATCTCCGGGGCGGCGGCAGGCGCCGGGGCGGCGCTTTTCGCGTTCGCTGGCTGCAACTCGCGCCCCTGCTCCTGCATTTCGTCGCAAAACCCTCGCGCCGGCGCGGCCGCCCCGGCAAAGTCCGCTTCATCTTGTTTTCACCTTGTTGATCGGAGAGCACCATGCAAATGTCACCCACCATCGCGGTTCACCTGACCGCCGCCATCGGAGCCACCCTCGTCGGCCCCGTGGCCCTGTGGGCACGCCAGGGCCGCGCCCAGCGCCCGCGGCTACACCGCGCTTTCGGCTACGCCTGGGTCACGCTGATGGTGGTCACCGCCGTCTCTGCGCTTTTCATCCGCGACTTCAGACTGCCCAACATTGGCGGCTACACACCCATCCACCTGCTGGTGCCGGCCGCTTTTGCCGGAATGTTCGGCGCTTTCTGGTTTCTGGCCCAGGGCAACATCAAACGGCACCGCCGCTACATGCTGATCACCTATGTCAGCGCCAGCGTGGTCGCCGGCGGGTTCACCCTGCTGCCCAACCGCTACCTCGGCTCGCTGCTCTGGGGCAGTCTGGGCCTGATCTGAGTCCACTTTTCCTTCCTCTTTTCTTTCCCACACCGGAGACCACCATGCTGATCCAGCTCCTTTGGCAACATCCCCAGGCCCTCGGGCTCGTCCTGAAAAACACCCCGACCTGGGTCTGGGGCCTGTTCGGCGTCCTGCTCGCGCTGGGCCTGAGCCAGTTGCGCACACGCAGCGTCAGCGCGTTGCGCATGACGATCATGCCGCTGGCCATGACCGGCCTGTCGCTGTGGGGCACGGTCTCGGCCTTTGGCGGCTCGCCGCTGTTCGGCGACGTGGTGCTGGTCTGGCTGGCCGCTGCCGCGGCCATGCTGGGCCTGCTGGCCCGCCAGTCGCCGCCTGCAGGCACGGCTTACGACGCAGCACGCCGCAGTTTCACCGTGCCGGGCAGCTGGGTGCCGCTGGCGCTGATCCTCGCTATCTTCCTGACCAAGTACGTCGTGGGTGTCGACCTCACCATGCAGCCGCAGCTGGCGCGCGACAGCCAGTACGCGCTGATCACCGGCGCTCTGTATGGCCTGTTCAGCGGCATCTTTGCCGCCCGTGCCGCCCGCCTCTGGCGCCTGGCCATGCGGCACGCCGCCCCTTCTTCCGCACTTTCCAACATCTGAAAGGAAACACCATGAACTTCCACCACACATCAACGACCCTGTCCGATACGCACCTGGAGCAACTGGCGCGCAGACGCGCCGCCGCCAAACTCGGCTGGTACATCCACGCCAGCGTCTACCTGCTGGTCAACCTGCTGCTGCTCACCCTGTCGCTCGCCAGCGGTCGGCACTGGGCGGTGTTTCCCCTGCTCGGCTGGGGCATCGGCCTGGCGGTGCACGGCGCCGTGGTGTTTCTGGGGACGGGCGGCGCCGGTCTGCATGAGCGCCTGGTGCAGCAGGAACGCGACCGCCTGTCGCTGCAGCGCGACGCGTGGTGAACGGGCAGCACGCCGTGAAAAAATACCTGCGGCCCGGCAGCATTGAAGACGAACTGCCGGGCGACCGGCCGGGTTTCGACCGCAGCCAGCTGCCCGAGGCCCGCCGGATCACCGCCTTTTTCCACCGACACCTGCTGCCATGAACCGGTCCGTCACCGTCACCGCTTTCGCGACATTCGCCGCCGTGGCCCTGCTGTTCACGGCCCTGGCCGCCGCCATCACCTTCGGCGGGCCGGCACCGATCGCGCCGCTGGCCGGCATCAACGCGACCTTGTCGAAGGCCGACTTCAGCGCCGTGATGCATGCGGGCCCCGGCACCCTGCCGGGTATTTTCTCGGGGCCTCCATCCAGCGCCCTGTTCTAGAATGATTTTTCAAACCCGCCCATGATGCACACCCCGCCCCTGCCCGAAAACCTCGAACGCCTGGCGCACAAGCGCGCCGGCGCCAAGCTGGGCTGGTATGTGCACGCTGTGCTCTACCTGCTGGTCAACCTGCTGATCTTCGCCATGTCGACCCACGGTTTCGGGAGCCGGCCCTGGTCGCTGTTTCCGCTGCTGGGCTGGGGTCTGGGACTGGTGCTGCACGGGGTATCGGTGTTCGTGCTGGGCAACGGCAGCGGCCTGCGCGAGCGCATGGTCCAGAAAGAGCGCGACCGCCTTCAGCGCCAGCGCGGCGACGGCCCGCCCCCATGAACATCGACTGGACCTCCAAGCTGCGGCACCTGCTGCAGGTCATGGCTTTCGCGCTGGCGATCGCCGCCATCCAGTACGCCTTCATGCCGGAGCGGCCCTGGGGTCCGCCACTGGTCTATTCGGTGCTGATTGCGGGCATCACCTGGGCCGGCATCGACATCGGCCGGCACCTGTTCCCCTCCAGCGCGGAAACCGGCTGGCCGCCCGGCTGGGCCGGTCTGGTGCTGGTGATCGGCAGCATCACGCTGGGCTACCTGCTGGGCACGGCCATCGCCGACCGGCTGTGTGACTACTACGGCTGGTACTCGCCCGGCGCCGGCCACAGCGACAGCAGCCAGCTGCGCAGCTCCATCCTGATCACCGCGCTGGCCGGCATTGCCGGCAGCTTTTACTTCTATTCCATCAACAAGAGCGCCTACCTCCTGCGCAAGATGGACGAGGCGCGCCAGCACGCCAGCGAGGCCCGCCTGAAGCTGCTGGAAACCCAGCTTGAGCCGCACATGCTGTTCAACACGCTGGCCAACCTGCGCGCGCTGATTGCCGCCGATCCGCCGCGCGCCCAGGTCATGCTCGACCACATGATTGACTACCTGCGCGCCACGCTGGGCGCCTCGCTCGCGCCCACCCACACGCTGCAGGCCGAGTTCGACCGCCTGCGCGACTACCTCGAGCTCATGCTGATCCGCATGGGGCCGCGCCTGACTTACACGCTGGAGCTGCCCGCCGAGCTGGCGCAGCATCCGGTGCCCACCTTGCTGCTGCAGCCGCTGGTGGAAAACAGCATCAAGCACGGGCTGGAGCCCAAGGTCGAAGGCGGTCACATCACCGTGCGCGCCCGGCGCGAAGGCGCGGCGCTGGTCCTGGAGGTGCTGGACACCGGCGTCGGCCTGTCGGGCGCCGACAAAAACCACGCCGGTTTCGGCATGGCCCAGGTGCGCGAGCGGCTGGCAAGTACCTACGGCGCCGAAACTGCTATTGAATTAGTAGCTGCCAGCGCAGGTGGCACAAGGGCCAGCGTCCGATTTCCCTTCAAACCATGAACACCCGCCCGGCCACGGCCCTGATTGCCGAAGACGAACCGCTGCTGGCGCAGGCGCTGCAGGCCGAGCTGGCGCGCGCCTGGCCCGCGCTGCGCGTGCTGGCCACGGTGGGGGACGGCGCCTCGGCCGTGGCGCAGTCGCTGAAGTTGCTGCCCGAGGTGCTGTTTTTCGACATCCGCATGCCGGGCCTGGGCGGTCTGGAGGCCGCGGCCGAACTGGCCGACGACTGGCCGCAGGACACCCCCTTTCCCGCGCTGGTGTTTGTCACCGCCTACGACCAGTACGCGGTACAGGCCTTCGAAGCGCAGGCGGTGGACTACCTGCTCAAGCCCGTGCAAGCCGGCCGCCTGCAGAAAACAGTGTCAAAAGTGCAGCAAGCCCTTATCACACGGGCGCCGCCAGCTATCAATTCAGGAGTGATTCCGGACGCAAGCCTGGACACCACCCTGCACCAGTTGCGCCAGCTGCTGGACGCCACCCGGGCGCCGGGGCCCGACAGCGGCCCGCTGAAGGTGCTGCAGATCAGTGTCGGCACCAGCATCCGCATGGTGCCGGTGGGCGAGGTGCTGTACTTTGAAGCGGCCGACAAATACGTTCGGGTGCTCACCGCCGACCACGAGTACCTGATACGCACACCGCTGAAAGACCTGCTGCCGCAGCTTGATGCACACACCTTCTGGCAGATTCACCGCGGCACCGTGGTGCAGGCCGGGGCGATTGACGCGGTCAGCCGCGACGAGACCGGCAAACTCACGCTGAGCCTGCGTGGCAGGCCGGAAAAGCTGGCGGTCAGCCGGCTGTACAGCCCGCTGTTCCGGGCGCTGTAAGCCCCCAGCCGCGCCGCCTTACCTCGGCATCAACTGGTAATAGTCAAACCCCGCGCTGCGCCCGCCCAGGCAGCCGGCCAGCTTGTCCTCGATCGTGCGCCACATGGCGAGCCGGTTGCGCCACTTCGAGATGCTGTGGCCCTCGTCGGCAAACACCAGGTACTGCACCGGACGGCCCAGCTTCTGCAGACCGGCCACCACGTCGTCCGAGTCCTGGCGCAACACGCGAATGTCGTTGCCGCCGTGCACCACCAGCAGCGGTGCGGTGATCTTGTCCAGATGCGAGATGGGTGAGTTCGCCAGCATCTGCGCGCGGTCTTCGGGCTTGTTCACGTCGCCGTAAAAGCGCCCGAAAACATGCCGGCTGCGCCAGAACGGCGGCCAGTTGTCCACCACACGCGGCCAGTTCGCCACGCCCACCACGTCCACCCCGCAGGCGTAGTCATGCGGTTTCTGGATCAGCTGCGCCAGCACCGAAAACCCGCCGAAACTGCCGCCCAGCACGGCCAGTCGTTTCGGGTCGGCCACCTTCTGGTCAATGGCCCACTGCACGCCTTCGGCAATGTCTTTTTGCAGGCGGCCAAAATACTCCCGCTCGCCGGCCCACATGTGTTCGCGCCCGTAACCGGCTGAGCCACGGTAGTTCAGCGTCATCACCGCATAGCCGCGGTTGACGAGCAACTGCGAGGAGTCAAACACCGCCGGGCTCCAGCGCTCGCGCACCCACGGGCCGCCGTGGATGGACATCACCAGGGGCACCGGGCCCTGCACGCCGCGCGGGCGAATCAGGTAGCCGTGGATGGTGCGGCCGTCCGAGGCCTTGAAGGAAAACGGCTCCTCCTTCGCCAGCACCGCGGCTGCCTCGCGCTGCAAGGGGTTCAGCCGGCGCACCTGGCCGGTGCGGCGGTCCAGCAGCAACTCGGCCGAATCAAAGTGCCCCACGCTGCGCAGCACCACCCGCTGCTGGTCTTCTGAAAAACCTTGTGGCCGCGTGATCACCGGCGCGGCCGGCAGCAAACCCGCCGCCAATGCTTTTTGCACGGCGGCCTGTATGTCGCGATCCATCGCAGCGTCCAGGTAGCTGATGCGCGGCATGTCGGGCTCGAACACATAGGCCAGGGGGCCGCCACGGGTGCCAAAAAGCGCCATGCCCAGATCCACCTGGTCGTGCGCGGCCAGCACCCGCTCCTGGCCGCTGGCCAGGTCCACTTCAAGCAGCGCGGTCCTGTCGCGTCCGATGTTGGACGTCACCCAGGCCTTTCCCGACGCCGTGTCCACCCGGTTCATCCAGTACGAGTCAAACCCGCCGACGGTCTTGAACGTGCGCCAGCTGCCATCGGGCTGCAGCAGCTCGACCGCCACGTCCGAGCCATCGGCGCGGCCCAGCTGGCGCGCACGGCCAACCAGTTCACGGTTGAGGCCCAGAATCCAGCTCGTCACGCTGCCGTCGCTGCGCGCCACTTCCCTGAAAGTGCGGGTCTGCGCATCGCCCTCGTACAGGTCCAGCGTCGATTTGTCGCGCCGGTTGCTGGCAAAGAAAAATTTCGCGCCGTCAAAGCCCGAGCGGCCCAGGTACTCCGAGCGCACGCCGCGCCACGGCGTGACCGCCCAGGGCGCAAACGCCGTGGCCTGCGTGTCCTGCACAAACAGCTGGGTGTTTTCATCCCCGGTCGGGTCCTTGCTGTACAGCATGTGCCGGCTGTCCGCCAGCCAGGTGTGGATGCCGCCGCCACGCCCCTGGTTGCCAACGGCATAAGTGCTGACCGGGCTGCCATCGGCGATCTGGCGCACAGCCAGGCCACCATCGGTCCCGACGGTCTGCAGCCACATCAGGCGCTGCCCGTCGGGCGACAACACAAAGCCCGCGGCAAAGTCGATATTGGCGACAAAGCGGCGCACCGGCACCAGCGGTGCCAGCTCACCGCGGCCTTGCGCGGCCGCCAGGCCAGAGTGGGTGGGTGCCGTGGTGCAGGCCCCCAGGGTGAGCAAAACCAGCGCTGCGCCCAAGGCTGCAGCGATTCGACTGAGAGACATGAAACCCTCCTTGTTTTTAGCGGCCCGCGGTGTGAGTCCCGGCCATGTTAGCGGCAGACGACGGCCTTCCCCCCCCCGCCAACGCCCGGGCATCCAAAAAAAAAACAGATCAAAAGTGCCACCAGCCCTTGTACAGCGGGCGCAAGCAGCTATTCTTTCAGTAGCGGTCGTGAGAGGCATCGTTGCGCCGCTGGATAGAAAAACCGGCATCCACCACGAGTACATTCAGCCACGAGTACATTCAGCCATTCAGGCCTCAAGCCCTCAAGTCCGTCAGTCCTTCAGTCCTTCAGCCCATGACCTCTTCCACATCCTCCCCCGACTCTGCCTCGCCCGAGCGGGTCCTCGACTTCTGGTTCGGTGACGGTCTCAAGCTGGGCTGGCCCAGCCAGGACATGGGCAAGCGCTGGTTTACCGGCGGGCCCGCGCTCGACGAGGAGATCCGCCAGACCTTCGGCAAGCTGGTCGAGCAGGCGCTCGCCGGCCGCCTGGCCGACTGGGAGGCGCAGCCGCTGAGCCGGCTGGCGCTGGTGATTCTGCTCGACCAGTTTCCCCGCAATATCTTTCGCGGCAAGGGCCAGGCCTTTGCCGGCGACGAGCAGACCCAGCGCCTGGTCAGCGATGCACTCGCGCAGGGCATCGACGAGACCCTGCCCTGGGTGGGCCGCGTCTTCCTGTACATGCCGCTCACCCATGCCGAAAACCTGGCCCTGCAGGAAGAAGGCGTGCGCCGCTTCACCGCGCTGCTGGCGGCCGTGCCCGAGGCGCACCGCGCCAGCGTCCAGAACTCGCTGGACTTTGCCGTCAAGCACCGCGACATCATTGCCCGCTACGGCCGTTTTCCTCACCGCAACAACGCGCTGGGGCGCACCAGCAGCGCGCTGGAATTCGATTTTCTGAAAATCGGCCCCCGCTTCGGGCAATAAGCACGCCGCCAACCAACGGCGCGCCGGTTCGCTGGCCTGCACGCACGGACGGGCAAGGCCGGCTCCGCAAGAACCCCGCCCCGCCACCTGCACCTGCACCTGCACCTGCAATGACATGACATGCCATGACGTGGCATGTCATGGAAAGGCTCGACGTGATTTTTTGCACGCCCTGCCTGCCCGTGCTGAATCCACCAGCACGCCGGCCACGTATCCCCTCAGACGCGATCGAATGGCCGGCATGCTTGCCGTCGTACGCCGCGTTGACCCCGCGACATTCACCACCCACAACTGGCCCAAGCCAGCTCACTACCAGGAGTGCCCCTCATGTTGATCCGTACCGCCCTTGCCACCGCCGCCGTTTCCCTTGTTGCCGCCTGCGGCAGCATGACCCCGATGATGCCGACCTACTCGCAGGCCGGCCTGCCGGCCACCGTCCAGGTGCCCGCCGGCAACCGGGTGGCCCTCGAAACCGTGGGCATGGGCGACATCACCTACCAGTGCAGCGCCAAAAAAGACATGGCTGGTCAATTCGAGTGGGTGTTTGTCGGCCCCGACGCCAAACTGATGGACCGCAGCGGCAAGCAGGTCGGCAAGTACTACGGCCCGCCCGCTACATGGGAAGCGATGGACGGCTCCAAACTGACCGCCACGCAACTCGCCGTCGCGCCCAACATGGCCGGCA
>NZ_JAQSDL010000064.1 GCF_029945895.1 Polaromonas sp. | reverse complement strand
CACGATGAAGGACAGCTCGAAGAAGTCCAGGAAGAAGGCCAGGAAGAAGATCAGCGCGTTGACCACGATCAGGAAGCCGACCTGGCCGCCGGGCAGGCCGCTGAGCAGGTGCTCGACCCATTTTGGTCCGTCCACCCCCTGGAACACCAGGCTGAAAATGGTCGAACCGATCAGGATGAAGACCACAAAACAGGACAGCTTGGTGGTGGTGTTGAGTGCCTGCTTGAGCAACGAAAAACTCATGCGGCGGCGCGCAAACGCCATGATCAGGGCGCCCATGGCGCCCATCGCGCCCCCTTCGGTGGGTGTCGCGATGCCAAGGAAAATCGTGCCCAGCACCAGGAAGATCAGCAGCAGCGGCGGGATCAGCACAAAAGTCACGCGCTCGGCCATGCGTGAGAGCAGCCCCAGACGGGTCACCTTGTTGATCACGGCAATGACGAATGCCAGCAACACACCGAAACACATGGACACCACAATGGTTTCATCGAGTGCCACGGAAGTGACCGGTTGGCCATGCCACCAGCTCAGCACGTCGGCATAGTGTTTTGCCAGAAAGATGGCGCTGCCCGTGGAGACGATGGTCAGCAGCAGCAAGGACAGCAGGCCGGCCTTTCCGTTGTCCTCGCGGATGGTGCGCGCTTCCGCAGGCAGGGCGGGCACCCATTGCGGTTTGATGAAGGCCAGCAGAACGACGTAGCCGAGGTACATGGCGGTCAGCACGAAGCCGGGAACGAATGCGCCCTTGTACATGTCACCGACACTGCGGCCCAGCTGGTCGGCCAGGATGATCAGGACCAGTGAGGGCGGGATGATCTGGGCCAGCGTTCCTGATGCAGCGATGGCGCCGGCGGCGATACGCCGGTCATAGCCGTAACGCAACATGATGGGCAGGGAAATCAGGCCCATGGAGATCACCGAGGCTGCCACCACGCCGGTGGTGGCAGCCAGCAGGGCACCCACCAGGATCACCGCGATGGCCAGGCCGCCGCGCAACGGGCCAAACAGCTGGCCAATGGTGTCCAGCAGGTCCTCGGCCATGCCGCTGCGCTCCAGCACCAGGCCCATCAGCGTGAAAAACGGAATGGCCAGCAAGGTGTCGTTCTGCATGATGCCGAACAGCCGCAGCGGCAGCGCTTGCAGCAGGGCCTCGGGCAACACGCCGAGTTCGACGCCGACAAAGCCGAAAAACAGGCCGCAGGCGCCCAGGCTGAAAGCCACGGGAAAACCCATCAGCAGGAAGATGATCAGCCCCACGAACATGATGGGGGCGAGGTTGGCGATAAAAAATTCCATGATGATGTTCCTGCTCAGCCGGCGGTTCTGGACTCGGCGAGGCGACGGATCGCCTCAGCCAGCTCTTCTTCGGCTGTCTTTTCGACTTTCTTGACGGTGGGGTCTTCAATCAGGCCCTTCAGAAAGGCGATGCGCTTGATCAGCTCGGACCAGCCCTGCAGCAGCAGCAAGGTGAAGCCCAGCGGGATCATGGCGTACACCGGCCAGCGGATCAACCCGCCGGCGTTGCCCGAGATTTCCCCGGAGCGAAAGCCCTGCAGGAAAAACGGGATGCCAAAAAACAGGATGGTCAGGCACACGGGCGTCAGGAAAACAGAAAAACCGATGATGTCGATCCAGATCTGCCCGCGTTTGGACAGTTTGCTCGACAGCACATCGATCTTGACGTGTTCGCCGTGAAGCAGCGTGTACCCCGCAGCGAGCAGGAAAGCTGCCGCAAACAGGTACCACTGCACCTCGAGGTAGGCGTTCGAGCTCATGTTGAACACCTTGCGGACCACGGCATTGACCGCGCTGATGACGGTGGAGGCAAGGATCAGCCAGATCACGTATTTGCCGATCTGGGCATTGACCCAGTCCACAGCATTGGAAAACTTCAGTAAGGCGCGCATTTTTGTCTCCAGGAAAAAAGAACCCACGCATAAAAATCATCCGGCAGGCCTTCGGGTGGAAGGCGTGCCGGATACTGGTTGGCGCGGATCGGATTCTATAGAGGACTATAGAAGCCAAGCTGACAGCTTCGTGACGGTGTTATCCCGTAGCGCCGGGTGTTCGGTGCGCCCCGATTCGACCCCAAAGGAGTGCGTCTCGGGGTGGAGTGGGGTTCAGAGCACCTGCACGCCGCTGCCCTCGCTCATGCGGCCTATGACGCGGGCGTCTGAAAACCCCTGGCTGTGGAAGCAGGCCAGAACCTCGTCGGCGATCTCCGGCAAGCAGGACACCAGCAGCCCGCCGCTGGTTTGCGGATCGGACAGCAGGGCCTGCTGCGCTGCACCCAGCCCTGCCGGCAGCAGCACTTCATGGCCATAGGCTGCCCAGTTGCGGCCGGAGGCGCCGGTAACCATGCCCCGCCCCGCCAGGTCCAGCACGCCGGGCAGCAGCGGGATGCTGTCCATCTGCAACTCCATCTTCAAGTTGGCGCCGCGCGCCAGTTCCAGCCCGTGGCCGAGCAGTCCGAAGCCGGTGATGTCGGTCAGGGCATGGACGCCCTCCATTTTCGCCAGGGCGATGCCCGGCTTGTTGAGCTGGGTGGTGACGGCGATCATGCGGGCATACCCCTGGGCGTCGAGCGCTTCTTTCTTGAGCGCGGCCGACAGGATGCCGACACCCAGCGGCTTGCCCAGGATCAGCACATCGCCCGCACGGGCGCCCGAATTTTTCTTGACCCGCGAAGGATGGACCAGGCCCATCACCACCAGGCCGTAGATCGGCTCGACCGAATCAATCGTGTGGCCGCCGGCAATCGGAATGCCGGCGTCGCGGCAGACATCCTGGCCGCCGCGCAGGATGGCGCCTATGGTTTCCAGCGGCAGCACGTTGATCGGCATGCCCACGAGTCCCAGTGCCATGATGGGTGTGCCGCCCATCGCGTAGACATCGCTGATCGCGTTGGTCGCTGCGATGCGGCCGAAGTCGTAGGGGTCGTCCACGATGGGCATGAAGAAGTCGGTGGTGGCAATCAGTGCCTGCTCGTCATTGAGCTGGTAGACCGCAGCATCGTCCGCCGTTTCAATACCGACCAGCAGTTGCGGCGGGATGTTGAGGCCAGGCATGTTGCTGGAATTCTTGAGAATTTCACTGAGCACGCCTGGGGCGATCTTGCAGCCGCAGCCACCGCCATGGGACAGGCTGGTCAGGCGGGGAGGGGCGGCGGCTGTGAGTGGGGTGGGTGCGTTCATGGGAAAGGTTTCCTGGGCGGGGCGGCAGACAATGCGCTGAGCATCAAGTTTAAGACAAGGCGCTTTTCTGCCTCGGGATCGAACAGGTGGGCGCGTTCGCGGCATTGTTTTTCGAGCAGGACCAGAAAGTCTGCGTCCGTCGCGCAGCGCAGCAGGAGCGCCGCCAGGGCCGCGTCGTCACCGACGGGAAAATAGCCCTCATACGCGGCACCCAGCATGCCGATGTTGCCGCTGATCCTTGATGCCAGCACCGGTGTGCCGGACTGGACGGCCTGCAGGATGACCTGGGCGCCGCCTTCCATGCGCGAGCTGTTGACCAGCACATGCGCCTGCTTGATGTGCTGGCGGGTCTGTGCCTGCGGCAGGCCGCCCAGCCAGCGGTAGCCGGGGATGGCGGCCTGCGCCGCCCGCGCGGCCTGCGCGAGATCCGGAGCGAGGGCGTTTCCTATGTGGTCGAACAACCAGCGAACGGTCGGGCTTGAGGGCCCCGGGCTCAGCCGCGCTGCCGCCCGCAGCCAGGTCAGCGGGTCTTTTTCATCCCGCAGGTGGCCGACCATCAGGGCGCGAAAGTGCCGCACCGGTTTGAGGCCTGGCTTCAGGACGCGGGCCGACTGGTAAATCACGCGGGCCTTGTGGCGCCGTGCCGCGGGCAGTGCCTGCAGGCCGGCTTCCTGCAGCACCACCAGGTGGGTGGCCAGCGCGAGCGATTGTTGCGCGGTGGCGTCCGCAAGGATGTCGCGGTACAGGTCGGTACCCGTCAAAATGACAATCAGCGGTTTGCCGGGGCACTGCCGCGCCCAGGCGGCGATGGAAGCCGCCGAGCGGCGTGCATGCAGGGCAATCAGGACATCGGCCGGCGCCGGAGGGCCAGAGGGCGGCCACTGCGCCAGCAGGCGGGTGTCACAGTGGCCGGCCAGGCATTGCGCCCAGCGTCTGGCGGTGTGCCAGTTGCCGTTGTTGGCATCGGCCAGTGCCGGGCTGACCAGAACCACGGTTTTTGCTTCAAGCACGCTACCCATGAATCACCTTGTTTTCGTGAGCCGGAGGGCTCTCCGTACCAAGGTTAACAGGCCTCAGGCCGGCCCGCCTTCGATATTCCGGTCGGCCTTGAGCTCGCCCTTGACAGGGTCATACACAAACACTTTTTTGGCCAGTGCAGGCTGGTAGTTGAGCATGTCAATCAGGAAGCTCAGGGCGCCGAGGTTGTTGCCGAGGCAGTCAAACGTCCCGGCCGCGGGCGGCTGTGCTTCGTCGCCATTGGCCAGCAGCAGGTGGTCGACAAGTTCGCCCATGTGCACCACCGCCAGCGCGGCCTGGTCCAGCCCCAGCAGGGCAAGCACGCCGCGCATCTGGGCCAGTTGCCCGGGCACCGCACTCAACACCGCACGGTTCTGGGGACCGCGGGAAAAATCGTCCAGTGATTTTTCAAGCTTGCCGAGCGTCAGCCGCAGCTCAGCCACCAGGGTCGCCGTGGTTTGTTTGTCACTCACACGCCGGTAAAGCTCTTCCATCCAGGGCTCCAGGGGCTGCGATGGCCCGCCGGCCTGGGCCGCGGCCAGCCGTTCGGCGAGCCGGGCGGCGCGCGTCGTCAGCTGGGGGTCGCTGGGATCGAGATCGTCAAACGCAGCTTCGAGGTACAGCACGGCCGTCGCCACTTCCAGCGCCAGCTCGGGGCCGGGCGCCTGGCCTGAGCGTGCGGTCGTGTCGATCACCCGCGCCAGCACGCGCGCCAGCGGCTCGCTGGGCGGGTGCAACTTGACCAGGGAATCCGTCACCAGGCTGAACTGGTCGTTCATGATCTTGAACCGGGTGAGGTCGCCCGAACTCACCCAGGACCAGGTGTCCCTGGCCGAGCTGACCCGCTTGCGGGCCTGGGCGATCAGCGCCGGGGCAAAACGCCCGAACTGGATGGCCTCGTAGTCGATGGGCTGAAAGCGGTCCAGGCCATACGCCGCACGCACCGCCGACAGCACCGGGGCATCCATGGGGCGCTTGGGCACCGCCTGGGTGCAGAGAAACAGCAGATCCTGTGCCAGCCTGTCTGACGCATGGGCGGTGCCCCGTGCCAGGGCCGCATACTGCAGCAGGATGCGCAAAATGGCTCTCTTGGCATACACGTCAACTTGCAGCAGTCCCTGGGCCAGGGCTTCAAAAAAGCCGGCAGCCATTTTCCAGAAGGCTCTCGGCTCAGGGTCGGTTTCCGCTTGCGCGAAGCCCAGGCACATGTCACTGAGCTGTTGAGCCGCCTTTGGATGGCTGTTGCGGACCAGTCTCAATGTCCATCGGTCCAGCAGTTCCCGGCTGGCATCGCCGTAGGGCAGGGGGTCAACGGCGGACGCCAGCTCCGGCTCCATCCAGCGCCACTCAAACGCCCAGAGATCCGCCGGATGGATGCGGTCTGCCCCGACCAGGCCCTGGATATCCCGATACTGCGGAAACAGTGACACGGCCGAGGCCGGTTTGCCCGCCAGCACATCTTCGAGGTAGGCGCTCAGGGCGAACCCGGCCAGTTCGACCTTGTTGGCGGCCTCCTGGGTGCATTGACCGGGCGCCTGCAAAAACTTCTGCACCGCGGCCTCCATCGCCCGCAGCAGCAGTGCCGGCGCACTCATGCCAACCATTTCCAGTGCACCCACCGCCTGGTGCAGCTGCTGGCGCGCAATGCGCAACTGGCTCGCGTCGAGTGCCGCAAGCTCGGAGCCCTGCGCCACCTCGGCTTCCCGCACAAAACGTTTGAGCGCCTTGTTCGAGCTGTCCAGTGATTTGCCCAGCTCATCGAGGACCCAGGCCAGCGGGCTCATGTCCATGATGCTCAGGTCGAGATCTTCGGGGGAGGCATTCAGCTCGTTGGAAGGCATAAATGGCGGACCGGTTGATGGAGGGTGTTCACACTCGAAAGCCACGGAGGCGGCCAGCCAACCTGCGGGCCTGGCTAGAAAAACTATCGCAGTCTATCCCGGCTGAGCCGATTTGGTGGCGCTCAGGGGATGGCGAAGTGACCACCGGTCGCCCAAGCGGGCTGGCTGGTTGATCACGGGTCTTCTCCAGCCGGTGTCTGCTATTCTGGGCTCCCTCCATGCGCGGTGCGCCACTTGCCAGGGTTGGCATGCTGCAGCCGGCTTACCAGGACGACGGTTTTGGCTTCAGACCCGCTACCCCCTTCATCGCCCCATTCCTTCGCTGCCCACGAGGCTGGCCTGATTGACTCGCCCCTGATGCGCGGTGCCGGACGGGACGCCCTGTCGCTGGCCCTGATGGATGCACGCAACCATACCCTGCACCTGTTTGGCCAGTATCAGCAGGCGCTGGAGTCCGTCAACTTTGTGGTGCCCGAGCTGACGGTCCTCAATCCGCCGCTCTGGGAGCTCGGGCATATCGGCTGGTTTCAGGAGTGGTGGACAGGGCGCAACATGCAGCGCGCGCGGGGCGTCCGCTGCGACCCAGCCCACGCACGGCTGGCCTCCATCGAACCGGGTGCCGACCGCTGGTGGGACTCTGCCCACGTGCCGCACCACCAGCGCTGGACGCTGGACCTACCCCCGGTCACCAGTTGCCGTGCCTATTTACTCGACACGCTGGAGAGCACGCTGGAGCTGCTGGAAAAGACCAACGAGGACGACGATGCGCTCTATTTTTTCCGCCTCTGCCTGTTCCACGAGGACATGCACGCCGAAGCCCTGAGCTACACCGCGCAGACACTGGGCCTGGGACTGGACAAGGCACTGCTGCAGGCCTTCACGCCGCCCACCATGACCCTGCGCGAGCCGCTGCTGGTGCCGGCCACCGCCTGGAAACTCGGCAGCGCCGCGGCGCCGGGGTTCGTGTTCGACAACGAGCTGGGTCAACACGCGGTCAGCGTGCCCGAGTTCGAGATCGACGCCCAGCCGGTGAGCTGGGCCCAGTTTGTCGAATTTGTCGATGACGGCGGTTATGACCAGCCCGCGTTCTGGCAGGCCGAAGGCTGGAACTGGCTGCAGGCCACCGCGACCCGTGAGGGCCGGCGCGGCCCGCGTTATGTCGAGCAGATCGGTGTGGCCAGCGGGGCGGTGATGCAGACCCGTTTCGGCAAGCCGATGCGCATGCTGGGCAACCAGCCGGCCATGCACATGAGCTGGTGGGAAGCCGACGCCTGGTGCCGCTGGGCCGGGCGCCGCCTGCCAGCCGAGGTTGAGTGGGAGGTGGCGGCGCACACCGCCGCGCGCCGCGGTTTCCGCTGGGGTGATGTGTGGGAGTGGACGGGCAGCACCTTCCGGCCTTTTCCGGGTTTCGAGCCGCATCCCTACGCCGATTATTCGCAGCCCTGGTTCGGCACGCACAAGGTGCTGCGTGGCGGCTCTTTCGCGACCCGCGCCCGCATGAAATCGCCGAAGTACCGCAATTTTTATTTGCCGGGGCGCGACGATATCTTTTGCGGGTTTCGTTCTTGCGCCTTGTAGTTGCTATTGGTTTTATAGCTGGTAGCGCTTGCTGTGTAAGGGCTGGAGGCGCATTTCATGCTAAATCCGGCGTCACGCTGCGCCTGCGGTCTGCCTTGGACAGTAGGATGGACTCCCCACTCCCACCTCTAGCCCCTCCCTCGCCCCGCTGGGCGATGGAGGGGGACTTCATTTGGCAGCGTGTGCTGCAACCGCGTGCAAACATCACGGCCGCTTGAGTCCGCCATGACGCGCTACGCGCGTCAGGTCTCCCCGAATTCGGAGTTCGGTATTTTCTTCGCTTCCCCACCCGTCGGGCTGGGCCGAGGAGCACAGCCGAAAGCGGATCAGGTCGAGCGATTGTCTGAGCGCAGCGAGTTCGAGCTCGACCCCGATTTCGGCGAGCACCGCAGGTTGCCCGTAGCGAAGCGGAGGGACCCAGACCATCGGGTCGCCTTCTCTTTGCTTACTTTCTCTTGGCGAAGCAAGAGAAAGTGAGTCGCCCGCCGGGGCGAGACCCGGCCAGCAGGCAGTCCCGCAGGCTGGAGAAACTCCGGAGTTTGCTATGAATCAAGTAGCAACCAACGCACACGCACCAAGGGCTGGAACCAGAAATTCTCTTCAAGAGCGCGAAGTCTTGGCTTTCCGGTAATTCCACCAAGGCAACATGGCCCGCAGTGACAGCACCTTGCCGCTCTGCGCGTGCTCGCCGCTGTAGCCGGGCAGTCCGGCCAGCGTCGTCTGCCAGTCGCTGCTCTGCAACTCCTTGAGCAGGGCCTGCACCTGTGGCTGCGGCAGTTCGGACTTCAGGCAGACCAGGTGGTAACGCTCCTGGACCAGCGGTACAAAGCCGAGGTCTTTGTCGCGCGCGGCGGCCTCGATGCCCAGGCCGGCGTCGAAGGCGCCGCTGGCGATGGCCTGCGCGACCGCGCTGTGGGAGGGTTCCTGCGTGTTGTAGCCCTCGATGCCGTTCGCGTTCAGGCCGGCCTGCGCCAGCAGCTCGTCGAGCAGCACCCGCGTGCCGGTACCGGCCGCGCGGTTGACATAACGGATGCCCGGGCGCTTCAGGTCGGCGATGCCGGTGATGGCCAGCGGGTTGTTCTTCGCCACCATCAGTCCCTGCTGGCGATGCGCGAAACCGATCAGCTTGTGCTGGCCGGGCTTGAGCAGGCTGCGGTAAGTCTGCGCCGCCTCCGACTTGTTGCCGGGCTGCTCCAGGGTGTGAAAACCGGCCATCATGCAGCGCCCGGCGTTGAGCGCCGCAATCGCGTCCACGCTGCCCATGAAGCGGATGTCCAGGTGCAGGCCGCGCGCAGCAGTCCGTTCGCGCAGTGCACTCAGCGCGGTGTCGTGGCTGGCATACAGCGTGAGCACATGGGCCTCATCGTCAAAGGCGGTGGAGAAAGCGCGCTCGATGTCGCCGCGCAGCGCCTCGATCTGCGGCGCCAGCCGGGCCTGGGCCTGGCGCTCGGCCCACAGCAGTTTTTCGCCAAATTCGGTGAGCTGGGCGCGCTGGCCCTTGTCCCAGACGATCAGCGGCCGCTCCAGGGTCAGCTCCCACTTTTTCAGCGCCCCCCAGACGTGACGGTAGGACAAATCGAGCGCGCGCGCTGCTTTCGAAATGGAACCCTGCTCTCGCACGGCCTGCAGCAGGTCCATCAGCGGGTTGCGGATCAGCGTGGCCTTGCTGCGTTCGGGCGTCAGCAGGTAGGAGAGTTCGACTTTGTGCATGGGGTGACGGGAGGGTGTGCTGATTATGGGCGCAAGGCCAGGCGGGTCTTTCCTATGCAACTTGCTTCATAGCTCGTGATTCCCGATGGCGGCCCACGGCCTTCGCTTCTACGATAAGGTCACAACTTTTTTCCTGCATGAACACCTTCTCGGACAGCGTCGGCACCGCGTTCTCGCTCATTGTTTCCATGGATCCCCTGCTGGCGAGCATCGTTTTGCGGTCGCTGGCGGTCAGCGCCTGCGCCTGTGCGATCGCCTGCAGTGCGGGGCTGCTGCTCGGGGCCTGGCTGGGTGTGGCGCGCTTTCGCGGCCGCGGCATCCTCCTGACCGTGCTCAACACGCTGCTGGCCCTGCCGTCGGTGGTGGTCGGGCTGGTGGTTTATCTGCTGCTGTCACGCTCTGGCCCGCTGGGTTTTCTCGGCTGGCTGTTTTCCTTCCAGGCCATGGTGCTGGCGCAGGCGGTGCTCGTGCTGCCGGTGGTGACGGCGCTGGTGCGCCAGACGATTGAAGACGCCGACCGCCTGCATGGCGAGCAGTTCCAGTCGCTGGGCGCGGGCAAGGGCATGCGCAGCCTGCTGCTGTTGTGGGACGAGCGTTATGCGCTGCTCACCGTGCTGATCGCCGCCTTCGGCCGGGCCATCTCCGAAGTCGGCGCGGTGATGGTGGTGGGCGGCAACATCGACGGCTTCACGCGTGTCATGACCACCGCGATTGCGCTGGAAACCAGCAAGGGCGACCTGCCGCTGGCCCTGGCGCTGGGCCTGCTGCTGCTGGCCTTGGTGCTGCTGCTCAATGTGCTGATCGCGCTGGTGCGTCGCTGGCGCGAGCGACTCGATGACGGCATGCCCCAGACGCCCCAGCTGCTGGTTCCCGAGGCTGGAGCCATGAAATCATGAGCGCGCTGTTCGAACTCAAAGCGGTGGATGTGCACTTCGGCCAGACCCGCGCGCTGGCCGGGTGCGGGCTCAGCATCCACGCCGGTGAACGGGTGGCCCTGGTGGGTGCCAACGGCAGTGGCAAAAGCACGCTGCTCAGAACGCTGCACGGGTTGGTCCCGCCGACGCGAGGCACGGTATTTTCAGACGCATCGGCGCGCCAGGCCATGCTGTTCCAGCGGCCCTACATGCTGCGTGCCAGTGCCATCAACAACGTGGCACTGGGCCTTTGGCTCAAGGCCGTGCCCTGGAAAAAGGCCCAGAGCCAGGCGCTTCAGGCGCTGGCGCGTGTCGGGCTGGCGGGCGTGGCTCACCGCAATGCCAAGGCCCTGTCAGGCGGGCAGCAGCAGCGGCTGGCGCTGGCGCGCGCCTGGGCCTTGCAGCCCCAGGTCCTGCTGCTCGACGAGCCCACCTCCAGCCTGGACCCCGGTGCCAAACGCGACGTAGAGGCCCTGATGACCGAGTTTGCCGACGCCGGCATGACGCTGGTTTTCAGCAGCCACAACCTGGGCCAGGTCAAGCGCCTGGCCAGCCGCGTGATCTACCTCGAGCACGGCCGGCTGCTGGCGGACCGGCCCACCCATGATTTTTTCAACGGTCCCCTGCCGCAGGAAGCCGAGATGTTTATCAAAGGAGAACTTGTATGAAAACCACCCCCGCCCTGTCCCGCATGTTCAAGTGTTTTCGGCTTGCAGCCCTTGTACCCATTGCGCTGGCAGCTACTGTTTCCATAGCACAGCAAAATACCCTCGTGATGGCCTCGACGACCTCGACCGAGCAGTCGGGCCTGTTCAGCACGCTGCTGCCGGCCTTCAAGCAGGCCAGCGGCATTGATATCAAGGTGGTGGCCCTGGGCACCGGCCAGGCCATCGACATGGGCCGCCGCGGCGATGCCGACGTGCTGTTCGTACACGACCAGGTAGCCGAGGAAAAAGTCATCGCCGAAGGTTTTGCGATCAAACGCTACCCGGTGATGTACAACGACTTCGTGCTGATTGGCCCTGCTGCCGATCCGGCAAAAACCAAAGGCAAGGACATTGTTGAAGCACTGAAAAAAATCAGTGCCACCAACGCCACCTTTGTTTCTCGCGGAGACAAGAGCGGCACCCATGCGGCCGAGCTGCGCTACTGGAAAAGCGCCGGCGTCGACAACCCGCAGTTTGCCGGCTACAAGGCCTGCGGCTGCGGCATGGGTCCGGCGCTGAACATCGCTGCCAGCGCGGGCGCCTACGTGATGGCCGACCGCGGCACCTGGCTGGCGTTCAAGAACCGCGCCGATCTGGTGGTGCTGGTGGAAGGCGATACACGCCTGTTCAACCAGTATGGCGTGATGGTGGTCAACCCCGCCAAACACCCGAAAGTCAAGGCGGCCGAGGCGCAGAAATTCGTGGACTGGGTGATCTCGCCGGCCGGTCAGGCAGCGATTGCCAGCTACAAGATAGGCGGCGAGCAGCTGTTCTTCCCCAACGCCCCGCGGCAATGAGCGGGACTGGGAGGCATCCTCCCACAGGCTCAGGACGAACGGTAAATCAGTCCGCGACCGTGGGGGCTACCTCAACAGGCCAAGCGCAAACGGCAGGCTGACCATGCCCAGCAGGGTCGACAGGGTGACCAGGCCGGCCACGTAGGCGCCGTCGTAACCCATGCGCGCCGCCAGCACATAACAGCTCGAGGCGGTGGGCAGGGCCGAAAACGCCAGCAGCACGGTGGTCTGTACCGGCGACAGGCGAAACACCCAGGCCAGGCCCAGCGCAAGCAGCGGAATCAGCAGGTGGCGGATGGCCAGCAGCGACACCGCCAGGGTTTTGGCCTTGGCGAGCTGGCCGAACTGCATGCCGGCGCCGGCGGCCATCAGGCCCAGCGCCAGTGAGGCGGCACCGATACGGCTCACGGTGGGTTCCAGCCAGAGCGGAATCTGGAAGCCCGCCAGGTTGGCGGCCAGGCCCGTGGCGGTGGCGATGATCAGGGGATTGCGCACCAGCGCCGTCAGGAAGCCGCTGTTGGCATGGCGCGCCATCGGCCAGACCGCGCCGACGTTGAACAGCGGCACGCAGACGCCAATCAGCACAGCAATCAGCAGCAGGCCTTCAGCGCCGGCCAGCCGTTCGGCCAGCGCCAGCCCGATGAAGGAGTTGAAACGGAAGGCCACCTGCGCGCTGGCCGCGTGTTCCCGCCTGTCAATGTGCGCTCCCAGCCAGGGCAGGTAGGGCAACGAATAGGCCAGGGCGATACCCAGCACCCCCATGCTGAGTCCGGCCGCTATGAGGCTGGACGCGGCGCCCAGGTCCAGCGGGCTTTTGACAATGGACTGGAACAGCAGGACCGGGAACAGGAAGTAATACACCAGGCTTTCCACCTGCTGCCACACCGTGCGGTTCAGGGCGGTGTAACGGCATACCAGGTAGCCGCACAGGATCAGGGAGAAATCGGGGAAAAGCAGTTGGGCATAGTTCACCCGTCGAGAATAACCCAGCGGGGCCGGGTTTGCCCCTATGCGTAATCCACAACGGGTGGCCCGATGCTTGCGATTACGATAGCCCCTGTCGATTTTTTAAAGGACTTCCTCCATGCAACGCCGTTACCTGCTCACCCTTTCTGCACTGACGCTGGCCACAGCCGCGGCTGGCCCTGCCCTGGCCCAGTCCTACCCGAACAAGGTCATCAAGCTGCAGGTGCCTTTTGCGCCGGGCGGCACCACCGACATCGTCGCGCGTGTGATCGCCGAGCCGCTGGGCAAGGCCCTGGGGCAAACCGTGATCGTCGAGAACAAGGCCGGCGGCGGCGGGGTTGTCGGCGCGCTGGAAACCGTGCGTTCTGCGCCGGACGGTTACTCGCTGGGCATGGCGACAGTGTCCACCACGGCGGCCAACCCGGCCATCAACACCAAGATCCCGTACAACCCGCTGACGGACTTCACGCCCATCATCAACATTGCGGCCACGCCCAACATCATCGCGGTGCATCCGAGCTTTCCGGCGCGCAACTACAAGGAGTTCATCGCCGAAATCAAGAAGAACCCGGGCAAATATTCCTACTCATCGTCGGGTACGGGTGGCATCGGCCACCTGCAGACCGAGTTGTTCAAGAGCCTGAGCGGCGCCTTCATCACCCACATTCCCTACCGCGGCGCAGGCCCGGCTCTGAACGACACGGTGGCCGGCCAGGTGCAGATCATTTTTGACAACATCCCCTCGGCATTGCCCTTCATCCAGCAAAAACGCCTGATTCCCATCGTGGTGGCCGCACCGCAGCGTCTGGCCGTCCTGCCGGATGTGCCGACCTTCAAGGAAGTCGGTCTGGAGCCGGTCAACCGCATGGCGTACTACGGCATTCTCGGCCCCAAGGGCCTGCCGAAAGAGGTGGTCGACAAGGTCAGTGCGGCCACGCTCAAGGCCCTGCAGGACCCGGCGGTGCGCAAGCGTATCGAGGACACCGGCTCCATCATCGTTGGCAACACGCCGGAGCAGTTCACCGCCCAGATCAAGGCCGAGTACGAGGTCTACAAGAAGGTGGTCGTCAACAGCAAGCTCTCGCTCGAGTAAGGTGTGACCGGCTGTCCTGCAGCCTGTCCTCTACGCCCCGCAGGCTGCGCCTGACGGGGCTTTTTTTTGGGCCATGCTCCGTTCCCACCCAATCGCGGCGTCAGGATGAAGCCGGCTGGCACGCGGTCAGCACGGTCACTCCCCCCTGAGAGGGCAGCAAGTCGGACAGGGGGCGGCAGCGGCCTCCGGTGCACCAGTCGTAGTCCGGCGTGAAGCCCGAACGCGTCAGCCGCAACTCGGCGGGATGGTGCAACGTCGGCGTGTATTCGTACCAGCCCCGCTTGAGGCGGGCGTCCGGCGGCGGCTCCATGCCGGCGCCTGAGCCGTGCACCCGCGCCGCTGTGGCTTCGAGCCGGGGCGCTGCCCCCGGTGTTTCGCCGGGCCGCACGACGTAGTCTTCTTCCCAGCGTACTTTTTCAATGGAATGAGTCCAGGCCAGCGTGAAGCTGTGCACCGGCACAAAAACCGCAGGGCCAGCGCTGCCGCCTGTGGCCGTCGCCAGCACCAGGCAGACCCCTGCCAGTCCGACGCTCATCGCATGCCCGGGCTCGCGCCTGCACCACGCAGCTGGCGCGTGCGCCAGACGTGCCAGACAATGAAGGCGGCAACGGCGGCCAGGCCGATCTCGTCCGTCATCGGCAGTGCCGCAACCAGAAAGCTGGCCGCGACGATGGCCACCACGCGTTCCACCCAGTTCAGCGGCCCGACCAGAAAGCCGATCGCGCCTGCGCCCCACATGGCAATGGCCACCAGGGCCTTGAACACCACATAACCCGTGTCGGTCCAGTCACCGCCCTGCAACATCAGGGCCGGCGTGTAAACCGCCATGAAGGGAACAATGAAGCCGGCGATGGCCACGCGCACCGCCTGCAGGCTGATCTTCAGCCCGGATTCGCGGGCGATCGGGGCGGCCGCAAAAGCTGCCAGTGCCACCGGCGGCGTGAGGTCGGCCATGATGCCGAAATAAAACACGAACATGTGCGAGACGATCAGCGGCACCCCGAGCTGCAGCAGCACGGGCGCGGCCAGTGAACTGGTGATGATGTAGTTGGGAATGGTCGGGATGCCCATGCCCAGCACCAGGCAGGTCACCATGGTCAGCAGCAGCGCCAGGAACAGGCTTTTTTCGCCGATGGCGATGATGTGGCCGCCCAGCTCGGCGGCCACGCCGGTCAGGTTGATCACGCCGATGATCACGCCCACCAGCGCGCAGGCGATGGCCACAGGCAATGCATGGCGGGCGCCATCAACCAGCGCTTGCAGCGCCAGCCGGCGCGCATCGGCGCCCGTACGCCGGATGTAGCTCAGTGCGACCAGCAGGGCGGCGAGCACAAAGAAGGTACCGACGCCGAACTGGAAAAAACCGGCGCAGGCAAAACCCAGCAGTACCCAGAACAGCCCGCGCAGCGGCAGACCCTTGACGCCGCTGATCACGGCGGCGCCGAAAATGAGGATCACGGTCAGCCCGAGACCAACCGTGCCCGAAAACAGCGGCGTGTAACCCGAGAACAGCAGGCCCACCAGTCCCACCAGGGGCAGCAGCAGATACCAGCGCTCACGCACCGCCGTCCAGGGGTTGGGGCATTCCTCCTTGCTCAGGCCCAGCAGGCCTTTGCGACCGGCCTCCAGATGCACCATCCAGAACGCGGTGATGAAGTAAAGAATGGCGGGGATCAGCGCGGCCTTGCAGATCTCGATGTAGGGGACGTTGATGGTTTCCGACATGATGAAGGCAACGGCACCCATCACTGGCGGCATGATCTGGCCGCCCATGCTGGAGGTGGCCTCCACGCCACCGGCAAACGCCGGGCTGTAGCCGAAGCGTTTCATCAGGGGAATCGTGAACTGGCCGGTGGTGACGACATTGGCCACGCCTGAGCCATTGATGGTGCCCATCAATCCGGATGAAATCACCGCGACTTTGGCCGGCCCTCCCCGGGTGTGGCCCACCGTGCCCATGGCGAAGTCGTTGAACAGTTTGATCATGCCGGCCTGTTCCAGGAAGGCGCCGAACAGGATGAACAGGAAAATGTAGCTCGACGACACGTAGGTGGGCGTGCCGTAGATCCCTTCGGTGCCGAAGCCGAGCGTGCTGACGATCTGGTCCAGTCCGAAGCCGCGG
The DNA here is from genome assembly GCF_029945895.1 of Polaromonas sp. GTDB lineage: Bacteria > Pseudomonadota > Gammaproteobacteria > Burkholderiales > Burkholderiaceae_C > Polaromonas. The sequence continues at coordinate 7,928 of NZ_JAQSDL010000064.1, read as the reverse complement.
TGTGCCATGACTCCCGGCAAATACTGGCCGAATATGCCATAAGCCAGGAAGATGCCGCAGATCAGCGGCAAGCCCCAGCCCATCATGCGGCGGGCTGCTTCGAACACCAGCACGATGGTGACCGTGCCTATGACCCAGTCGGCGCTGGTCAGGTCGCCCGCGCGCAAGGTGAGGTCGGCTTCGAAAATCCAGTGGTAAAAACTGAACGCAAAACCGGTCAGGCCCAGCACCCATCCCAGCGCGGGCTGGCCTTGACCGTTCGCCCGAAAGCCCGGGCGCAGGACAAACACCATCAGCAGCACAAAGCCCACGTGAACGGCGCGTACGACCTGGCTGGACAAGGGACTGAAGGCCGCGGTCCAGAGCTGGAAGCTGGAAAAGGCGAGGGCGATCCAGAAAATCGCGCCGCGCAGCGGCTGGTCGTGGCTGGTGTGGGTGTCACTCATGAAAATTCCCCAGGGCAGGAAGTAAAACTGAAAACTGAAACGGCCCCAATTTTGTCGGGGCCGTTCGGAACTGGCGACCAGCTGACGACCAGCTGGCTCGGGGCCGGGCTTACTTGATCAGGCCGACTTCCTTGTAGTAACGGGCGGCGCCCGGGTGGACCGGTACCGGCATGCCCTTCAAGGCGTTTTCGCGCTTGATCACCTTGGCGGCGTTGTGGGCGGCATAAAGCGTGTCAATGTTTTCGTACATGGTCTTGGCCATCTGATAAGCCAGCTCGTCCGACACGCCGGAATGGGTCACCAGGAAGTTGGGGATGGCCGCCGTGGCCACATCTGAGGTCTGACCGGCATAGGTGTTGGCTGGAATCACGGCCACCTGGTAGGCTTCATCGCCGATTTTGGCGATCACATCGGCAGGCACAGGCACCACGATGATCTTGACCGACGTGGCCAGATCGCGGATGGAGGCCACGCCCAGCCCGGCGGATTGAAGGGTTGCGTCGAGCTGGCGGTTCTTGATGAGCTCCACCGACTCGCCGAACGGCAGGTATTCGACCTTGGCCAGGTCGCTATAGCTCAGGCTGGCTGCCTTGAAGACGGCGCGTGCATTGAGCTCGGTCCCCGATTTGGCGGCACCGACCGAAATGCGTTTGCCCTTGAGGTCGGCCAGCGTCTTGATGCCTGCGTCGGCATTTGCCACGATCTGGACGTAGTTGCTGTAGGTGGCGGACAGGCCGCGCAGCTTGTCGAGCTTTTTGGGAAAACCGGCTTCGGCATTGCCTTTCCAGGCATCGGAGACGGAGTCGGCCAGCGCCAGCGCGAGTTCACCGCGACCGGCCTGCAAGAGGTTGAGGTTTTCGGCCGAAGCCTTGGTGACCTGGGCCGTGGCCCTGACGTTGGGGATGGCCTTGGCGTAGATCTGGGAAAGGGCCACGCCAAGCGGGTAATACACGCCGCTTTGGCCGCCAGTGAGGATGTTGATGAACTGTTGCTGCTGTGAAAACACTGCACCAGGGACCAGACCCAATGCGGAGAGGGCGAGCAGGGAACGACGTTGCATGATGGAACTCCTTCAAAAAACCAGTGACCTTATCCTAAACCCAAGGTCCGCGCACGGCACTTGTGGATAACGCATAAGGGCAAACCCGAGGCGTGATCGCTTTGTCGGTGCAGCGTCGTGGTGCTGGGCGGCCGGCGTATCTCCATTTGCAGGGGCATGTGTTAGCTTCCTGTGTCTGTACAACTGATTTGCGAGGTGATGGATTGGCTTCAAGCGCTACGCGCCAGATCTGCGAGCCGGCTGGTCCCGCCGCTTTGCTGTTGTTGAGCGCAAGCGCAGCCTGCGCTGATGGGTTTGCCGATGCCTTGTGGCTGGAGGATGGCCTGTCGCGCAACACGTTGCAGGCCTATCGCCGCGATCTGGTGCTGTTCTCGCAATGGCTGGCCGGTCGCGGCAAGGCGCTCAACGACACCAGCGAGGCCGATCTGAGTGCCTACTTCGGCGTGCGCCACGCGCAGACCAAGGCGACCTCGGCCAACCGGCGGCTGACGGTGTTCAAGCGTTACTTCCGCTGGGCCCTGCGTGAACGTTTCATCAACGCCGACCCGACCCTGAAATTGCAGTCGGCCAAACAGGCCCTGCGTGTGCCCAAGCTCATGTCGGAAGCCCAGGTCGAGTTGCTGCTGGCTGCGCCCGACAGCGACACACCGCTGGGCCTGCGCGACCGCGCCATGCTGGAGCTGATGTACGCCAGCGGCCTGCGCGTGAGCGAGCTGGTCGGGCTCAAGACCTTTCATGTCGGCATGAACGAGGGTGTGTTGCGCGTCATGGGCAAGGGCAGCAAGGAGCGGCTGGTGCCCTTCGGCCAGGTCGCGCGGCAGGCGATCGAGCACTACCTCGCCGAAGCGCGCCCCGCCATTCTGGGCGGACAGCAGACCGACGACCTGTTTGTCACCGGCCGCGGCAGTGGCATGAGCCGCGTGATGTTCTGGATTCTGGTGAAAAAACATGCGCTGCGCGCCGGCATCACCTCGCCGCTGTCCCCGCACACCCTGCGCCACGCCTTTGCCACCCACCTGCTCAACCACGGCGCCGATCTGCGCGCCGTGCAGATGTTGCTGGGCCACGCCGACATCTCCACCACCACCATCTACACCCATGTGGCGCGCGAGCGCCTCAAAGCCCTGCATTCTGTGCATCACCCGCGGGGCTGAACACCCGTGCACCCCGCTGTGATCTGGTCAGGCAGGGGCCGCAGGCGCAGCGCCCCGTCGGGGGCAGGGCGCGACACGCAGTGCGCGAGCGTGGGGGCAGTATTTTGCGGGGCAAAATAGGGTCACGTTCACCCTGGGAAATTTCATGTCTTCGACCCCCTCACGCCGCCGCCTGCTGGCGCTGCCTTTGCTTGCGCTGTGCGCCGCCGCACTCCCCTCGTTATCAATCGCGCAGGCCGTCTGGCCGGCACGCCCGATCCGCATCGTGGTGGCTTACCCGCCGGGTGGCCTGAGCGACAACATCGCGCGGGCGCTGGGCGACAAGCTGGCTGCGCAGCTGGGCACACCGGTGCTGGTGGAAAACCGGGCCGGCGCGGGCGGCAGCATAGGCATGGACGTGGTGGCCAAGGCTGCGCCGGACGGCTACACCATCGGCTTTTCCTCGATCAGCCCGCTGGCGCTGAATCCGCACCTGGGCAAGCTGCCTTATGACCCGGCCCGGGACATTGCCCCGGTGGCCAGCGTGATGTACTCGCCGGTGGTGTTGCTGGCCACCTCTGCTTTTGCCGGCAAGAACTTCAAGGACATGCTGGCCGCCGCCAAAGCCAGTCCCGGCAGCATTCGCTGGTCCACCTCGGGCCTGGCCACGGTCGGCCACATCGTGCTCGAGCAGGTCCAGCAGGGCGCGAAAGCCGGCTTCACCCACATTCCCTACAAAGGCGGCGGCCAGCAACTGACGGACGCGCTGAGCGGGCAGTTTGAGGTGATCACCACCAACCTCAGCAGCGCGGTGATGCCGCACATCCAGTCCGGCAAGCTGCGACCGCTGGCCGTCGGCGCACCGGCACGCGTGGAGGCCTTGCCGCAGGTGCCGACCTTTGCCGAACTCGGCTTTGCGCCGGCCAACCTGAGCTCGCTGTTCGGCGTGTTTGCGCCCGGAAAAACACCCGAGGCCGTGCTGTTGCGCCTGAACACCGAAATCAACCTGGCCCTGAAGACGCCCGAATTGCGCCAGCGCCTGCTGGCGGCCGACAATGTGCCGACGGGCGGCAGCGCTGCAGAGTTTTCGCGTCAGATTGCGCAGGAGTCGGACAACAACGCCCGCATCATCAAGGCGGCGCAGATCAAGGGTGACTGAACTGCGAGGTGTGGATTGCTATGGATTCAATAGCTGGTTGCGCCCGTTACACAAGGGCTAGCGACCGATTTAATCAATTTTTTCGATAGTTTCCGCACCCTGTCCGTTCAGCCTGGCGCGCTGCCCGCGGTGGCTGGCCGCGCATACATGTAGTCTCGGCGGAAGGGGTACAGGCCCCGGGCACCCCTGATTTTTTCGTCTGGCAGGTCAGCCTGCGGCCGTGTCGCCAGCATCTGGTGCAGCGAGAGCCAGCCCTGCTCGAAACTCATGGCGCTGCCAGCCAGGTAGAGGCGGTAGGCGCGCAGGGTCTTTTCGCCGAGCGCACTGCCGCCGCGGCCAGCGGCCAACACCTGCTGCGCTGCCTCCAACCGGGCTTCCAGGGCATCGGACCAGTCCCACAGCGTGCGCGCATAGTGTGGCCGCAGGTTTTCGGTATCGACCATCTCCAGCCCGCCGCGCGCCAAGTGGTTGAGCACGTCGCTGACGTGCAGCAATTGCCCGCCGGGGAAAATGTATTTCTCGATGAAGTCGCCCATGCCCGCGCCGAGCTGGTCGTTGTCGGGCCCGCCGGCAGTGATGCCGTGGTTCAGGACCAGCCCGCCCGGTGCCAGCAGGCGCCGGATCTTGCTGAAGTACGCCGTCATGTTGGGTCGGCCCACATGTTCGAACATGCCCACCGACGAGATCTTGTCAAAGGGCCGGCTTTCGTCGAGGTGGCGGTAGTCGCACAGCTCCATCCGGACCCGGCCCTGCAGCCCCTTGTCCGCGATCTGGCGCTGCACATGGGCGTGCTGGTTTTTTGACAGCGTGATGCCGGTGGCGTCCACGCCGTAATGTTCGGCGGCCCACAGCAGCAGGCCGCCCCAGCCCGCCCCGATATCGAGAAAACGTTCGCCGGGCTGCAGCATGAGTTTGCGGCAGATGTGGTCAAGCTTGGCTTCCTGGGCCTGGGCCAGGTTCATGCTGTTGTCCCGGTAGTAGGCGCAGGAATAAACGCGGCGCGGGTCCAGCCACAGGGCGTAGAAGTCGTCCGAGACATCGTAGTGAAACTGGATCTGCTCGGCGTCTTTTTCCAGCGTATGGGCCCGCAGCGCCCTGATCTGGCGCTGCAGGCCGGTCCACCAGCCGGTGTCACTGTGTACCGGGCTGGACGGCAACAGGCTGGCCGCCACCTCCATCACATCGCGCATGCGGCCCTCAATCTTGAGTTTGCCTTCGACATACTCCTCGGCAAGCGCGCCGATCTGGCCGCCACGCAGGCGCGTCAGGCTGGACCAATGGGAAAAACTCATCTTGACCGGCGCATCCACCGCGCCAAGCACTTGCCCCTCGGGAAGTTGCACGGACACCGGGGCCGGCAAGCCGACCAGCCGGGATTCGAGATGGGGGACGAGATGCCGGATCATGGGCGCACTCCTGTTCTTGCATTCAAGCGGGTCTGAATGAAGAGTGCCGGGGCTGCTGCGACCGGTTTGCCATCGACCCATTGGCAACCCCGACTATGCGTGAAGTTCAGGGTTTTGCGTGTAGGAAAAAACGGATTGTTGCCAATTCGCCATCCTGCTGGAGCGCGGTTTTACTTCTATTGTTTTAACCAGCGGTAGTGGGCTCGCCCTGAGCGTCAGGTGCCTAGCAGAGCCAGCTCATCCTCATCAAACCCGGCAGCCCGCCGTGCGCCCAGATTGAACGGCCCCTTGAGCCGGGGCGCACCGTAGCGTGCGGCCAGCTCCGCGTAGATGCTGATCGGGTCCAGCCCCCGCTCGCTGCACAGATGCCGGTACCAGTGGTTGCCGATGGCAACATGGCCAATTTCGTCGCGCAGGATGATGTCCAGGATGACCACCGCGCGCAGTGCGGCTGGGCTGCCGACGCGGCGCAGTTTGGCCTGCATCGCGGGGGTGGCGTCCAGTCCCCGGGCTTCCAGCGTGCGCGGCACCAGCGCCATGCGCGCGAGCACGTCGTTCGCAGTTTTTTCGGTCATGTCCCAGAGGCCGGTGTGGGCGGGAAAGTCGCCGTAGTCAAAACCCAGGGTTTGCAGCTGCTCGCGCAGCAGGCTGAAGTGGTACGCCTCCTCGGCGGCGACTTTCAGCCAGTCGAGGTAATAGGCGGGCGGCATGCCGTCAAAGCGCCAGGCGGCGTCGAGCGCGAGGTTGATCGCGTTGAACTCGATGTGTGTCACCGCGTGCAGCAGGGCGGCCAGCCCCTGCGGCGTGAAGGGAGAACGTTTGGGCACGTCGAGGTGGGAGCGCAGTTCCGGCCGCGCCGGTTGGCCGGGGAGGCCGGTGGGTGCCTCCATGGGGCTTTGATTCGCTATCGAAAGAGTAGCTGCCTGCGCCCACAGGGATTGGGCCAGCAGCACTTTTTGCTGTGGATCGGCTTCCATCAGCGCGTGCAGGGCCTGTTGGCGCAGTTCGGGGGGTGCGGGTGTCGCCGTCATGGCTGGATTGTCGGCGATGCGCGCGGCATGCGGGCGGCGCCCGGCAAAGACAGGGAGCGGGCGCCTGCCTACAATTGGGGATCTTTCCGCCGCGCTCTGCCGCGCCAGGCGGCCCTTACTTCTCCCCCGACTTCACAAAGACCCATGGCCCTCTACCAACTCGACGACCTGACTCCTGCCGTTCATGAATCTGCCTGGGTCGCCGACAGCGCGCAGGTCATGGGCAATGTGTCGCTGGCCGAGGGCAGCAGTGTCTGGTTCGGTGTGGTGATTCGCGGCGACACCGAAACCATCCGCGTGGGCAAGGGCTCCAACATCCAGGACAACAGCGTCCTGCATGCCGACATGGGCATGCCGCTGTCCATCGGCGACAACGTCACCGTGGGCCACCAGGTCATGCTGCACGGCTGCACCATCGGCGACGGGTCGCTGATCGGCATCCAGGCCGTGGTGCTCAACGGCGCAAAGATTGGCAAGAACTGCCTGGTCGGCGCCGGCTCGCTGGTGACCGAAGGCAAGGAGTTTCCCGACGGCTCCATGATTCTCGGCAGCCCGGCCAAGGCGGTGCGGCAACTGAGCCCCGAGCAGATCGAGGGTTTAAAAATGAGCGCGCAGCACTATGTAGAGAATGCCCGGCGCTACAAGACCGGGCTGAAGAAGATCGACTGAGCACATCCAGACCATGACCCGACCACAAAAGTTTATTCAGAGCGCTCGCGTTAGCGCACCCATTCAAACCGGGGCCGCGGGTCCGGCTTTGCCGGCCCGCAGGCGCAGCGCCCCCTCGGGGGGCAGCGAACCACACGCAGTGGGGAGCGTGGGGGCCTGATGTCAGAACTGCATAAATTCATTTTCGACGGCCTGCCGGTACGCGGCATGCTGGTGCGCCTGACCGATGCCTGGCAGGAGATCCTCAAACGCCGCGAGGCCGGCGGCGGTTACCCGCCCGAAGTCCTGCAGCTGCTCGGCGAGATGACGGCGGCCGGCGCGCTGATGCAGGGCAACATCAAGTTCAACGGGGCGCTGGTCCTGCAGATCTTCGGGGACGGCCCGGTCAAGCTGGCCGTGGCCGAAGTCCAGCCTGACCTGAGCCTGCGCGCCACCGCCACCGTGACCGGTGAGGTGCTGCCGGGCGACACCTTGAGCCGTCTCGTCAACGTCAGCAACCAGGGCCGCTGCGCCATCACGCTGGACCCGAAAGACCGGATGCCCGGCCAGCAGCCTTACCAGGGCGTGGTGCCGCTGTTTGGCGACCAGCATGAAAAGCTCGAAAAACTCAGCGAAGTGCTGGAGCATTACATGCTGCAAAGCGAGCAGCTCGACACCCGGCTGATCCTGGCGGCCGATGGCAATGTCGCGGCCGGCCTGCTGATCCAGCGCCTGCCGGTGCAGGGCCAGGGCAACCTGCAGGGCGGTCAACGCGCCGACGAAGACGAAATCGGCCGCAACGAGGACTACAAACGCATCGCGCTGCTGGCCGGCACACTCAAGCGCGAGGAGTTGCTCGGTCTGGACGCCGACACCATCATGCACCGCCTGTTCTGGGAAGAAAAAATCACGCGGTTTGTGCCGAACACACCGACTTTTGCCTGCAGCTGCTCGCAGGAGCGTGTCAGCGGCATGCTGCGCAGCCTGGGCACGGCCGAGGTGGAAAGCATCATCGCCGAGCAGGGGCGCATCGACGTGGGCTGCG
>NZ_JAQSDL010000063.1 GCF_029945895.1 Polaromonas sp. | reverse complement strand
CCGATCACCTAACCTGTATGGATTTATACCCACACCCGTGCATTATGCGCCAGATCTGAATAAAGCCAACAAAATTGATGGAAAATCAATCGTTGATTGGGCCAAAGTCAAGTCCTCCATGCAAAAAGGCTCCAAAACCGGAGTTTTGAAGCCTTTTGAAGCTGTCCTCAGCCCCAGCTGAAGAGGCTGGAGTCAAGGCTAATAGCCGCCGCGCCCGCCGCCGGAACCGCCACCCCCGGAACGGCCGCCGCCGTAAGGACTGCGGAAACCACCGTCGCCGCCGCCGCCAGAGCCGCCGCCACCGTAGCCACCACCGCCGCCGAAGCCGCCACCGCCAGTGCGTGGAGGACGAGCTTCCATCGGACGAGCTTCCATCGGACGGGCTTCGTTGACGACAACGCTGCGACCGCCCAGAGGCTGGCCGTTCATGCCGGCAATGGCTGCCTGGGCTTCGGCATCGCTGCCCATTTCCACAAAGCCAAAGCCTTTGGAGCGACCGGTGTCGCGCTCCATCATGACTTTAGCGCTGGTGACAGCGCCAAACTGGCCGAAAGATTGTTGCAGGTCTTCGTCGCGGACGGAATAAGGCAGATTGCCGACGTAAAGTTTGTTGCCCATGAAGGGACTCCTCTAAAACACAATAATAAAAGCGATGGAGTCCCGAAAGCACAACAAATCTTCAAACGTACCGCTGTAGCGCGCGAAACTGACCGATCACCTGGCTGGTGTGAATTCGCATCCACGGCCTTCATGTTATGCGGCCGGGCCGGGGGAAGACAAGCAAAAATTGCCTTCGCCGCACCTGCTCGACCCGGGTCCACCTGGGGCTGGGGGCCGGTCGTGCCCTGCGGCGCGAGCGCTGGCGTGCGGGAGGCGTGGGCACCCAAAAACGTCTTCTGAGGGCATGAAAGAACGTTGATTTTCAATCACAAAACAGAAAGTCTGCACACACTTGTACTTTTCAGGGACCCGATCGCGGTCGGGTTTCAGTGGTGGCGCACACAAACGAATTTTTACGCTGTTCACACCCACAAGCGGCTCTCGCGATGGCTCGCACTTGCCAGTTGCCAGTTGCCAGTTGCCACTTGCCACGAACGCCGGGCGGCTGGATCGCAACGCGGCTCGTTGCCATCAGTCTGGCCGCCGGAGGCCTTCCGTGTTCGGGCTCTCGGCCTCGCCTGCATAGTTGCGCCAGCGGCCCATCGCCAGGCGCATGGTGAGCAGCTGGTTTTCAAATTGCGGGCAGGCCTTGCAGGCCAGCAGGTGCAGGCGCAAGGCAACGGTATCGGACAGGCTCAAGCTACGGTCCTCCCGTGCCACCAGCAATGCCGCGGCTTGTTTGCAGGTGCGCATCAGGGGAAGGGACTGGATTTTCATGATGGCCGTTCAGTGGGCTTGTTGGCCAAACCAGTGAATGGCCAGGCATTCGCGCAAACGCAGGCGGGCACGGTGAAGCTGAACATACAAATTGGTCGGTGTGAGCGAGAGTTCCTTACAGACTTCTTCACAGGACAGTTCCAGCCATTCGCGCATCAGGAACAGGCGGCCGAGCGCCGGGGGCAGCCGCTCGACGCAGGCATCCAGGACCTGGAAAAACTGGCTTTGCGCCAGGGTTTGCTGCGGATCACCCCAGTCACCGGGCGGGCTGGTGAAGTGGCCGTCGGCCTGGAAGGCGAGCTTGTCCAGTTCATCGGCTTCATCGTCGGCCCCGTTATCGGGAAGCGAGACCTCCCGGGCGTGGCTGCGGATCAGGTCGATGACCTTGTGCTTGAGAATGCCGACCAGCCAGGTCTTGAGCTGCGAACGGTTGCCAAACGATTGCGGCTTGGACAGTGCCGCCAGCAGGGTTTCGGAGACCGCGTCTTCCGCCCAGGCCTCGTTGCGCAGCTGCAGCCTCGCAAAACGCATGAGGTAGACCCGGTGTTCAACCAGTTGCTCTTCAAAGGTGGCCATGGATGGCAAGTCTAGCTGCACCGCACCGCAGCGTGAGCCTGCAGAAAAAATGCGGACAGGACCGCTGGCTGGCGCCGAGCCTGCCGCGGGTTTGCCGGACTTCGTACGTCAAATCTACCGCCCGCCCAACAGGAACAGGGGCAATTTGCTATAAATTAAGGAGCAAAGGATGGCGGTCCGCCATCGTGGCCATCACCAGTTGACCTCCCGGTCGGGGGTGGCGCCGATGCGGTGTATCGACAGGTCGGCGCCCTCGTATTCTTCTTCCTGGCTCAGGCGCAGGCCCATGGTGGCCTTGATCAGGCCATAGACCGCAAAACCGGCCAGCAGCGCCCAGCCCACGCCCATGACCGTGCCGATCAGCTGCGCGCCGAGGTGCACGCCGCCCAAGCCGCCCAAGGTCTTGCTGCCGAAGATGCCAGCAGCGATGCCGCCCCAGGCGCCGCACAGGCCGTGCAGCGGCCACACGCCCAGCACATCGTCGATCTTCCAGCGGTTTTGCGTCAGCGTGAACATCAATACAAACACCGCGCCGGCGATGCCGCCGGTGACCAGCGCGCCCAGCGGGTGCATCAGGTCGGAACCGGCACACA
>NZ_JAQSDL010000062.1 GCF_029945895.1 Polaromonas sp. | reverse complement strand
GTAAGCGGCCAGTCTTCCCACCTTGACGGTCAAGCGGCCGGTGAGTACCGGCCGCCGTATCAGCGTTGTGGCTGCCAGTGGTGGGGAAGCAGCTCATCGATGCGGCTGTTCAGATGCGTGGGCAGACGCTCCAGGACATCCTTGAGGTAAGCCCAGGGATCGTGTCCATTGAGCCTAGCCGATTGAATCAGGCTCATCACGACCGCAGAGCGCTGCCCTGCCAACTCGCTGCCAGCAAACAGCCATGCCCGTCTTCCCATCGCCCAGGGCCGGATCAGATTCTCGCAATGGTTGTTGTCCACGGGCACATCGCCGTCCAGCAGGTGGCGCGTCAGCGCCTCCCAGGCGTTCAGGCTGTAATTCAAGGCCTTGGCCGTCGCACTGCCATCGGGCACCCGGCCTCGCTCCAGTTTGAGCCACGCATGCAGCTGCTCCCACAGCGGCCGTGTGATGCTTTGCCGTGCCGCCAGCCGCTCTGGCGCGCTCATGGCAGCCAGCTCACGCTCGGCCCGGTAGATCTGCGCGATGCGCTGCAACGCCTCCACCGCCACAGCGCTCTTGCTGGCGTCACGCAGCAACTCGTCAAACTTCCTCCTGGCGTGCGCCAGACAGCCCGCGGCAATGCGCGCGGGTTGCGCAGTGATCACCGCGTCGTAGGCCGCATACTCATCGCGCACCAGCGTGCCGCGCCAACTTCGATCGCCTGGACTTTGCTCACCGAGGAACGCGATGGGGTATCGCGCTCCTCGCCCGACACAGAAGTCGTAGACCACCCCCGGCACCGCATCGAAGGCACCGCGTGCGTAGCTCCAGACATACGCACGTTTGGTCTTGCCCGCCCCCGGATCGAGCATGGCTACCGGTGTCTCATCGGCGTGCAGCACCGCAGCTGACAGCACGAAGCGCTTGTGCGCCTCAAACACCGGCACCAGGGCCCCACCGCCGCTGCCGGACCAACTAGCCAGTGTGGAGCGCGGGGTGTGCACACCTGAGCGCGCATTGATCGATTCCATCCGGTAGTACGGCAGGTGATCGACATAGTGGCCCACCATCGTGTGCGCGATCAGGCCGGCCGACGCCATGCCGCCTTCGATGATCTGGGGCGCGGCACGCTCTTGCACCAGTTGCTGGCAGCAGCGGCAGGCCCACTTGCCGTAGATGTGGCGATGCACGAAGAATTCGGCCGGGATGATGTCCAGGCGCTCGCTCACATCCTCGCCGATGCGCACCATCTCCCGGCCGCAGTCCACGCTGGGGCAGCTCGTGCTCTCGGGTTCGTGGTGGTGTTCCTCGCGGCGCAGGTGCTCGGGCAGTGGCTGGCGGCGCGGTTTGCGTGGGGGTTTCGGATCGGTCGCAGGCGGCGTGCCTACCTGGGCTTTGGCCTGCTCCAGCTGCGCCTGCAAGCTGGCCTCGTCCTCGGCAAATGTCTCCTCAAACAGGCGCCGCTGCTCTGCGCTCATCGCCTCGGTCTTGGCGCCGAACTTCCAGGCTTTGAGGCGCGCGAGCTGCAACGTGATCTTCTCGATCTTGGCGTCCTTGAACTGAATTTCGCTGTCTTGCTGGCGCAGGCGCCGCAGCATCTGCGTGGCCAGCTGCGCGATGGCCTCGGGGGCAAGGCCCTTGAGGTCTTCGTCTTTGAGGTCGCGCAGCTCTTGCATGTATGAATCATGCCGGTGCGCACTGACCTCGTCATTGGGAATTGCACTGTCAACCGGTGGCCCCGTGCGCAGCAGCGCCACTGCCCCGCGGTTAGATGCGCGTGATGCTTTGCATCTGTGGCAGTCGCTGCCAGGGCAAGCCCACCACGAGTGCGTCAAACTGCTGCCGGTCCAGCGCCAGCGTGGCTTGCCCCAGCGAGGTCGCATGTGGCCACAGGAATCGGCCCTGGTTCAATCGCCGTGCTGCGCACCACACGCCAAAGCCGTCATGCACAAGTAGCTTCATACGCGTGGCGCTGGCATTGGCAAACAGGTAGCCATGGTGTGCCTGTGCAGCGCCAAAGACCTGCACCACGCTGGCCAGAAGGCGATCGGCCCCCGAGCGCATATCCAGTGGCTGGACCGCCAGCCACAGCGCGTCAATGCGAATCACCGCAGCAACTCCCGAAGCCCTCTGGCACATTCGTTGAACGCACCGGCCGGCAGCTTCACTCGCACGAGCACTCCGGCGCGCTCGATCTCGATGTGAATGGTTGACGGCACAGGACCATCGCCTTGCGGTAACGCCAGCGCAATGAACTCTGGCTGCCCCGCACTTGGATTCGAGCCTGTGCCGCTGCCCTGGGACAGCGTTCTCAACATCGTGGACCGCTTGCTGTCCACCACCCATTTGCGCAGCATCGTGGCATTCAATCCATTGGCCAGTGCCACCGAGGCTAGCGATACCCCAGGCTGCTGGCAGGCCAGGACGACCGATGCCTTGAACTGGGCGCGGTGACGCCTCTTTACTCGCCCGCCGGGCGCCTCGACCAAAGTGCTCATCTCAAAGTGCTCATGTGTCCGCTACAAGTTAGCGGACGCAAGAGTCCTACGAATGCAGTTTCCAATCAAGGTGGGAGGACTGGCCGCATAC
>NZ_JAQSDL010000061.1 GCF_029945895.1 Polaromonas sp. | reverse complement strand
ACGGCGCTGACGGCGACGGGTTCGGGGGGCTGGGTCATGACAGGCCTTGCGCTGGAGGGGTCGCTGCGTTCGGGCGGCGGGTGCACGTGGTGGAAAGTGAAAAGGTCATCGGTGTCCCTGGATAACAGCGGGTGGGTGAGCCACTATGCATGGTGCCGAGCCCGGGCGTCAAGCAGCGGCTCCGTTTATACAGTCGGCGAAGCGCCAGCGCCAGGGCCGGCTCAGGGCGCACGTTCGTCGTCCGGCACACTGCCGGACCGGCGTGGGGTGGACCGACTGCACTCGTCCGGGTTGGCCACCAACAGCCACCCGACAGCCAGCGCCGCTGGGACGGCGAGGAACCAGGACGGGTTGCCGGTGAACCAGGTGCCCGCCATTCCGGCAGCGGCGCCTGCCGACAGGCACACGACGAACCACACCAGACGGTTTCGGAGGCTTCGGTGGTTTCGTGAGGCGGACATGTCCCAGCCCTGCTTGCCTCAACTCGCGGCGGCCCGCTGCAGCCGGTCGCGCACGCCATCCCAGGCCGGATCGGACGGCAGGTGTTCAATCCAGATCAGCTTGACGCCCTGGGCGTCGAAGCCGCGCAGCACGGCAAACAACTGCTGCGCGGTGGCGGCGGCATCGTCGGGCATGCGGCGGTACAGCACCTGCGTCGAGGGGATGCGCACGATGCTGCGGGCGTACACGGCGATGTGCGCGGCCTGTGCGCCGAGCACGTCAAGTGCGGTCTGGATCGCGCCGGCATCCATCAGGCGCACCCGGGCGTTGGGCGCATAGTGCGATGCCAGCGTGCCGGACGCGCGCGGCGCTGCACCGATGGTGGTTTCTCCCGGCACGGCGTCTTGCTGCTGCCCGTCGTCCTGGTCGAGCACCGGCTCGCCGCAGGCGGCTTCGAGCTGCGCGCGTGTCAGCAAACCGGGGCGCAGCAACACCGGGCGGCCGCGCGTGCAATCGACGATGCTGGACTCGATGCCGACCGCGCAGGGGCCGCCGTCGAGCACCAGCAAGGCATCGCCGAATTCTTCGGCGACATGCCCGGCGGTGGTCGGGCTGACGCGGCCGAAGCGGTTGGCGCTGGGGCCGGCTACACCGGTGGCGCAGGCCTTCAGAAAAGCCAGCGCCACCGGGTGCGAGGGACAGCGCAGGCCGATGGAGTCCTGCCCGCCGGCGGCTGCGGCGGCCACACCCGGCTTGCGCGGCAGGATCACGGTCAGCGGCCCGGGCCAGAAGGCCTGCATCAGGCGTGCGGCAAACGGCGGCACGCTGCTGGCGTACTCAAGCACCTGCGCGGCATCTGCCACATGCACGATCAGCGGGTGATCGCTGGGCCGGCCCTTGGCGGCGAAGATGCCGGCCACGGCGCTGTCGCTGGCCGCATCGGCGCCCAGGCCATACACCGTTTCTGTCGGAAAACCGACCAGACCGCCGGCGCGGATCACGCGCGCGGCTTCAAGAATGGCCGCCGGGTCGCTGCCGTCCCGAATCATCGCAAGGCATCCAGGCCGGGCAGCCCCAGCAACTGCGCCGCCTGGCGTGCCACGGCGGTGACGCCGGCCACGTCGGCACCGGTGATGGTGAGGTGGCCCATCTTGCGGCCGGCGCGCGCTTCGAGTTTGCCGTACAGATGCAGATGTGTGCCCGGCAAGGCCAGCACGGCCTGCCAGTCGGGTGTGCGCGGTTGGCCGGCAGCGTCAAACCACAGTTCGCCGAGCAGGTTGAGCATGATGGCCGGCGAATGCTGGCGCGGCTGCGGCAACGGCAAGCCGGCCATGGCGTGCACCTGCAGGTCGAACTGCGAGACGTCGCAGGCGTCCATCGTGTAGTGGCCGCTGTTGTGCGGGCGCGGCGCCATTTCGTTGACCACCAGCGCGCCGTCGGCACTGCCGTCGTCGATGACAAAAAACTCGACACACAACACGCCCACATAGCCGATGTGGTTTGCTATGGATTCTGTAGCTGCCCGCGCCCGCAGTGCAAGGGCTGGAGGCATATTTCCTTCATAAGCGGCGGTCACCGCGAGGATGCCGCCAACGTGCACGTTGTGCTGCGGCGCAAAACCGGTGATGCTGCCGTCCCAGCCGCGCGCCACGATGACCGAACATTCGGCCTTCAGCGGCAACAGCTTTTCGAGCACACAGGGCACGCCCTTCAAATCAGCCCAGGCCACGGCGAGTTCCGCCATGTTGGCAACGCGCACCTGGCCTTTGCCGTCATAACCCATGCGTGCGGTTTTCACAATGCCGGGCAGCAGATCGGGTGGCACGGCCGCAAGCTGCGTCGGCGTTTCGATGACGGCGTAGGGCGCGCAGGTCACGCCCGCCACGCCGGCGCTCGCCGTGAAGTGGGCTTTTTCCTCGATGCGGTTTTGCGCAATGGCGACGGCAGCCGCGCCCGGCGCCACCGGCCGGCTGGCGGCCAGCACCTGCAGCGCACCGGCCGGCACGTTTTCAAATTCGGTGGTGATGGCCGCGCACAGCGAAGCCAGCTGCGCCAGGCCAGCGCCATCGCTGTAACCGGTCTGGATGTGGTGGTGGCTGACGCGGCCGGCCGGGCTGGCCGGATCGGGGT
>NZ_JAQSDL010000060.1 GCF_029945895.1 Polaromonas sp. | reverse complement strand
TCAGCTCTTCCATCGACGCTGCGGTCTCTTCCAGGGAGCTGGCCTGCTCTTCGGTGCGGGACGAGAGGTCGTGGTTGCCGGCGGCGATCTGGCTGCTTGCCGTGGCGATGGTGTCGGTGCCGCTGCGGACGTTGCCGACGACCTTGGCCAGGCTGTCGTTCATGTCTTTCAGGGCCTGCATGAGATCGCTGACCTCATCCTTGCCTGTCACCTTGACCCGCGATGTCAGGTCGCCGCCAGCCACGGCTTGCGCCAGCAACAGGGCTTGGCGCAGCGGATGCGTGATGCTTCGGGTAAAGACCCAGGCCAACGCAGCGCCGATGGTCAGTGCGGCCAGGCCCAGACCAAACAGCAGAACCGTCAACTGCTTTCCGGCGGCCACGGCTTCATCCAGTGTTGCGCTGACGTTGGCTTGCTCCAGTTCCACCAGCTTGTTGATCTCGGTCATCGCTTTCTGGTGCGCCGGTTCAATGCGGCCGGCAATGATTTTTGCCGCGCCTTCGGGATCGAACGCCAGGGCCTGTGCGACCGCCTCGGCGAAGGGCGCTTCGATTTCCTTGTCGAGTCGCGCAATCTCGGCCACGACTTTCTTTTCGGCTTCAGAAAGGTCGGTGGCCAGCAGCTTGTCACGTGCCTGCGCGGAACGCTTGCGCTCGGCCTTGCCCCGCGCCTCCTGCGTCTGCATGGCGCCGACATCTGACTGGAGGGCGATGTTGCGTATGGCGATCCCGCCTTCGAGCAGGGCGCTGCGCATGGTGACGGCCAATGCGCTTCTCGCGTTGGCTTTCTCCAGCCCCTCGATCAATGCAGTCCTGTTTTTCAGGCCAACCCAGGTGTTGATGACGAGCACCAGGACGAGAATCATCAGAATGATGCCGAACCCGATTCCAAGACGCGCGCCGATACGCAAACTACGTAAATTCATGATCACTCCAAAACTAACGCACTGTTGATTCCTGGGAAAGCAGGCATGCAACGCCAAAGGAGCGGTTGGGACCAACCCCTCCTCTCCATGTCAATTCACTAAAAAGCCGGTGCCGCCGCATGCCGGACGCCGCCATCCGGTGGCATGGCGCCGGTCATGCGAGCCGGTGGGTTCTTACTTGTAGATGCCGCCCATGAAGATCATGTCGTCGACCTTTTCGACGTAGGACGACTTTGGTTCGACGGCCTTCGTGATGGGATTGGGCCATTTGTAATCGACCCAGCCCTTGCCCTTGCCGCCGGCAACTTCGACAAAACCCTTGACGAAATACTTGCCATCGACATCCTTGAGTTCGATGAGGTTCTTGTCGATGAGCTTGGCATTCGCGCCATGAGCCAGCACCTTGCCGTTCATGTCAAGAACGGTGATGTACAGATCGCGGTCCTTGAACTGGCCGCTGGGGTTGTTGATTTCGGCGAAGGCTTTTTCCTTGCCGTTGGTTTTCATGTACGCGGCTGCTTTCTTGACGAGCGCGGTGGCCTCTTCGGCCGACCCCTTGTCGGCGGTGGCCAGGGCACCCATGTTGAACGACAGCGCCAACAGGGCGACCACGATTCCTTGAAACAATTTTTTCATGATGAAATTTCCTTGATCTCTTAAAAATCCGGGTAGCCGGACGACTTGTAAAACCCATTTCCCCCGTGCGCTGCGAGCAATCACCAGGAGATCCACCTCGCCTGCCTTCTCCCGACAAGAGGCCTGCTCCTGACTGGTTCTGTACGCAGCCACCCCACCTGACAGCTTGTTCTCTGCTGACTCCATGCATTACGGCAATCCTTTGGGAATATGTAGGCACCCAAGGGTTTTCACTTAGGTCGCCACCGCCCTGCCGGCCGGCCCGGCCAGATGGACGCTGTGAAGCCAGCCTCACCCAGGCACGCCATACACTGCAGGTCATGAAAACCGCCGACATTGCCCCGTTTTTTGCCACGCTCAAAGCCGCCAACCCCCTGCCGGTGACCGAACTGGAATACAGCAGCGTGTTTGAACTGCTGGCGGCCGTGCTGCTGAGCGCCCAGGCCACCGACGTGAGCGTGAACAAGGCGACACGCAAACTTTTCCCGGTGGCCAACACACCGCAGAAAATCCTGGATCTGGGCCAGGAGGGGCTGGAGGGCTACATCAAGACCATCGGGCTGTACCGCAGCAAGGCCAGACACCTGATGCAAGCCTGCCGCTTGCTGGTGGACCAACACGGCGGCCAGGTGCCACGTAGCCGCGAGGCACTGCAGGCCCTGCCCGGCGTGGGCCGCAAGACCGCCAACGTGGTGCTCAACTCGGCGTTCGGCGAGGCGACCATGGCGGTAGACACGCATATCTTCCGCATGGGCAACCGCACCGGGCTGGCGCCGGGCAGGACGCCGCTGGAAGTCGAGCTGAAACTGCTCAAGCGCATTCCCCCGGAGTATCTGGTGGACGCGCACCACTGGCTGATCCTGCACGGGCGTTATGTGTGCCTGGCGCGCAAACCGCTGTGCTGGCAGTGCGCAGTGGCGCCGTATTGCGACTACACGCCGAAGACGCCGCAGCCGGGCTGAGGCCGGGGGGCCATGGCGGGCGCCTTGGCTCCGCGATGACCGGCCCGGAACGAGACACTCCTGTTTTTATAGCTGCTCGCGCTTATCCCGCCTGGGCTGGAGGCCGATTTGACATCAAACTTCCATGAAAAACGCCGCCCGGAGGGGGCGGCGTTGGTCGGTTGGCCGGCGGGTCCGGCGGGGCTCAGAACAGCATGTTGGGCAGGAACATGGTGACGGCCGGCACGTAGGTGATGATCATCAGGAACAGCAACAGCACCAGCGTCCACGGCAGGGCCGCGCGCGCCACACCGAGAATGGACATTTTGGTGATGCCCGCGGTGACAAACAGGTTCAGCCCTACCGGCGGCGTCACCATGCCTATCTCCAGGTTCACCACCATGATGATGCCCAGGTGAACGGGGTCAATGCCCAGCTGTGTGGCAATGGGAAACAGGATGGGCGCCATGATCAGGATAATGCCGGTCGGCTCCATGAACATGCCGGCAATCAGCAGCAGGATGTTGACCACCACGAGGAACTGCCAGGCCGGCATGCCCCAGCCGATGATGGTTTCGGCAATGGTCTGCGGAATGCGTTCAGTCGTCAGCACATGCGCAAACAGCAGCGCATTGGCCACGATGAACATGAGCATGATGGTGACCTTGCCGGAATCCAGCAGCACCCTGGGCACCTCTTTCATGCCGATGTCGCGGTAAACGAACACGGCAATGAAAAAGGCGTAGATCGCGGCCACAGCCGCCGCTTCGGTCGGCGTGAAGATGCCGCCGTAGATGCCGCCCAGAATGATGACGATCAGCAACAGGCCCCAGAGCGAGTCACGGCCGGCCTTCAGGATCTCGCCCAGAGGGGCGCGCGGCTGGCGCGGCAGGTTCAGCATGCGGGCACGCACATAGATGGCCACCATGAGCATCAACCCGAGCAGCAGGCCCGGAATGACGCCGGCCATGAAGAGCTTGCCGACCGACGTTTCGGTGGCGGCGCCGTACACCACCATCACGATGGATGGCGGGATCAGGATGCCGAGCGTACCTGCGTTGCAGATGACCCCCGCCGCAAAATTCTGCGGATAGCCGGCCTTGACCATGCCGGCAATCACGATGGCGCCAACTGCGACGACCGTGGCTGGCGAGGAGCCCGACACTGCGGCGAACAACATGCAGGCCAGCACCGACGCCATGGCCAGGCCACCCCGAAAGTGCCCGATGCAGGCATTGGCGAAACGAATCATGCGCCGCGCCACGCCGCCGGTCGTCATGAAGTTGCCGCCAAGAATGAAAAACGGAATGGCCAGCAGGGTGTAGAGCTCGGAGGTTTCGAACAGCTTGAGCGTCAGCGAGGCCAGCGAGTCCTGGGCAAACACCAGAATGGTCAGGATGGACGACAGGCCCAGCGCGACCGCGATCGGCATGCCCAGCGTCATGAAGACCAGCAGCAGGATGAACAGTGTGGCAATGGTCATGAACGCACCTCGCCGACGGCTGGATCTTCCTGGAGTTTGAGCGCATCCTTGGCTTCGTCACCGAGCAGGTGGACCTCCTGGCCGCTGGCCAGCCGCCACAGGACCTGCGCAAAGCGGAACGCCAGCAGCAGGAAACCCAGGGGCAGGATGATGCGGGGTATCCAGGTCTGGATGGGAATGTCCTGCATCAGGATGCCGACACTGTAAATTTTGTAGACATACTGGTAGCTTCCGAAAGCCACAATCAGTGCATATGCAATGCAAAGCGAGGCGGCGATCGACTCGATCACGCGGGCCGGGCGTTTGCCCAGCAGCTTGACCGCCGCATCGACGCCGATGTGGGCACCGACGCGCACGCCGTAAGACATGCCCACAAAAATCAGCCACGCAAACATGACGCCGGTGAGTTCCAGCGCCCAGACAAAGCTGTAGTTGAAAACGTAACGTGCAATCACCTGCATGAAGGTGACCAGGGTCATTGCCGCCATCAGGAAGGTGATCAGACCCTCCTCCAAATGTTCCAGCCAGCGCATAGATGTACAAAGGGCCCGCCAGGCGGGCCCTTTCCTTGTGGTTACTTGTTGGACTTCAGGGCGCCGTCGATCAGGTCACGCCCGATGTCGCCTTCGAACTTCTTCCACACCGGCTCCATGGACTTGCGCCAGGCCGCCACGTCGTCCTTGGACAGCTTCTGGATCTTGGCCTTGCCCGCGTCTGCAATTTTCTTGCGGTCGGCTTCATTGATGTCCAGCGCCAGCTTGTTGGCGTACGCGGTGGCTTCGGTCATGGCTTCGGTCAGACCCTTGCGCACGTCAGCCGGCAGGCCGTCCCACCATTTGACATTGGTCACAACCATGTAGTCGATCACGCCGTGGTTGGTCTCGGCAATGGTCTTCTGCACTTCATGGAACTTCTGCGAGTAGATGTTCGACCAGGTGTTTTCCTGGCCATCAACCACGCCGGTCTGCAGGGCCTGGTAGACCTCGGCGAAAGCCATCTTCTGCGGATTGGATTCCAGCGCGCGGAACTGCGCTTCCAGCACATCGGAAGCCTGGATGCGGAACTTCAGGCCCTTGACGTCACCGGGCCGGACCAGCTTGTCCTTGTTGGTGGACAGCTGCTTCATGCCGTTGTGCCAGTAGCCCAGGCCGAGCAGGCCACGGCCTCTCATGGACTCCAGCAGCGCCTTGCCCTGCGGGCCGGACTGGAAGCGGTCCACCGCCTCGATGTCGTCAAACAGGAAAGGCAGGTCGAAGACCTGGATCTTCTTGGTGTAGCGGTCAAACTTGGACAGCGAAGGCGCAATGAACTGCACGTCACCGAGCAGCAGCGCCTCGAGTTCCTTGGCATCACCGAACAGCTGCGAGCTGGGGAACACCTGCACCTGCACCTTGCCAGGGAGTTTTTTCTCGGCGAGTTCCTTGAACTTCAGTGCGCCCTGCCCTTTGGGCGTCTGCTCGGCCACCACGTGGCTGAACTTGATGACGATGGGTGCCTGGGCCGAAGCGGCGAACGGCAGTGCCAGCGCACCCGCAGCAAGGGCCGTGGCAAGAAGGGTGCGACGCAAACGGTGGATGGTTTTCATGATGTCTCCTGGTTAAAAAAAAGAGTGCGAATTGAGCATCCGTCTGTGTGGGAATATAGACTTGTCAGCGCTCAATCGCCATACGTACAAACCGATGCCCGGGCATGGTTTTGCAGCAGGGTCGGGCCGGATCTCCCCTCTGGGGAAATGTCTCTTGTCGCAGATTGGGGGTACAGGCTCCATCTTGCGGCGAATGGCTCCAGAAAACATTCGGACAAACCCTTCTCAGGCATGTTCCGCACTTCAGTGCCCCTGGCCTGCGCGGGCCAATGTGCGTTGCGCCAGCAGCAGCACTGGCATGTCCACCATGCGGCCCTCCAGGCTGACCACACCACCGCCTGCGGCCTCGCTGGCAGCCAGCACGCGCCGCGCCCAGTCGATGTCGGAGGCGCTGGGCGTGAAGGCCGCATTGACTGCCGCCACCTGCGAGGGATGAATACACAGCTTGGCCCCGAAGCCACCGCGGCGGCTGCGCAGCAGATCGTGCGCAAGCTGAGCCGCGTCCTGCGTGTCGGCTGTCACCCCGTCGATCGGCGAAGGGAGCTGCGCGCGGCGCGTGGCCAGCAGCAAGGCCAGTCGCACCGCCGTCAGTTCAGCCTCGTCCGGACCGCAGGCCAGGCCGGCGTCGGCCTGGAAGTCGATGTTGCCAAAGGCCAGCCGCAGCACCTGGGGGCTGCGCGCAAGTGCGTCGGCGGCATCGAGACCGGCGACTGATTCGATCAACGGGACCAGCGCACACGCGGGGCCGAGTACTGCCGCGACGTGCGAGAGCTGGGCCGCATGTTCCGCCTTGGGCAGCACCACACCGGCCACCCCCAGCACGCCCAGCAGGTTCAGGTCATCGCCATGCCAGGGGGTGTTTCCCGCATTCACACGCACCAGCATGCGCGCGCGCCCTTGCGGTGCAAGGCCCGGCCAGGCCTGCGCCAGCAGTTGCCGCGCCTGCGCCTTTTCGCCGGGGGCGACCGCGTCTTCGAGGTCAATGATGACGGCGTCCGAACCCGAGGCCAGCGCCTTGGCAAAACGATCGGGCCGGGTGGCAGGCACGAACAGAAAGGAGCGGGCCAGCGCCAATGGCTGGCTGGCAGACCCGGTCATGCCTTGCCTTCCAGCAGCGGGCCCACACGCGGCCACGACGCGACCTGCCACAGGGAATCGACCGCTGACTGCATATCGCCCGGCGTTGCGCCGCCGCTGAAGGCGGCCAGCCGCAAGGCTTTGGCGGTGATCTCTTCACGGCTCAGGGTGTTGCCGGGGTCGCCCTTGGGTTCGTCCACCCTGCCCTGCAGCACGCGGCCGTCCGTGGTGGTGACGGTGACCTTGCCAATCCAGCGCTGCGGATAGGCGGCGTCCACTTCGGCGTCCAGCAACATCGTGACCCGGTCACGCAGGACCGTGGTGGCATCTTCGCGAAAATGTTTGTCGAACTCGACCAGGCCGGCGTGGCCGAAACGTGCAACCAGCGCCAGCACCGTGCCCATGGAGAACTTGCTCTGGTGCACCGTGGCCGGGTCCAGCACCGGGCCCAGCACGTCGATGGCGCCCTGGTGCACATGGGTGACCACACTGGCGATGTCGGCGGGCGCCAGCTGGTGCGCCTGCATGACCTGCAGCAATGCATCGGCCGCCGGGTGGGTGTGGCGGCAGGACGCGTGGTACTTGAACGAGGTCTCTGCGGTGGCCCAGCGAGCGCCAAGGCCGGCGGTCAGCCTGGCGGGATCGGCATCGCTGGACATGCCGGCGGCCATGCCTTGGGGTCCTTCGAGAATCTGCGCCGCACCAGTGAAACCGTCCAGCGCGAGGCAGGCCGACATCAGGCCGGCGGCTGCAGCGTGCGCGGTGTGCAGCTGTTTGGAATCGGCGGCCGTGCGCAAAAACTCCCAGAGCCCGGCCGACTGCGTGCCGGCCGAACCGAAGGCGTGCTGCATCTGCGCCGGGCTCAGGCCCAGCAGGCTGCCCGCCGTGGCGGCCGCGGCCAAGGTGCCTGCAGTGCCGGTGGTGTGAAACACCTTGTAGTGCGAGCGACCCAGAAATTCCCCGACACGGATGCCTACCTCATAACCGGCGACGGCGGCGGTGAGCAGCTGCCGGCCGCTGCTGCCGAACGTCTGCGCCATCGCCAGCGCCACCGGAAACACCACCGTGGCGGGGTGAAACACCGAACCGTTGTGCACGTCGTCCTGTTCGGCGACATGCGAGGCGGCCGCGTTGGCCATGGCGGCAAAGTAGGCGCTGGTCCGGCCGCGGTTGATCAGCACTTCGGCCGCACCGCCGGTGGGCCCCATGCTGGCGGCAAAACGGGTGATGGTTTCCACCGGGCGCGAGCCCTTGCCTGCAATCGCCGAGCCGAACCAGTCGACCAGCAGGTCTTCAGCCTTGCGCACGACGGGCGCAGGAATGGCGTCGAATGTCAGGCCAGCGGCGAAGGCGGCGAGTTGGGCGGTGGGTGTGTTGCTCATGGTGAGTTCGTATATTTAAGGAAGATCAGGCGCCAGCCCTTATGGATAAAGCGCAAACAGCTATGAATTAGATAGCGTCCGTCTGCTGCAGCGCGGCAATCGCGTCATCGCCCTGCCCCAGTTCCTGCAGGATGGCGCGGGTGTGCTGGCCAACGGCGGGGATGGGGTCCATGCGGTAGTCAAAGCTGTTGATGCGGCCTGGCGGCAGCAGCGCGGGAATATCACCGACCGGCGAAGCCACCTGGCGCCAGCGCTCACGCGCCTTGAGCTGCGGATGCGCCCAGAGTTCGGCCATGCTGTTCATGCGGGCGTTGGCAATCTGCGCCTCGTCGAGCCGGGCGGTCACCTCGGCGGTGCTCATGCCTGCAAACGCCGTGAGAATGATCGCCTTGAGTGCATCACGGTGTTCGTTGCGCCGTGCATTGCTGTCAAAACGCGCGTCGGTCGCCAGACCGGGCTGCTGCAGCACGAGCTTGCAGAAAACCACCCATTCACGTTCGTTCTGCAGCCCGAGCATCACGGTGCCGCCGTCACCGGCCGCAAACGGGCCGTAGGGATAAATCGTCGCGTGGGAGGCAGCGCTGCGCGGCGGCGGTGTGGCACCGCCGTAGGCGTAATACATGGGGTAACCCATCCACTCCGCCAGCGACTCGAGCATGGAGACGTCAATGTGCGAGCCCCGGCCGGTCTTGCCGCGTTGCAGCAGCGCGGCCAGGATGCTGCTGTAGGCATACATGCCGGCGGCAATGTCGGCGACCGAGTTGCCGGCCTTGCTGGGCTCGTCGGGTGTGCCGGTCACTGACAGGAAGCCGGCTTCGCTCTGGATCAGCAAGTCGTAGGCCTTTTTGTCGCGGTAGGGGCCGTTGTCACCGTAGCCAGAAATGTCGCAGACGATCAGCTTCGGCAATGTCTTGCTCAACTCGTCAAAGCCCAGGCCCATGCGCGCGGCCGCACCCGGCGCGAGGTTTTGCACCAGCACGTCGGCAGTTTCCAGCAGCTGTTTGAGTACGGCCAGTGCGGCGGGTTGCTTCAAGTCCAGTGTCAGGCTTTCCTTGGAGCGGTTCACCCAGACAAAGTGCGAGGCCATGCCATCCACACGCTGGTCATACGCCCGCGCAAAGTCACCGACACCGGGACGCTCGACCTTGATCACGCGAGCGCCCAGGTCGGCGAGCTGTCTGGTGCAGAACGGCGCGGCGATGGCGTGTTCGAGGGAGATGACGGTGATGCCGTCGAGGGGTCTTGTTTGTGGAGTCATTGCGTATCCGTCGGGTAGCTTGTGCTTCGGGCACGTGTCTGATCGAGCGCTTGTTGTCTGCACGCGTCTGTTGGCCGGCAAACCACGACAACGGGGATCGGAGAAGGGTTCATCTCTTCAGCCAACGCAGTTCAGAACGACCTCGGTAACCCGAGCAGATGCTCCGCCACATACGAATAAATCAGATTCGTGGAAATCGGTGCCACCTGGTACAGCCGGGTCTCGCGGAACTTGCGTTCCACGTCGTATTCATTGGCAAAACCAAAGCCGCCGTGGGTTTGCAGGCACACGTTGGCCGCTTCCCACGACGCCTTCGCGGCCAGGTACTTGGCCATGTTGGCTTCGGCGCCGCAGGGCTTGCCGGCGTCGAACAGCTCGCAGGCCCGAAAGCGCATCAGGTTGGCGGCTTCGGTTTCGATATAGCTGTCGGCAATCGGGAACTGCACGCCCTGGTTCTGCCCGATGGGTCGGTTGAAGACCACGCGTTCGCTCGCGTACTTGCGCGCCTTGTCGACAAACCAGTAGGCGTCGCCAATACATTCGGCGGCAATCAGCGTGCGCTCTGCGTTGAGACCATCAAGAATGTATTTGAACCCCTTGCCCTCTTCGCCGATCAGGTTCTCCGCGGGAATTTCCAGATTGTCGAAAAAGACTTCATTCGTCTCGTGGTTGACCATGTTGGCGATCGGCTGCACCGCCATGCCGTGGCCGATCGCGTCCTTGAGGTTGACGATGAAGATCGACATGCCCTCGGATTTTTTCTTCACCTCGGCCAGCGGCGTGGTGCGGGCCAGCAGAATCATCAGGTCAGAGTGCTGAATGCGCGAGATCCAGACCTTCTGGCCGTTGACCACGTACTTGTCCCCCTTCTTCACCGCGGTCGTCTTGAGTTGTGTGGTGTCGGTGCCGGTGGTCGGCTCGGTCACGGCCATCGATTGCAGGCGCAACTCGCCGCTGGCGATTCGGGGCAGGTAAAGTTTTTTCTGCGCGTCCGAGCCGTGGCGCAGCAAAGTGCCCATGTTGTACATCTGACCGTGGCAGGCGCCGGCATTGCCGCCGGCGAAATTGATCTCTTCCATGATCACCGAGGCTTCCGCCAGGCCCAGGCCGGAGCCGCCGTATTCAGCGGGAATCAGTGCGGCCAGCCAGCCGGCTTCGGTCAGGGCGTTGACAAAGGTTTCGGGGTAGCCGCGCTCGTGGTCGACTTTCTGCCAGTAAGCGGAGTCAAACGATGCAAGCATGCCGCGCAGGGCCTCGCGCATGTCCTGGTAGGCGTCGGGGGTGGGGATTTGTGTTTTCATGAAAGGTTTCTACGGTTGAAATCTGGTGTCATCCCGGACCTGATCCGGGATCCATGCTTTGCTGACCATCCACGCAGGTGTGCCGGCATGGATTGCGGATCAAGTCCGCAATGACAAAAAGGGGGTCGATGTTTCTCCAGCCTCAGACCAGGGTGGCTGTGGCCTGCATGGTGAGCCAGCCCTCATGGTCTTCGGTCCAGAGGCTGACGCTCTTGCCGTCGGCCGACGGCAGTCCGTGCAGTTTGAAGGGCCACAGGTCGAACACGGGGCGCACGGCCCGGAATTCAAACTTGAGCAGGCGGGTGCCGGGCATGTTCTTGCGCACCAGTTCCGCCAGCAAGGTGGCGATCAGCGGGCCATGGACAATGAGGCCGGGGTAGCCCTCGACCTCCGTGACGTAACGCCGGTCGTAATGAATGCGGTGGCCGTTGAAGGTCAGCGCCGAATAACGGAACAGCATCACGTCGTCGGGCGTGACGGTTTCAGTCCAGGTCGCCTCTTTGACGGCCGGCTGGGGCGACGGCACCGGATCACCGGCTTGGGGGTTGGCCCGGTAGACGATGTCGTGTTCTTCGCTGAGGCTCAGGCCCTGCGCATTGTGAATCTCGTGGCGAACCAGCACAAACACCAGGTCACCCGTGCGCCCGGCCTTGTGGGTGACCGACTCGATGCGCGAGACACGCTTGACCGCATCGCCGACCCACAGCGTCTGCTGGTGCCACTGCAGCCGCCCCCCCGCCCACATGCGGCGCGGCAGCGGCACGGGCGGCAGAAAGCCGCCGCGTCGGGCGTGGCCGTCCGGCCCGATCTCCGAACGACGCGGCTGCGGCAAAAAGTACAGCCAATGCCACAGCGGCGGCACGGCAGTGCCGGCCACAGGCGGCGGGTCCTCCCGGTCCAGCGTGGCCGACAGCCCGCGCAGCGGCGCGGCCGTGATGTCGTCTACCAGGGTTTCAGTGCGGCCCACCCAGCTTTGCAGATGGGCCAGCGTGGCGGCGTCTATCGTCCGGATGTCTGCAGTCATGGTGTGGGATGGTGGCGCAGTGCCGCGCATAAAGCAATCAGCCATTTCAACAGCCAGCCTTCGTTGATTCCGAAGCCTTAAATCCCTCCGTGACACTCGGATTTACCAATTTCCACCGGAGACCGCAGGTCGCAAGGCTTCGTCTGCACAGAAGGCTCGACTGACTTGCGGTAGCATGCTGCCATGCAATTCGACCTGACGGACCTGCGGCTTTTTGTGGCCACCGCCGAGGAAGGCAACATGACCCGTGCCGCCGGGCGCCAGCACCTCTCGCTGGCTGCAGCCAGCGCGCGCATCAAATCGCTTGAGGCGCAGTCGGGCCTGAGCCTGCTTTACCGCGAGGCACGGGGCGTGCGCCTGACGCCGCCCGGGGAGGCCTTTCTGTTCCACGCGCGCGGGGTGCTGCGGCAGGCCGAGCAATTGCGCACCGACCTGCAGGAATATGGCGGCGGCCTGCGCGGGCATTTGCGGGTGTTTGCCAACACCACCGCGGTCACGGACTTCCTGCCGGAAATCCTGCCCGGCTTTCTGGCGGACAACCCGAAAATCAACATTGACCTGCAGGAAAAACCCAATCCCGAGATCGCACGCGGTGTGCTCGACGGCCGCGCCGACATCGGCATCGTGGCCGGCCAGGTGGACACGCTGGGCCTGCAGGCCATCCATTTCAGCACCGACCGCCTGGTGCTGGCGACCGCCAGAAGCCACCGTTTTGCGCGCCGCAAGAAAATTGCCTTCGCCGAAACCCTGGACGATGACCAGGTCGGCATGCAATCAGGCAGCACGCTGCAGACTTTCCTGGCGCAGGTGGTGGAGGCCCTGGGCAAGCCGCTCAAACTGCGCATCCAGCTTTCGAGCTTTGACGCGATGTGCCGCATGATTGGCGCGGGGGTGGGCGTCGGCATCGTTCCGGAATCGGCTGCACGGCGCAACCAGGCCGCCATGGGCATCGCCCTGATCGAGCTGACGGATACCTGGAGTGTGCGGGAGCGTTACATCCTGGTGCGCAACCGCGAGTCGCTGCCCCGCTACGCCGAGTCGCTGATCGAAACCCTGTGTGCGCACTACCGCGACGGTGCCTGAGTGGTCATTGCGGGCCGGACCCGCCACCCATGCCTCGCGGGCCAGGGCAGTGAAGCATGCGGCATGGCTCCCCCGGACCGGCGTCCGGGGCAGGCTCCTCAAGGCCGGAATAACAGCCTTTCTGGCTTTGAAGTGCGTGTCTCCCCCTACGACCCTTTCCAGACCGGGCTTCTTTTCGCCACAAACGCCTGCACACCCTCACGAAAATCGTCGCTGCCGTAACAGCGCCGGATCAGGTCCTCGTCAGGTGGCAGGCCGGTATTGACCAGACGGCGCAGGCCTTCCTTGCTGACGCTCTGGGTCACGGGCGCCAGCGCTGCCAGGCGTTGGCACAGGCTGGCCAGCGCCGCGTCGATCTCGCCAGCCGCGCTGACCTGCGTGAGAAACCCGCAGGCCAGTGCCTCGTCGGCAGTCAACACCTCGGCCAGCATCAGCATGCGTTTGACGCGTGGGATGCCGAACACCGCACAAAGCCGCGCCAGGTTGGCCACTGACAGGCAGTTACCCAGGGTTCTGGCAATTGGCACGCCAAAACGCGAGCCAGGTGTGGCGATGCGGAAGTCGCAGGCCGTGGCGATCGCCAGCCCGCCGCCTATGGTCCAGCCGTCAATAGCAGCGACCGTGGGCATGGGCAACGACTCCAGTCGGGCGATGCACTCGTCAATCTGCTTTTCGTAGGCGACCCCGTCTTCGCCGCTACCGAAGGTGGTGAACTGCTCGATGTCGGTGCCGGCGACAAAGGCCTGGCCACCGGCCCCGCGAAAGGTCACGACCCTCACCGCGGGGTCGCCTTTGAGCTGTTCGCAGATCTCATTGAGCCGTTCGTACATGGCCCATGTCATGGCATTGCGCGCGGCGGGGCGATCGAATACCACCGAGGCCACGCCGGCGCTGATGGCCAGATGGACGCTGCCTTTGTCATTCAGCTCGCTCATGCTGCAAAAGCCCCCTGTTCGCCAAGCCGGACCTGCGCCTCGGCGTCGATGCCCATCTCGGTCAACACCTCGGCCGTATGTTCGCCCAGGCGCGGCGGATGGCGGCGCACCTGCTGCGGCGTGCCGGACATCTTCACCGCGAAACCAATGTTGGGCACCTTGCCTTCCACCGGATGGTCGATCTCCATGCGCATCTCACGGGCCTTGGCATGGTCGCTGCCGAAGGCTTCGGGATAGGTCAGGATGGGACCGGCGGGAATGCCGGCTTCCAGGAAGGTGGACACCCAGTAGTCCTTGGGCTGGAGACGAAAGGATTTTTCCAGCTCCACCTCCAGCGCATGCCGGTTCGCCAGGCGCAGCGAGATGGTGGAAAAGCGCTCGTCAGCCAGAAGCTCCTCGCGGCCCATCAGCTTGCACAGCTGCAGCCAGAGCTTCTGGTTGTTCGCACCCATCACGAAGTAGCCATCCGAGCAGGCCATCGCCTGGTAGGGCGCGGTCATCTTGTTCGAGGTACCCAAGGGCTCGGGCTCCTTGCCCGTGCCCCAGTAGTCGCAGATGTCCCAGACCGAAAAGGCCAGTGCCGAGTCGAACAGCGAGGCATCCACATGCTGGCCCTGGCCGCTGGCCTTGGCGCCGATGTAGGCCGACAGGGTGGCATACACGGCGAACAGCGCGCAGCCGATGTCGGCCACCGGCACGCCGGCTTTCACCGGCGGACCGCCGGGATAACCGGTGACACTCATCACGCCGGACATGGCCTGCGCCATCAGGTCAAAGCCAGGGCGGTCGGCCCAGGGCCCGGTCTGGCCAAAACCCGAGATGCTGGTGTAGACCAGCCGCGGATTCACCTCTTTGAGGACCTCGTAACCCAGACCCAGCTTCTTCATCGCGCCGGGGCGGTAGTTCTCCAGCAGGATGTCAGCCTCTTTCACCAACTGCAGCAGCACCGCCCTGCCCGCCTCCGACTTGAGGTTGAGCGCAACGCTGCGCTTGTTGCGGTTCATGTTCAGGAAACCGAGTGAATCCGGCCCCTTCATCTTGAAACCCATGGCGCCGCGCGTCTGGTCGCCGCTGCCCGGCGGCTCGATCTTGATCACGTCGGCCCCCATGTCCGCCAGCAGCATGCAGGCGTAGGGGCCGGCCATCACCTGGCTGATGTCCAGGACTTTCACGCCCTCAAGGGGAAGTTTTCTCATCTGGGATGTTCCGTTCGCTTTTCCGTTTCAGTGCCAGCGCGGAACCGGCTTAGCCGGGCCGCAGATGGCGCCCCCTGAGGGGCTGAGAAGCCGCGGCTCCAGGCCTGCCTGCGCAGGACTGGACAGCTGCGAAGGGCCGCCGCCTCTGGCGGGGGTGCCGGGCGCCGAAGGCCCTATCGGGGGGGAGTCAACTCTCTGCCTTGACCCCGCCGTCCTTGATGATCTTGGCCCACTTGATCTGCTCGGCGTGCATGAAGTCGCCGAACTTTTCGGTCGAACCGCCGCCATCCTGGGCGCCGGAAGCAGCCAGCTTTTCCATCACGTCGGGCATCAGCATGACCTTGTTGATGTCTTCGTTCATGCGTTTGGCCATGGCCACAGGCATCTTCGCGGGGCCGGCCAACCCGTACCAGGTCGTCGCCTCGAAGCCGGGGAAGCCGGACTCGGCCATGGTCGGCACGTTGGCGTAGGCCGGCACACGCTGCTGGCGCGTCTGCGCAATCGCAATCGCCTTGCCGCTTTTGACGTGCGGTGTGGCCGCGGTCATGGTGTCGAAGCTGTACTGGATGGTGCCGCCAATCAGGTCGGTGAGCATGGGGCCCGAGCCCTTGTACGGCACGTGGATGGCCTTGACCCTGGCGGCCAGCATGAACATTTCCAGCGCCAGGTGCTGCGCGCTGCCGGTGCCGGCCGAGCCGAAGCTGATCTTGCCCGGATTGGCGCGGCACAGCTCGACCAGGTCCTTGACGGTCTTGGCGGGCTGATTCTCGTTGCAGATCAGCAGATTGGGCGTGACGCCAACCAGCACCACCGGCTGAAAGTCTTTCGCTGCATCGTAGTTGACCTTCTGAAGCGCAGGCGTGATGGCCTGGCTGTTGATGTGCGCCATCAACAGCGTGGCGCCGTCGCCGGGCTGCTTGGCCACATAGTCGGCGGCGATGGTGCCGGAAGCGCCGGCCTTGTTCTCGACGATGACCTGCGTCTTCCACATCTCTCCGAGCTTCTGGCCAATCACGCGCGCCAGGATGTCGGTGCCGCCGCCGGGCGCGAAGCCGACGATGATGCGCACCGGTCCGGTGGGCAGGTTCTGCGCGAGGATCAATGAGGGGAAGGCCAGCGCCGCGGCGCCGGCGGTCACAAGTGTTCTGCGTTGCATGGTTTGTCTCCAGTGGGTTGTTTTTGAAATCGTCAGGGGGAAGCGGATGCGCGGAAAAGCAGAAAAGCAGAAAAGAGAAAGGTATGAAAACCGGGAAAAGCGGAAAAAACGGAAGAAGCGAAAAAAACGGCTGTCAGGCTGCCTTTCGCAGGGGCACGACGGCAGCGTGGCTGGAAAAATGATCCATCGCGGCCTGGAGCCCCGAGCCGGCCAGCTTGACGCCGGCGATCTTGAGGCCCATCTCGCAGCCCGAGAGCGCGGCCATCAAGGTCAGGTCGTTGCAGTCGCCGAGGTGCCCGATGCGGAACATCTTGCCCTTGACCTTGCCCAAACCCGTGCCCAGCGAGCAGTCGAAACGCTCGTAAATGATCTTGCGTACCGCGTCGGCGTCCACACCTTCGGGCGTCATCACGCCGGTCAGGATGGGCGAATACACCGATGCATCGGCACACTGGATTTGCAGGCCCCAGGCGCGCACCGCGGCGCGCACGCCTTCGGCCCAGCGCTGGTGGCGCGCAAACACCACGTCCAGCCCATGCTCAAGCAACATGTCGCAGGCTTCATTCAGGCCGTAAAGCAGGTTGGTGTTGGGTGTGGACGGCCAGTAGCCGGTCTTGTTCATCTCGATGATCTCGTCCCAGGCCCAGAAGGCCTTGGGCAGTGTGGCGGTCTTGCTGGCTTCCAGCGCCTTGAGGGACACCGCATTGAAGCTGATACCGGGCGGCAGCATCAAGCCCTTTTGCGAACCACTGATGCTGACGTCCACGCCCCACTCGTCGTGCTTGTACTCGGCCGAGGCCAGGCCGGAGATGGTGTCCACCAGCAGCAGCGCCGGGTGTCTGGCGGCATCGATGGCCTTGCGCACGGCGGCAATGTTGCTGGTCACGCCGGTGGAGGTTTCGTTGTGCACCACACAAACGGCCTTGATGCCATGCTGGGTGTCGGCCTTGAGCCTCTCCTCGATCAGGTCGGCGCGCACGCCGTGGCGCCAGACTTCAGCGCCCGGATCAGTCATCACCTCGGTCTTCAGGCCGAGGCGCACGGCGAGCTTTTGCCACAGCGCGGCAAAGTGGCCGGTTTCGTACATCAACACCTGGTCGCCGGCGCTCAGGGTGTTGACCAGGGCCGCTTCCCAGGCACCGGTGCCGGAGGCCGGGTAAATCATCACCGGCTGTCTGGTCTGGAAGATTTTCTTGATGTCGGCGAGCACCTTCAGGCCCAGCGCGCCGAACTCGGGGCCGCGGTGGTCAATGGTGGGCAGGCTCATCGCGCGCAGGATGCGGTCCGGCACCGGCGACGGCCCGGGGATTTGCAGGAAGTGGCGGCCAGTGGGGTGGAAGTCAAGCGTCAGCATATTTCAGGTGCTCCATGGATTGCCCTCATTTTTTGCATACAAAATTCATTTGTCAACCACTTTATCCCTATATTTGAATTTGACATACCTTGTTTTTGCATACAAAATTTGTTCATGACTGCCGAAATCATTGCCATCCCACGCGCGGCCCTGCATGAGCAGGTGGCGCACCGCCTGCGCCAGATGCTGGTGGAAAACCGCATCGCACCGGGCGCCAAACTCAACGAACGCGAGCTCGCCGAAGTGCTCAAGGTGTCACGCACGCCGCTGCGCGAAGCCATCAAGATGCTGGCAGCCGAGGGCCTGGTGGAGCTGTTGCCCAATCGCGGCGCCATTGCCGTGGAACTGACCGAAGACGACGTGCGCCACACCTTTGAAGTCATGGCGGGCCTGGAAGCGCAGTCGGGGGAGTTGGCGGCGCAGCGCATTACCGATGCCGAACTGGCCGAGATCAAGGCCATGCACTACGAGATGATGGCCGCGTACACCCGCCGCGACCTGCCCGCCTATTACCGGCTCAATGCCGCCATCCACGCGGCCATCAATGCCGCAGCAAAAAATCCGGTGCTTTCGGCCACCTACCAGCAGGTCAATGCGCGCCTGCAGGCCCTGCGCTTTCGCTCCAACCAGGACGGCGACAAATGGCGCGCCGCCGTGAAAGAACATGAAATGATGATTGATGCGCTCACAGCGCGCGACCCGGTCGCCATGCGCGCCGTATTGGCCAGCCATCTGGGCAACAAGCTCAGCGTGGTCATCGAACAACTGCGCGCGGCCCAATCGGAGCGCCAGACACCGGCCAAGGCATGAACACGCGATGAACGCCCCCCTGCCCCTGAAAGTCACGCAGGAAACTGCGGCACGCGCTTACGACAAGGTCGCCCGCATCAGCAACGAAGTGGCCGGCCTGCTGGCCGCCCGGCTTGCCAGCGAAACCCGTGGCGAGGTTCTTTTTTCCACTGCCGATCGCGGCCGCTACGCCACCGACGCCTCGATTTACCAGGTGATGCCGGTCGGCGTTTTTGTGCCGCGCAGCGCGCCTGACATCAAGACTGCACTCGACATCTGCCGCGACATGGGCGTGCCGATTGTTCCGCGCGGTGGGGGTACCAGCCAGTGCGGCCAGACCGTGGGCGCCGGCCTGGTCATCGACCATGCCAAACACATACGCAACATCATCGATGTGGATATGGACAAGCGGACGGCCGAGGTCGAACCCGGCATCGTGCTGGACCACCTGAACGCCGCGCTCAAGAAGCATGGCCTCTGGTACCCGGTGGACGTCTCCACCAGCGCGCAGGCGACGCTGGGCGGCATGGCCGGCAACAACTCCTGCGGCAGCCGAAGCATCGCCTACGGCAACATGGTGCACAACGTGCTGGGTGTGCAGGCCTGGACATCGAACAGCGAGCTGCTGCAGCTGGGCCCCTACGCGGCCAGCAGCGGCAAGGCGCGGGAACTGGGCAACCATGTGCGCTCGCTGGCCGAGGAGCTGCACCCGGCCATCCACCGGATGTGGCCCAAGGTCATGCGCCGCGTCGGCGGCTACAACCTGGACATCTTCGACCCGCAGAGCGAACGGCCCTACACCGCCGACGGCTCGGTCAACCTGGCGCACCTGCTGATAGGCAGTGAGGGCACGCTGGCGCTCACAAAATCGCTGACGCTGCAACTGGCTGAACTGCCCAGGGCCAAGGTGCTGGGTGTGGTGAATTTTCCGACCTTTTACCGCGCCATGGACGCCGCGCAGCACATCGTCAAAATCGGTGGTGGCAGCCTGACGGCGGTCGAGCTGGTGGATCGCACCATGATCGACCTGTCACTGCAGAACCCGGCCTTTGCGCCGACCATACGCAGCGCGCTGATCGGCCGGCCAGCGGCCATCTTGCTGGTCGAGTTTTCCGGAGCTAGCAAGACGGACCTGCTGCCCCACCTGAAGCGCCTGGGCGAACTGATGGGCGATCTGCTGTTGCCCGACTCGGTGGTCGAGATGACTGACGACGCACCTCAGAAAAACCTCTGGGAAGTGCGCAAGGCCGGCCTGAACATCATGATGAGCCTCAAGGGTGACGGCAAGCCGGTCAGCTTCATCGAGGATTGCGCCGTGCCCCTGGAGCACCTGGCCGAATACACCGACGCGCTCACCGAGGTCTTCCGCAAATACGGCAGCAAGGGCACTTGGTACGCCCACGCCTCGGTCGGCACGCTGCATGTGCGCCCCATCCTGGACATGCGGCGCGAGGGCGCACCCAAGATGCGCGCGATTGCCGAGGAAGCGTCCGAGCTGGTGCGCAAGTTCAAGGGCGCCTACAGCGGTGAACACGGCGACGGCCTGTGCCGTGGCGAGTGGATCCAGTGGCAGTTCGGCCCGCAGATCAACGCGGCGTTCGCGGCCATCAAACAGGCCATGGACCCGATCAACCTGTTGAGCCCGGGCCGCATGATCAACCCGCCGAAGATGGACGACACGCGGCTGATGCGTTTTGCCCCCGGCTACAAGGTCATCCCCATCCAGACCGCGCTCGACTGGCGCGCCTGGGACGTGCAGAACGACCCGGTCACCGAGCTGACCAGCGCACCGGGAAGCGGCGGCGACCCGGCCCAGGGCCTGTCCAAGGCCGTCGAGATGTGCAACAACAACGGCCACTGCCGCAAGTTTGACGCTGGCACCATGTGCCCCAGCTACCGCGTGACGCGCGACGAGCAACACCTGACACGCGGCCGCGCCAACACCTTGCGCCTGGCGCTTTCAGGGCAGCTCGAAGGCATGAATGCCGCCGCCGCCTTCACCAGCGAAACGGTCAAGGACGCGCTGGATCTGTGTGTGGGCTGCAAGGGCTGCAAGCGCGACTGCCCGACCGGCGTGGACATGGCAAAAATGAAGGTCGAGTTTCTGCACCACTACAAGGCGAAACATGGCTACACGCTGAAGGACAAGCTGGTCGCGTACCTGCCGGACTACGCGCACTGGGCCAGTCGCCTTGCACCCTTGCTGAATCTACGCGACAGGGTTCCCGGTCTGGCCGCACTCAGCGAGCGGTTCACCGGCTTGTCGGCCAGGCGCACCTTGCCGCAGTGGAAACGGCACACGTTTTTCAACCGTCCCCCGGTGAGCGCGACGCGCGAAGAGGTGCTGGCCGCCAGCAAGCCGGTGGTGCTGTTTGTCGACACCTTCAATGGTCACTTCGAGTCGGACAATGCAACTTCAGCATTAAAAGTGCTGCAAGCCGCCGGCTACACTACGCACGTAGCTATCAAAACAGTAGCAGATGGGAAGCACCTGTGTTGCGGCCGGACCTACCTGGCCAGCGGCATGGTCGATGAAGCCAAGGCCAAGGCCAGGGAACTGGTCGCCACCCTGCTGCCCTTTGCCGAGCGCGGCATCGCCATCGTCGGACTGGAGCCGTCCTGCCTGCTGACCATGCGCGACGAGATGCTGGTGATGGGCCTGGGTGACGCGGCCCAGACCATCAGCGACCAGGCCTTGCTGTTCGAGGAATTTCTGGCCCGCGAGGCCGCAGCCGGCAAGCTCGACCAGCTCAAGGCCAGGCTGCAGCCGGTGGGACGCGCCATCCTGCTGCATGGCCACTGCCACCAGAAGGCCTTCGGTGCGGTCAATCCCATCATCGACGTCCTCAAGCTGATCCCCGGTGCAAAGCCCGAGCTGATCGAGTCCAGTTGCTGCGGCATGGCCGGCAGCTTCGGCTACGAGGCGGACCATTACGAGGTCTCCATGCAGATGGCCGAACTGAGCCTGCTGCCCGCCGTGCGCCAGCAGCCCGATGCCATCGTGGTGGCCGACGGTACCAGTTGCCGCCACCAGATCCGCGACGGCGCGCAGCGCGAAGCGATTCACGTGGCGGTGCTGATGGCCCAGCAGCTGCGGGCCTGACGCCGGCTCCGATTGGCATGCAGTCCGGAGTACAGTGGCGGCGATGCGCAGCCCTGACATCCTGACCCTCACCATGAACCCCGCCCTGGACGTGTCAACGTCCACGGAGAAGGTCACGGACACGCACAAGCTGCGCTGCGCCGCCGCGCAATACCATCCCGGTGGCGGCGGCATCAACGTGGCCCGCGTGTTGCAGCGGCTCGGCAGCAACTGCCTGGCGCTGTACCCGGCCGGCGGCATGAATGGGCAAAGGCTGAGCCAGCTGCTGGACCAGGAGCAGGTGCGCAGCCAGTGCCTGGCCATCGCCGGTGAAACCCGCGAGAGTTTTCATGTCCACGAAACGGCCAGCGGGCGGGACTTCCGTTTTGTGCTGCCCGGCCCGACCCTGAACCCGACCGAGTGGCAAGCCTGCCTGGATTTTGTCAGCGCCCTGACAGAGCCGCTGCCCTGGCTGGTGGCCAGCGGCAGCCTGCCGCCCGGCGTGCCGGTTGACTTCTATGCGCAGCTCACGCAGCTGGCGCGCAAGCGGGGCAGCCGCGTGGTGCTGGACAGCTCGGGCGCCGCACTCGCAGCCGCGCTGGCCGAAGGTGTGTACCTGATCAAGCCCAGCCTGCGCGAGCTGCGCGAGCTCACCGGCCTGCCGCTGGAGACCGACACGCAGCGGCTGGCTGCGGCCCGCACCATCATCAGCGCCGGGCAGGCGCAGATTGTGGCGCTGTCGCTCGGGGAGGAAGGCGCCCTGCTGGTCACCGCCGATCAGGCGCTGCGGGCCAGCGCCGTACCGGTCAGCGTAGCCAGCACCATAGGCGCGGGCGACAGTTTTGTCGGCGGTCTGGTCTGGGCACTGAGCCGGCAGACCGATCTGGCGCAGGCTTTTCGATACGCCATGGGGTCCGCTACAGCCGCGCTGCTGTCGGCCGGCACCGCGCTGTGCCAGCCGGCCGATGTGGAACGCCTTGCCAGGGAAGTGATCGTCACACCGGCCGGCGCTTGATCTGGCGCAAGGCGGTCGCGGCGGCCGGCGTCTACCGTAGGGAAGCGCTGAACAAGTCCCCTGCGGCGCGCGATCAGCCGGGCTCGGGCGGCCTGCTGCGTTGAATTTCTTGCCAATAGCCAGCTATTGGCTGCGAAATCCGCCTTGCATCCCATCCCGATCCGGCTGCCGCGCCTCCGCAAGGACTTATTCAGCGCTTCCGTAGGCGAAAAACAGGCACAGGAGATGGCGCGCGCGTCCGCACTCATGACAACACCTTATATACGCTGGTTTTCGGAGCTGGGCATCGCCGATGTCCCTTTGGTGGGCGGCAAAAATGCCTCGCTGGGCGAAATGGTGCGCGAGCTCGGCGCGCAGGGCGTGCGGGTGCCCAATGGTTTTGCCGTCACGGCGCAGGCCTACCGTCATGTGCTGGCGCAGTCCGGCGCCCTGCCGCGCCTGCATGAGGCACTCGACGGCCTGGACGTGCAGGATGTCGATGACCTCGCGCGACGCGCGCTGCGGGCGCGTGAGATCGTCCAAGGTGCCGTGCTGCCAGACGATCTTGTGGCAGAAATCGCCGCCGCGCATGAGCGCCTGCGGGCCGAATATGGCGAGCAGCTGACATTGGCCGTGCGCAGCTCGGCCACCGCCGAAGACCTGCCCACCGCCAGCTTTGCCGGGCAGCACGACACTTTTCTGAACGTGGCCGGCCTGGACAGCCTGCTCGAAGCGGTCCGTCGGTGTTTTGCCAGTCTGTTCAATGACCGCGCCATCGCTTACCGCGTTGAAAACGGCATCGATCATTTCAGTGTCCTGCAATCGGTCGGCGTGATGAAGATGGTGCGCTCGGATCGCGCCTCCAGTGGGGTCATCTTTTCGATCGACACCGAAACCGGGTTTCGCGACGTCGTGTTCATCACCGGCGCCTGGGGCCTGGGCGAAAACGTGGTGCAGGGCACGGTCGACCCGGACGAGTTCTACGTGTTCAAGCCCACGCTGAAGCAGGGGCACCGCGCGGTGCTCAGGCGCAAGCTGGGGGGCAAGGAAATCCGCATGGTCTACACGCAGGCCGGAGGCAGCGGGACCACGCACAACCTGCCGACGCCGCCGGAGGACCAGGCGCGATATTGCATCAGCGACGAGGAGGTGCTGGAACTGGCCGACACCACCGTCCGCATCGAGGACCACTACAGCCGCAAGGCCGGGCATGCCACGCCGATGGACATCGAATGGGCCAGGGACGGCATCGACGGCAAGCTCTACATCGTCCAGGCCCGCCCCGAAACCGTGGCCTCACGCAAGACGCCCGGCACGGTGGACACCTGGCGGCTGGACGGCAAGGGCAAACTCTGCATCAGCGGCCGTGCCGTGGGCGGTGCCATCACCACGGGACGGGCGCGCGTGATCAGCAGCATCAGCGAGCTCAATCAGTTCCAGCCCGGCGAGGTGCTGGTAGCGGACACCACCATGCCGGACTGGGGCACGGTACTGAAGATCGCTTCTGCCGTCGTGACCAACCGCGGCGGGCGCACCTGCCATGCGGCCATCGTGGCGCGGGAAATGGGCATTCCGGCCGTGGTCGGCTGCGGCCATGCCACCACCGCCATCCGCACCGGCGACGAGATCACGGTGTCCTGCGCCGAAGGCAGCGAGGGACGGGTCTACGCCGGCCTGCTGCCGTTCACCAAACGCAGCATTGATGTGGCGGGCCTGGCACGGCCGCAGACACACCTGATGGTCAACATCGCCAACCCGGACACCGCCTTCCAGACCGCGCTGCTGCCCAATGACGGTGTGGGCCTGGCGCGCATGGAGTTCATCGTTGCCGAACACATACGCGCGCACCCGATGGCGCTGGTGCACCCTGAGAAAGTCGACGACGCAGCGGTGCGCGAGCAGATCGCCCACCTCACGCGTTCGTATGCCAGGCCGGCCGACTATTTCGTGCGCCAGCTGTCTGAAGGCGTGGCGATGATTGCCGCCGCCTTTTATCCCAAGCCGGTCATCGTGCGTTTGTCCGACTTCAAGACCAACGAGTACGCCAGCCTGCTCGGCGGGCGCTGGTTCGAGCCGGCCGAGGCCAACCCCATGATCGGCTTTCGCGGCGCCTCGCGCTACGCACATCCGGCCTACGCCGAGGGTTTCGCCCTCGAATGCGCGGCAATGAAACGCGTGCGCGATGAGATGGGCCTGGTCAACGTCAAGCTGATGATCCCGTTTTGTCGCCGTGTCGAGGAAGGCGAACGCGTGTTGCAGGCCATGGCCGGCCACGGCCTGGTCCGCGGCGTGGATGGGCTGGAGATCTACGTGATGTGCGAGATCCCCAACAACGTGATCCAGATCGACGCCTTTGCCCGGTTGTTCGATGGTTTTTCCATTGGCTCCAACGACCTGACGCAGCTGGTGCTGGGCGTGGACCGCGACTCGGACATCGTGGCCTTCGACTTCGACGAGCGCGACCCGGGCGTCAAGGAGATGATCCGCCAGACCATTGAAGGCGCGCACCGCAACCAGCGCCACGTCGGCATCTGTGGTCAGGCGCCCTCGGACTATCCCGAGATCGCGCAATACCTGGTGGAACTCGGTATCGACGCCATCAGCGTCACGCCCGATACACTGATCAAGGTCACGGTCGACGTGCTGGCCGTGGAAGCCCGGCTGGGACGTGCACCGCGCAGCTCAGCGCGGCCCTCTTCCACTTCTTCCACTTCTTCCACCCCAGCCACACCATCGACCTCCGCCAGGAGCCCGTCATGAGCCAGACCATTTCATCGTTGATGCGCCACGAGCTGACCCAGGTCGGTCCGGACGACACGCTGCAGGCCGTGGAAGCGACGCTGGTGGCCAAGGGCCTGTCGTGGGTGCCGGTGGTTGACGCCAGCGGCGTGGTCTTGGGGGTGATCAGCAGTGCCGACCTGCTGCGTGCGCATGCCGAGGGCAAAACCGCCCCCAAGGTCAGCGCATGGCAGCTGTGCACCTACAAGCCGGTCACCGTGCGTCCGGACGCGACGGTTGCAGAAGTGGCCAGGCTGATGACAGAGGGCCACATCCACCACGTGGTGGTGGCCGAGGGCAATGAGATCCGGGGCGTCGTGTCATCGCTCGACTTCGTGCGCACCTTCGTCACCTGACCGCCACACCGCAGCTGGCCGTCGACCCGCAAGCGCGCCGGGTTGCGGCCTGCAGCTATCTCAAGGATAACGCTTTGGGCACCATGCTTCGGCTGTATTCCGGCTGATGCACGCTATACATTTCATAGCTGGTTGCGACCGCCCCCTCTGGGCTGGTGCCATTTTTTACTGTTTCTTTTCGAGCAACCGGCTCACGCAGCGCGCTGCGGCGGCAAACGCGCCTGCTGGTAGCCAACCTTCCACCAGCCCGGAAACAGTTCACGCACCTGCGCCTGCGCATAACGGTCGTCAATCAGGTAGACCACGCCCTGGTCGGATTCGGTACGGATCACCCGGCCTGCGGCCTGCACCACTTTTTGCAGCCCCGGGTACAGGTAGGTGTAGTCGTACCCCTTGCCGAAACTGGTCT
>NZ_JAQSDL010000059.1 GCF_029945895.1 Polaromonas sp. | reverse complement strand
GGCGGGCGAGGCCAGCAGGTCTATGCTTTCGGCCAGGGCCGCGTGCAGGCCGTCGGTGCTGAAGCGTTCCGGGGTGACGAGCGGGCTGAGCAGGTAGCGGTTGTTGAACAGGTAGGTCTGATCGCGTTCCTTGTTGACAGGCTCGCCGTTGTTGACAGCCACAAACGCCGGGTCGGCGCGCAGGCTGCGGGCCATTTCTTTGGACAGGCGGGCGCGGGCTGGCCCGTCCTCCCCCTCGATGCCGACGAGGATCAGGCGCGAGGCCAGGCCGTCTTTCAACTG
This sequence comes from Polaromonas sp., assembly GCF_029945895.1. Taxonomy (GTDB): domain Bacteria; phylum Pseudomonadota; class Gammaproteobacteria; order Burkholderiales; family Burkholderiaceae_C; genus Polaromonas. The sequence continues at coordinate 26,344 of NZ_JAQSDL010000059.1, read as the reverse complement.
GTCCATCAGGAGCTGCTGTTCAGCCGTCGGGTTGCGCGGCAGAAAGGCCGACAGGTCCGTGGTGATCTGGGTACGGCTGATGATGGCGCCGCAGACCAGCAAGAAGCCCAGCCACAGCCAGACCGGCAGAAACTGGCGGCGCAGCAGGCGTTTCATTTTGCAGCCAGCTTGTCGATCACCATGACCGAGCGATCCTTGTCGGTCTGCTCGATTTCAATGGTCCTGACCTCGGCGTGGCTGCCAGCGATGCGGATGCGTTGCACCACTTCCAGCATTTTGGTTTCGATGGGGCGCAGGGTCAGCGTCCAGCGCTCCTCGGAACCTTCGAGGTCGAGGTTGTAGACGCGCCGGAGTGCGACCATGTCGCCGGCCAGGGTGCCGCGTATGCTTTCGGTGAAGGCCACCAGTTCCGGGTAATCCTGCAGGCGCAGCACCATGCGGCGCTTGCCGCGCTCGACGGTGAGGCTGCCGCCTTCAATCAGCAGAGACTCCGGCCGCGGCTTGAGCGTGCGTTTTTCCAGCCGGTCGGGCGCGGTGTAGAGCAGTTCGCCGGACGACTCCACGGGGGCCTCGAGCAGGGCGATGTACTTTTTTTCGACAAAGCTGGCGCGGCCTGACTTGTTTTTCGCCAGGCCCTGCATCAGCTGGGTCACATCCCAGGCGGCGAAGGCGGAGCTGCTGCCGAGGGCCAGCAGCAGGCTCGCTCCGGCCAGCCAGATTTTGCGTGATGGGGACGCCGGGCGTGGTGTATCAGTCATGGGGTCGGACCGGGTTGGGCGCAGGTGACGGTGCGCCGGCCTGCCAGAAATTGAAAAAATTGAACCAGTTGTAGGGCGCCGCGCGGCAATGCTGCTCCAGCAGTGCGGCGTAACGCACCATGGCCGCCTGCACTGCTGCCTCGCGTCCGCCCGACGGGATGCTGGAGAAATCGGCCAGCGTTTCAAAATGGATATCGTAGCGATTGCCGCCGCCATACAGGCCGACCATGAACAGCACCGGTCGCCGCAGGATGGCTGCCATGCGAAACGGCCCCACCGGAAGCTCGGCGGACTCGCCGAGAAAGGGCACCGACCGCGTGCTGTCCCGGTTCAGGCAGCGGTCTGCCAGCATGCCGACCACGCTGCCGGCCTCGATCAGCTCGTGTACGCGCAGCATCGAATCCGCATGCCCCAGCGCCACAATGTCCTGTTGCGCCGCGGGGTTGATGGCGCTCAGGGCGGCATTGATCTTGCGCGCGTTTTCCTCGTACATCACCATGGCTACCCGCAGGCCTGGTTGCCGCCGGCCGATCGCGCGCAGCACCTCGAAGCTGCCGACGTGCGCCCCCATCAGAAACACGCCTTTGCGGTCCGCCGTGAGTTCGGCCACGAGGTGCTCCTGGTGGATGCGGATGTCAAACAGGCTGAAGCGGTCGTTGATCAGGTAGACCCGGTCGTGAATGACGGAGGCAAAGCTGAAGAAGTGCCTGAACACATGGCGCCAGGCCACCTGTGCCGCCGCCGGCAGCGCCAGCGCGCGGTGCAGGTAGTCGCGCGATGCGCGGCGGGCGGCCGCGTTGGCCACCAGGAAGTAGGCGGCAATGCCGTACAGCACCAGGCGGCCCGCGCTGCGGCCCAGGCGCAGCGAAATCCATGTCATGACACGCAGCATCAGCATGTTGCTGCGCTCCGGGCGATCCCGCCAGGTGGCCGGGCGCCCCGCGCTGGACGGACCGGTGGGCGCCTGGCTCATGGAACACTCTCGAAGACGAAGGTGCCGGTGGCCACCGCCCGGCGACCGCCGGAAATGTCAAAACGGGTGTGGCCCGCAGCGGTGGGTGTGCAGACAATCGTCAGTGGCTCGCCGGGCAGCACCGGGCTGAGAAATTTGGCCGAGGCAATCTGGCAGCGCACCGCATGGCCCTGCTCTTCCCCCGCACTTTGGCGGGCCTGCGCGGCCGCGTGCAGGGCAGCATCGAGCAGCAGAACGCCCGGCACCATCGGCCGGCCCGGGAAATGTCCGGCAAAAGCGGGATGACCGGCTGCAAAACAGACCGTTGTGGGTTCACTCTGCACGGGGCGCGCCTTCCTGGGCAGTGGGACCCTGGTGGAAGCGGGCCAGCCCCGCGAGAACGTCGCGCGGCAGCTTGCCGGTGGCATTGCGTGGCAGGGCGTCGAGCAGGACCAGTGGCCGCGGCAGGAAGATGGCGTCGATTCGTTCCTTCAGTGCGGCCTGCACGGCGGCGGCCGTCATGCCCGGGGCCACCACAAACGCGATCAGCCGCACCACGGCCTCGTGACCGCTGTCGTCGGGCATGAAAAACGCCCCGTCGAGCACGCCGGGGATGCTGTTGAGGTGATGGTTCAGGTAGGCCAGCGAGTTGCGCTTGCCGGCGATATTGACCAGGTCCTCAAGACGGCCGTGCAGCAGAAAGTGGCGGTTGTCGATGGCCTGCAGCACATCGTTGAGCGGCACCACCTGTTCGACATGGCCGCCGCAGGCCCACATGCGGTCATCGTGGGGTGTCAGGGTCACCAGCGGAAACAGCTCCCACTCGGCGGTTTGCGCGGTCCGCCGCGATGCGATCTGGCCGGTCTCGGTGGATCCGTAAATCTCGAACAGCGGGGCGTCAAAACGGGCTTCGCAGCTCTGCGCAAGTTGCGGCGCCATGGGCGCCGTGGCCGACACCACCTGATCGAGCGCGGGCAGCTCGATGTTGGAGGCCAGCAGCACGCGCAGATGCACCGGCGTGCTGACCAGCATGCGCGGGCGCGGCACCGCCTTGACGGCGCTGACGATGTCTGCCGGATAGAACGGCTGGCCGGCATGTAATGCCCCCCCGCTTTGCATGGGCAGCAGGACCGTCGACTCGAAGCCGAACATGTGCTGCGGCGGCACCGTGCCGACGATGGTGCAGGGGGCGGCATCGTCCAGGCCCAGCCGCAGTGCCTCGCCGCGCGCGCCGCGCACCAGCGAGCCCCAGGTCTTGCGGTGTGGCAGCGGTTGGCCCGTCGAGCCCGAGGTGAACACGTCCGCGACGACCTGTTCGCCGGGGAGCAGGGGAATGTCGCAGGGCGCTTCGGGGTCCGCCTGCGACGGTCCGTCGGCAAACGCATCCTGGTAGACAAAGCCGGGCAGGTCGATGCCGTGGGGTGCATCTGCCAGGCAGAACACGTCGGGCGCCAGGCTGAGCAGTTGGCGCATCATCTGCGGCGTGTGGGTAGGAGGCAGCAGGGTGATTTTCTGCGTCAGCAAGGCGGCGCCCAGACCCACCGCGAAATGGTAGCGATCGCTGCAGGCGTTGAGCATGTGTTGGCCCCGCGGCAGCGACGCGGCCAGGTGTTGCACATCGCCCAGGTACTGGCGGACCGAGATGACTTCCCCGTAGCGCCAGGCCAGGATGTCGTCACCACGGGTGTGGCTGATGAGCGCGTAGGTGGTCATGGGCGAGGGGCTTGGAAGGGCAAAGACTTTGCGGTAGCGCGACGGCCTGTCAGGACGAGGGCGGCAACCCGCCCGCGCTGGCTTGCCGGTAGGCGCGAATCGCCTCCAGGGGACCGGACCGGTCGGACGGGGCCAGCAGCATCAGTCGCGCGGCGTATTCGGCAGTAAACATCAGGACGAGCAGCGGCAGGTTCAGCAGATTGGCAAACGCCGACCAGACGCTGACCGGTGCGAGCCAGAACAGCAGCAGCGACAGCGTGGTCATGACGGCGAAATACAGGGTCCAGGCCCAGGTGACCTGCCGGGTGTAACGAGCCAGGGCGGGCGACAGGCTGCCGTGGATGATGGCGGCAAACCGCGACACCATGGGCTGCTGGCCGGCGCGCAGGGTACGCGCAAAGGCCAGGCTCAGCAGGGCCTGCATGCCGGCATGCTGAAGCAAAAACACCCAGTTGTAATGCAACACGAGCCAGCCGCTCATGGCATACAGCAGGGCGCACCCGGCCAGGCACAGCAGCAGCATCCAGGGCCGCTGCGGCGAGCGCCAGGCCAGCACGAGCGCCAGCGCGATCAGCGGTGCAATGGCCACCGCCGCGTCGAGCAGGTCAGGGTGAGGGTCGGCTGACGCCAGGTGCGCCAGCACCGGGTAGGCGGCGCAGACGGCGGCAATGGCTGCCCAGCGGACGCCGCGCAGCACTTTTGCCGTCAAGCCGGGTTTCACTTCGTTCTTTGCAGCGCGATGTGTTCGCTCAGGCTGCGCAGCGACTGGAAGATGGCGGTGTTGTCCTCATGGTCCGCGCGCAGCTGCAGGCCGTAACGCTTGGACAGGACCAGCGCGATTTCCAGGATGTCGATCGAGTCGAGCCCCAGGCCTTCGCCGTACAGCGGCTCATCGGGCAGGATGTCTGCGGCGGCGGTTTCAAGATTCAGGGAAGTGACCACCAGTTCGGCCACTTCACGCATCAGTGCAGCATCGGCTGCAGGTGCGGCAGAGGGTTGGAGGGAGGATTCTGGCATCGTGGTTGTAGGCATGGATTTTCAGGGCAGCGGGGGATGACTTCGGTGGCGCCGACCCCTGCGGTTCAGTGATGTTTTGATGGTAACTGACATTGCTTTTCACCCGCTACGCGCCTGTAGGCGGGCACCCCTCGAGTGTGTCAGACCGAGACGAAACAAGACGTAAAAGTGCCCCGAAAAAGCGGGGGTGCCCGGACTGGTTCAGCCCGCCTCGCTGTCGCCGGATTTGGCAGCCCGCGGGCCGCGGGGCACGGACAGGGTCTGAGGGGGCGCGGCGGCTTCGGCAGGCAGGGCGGCATCGAGCACCGCCTGGCGCACGCTGGCCTTGTCGCCGGCGCCTGCAAATTTGCTGTACTTGCCAAGCGTGGTGACCAGCTGGCCGTAGATGCGCGGGTTGCCGGCCACACATTCACCGTGGTCCATGAAGTCGGATTCGCCGGTGAAGTTGCCGATCAGGCCACCGGCTTCGGTGACCAGCAGCGAGCCCGCCGCCACATCCCAGGGCTGCAGGCCGCTTTCAAAAAAGCCGTCGCTGTAACCGGCGGCCACATAGGCCAGGTCCAGGGCGGCCGCGCCCGGTCGGCGCACGCCGGCGCACTGGCTCATGACTTCGCCGAGCGCGTTGAGGTAGGTCTTGAGCTTGTCGCCGGGGCGGTAGGGAAAACCGGTGGAAATCAGGCATTCCTGCAGGCGGGTGCGCTTGGCCACACGGATGCGGCGGTCGTTGACGTAGGCGCCGCGGCCCTTGCTGGCGCTGTAGATGTCGTTGCGGGTGGGGTCATACACCACCGCCTGCTCGACCTTGCCGCGCACGGTCAGGGCAATGCTCACGCAGTAAAACGGAAAACCGTGAATGAAGTTGGTAGTGCCGTCCAGCGGGTCGATGACCCACACGAATTCGGAATCTTTTGCGCCGTGTTCGCTGCCCGACTCTTCGGCCAGGATGCCGTGACCGGGGTAGGCGGTCAGCAGTGTCTCGATGATGATCGCTTCGGCTGCATGGTCCACTTCGGTGACAAAGTCGTTGGTCTGCTTGGCCGACACACGGACCGCCTCCACATCAAGCGCAGCACGGTTGATGATGGCGCCGGCGGCGCGCGCAGCCTTGACGGCCACATTGAGCATGGGGTGGAGATTGCTGGACATAACTTGTAGGGAAGAACGGAATAAACCGGCGCCGGCGATGCGGGCGGCGGGCAATGCGGGTATTTTCCCATAAATGCGATATGGCCCCCTCCTGAGGCCATATCGCGTCCCGGAAACCTATGCGCCTTCCGCGATCAGGAAATCCGCGTCGGCATACTGCTGACGTATGGCCCGCGCCGCCTGGTATTCGGGGCTGGCGTAACAGGCCTGGGCGGTTGCCATGTCGGCGAACTCCACAACGACGTTGCGCTCGCGCGCATTGCCTTCCATGCTTTCGAAAGCGCCGCCGCGCACCAGGAAGTTCGCTCCGAATTTCTCGAAGGCGGGCCGCGCCGCCGTGAGGTAGCGGGGATATTCCTCGCTGTTGTGCACCGATACGCGCACGATCCAGTAAGCCTTGGCCATTCTTGTTCCTTGGGTTTTTGAAGTGATGAAGCGCTGGACGATACGCGTGACAATCAATTCTGAAAAATGAATAATAAAGATAATTAATATCCCTTCAGGAGATGTATGGAGCTCAGCGACCTGGCGATTTTCCGGGCGGTGGTGGAGGCTGGCGGCGTGACACGTGCGGCAGAACGCCTGCACCGGGTGCAGTCCAACATCACGACGCGCATACGCCAGCTGGAAGAAAAGCTGGGAACGCCGCTGTTTATTCGCGAAGGCAAACGGCTGCATTTGTCGCCTGCTGGGCAGGTTTTGCTGGACTACGCGCAGCGCCTGCTGGCCCTGGCCGACGAGGCGCGCGATGCCGTGCGCGATGGCAGCCCGCGCGGCGCCCTGGTGCTGGGCGCGATGGAGAGCACCTCGGCGGTGCGCCTGCCCGGGCCGCTCAGCGACTTTGTGCGTCTTTACCCCGAGGTCAAGCTGACGCTCAAAACCGGCAACCCGCAGCAGCTTGCGGCGGCCGTGCTGGCCGGTTCGATGGATGCGGCACTGGTGACCGGGCCCATCGCCAAGGGGCCGTTTGAGCGCGTGCCGATCTACAGCGAGGAACTGGTGATCGTGGCGAGCGCCGGTCACGCCGCCATCACCTCGCCAACGGCCAGGGGCGCCGAGCCCCCGCGCAGCATGGTCGCCTTTGAGCAAGGCTGCCCGCATCGGGCCCGGCTGGAGCAGTGGTACGCCGGCAAAAACAGCATGCCGGTGCAGACCATTGAAATCACCTCCTATCACGCGATGCTGGGTTGCGTGGTGGTGGGCATGGGTATCTCGCTGGTGCCGCTCAGCGTGCTGGCGACCTTTCCTGAGCGCGCGCGGCTCAGCGTGCATCCGCTGCCGCCCGGCAGCGACAGAGCTCAAACCGACCTGATCTGGCGCAAAGGCGCCATGTCGCCCAGGATCCGGGCACTGCTTGAAGTGCTGAAGCCGTCCGCGTAGGACAATCCTGTCCCATGCATACGCGATTCATCCTGATCAACACCAGCCACGCCGGCAATGTGGGCGCCACGGCGCGTGCCATGAAAGTCATGGGTTTTGGCGACCTGGTGCTGGTGGCACCACGCTGGGCCAATGTGCTCAATCGCGAGGAAACCATACAGCGCGCCAGCGGTGCGCTGGACGTGCTGAAAAACGCCCGCATTGTGGCCACGCTGGACGAGGCGCTCGATGGCATGACCCATTTGTGCGCCACCGCCATGACGCCGCGCGACTTCGGCCCGCCCACGCGGGCACCCAGGGAGCACTTTGCGGCCCTGCTGGGCGGTACCGGATTGCTATTGAATCAGGAGCTGCTTGCGCCCGTCCATCAAGGGCTGGCGGCCGATTTGTCTTCAAAACCTGAAGGGGTGGCCTTTTTGTTCGGCTCCGAGCGTTTTGGCATGCAAAACGAAGACGTCTACCGTTGCCACGTGGCGCTGAGCATTCCGACCGATCCGAAGTTTGGCTCGCTCAACCTGGCTGCGGCCGTGCAGCTGATTGCCTATGACTGGCGCGAGGCGTTGGGTGGTTTTGGGGTGCACGCCGCCACGCCCGAACCCCGGCTGGCCGATGCCGCCGCCGTGGCCGGCATGCTGGCGCACTGGGAGCAGGCGCTGGCCGACATCGGCTTTCTGGATCCGGCCTCGCCCAAGAAACTGATGCCGCGGCTGAACCAGCTGTTCAACCGCGCGCAACTGAGCCCTGAAGAGATCCACATCCTGCGCGGTATCGCCAAGGCCATGTCGCCAAAAGCCTTGCCGGCTGCGGTCGCGCCGGAGCGCAGGGCCGCCCCAAGCGAGGCGAGCCCCCTCGGGGGGCAGCGAAGTACAGGCACTGACGAGCGTGGGGGCTCTGAAAACAGCGCGCCAGCAGAGACGAGCGCCAAGCCATAAACTCGCAGCATGTTCTCCCGACTCCGCTCCGACATCCAGTGCATTCTTGAGCGCGACCCGGCCGCGCGCAGCGGCTGGGAAGTGCTGACCTGTTACCCCGGCCTGCACGCGATCATTTTTCACCGGGGCGCGCACTGGTGCTGGACCCACGAGCTCAAATGGCTGGGGCGCTTCATCTCGCAGATCGCGCGCTGGCTGACCGGCATCGAGATCCACCCCGGCGCCATCATCGGCGAGCGCGTGTTTTTCGACCATGCCATGGGTGTGGTGGTCGGAGAGACCGCCGAAATCGGCGACGGCTGCACGATTTACCAGGGCGTGACCCTGGGCGGCACCTCGCTCTACAAGGGCGAAAAGCGCCACCCGACGCTGGGCAAAAACGTGGTGGTGAGCGCCGGCGCCAAGGTGCTGGGCGGTTTTCTGGTCGGCGACGGTGCCAAGATCGGCAGCAACGCAGTGGTCATCAAGCCAGTGCCCGCAGGCGCGACGGCGGTCGGCATCCCGGCGCGCATCATTCCCTCCAAAACCGGCGAGAGCGCCGATGTCACGACGGCGCAGAACAAGTTCTCGGCTTACGGCATCACGCTCGATGACGATCCGGTGTCGCAGGCCATGAAGGGCCTGATCGACAACGCTTCCTCACAGGAGCACCAGATTGCGCTGCTCTGGCAGGCGATCGAGAAGCTGTCCGAAAACGGCAGGGCGCACCGGGACTGCGTGCCGGACGATGCGGCGCTGCAGGAGACCTTTGAGGCTGAGAAGTTGAATCAGTTGATGGGGAAGTAGGGGGCCGTTCCCGGTTCTGTCATCCCGGACTTGATCCGGGATCCATCTTCGATGACCACCACCATTTGGGCTGAGCCTGTCGAAGCATTTGCAAGCTTGCGCTTAGGTGGGTCTTCCAGCAAGCCGGGTCTCGCCCCGGCGGGCGACTTACTTTTCTTTGCTTCGCCAAAGAAACCTAAGGAAAAGAAAGGCGACCCGATGGTCTGGGTCCTTCCGCTTCGCTCCAGGCAACCTCCGGTGCTCACCGAAAACGGGGTCGAGCTCGAACTCGCTTCGCTCAGACAATCGCTCGCCCTGATCCGTTTTCGGCTGCGCTCCTCGGCCCAGCCCGACGGGTGGGGGAACAAATGCGGGTTCGGATGCGGGGAGACATGCCGCGCTTCGCGCGGCATGTCGGCCTCAGCAGGCCGCCGTGTGTGCACGCGGGTGCAGCACACGTTGCCAAATGAAGCTCCCCGCCATCGCCCAGCGGGGCGAGGGAGGGGCGGGAGGAGGGAGTGGGGAGTCTGTCCTACTGTCCATAGCGGACCCCAGGCGCAGCGTGATGCAAGGAATGCTATCGAATCAATAGCTGTCCGCGCCCACCAAATAAGGGCGAAGTGCCGATTCGGTTAAAGAATCAGGAAGAAGTCGCCCGAATCGCAGATTTGGGCCGGAACGCTTTGCAGACCGCCTCGTCGGTTTCCAGGTAAGGCCCGCCTATCAGGTCAACACAGTAGGGCACGGCGGCAAAAATGCCGGCGACCGCTTGCGAGCCGTCGGTGTTTTTCAGGCCTTCGAGGGTTTCGGCAATCGCCTTGGGCTGGCCGGGCAGGTTCAGGATCAGGCTTTGGCCGCGGATCACGGCGACCTGGCGCGACAGGATGGCGGTGGGCACGAACTTCAGGCTGATCTGGCGCATCTGCTCGCCAAAACCCGGCATTTCCTTGTGGCCGACGGCCAGCGTCGCTTCGGGCGTCACGTCGCGCAGCGCCGGGCCGGTGCCGCCGGTGGTGAGCACCAGCGAGCAGCCAGCGTCGACCAGCTCAATCAGGGTGGCGCTGATTCCTGCCTGCTCATCGGGGATCAGGCGCTCGGCAAATTCAATCGGGTTGCGCAGCGCGCGCCCCAGCCACTCTTTCAGCGCGGGCAGGCCCTTGTCTTCGTAGACGCCGCTGGAAGCCCGGTCGCTGACCGAGACAATGCCGATTTTCACTGCATCGTGGGCCATGGTCAGGGGCCCTCCGGTGCCAGCGTCTGCCGCACCAGCTGGAAGATCTCGCGGTAGGACTTGCCGTGGCGTGGCGCTTCGCCCGGTTTTTCAGGCTTGGCGTCCTTGCGGGCCTGGCGCACCAGGGCGCGCAACTGCTGCGAATCGGTGTCCGGGTGTTCTGCCAGCCAGTCACCCAGCGCATCGTCGGAGGCGATCAGCTTGTCGCGCCACTGCTCAGCCAGGTGCAGCGCCAGCGTGAGCTGGGCCGAGCCGTTTTTCTGTTCGTCAATCGCGGCGCGAATCGGTTCAGTGTCCAGCGGGCGCATCAGCTTGCCGATGAACTGCATCTGGCGGCGTTTGCCCTCGAAGTTGGTGATTTTTTTGGCCTGGGCGATCGCATCGATCAGTTTGTCGGGCAGGTCCAGCCGGGCCATCAGGTCGGCGCGCAGGGTGAGCAGGGCTTCGCCCAGGGCCTGTTTTTCGTCGGCTTCGGCCTTGAGCTGGGTCTTGCTGGGCGGGCCCACTTCTTCCAGCGCAATTTCTTCGGGTTTCACGAAGCGGCCGTGGGACCAGTAGCCCTTGATAGCCTTGGGAGTCTTGTTGTTCATAGCAGTCAGTATCATAGCTACCCATATGACCCTCAAGACTTCCAAGACCTCCTCCGGCGCCAAACAGGCGGCGCGGCCCTCGACCCAACCTGAAAAGGGCTTCAGTTACCACCGTGATTTCTTCGAGGAACTGGTGGACAGCGCCCTCGCGCACGCCAAAAAAATCGGTGCCACCGATGCCGCTGCCGAGGCTTCCGAAGGTTGCGGCCTGAGTGTCAGCGTGCGCAAGGGCGAGCTGGAAAACGTCGAGCGCAACCGCGACAAGTCACTCGGCATCACGGTGTATGTCGGCCAGAAACGCGGCAACGCTTCGACCAGCGATTTTTCCAAGGCAGCGATTGAGCAGACCGTCAAGGCGGCCTACGACATTGCGCGTTTCACCGCCGAAGACAAGACCTCCGGCCTGCCGGCCGACCGTGACATCGCACGCGTGCATCCCGAGCTGGACCTGTTCCACCCCTGGGCCATCGACTCGGAAGGTGCGGCCCGCCTGGCGCTGCAATGCGAGGCGGCCGCCCTGGGCACCAGCAAGCGCATCACCAACAGCGAAGGCGCTGGCGTCTCGGCGCAGCAGAGCCACTTTTTCAGCGCGCATACACGTGGTTTCCGCGGTGGTTATGCCAGCTCGCGCCACAGCATTTCCGTCGCGCCTATCGCGGGCAAGGGCAGCCAGATGCAGCGTGATGCCTGGTACAGCTCCATGCGCGACGCCAGCGAACTCGCCAGTCCCGAGGCGGTGGGCCGTTATGCCGCCGAACGCGCGCTGGCGCGCCTGAACAGCCGCAAGATCAAGACCGTGCAGTGCCCGGTGCTGTTCGAGTCGCCGCTGGCTGCCGGCCTGCTGGGCGGTTTTGTTCAGGCCGTCAGCGGCGGTGCGCTGTACCGCAAGAGCACGTTTTTGCTGAACAGCCTGGGCAAGCCGGCGTTTCCGGCCCACATCGACATCAGTGAAGACCCCCACCTGCACAAGGGCAAAGGCAGTGCGCCGTTTGACGACGAAGGCGTGAAAACGCGTGCACGCCGGGTGGTCGAGGCCGGCATCGTGCGCGGCTACTTTCTGAGCACCTACTCGGCGCGCAAGCTCGGCATGCGCACCACGGGCAATGCCGGCGGCTCGCACAACCTGGTGCTGAGCAGCCGCCAGACAGCCGCTGGTGACGACCTGGACGCCATGCTGAAAAAGCTGGGCACGGGCCTGTTCGTCACCGAACTCATGGGTCAGGGCGTCAATTACGTGACGGGCGACTACTCGCGCGGCGCCTCGGGTTTCTGGGTCGAGAAAGGGCAGATTGCCTTTCCGGTGGAAGAAATCACGATTGCCGGCAACCTCAAGGACATGCTGATGGGCATCCAGGCGGTGGGCGCCGATGTCTACAACTACGGCGCCAAAAGCGTGGGCTCGATTCTCATCAATCGGATGAAGGTGGCGGGGAGCTGATGCGCAGGCGGCTAGCCGCCGCGCTAAAATTCTCGGCGCATATCCAGTCCTATCATCCGCAGGCGGAGAACCTGCGGTTCTCACTTGAAAGGCTCTATGGACCTCCCCCTCACTGAGCGCGAGGCCGTCGCAGGCGTGATGCTCCGGCGATTGGTCGAACAGTTCCTCTTCACGAAGAGAGGGACAACGACGCTTGAGATGGCGATGTCCAGAGTTCCGCCACCTGAACGAGAGGCCTACCAAAAGGCGTTTGAAGCGTTGAACGAGTACAAATTGGTGGCGGAGCAGTCAGGAGAGTTCTTTGTGACTCAATATGGCTCGCTGTTCCTTGAGCATGTGGTGCCAACCTTTGAACGCCGTCAACTGCCTTTAACAGCTGCTGAGCGCAACCGTGCTTTGTCATTTATTCGGTCGGCAGTGTCCTCAGACGCGCGGTTCGACTTACAAAATGCTTTTGGCTCCCCTTTGCAAAGTGCTCAACCTCCGCAGCTCCCTCCAGTCTCTGGCGCGGGCGATCCTAAAAAATTCTGGATGGGTGTAGCGATTCTGGGCCTGCTAACTGTGTGGTGCATTTTCGCAGTTTTGAAGCGATAACAACATCCACAAGCAACCGCTTGTTCTTCCAGTCTCGAAAGAGACATGCGAAGCGAATACCGGATTTTGAGACGATTTTGCGGATGCAAGGTGTTAAAAAGCTGGAGCGTTCAGCCGGCCAAAGCAGCCTTCACCGCCGCCGACACCTGGCCCATGTCGGCCTTGCCGGCGAGTTTGGCTTTCACTGCACCCATGACCTTGCCCATGTCGCCGGGGCCGCTGGCACCCAGTTCCGCGACGATGGCCTTGACCTGGGTAGCGACTTCTTCAGCGCTCAGGCGGGCCGGCAGGTAGGCCTGCAGCACGACCAGTTCGGCGGCTTCCTTGTCGGCCAGGTCCTTGCGTTCGGCCTTCTGGAAGGCCTCGATCGAGTCTTTTCGCTGCTTGATCAGCTTGTCGACGATGGCGACCACGGCGGCGTCGTCGAGCACCACGCGTTCATCGACCTCTTTTTGCTTGAGGGCCGCCAGCAGCAGGCGGATGGTGCCCAGGCGCTCGCTGTCCTTGGCGCGCATGGCGGTTTTCATGTCTTCGGTGATCTGGTCTTTGAGGGACATGGGTTTCTCCAACGGTAAAAAGTAAAAAGCCCGCTGGAGCGTCCTTCAGCGGGCTTGGTGAGGTGCCGGAAGGCGTGTACTGGCTTAGTACAGCTTCTTGGGCAACTGCATGGAGCGGATGCGTTTGTAGTTGCGCTTGACGGCGGCAGCTTTTTTACGCTTGCGCTCGGCAGTGGGTTTTTCGTAAAACTCTCTAGCGCGCAGGTCGGTCAGCAGGCCGAGTTTTTCGATGGTGCGCTTGAAACGGCGCAGAGCCACGTCGAAGGGCTCATTGTCTTTTACACGAATGGTCGTCATTGATAAGTTGATCCAAAAGGGTACGCCTTTGTTGATCTGATCAGGATCAGGCCGGGCGCGGGTTTGCTAGCAAAGCCTTGGATTATATACCAGCCCCCACGCTTGTCACTACGTGGGCCTTCGGCGGTGCGCTGCCCCTTGACCGAAAAAGAGGGGCGCTGCGCCTGCGGGCCGGCAAAGCCGGACCCGCGGCCCCTGTTTGACCGAACGGGGCCGGGATCGGGGTCAGGCGTTGGTTGTTTTTTCCGCCAGCGCCTGTGCACATGCGAAAGCCGACGCCCAGGCCCACTGGAAGTTGTAGCCGCCCAGCCAGCCTGTGACGTCGACCACCTCGCCGATGAAATACAGGCCGGGTTGCTTCGATTCCATCGTTTGGGATGACAAATCCCGGGTATCGACGCCGCCCAGCGTGACTTCGGCTTTTTTGTAGCCTTCGGAGCCGTTGGGGATCAGTTGCCAGTCGGCCAGCCGCTCGGCCAGCTGGGCCAGGGCCTTGTCGGTCGCTTCGCTGACGGGTTTCTGCCAGGCCGGGTCGCGGCTGGCCCAGGCGTCGGCCAGGCGGCTGGGCACCAGGGCGGCCAGTTCGTTGGCGATCAGCTTTTTCGAACTGGCTTTGGCACGCAGCAGCAGGGTGGGAAGGTCCACGCCGGGCGCGAGATTGATGCGCACCGGTTGGCCCTCGCGCCAGAAACTGGAGATCTGCAGCACCGCGGGCCCGCTCAGGCCGCGGTGGGTGAACAGCAGGTCTTCTGCGAACACCACGGCTTTTTTACGCTGCCTGGGGCTGGCGTCCGCCGCGCCGGTTTCAATCAGCACCGGCAGCGCCAGGCCGGCGAGCTGGGCGTAGGGCGCCCAGGCCTCGCCGTCAAAGGTCAGCGGCACCAGCCCGGCGCGCGGTTCAACTACGCGCAGGCCGAACTGTTTCGCGATGCGGTAGCCGAAGTCGGTCGCACCGATCTTGGGAATCGACAGGCCGCCGGTGGCGATGACGAGCTGCGGCGCTTCGATGGCACCGCGGTCGCTCTCGATTTGATAGCTGCCAGCGCCCATGCCGTCAGGGCTGGTGGCATATTTGATGCCTGAAACCCGGCAGGGCTGCCACCGGGTGACGCCGCCGGCGTCACATTCGGCCAGCAGCATGTTGATGATGTCCTCAGCCGAACGGTCGCAAAACAGCTGGCCTTTGTGTTTTTCGTGAAACGGAATCTGGTGCCGCTGCAGCAGGGTGATGAAGTCCTGCGGCGTGTAGCGCGACAGGGCCGAGCGGCAGAAATGCGGGTTCTCGCTCAGGAAGTTGACGGGCGTGACATCGCGGTTGGTGAAGTTGCAGCGGCCACCGCCCGAAATGCGGATTTTTTCGGCGACTTTTTCGCTGTGGTCCAGCAGCAGCACCTTGAGGCCGCGCTGCCCGGCGATGCCGGCGCAAAACAGCCCGGCGGCACCGGCACCCACCACCACCACGTCAAATTTATGGGTCAAATCGGCCTCCAGCCCAATGTGGACGGGCGCGAGCAGCTACGAAAAATATAGCAGCCTTGCGCGACCGGGACTCAGGAGTGTAGCCGGGCCTCCCCGGCGCCCGCGGCGTTCAGGCCGCGCGGAAGTGCGCCGCAGAGCCCTGTGGAAATTCGCCCGCCGCCGCCACGCCGCTGACCACGTCGCCGACCACGATGACCGAGGGGCTGGCGAGGCCGGAGTCGCCGATGGCTGACGCCAGCCGGGCCAGCGTGGTGGTGATGTGGCGCTGCGTGGGCAGGGAGGCGTTCTGGATCACGGCCACCGGGGTGGTGGCGGGCAGGCCGGTCAGCAATTCGCTCTGGATGCGGCCGGCGCCGCTGACCCCCATGTAGATCACCAGTGTGAGTTTGGCCTTGCAGGCGGTGTCTGCCAGCGCGCGCCAGTCGGTGCCTTCGTCGCCCGGTTTGGCGTGGCCGGTGACAAACACCACGCCGTGTGCATGCTGGCGGTGCGTGAGCGGCACACCCAGCGAGGTCAACGCAGCCAGGCCGGCGGTGATGCCGTTGATGACCGTGACGGCAATACCGGCAGCTTGCAGGTGTTCGACCTCTTCACCGCCGCGGCCGAAGATGAAGGGGTCACCGCCCTTGAGCCGCACCACGTTTTCGCCTTCGCGCACGGCCATGATCATCAGCTTTTCGATGAACTCCTGCGGCGTGGACTTGCAGCCGCCGCGTTTGCCGACATGCACGATGCGTGCATCGGACCGCGCGTAAGCCACGATCTCGTCGCTGACCAGGTCGTCGACCAGCAGCACGGTGGCGGCCTGGATCGCCTTGAGCGCCTTGAGCGTGAGCAGTTCAGGGTCGCCCGGGCCTGCGCCGACCAGGGTGCACTGGCCGTTTGAAGGAAGGTTGTTGGGGCTGCTTGTCATAGTTGACGGGTCAATTGCAAGATATGTTCCACCTGCCGCGTGATCGATGCCGGCACGGCGTGGGAGCCTGACATCACCGCGCGGATATAGGTCGCGGTGCTGTCGCTGTCGATGGCGGTGGGCAGGTCCGGTACGCTGGCCAGGGTGCCGGGCTGTGCTTCCTGCAGCAGCCTGCGTTTCCCGGCGATGAAAGCCTCCATCTGCGGCGTGCGGCGTGCGTCGGCCACCACCTCGCCTTCGGTGCCCCGCAGCAGCAGGGCGTTGGCCTCGATGAGTTCAAAGGTCTGGCCCATGGAAATCGCGTATTCGGGGTGCGTGTAGCTGCTGACCACCAGCGCCTTGCCCAGGCAGGGGTTCATGATCTTGACCAGGCTGTGCGCCGGGTTGCGCAGGCCGACGGCGCGCCGCACATCCAGCAGGCGCTTGAGCCCGGGGCACAGCAGTTCGGTAGCGGCAAACACGACTTCGCCGGATGCTATGGTTCTGATAGCTGTCAGCGCAGGTATGTCAAGGGCTGCAAGCACATTTGACGTGAAGACCCGGCTGGATTCGGTGGCCGTGCCGTGCACCAGCACCGGCAGGCCTTCACGCGCCAGCAGCAGCGCCAGCAGCGGCGTCAGCACCGGCAGCTTGCGCGCGCCGTTGTAGCTGGGTAGCACCACCACCGGTCGCTCGCTCGCCGGAAAACGCAACATGCGCTGGTAAGTCGCGTCGAGAAAACCCGCCATTTCTTCAGGCGTTTCGCCCTTGATGCGCATGGCCAGGCAAAAGCCGCCGATCTCGAGGTCGGTCACCGTGCCGTCGAGCACCTGGCCGAACAGGTCGGCGGCCTGTGCACGCGTGATCGGCTTGGCGCCGTCTTTGCCGCGGCCTATGACCTTGATGTACTGGGCGATGGACATGCGTGATTGTCGGCGAAGGCAGATAACCTGCCGTTATGAGCTTAAGCCGGGATGTTTCAGGCCAGCACCCTGATCGGGATCACGGTCCGACCGACGGTGCTGGTGGTGGTGGCAGCCCCAGTCCGGTCTTCGCCGGCGGTCCGGATGATGCCCCTGATCTCTGGCACACAGGAGCCGCAGTTGGTGCCGCACTTCAGTTTGTCCTGCAGGGCCAGCAGTCGTTCGTTGTCGCTGGCCAGGTAACCCGCGCCACCTGCCGCGTGGGTGATGTCGCTCAGGCAGGCCTTGATCTCGGCATCGCTGACGCTGAAGCAGGTGCAGACCGGTTTGCCGCGTGACTGCAAGGCCACCGGGGCCTTGGCACCGGGCAGCAGCAGCAACCGGCCGTAACTTTGCGCCGGCAGTTCGTCCTGCAGCAGGGTTTTGATCCAGGCCTGCGCGCTGACATCGCCAGCGAGCAGGAAGCTGGTGAGTTCGGCCTGCTCGCCACGACGCACCAGCCGTGCGGTGCGGTGCTGGCCTTTCTTCCTGTCCACGTAACGCAGGGCGTCCGTGCCGTCCAGACCGAGAATGGATTCGATTTTTTCCAGCATGCCTTGGGGCGGCGCCTCAAAGCCGGCCGCGCGGAACAACACGCCGGTGCGCTGCCGCCCTGTTTCGCCCAGCGGCACCTCGTTCGAAAAAGGCACGCAACTGCTGAAGGCAAAGGCCGCCATCAAGGGCCGGAGTTGCTCGCGCGCCGCAAGGCCTTGGCCCTCGGGCAGCCAGGCCATGGCCAGCAGCGACCAGGGCAGTTCGGCCTTGAGGATCTTCACGGCCGCATGTTTGAGCTCGGGTTGCTTCGAGCTCGGGCAGAAGGCCGAGGTGGTCAACGCGTTGACACCGGCGAGCCGTTCGCCGGTGCTGGACAGGCCGCTGAGGTATTCCTCGCCCCAGTGCATGGCCATGAAGACCTGGCTCACCGCGACTTCGGGCGAGGCCTGCAGCGGCACCACGATGGAGCCGCGTTTTGACGTGACGTGCACCAGGTCCCCGTCTGACAGCTGCCGCCGCGCCATGTCCTGGGCATTCATCTGGAGGGACGGCTCGGCCACATGGCCAAACAGCCGGCCCAGCGTGCCGGTGCGGCTCATGCCATGCCACTGGTCGCGCAGACGGCCGGTGGTCAGCGAAAAGGGGTAGCGTGACTCACGCGGCTCCGCCACCGGCTTGTAAATGGTGTTGACGAAGCGCGCCTTGCCGTCGTCGGTCGGGAAGATGCCGTCTTCGTAGAGCCGCACCTTGCCGGTGCTGTCACCTTCTTTCAACGGCCACTGCTGCGGCGCGGCGTCGAGCATGGCGTAACTCATGCCGGTGATGTCGAGGTCGCGGCCGCGTGTCGATTCGCGGTGTTCGTTCCAGATGCTTTCGACCGCGGCAGTCTCGTCGCCGACAGGCCAGGGAAACAACGTGCTGATTTTCTGCACCGGCAATAATTTTTCCAGCCGGTGGGCGAAGGCCACGGCGATGGCCCAGTCGTGGCGCGCCTCGCCGGGTGCGGCCACGGCGGGGCGCACGCGGCTGATGCGGCGTTCGCTGTTGGTGACGGTGCCGGTTTTTTCGCCCCAGGTGGTGGCCGGCAGCAGCAGGTCGGCGTAGTCGCAGGTGGCCGGTGTGGCAAAAGCCTCCTGCACCACCACCAGTTCGGCACGCTGCAGCGCGCGGCGCACCGTGGCCTGGTCCGGCATGGACTGGGCCGGGTTGGTGCAGGCTATCCACAAGGCTTTGATCTCGCCGTCGGCCGCCGCCTGGAACATCTCGACGGCGGTCTTGCCGGGCTTCTCGGGCACCGCAGGAATGCCCCACAGGGCGGCGACTTCGGCGCGGTGCTGCGGGTTGGCCAGGTCGCGATGCGCACTCAGCAGATTCGCCAGCCCGCCGACCTCGCGCCCGCCCATGGCATTGGGCTGGCCGGTCAGCGAGAAGGGGCCGGCGCCGGGTTTTCCGATCTGCGCGGTGGCCAGGTGCAGGTTGATCAAGGCCGCATTCTTCGCGGTACCACTGCTGGACTGGTTCAGGCCCTGGCAATAAAGGCTCAGCGTCGCGGCCGAGGTCGCGAACAGCTTCGCGGCGGTGAACAGGTCGTCCTTGCTGATGCCGCAGGTCTGCGACACCAGGTCGGGTGTGTAGTCGCGTACCGTGGTTTTCAGGGCGTCAAAACCGTGGGTGTGCCCAGCGATGTAGGCCGCCTGGGTCCAGCCTTCCCACAGCATGATGTGCAGCATGCCGTTGAACAGGGCAACGTCGGTGCCGGGCTGGATGGGGAGGTACAGGTCGGCAATGCCCGCCGTGTCGGTGCGGCGCGGGTCGCAGAAGATGATTTTCATCGCCGGGTTCGCGGCTTTGGCATCCTCGATGCGCCTGAACAAAATCGGGTGGGCGTACGCCGTGTTGCTGCCGACGATGAAGATGCACTGCGCGTGGTTGACGTCGTCGTAACAGCTGGGCGGCGCGTCCGCGCCCAGGGTCTGCTTGTAGCCCGCCACCGCGCTGCTCATGCACAGGCGCGAGTTGGTGTCGACATTGTTGGTGCCGATCAGGCCCTTGGCGAGTTTGTTGAAGACGTAGTAGTCCTCGGTCAGCAGCTGGCCGGAGATATAGAACCCCACCGCGTCCGGCCCGTGTTCGAGGATGATGCGTGCAAAACCCTCGCTCGCCACGTCGAGTGCGCTGTCCCAGCTGATGCGCTGCGGCGCAGCTCCGCGCTGCGCTCGCTGCATCGGGTACAGCAGCCGGGTCTGGCGCGTGACGGCGTGGGACGCTGTCAGGTGCAGCGTCGAGCCCTTGGTGCACAGCCGCCCGAAATTGGCCGGATGGTCGGGATCGCCACGCACCCCGGTGATTTCGTCGCCCTGTGATTCAACAATCACGCCACAACCCACTCCGCAATACGGGCAGGTGGATTTGGTTTCCCGTGTCATCACGCCGTGTGCGGTGCCTGCACGTCAAAGGTCTGGTCGCCCAGCGCGCCTGTGGAGGCGCAGGGGCCGGCGCGCGGCGGCGCCAGGTCCAGCGCCAGCGTGGCGAGTTCGACCGGGTCCAGCAGCACCTGGCCGCCCTCCACCTTGCAGGCGAATTTGGGTGTGCAGCCTTCGTCCGCGCCCTGGGCGCAGCCGTCGGCCAGGCCGATGGTCCAGTTGTGCAGCGGGCAGGCCACGCTGGTGCCGAACACAATGCCCTGGCTCAGCGGCCCGCCCTTGTGCGGGCAGCGGTCCAGCAGTGCAAACACCTGGTCCTCGCTGTTGCGGAACACTGCCACGTCGATGCCGCGCTCCCGCGCCACCCGGCGCGAGCCCAGCACGGGGATCTCGTCCACACGGCAGATCACGGTCCATTCGTTCATCTTCATGCCTCCTGCCCCGCGGCTTCCAGTTTGACAAACTGCCGCGCATCGACAGATGCCTTGTCAAGTTCAAACCAGGGATCGGGTTCACCGTCGAGCGCAAACTGCAGTTGCTCCCAGAGCTTCTTGCGGCCTTCGTGGTCCTCAAGAATCTTTTTCTTCACATAGTCCAGGCCGACGCGGTTCACGTAGTGCACCGTGCGCTCCAGGTACCAGCCTTCCTGCCGGTACAACTCGCAGAAGGCGCCGGTGTACTCGAGCACCTCGGCGGCAGTCTTGAGCTTGGTGAAGAAGTGCGCCACCTCGGTCTTGATGCCGCCGTTGCCGGCGATGTACATCTCCCAGCCCGAATCGACGCCTATGATGCCGACGTCCTTGATGCCCGATTCGGCGCAGTTGCGCGGACAGCCGCTGACGGCGAACTTGACCTTGTGCGGTGCGTACATGCGCCACATCGCGCGTTCCAGGTCCTTGCCCATCTGGGTGCTGTCCTGGGTGCCCATGCGGCACCATTCGCTGCCGACACAGGTTTTCACCGTGCGCAGTGCCTTGGCATAGGCGTGGCCCGAAGGCATGCCGATGTCCCTCCAGACGTTTTGCAGGTCTTCCTTTTTCACGCCCAGCAGGTCGATGCGCTGGCCGCCGGTGACCTTGACCGTCGGGATCTTGTACTTGTCCACCGCATCGGCGATGCGGCGCAGTTCGCTGGCCGTGGTTTCGCCGCCCCACATGCGCGGAATCACGCTGTAAGTGCCGTCTTTCTGGATGTTGGCGTGGCTGCGTTCGTTGATGTAGCGGCTTTGCGGGTCGTCCTTCGCCTCCTTGGGCCAGGTGCTGGTCAGGTAGTAGTTGATGGCAGGGCGGCAGGACGCGCAGCCGTTGGGTGTGCGCCACTCCATGAACTGGTACACCTCCGCAATGCCCAGGAGTTTGTGGGTTCGGATCGCGTCGCGCACCGCCTGGTGGCCGTGGTCCGTACATCCGCACATGGCCTTGAGCTTGGGTGTGGCGGAGTAATCGCCGCCGGCAGTCGCCATCAGGATCTGCTCGACCAGGCCGGTGCAGGAGCCGCAGGAGGCGCTGGCCTTGGTGTGTTTGCGCACTTCGTCGAGGGTGAACAGGCCTTTTTCCTTGATGGCCTTGCAGATGGTGCCCTTGGTCACGCCGTTGCATCCGCAGACTTCGGCCTCCATGGGCATGGCGGCCGCCTTGTTGTGGCCCTCGTGGCCGGCGTCGCCGATGTTGGACTCGCCGAACATCAGACGGTCGCGGATGTCGCCGACGCTGCGGCCGTCGCGCAGCAGCTTGAAGTAGTAGCTGCCGTCCACCGTGTCGCCGTAGAGGCAGGCACCGATCAGCTTGTCGTCCTTGATCACCAGCTTTTTGTAGACGCCGCCGAAGGGGTCGCTCATGACGATTTCTTCCGTTCCTTCGCCGCCCACGAATTCACCGGCGGAAAACAGGTCGATGCCGGTGACCTTGAGCTTGGTGGATGTCAGCGAGCCGGTATACCTGCCGATGCCGAACTGCGCCAGGTGGTTGGCCGCGACCTTGGCCTGCTCGAACAGCGGCGCAACCAGGCCGTAGGCGATGCCGCGGTGCGCTGCGCATTCGCCCACGCTGTAGATGCGGGCGTCGGTCACCGTCTGCATGGTGTCGTTGACCACGATGCCCTTGTTGCAGTGCAGGCGCATGGTTTCTGCCAGCTGCGTGTTCGGGCGTATGCCGACCGCCATGACCACCAGGTCAGTGGCCACTTCCGTGCCGTTCTTGAACCTGATGGCGGTGACGCGGCCATCCGGTCCCCCCACCAGTTCCTGCGTCTGCGCACCCATCAGGAACTTCAGCCCGCGTTCTTCCAGTGATTTCTGCAGGAGCTTGCCGGCGACGCTGTCGAGCTGGCGCTCCATCAGCGTCGGCATCACATGCACCACGCTGACGTCCATGCCCCGCAGCATCAGCCCGTTGGCGGCCTCCAGGCCGAGCAGGCCGCCGCCGATGACCACGGCCTTTTTGTACTTTGTTGCCGCGTCAATCATCGCGTTGGTGTCGGCGATGTCGCGGTAGGCGATGACGCCCTGCAGGTCCTTGCCGGGCACAGGCAGGATGAAGGGGTTGGAGCCGGTGCACATCAGCAGGCGGTCGTATTCTTCTTCGGTGCCGTCTTCTGCACGCACGATGCGCCGGATGCGGTCGACTTCCACGACTTTCTTGCCGGCGTGCAGGGTGATGTGGTTGTCCTTGTACCAGTCCCAGCTGTTGAGCACGATCTCGTCCAGCGTCTGCTCGCCGGCCAGCACGGGGGACAGCAGGATGCGGTTGTAGTTGGGATGCGGCTCGGCGCCGAACACCGTGATGTCGTACAGATCGGGCGCGACCTTGAGCAGTTCCTCGAGCGTGCGTACACCCGCCATGCCGTTGCCGACCATGACCAGTCTTGATTTTTTCATCGTGCCACTCCAGTGGGGGCCGGTGCCGTCGGCGCAAGCGCCAAAGCCATGCCGGCCTGCGAAAAATGAGGGGTGAAAACCATGATGCTCTCTCCTGCAGAACAGGGACCCGGCTGTGGCCGGTATGAGGGACACCAATACGCACGTCGTTATGCGCAGAACCCGCAGTGTGCTGGCCACGGGTGGACGCGTCGTTGCGCCCGTGAAGACTTACGCAAAAGTTGTGCCACACGACAGTGTTGCTGCAGCTCGCAGGCTGCGGCCCTGGTGCGTGCAGGAGGGGAGGGCCGGGTGCGGCGCCCCGGCGTTTGGGGCCCGGGGGCCGGGTATCCGCACCAAAGGTGGGCGCGGACAGCGCACGTCATGGTGCAGGGGGTGACCCTGCGCCGCAAGGCAGGCTGGAAGGCGCCTTAAGGCGCGATGCCCAGCACCTCGGTGCCGTCCACCGCGCCGCTGCGGCCCGGCAGGGAAAACCGCTTGCGCCGGCCTGTCTTCACGGCGCCGGCAACCTCGCGCAACAAGTTGGCGCTCGCCGCAATCTTCCAGCCGGCCAGGGTGGCCTGCTTCTGCAGCTGAAGGGTGGTGCTGACACTGTCGCCCACCGGCAGAACCTGCGCGCTGCCCCACAGGGGATCTTCCAGCTTGGCCAATGTCACGGCGCCGCTGTTCAGGCCCACGCAGATTTCAAAGCGCGGCAGCGAGCGCCCCGGAAAATGGCTGAGCAGAAAAACCTGCACCCGCTGGGCGGCGTCGATCAAACCCAGTGCCGCCCGGGCGGCGCGCAAGCCGTGGTTCACGGTGTCGGTATCCGTGCTGCCGACGAACACGGCCAGCAGTCCTTCGCCGACAAACTGCATGTGGAAGGCGCCGAAAAGATAAAGGGTGTCACCCGCATTCCGGTAAAACTCGCGCACCACCTCGCTGAGTTCCGTGCTTGAGAGTTTTTCAGCCAGCGCCGGGAAGTTGACCACGTCGACAAAGAGAACGCTCGCGCTGGAAAATCGCTGGTCCGCGACCAGCGTCTCTGCCGAGGGCCATTTGTCGGCAAGCTCGGCAAGCATTTTTTTTTCGTAGAGGCGACCCAGCTTTTTTTCCTGTTCCCTCAGGGCCTGCCCGATCGCTGCGTCGACCGCCTGCTCCTGGACGGTCTGGCGCATCAGCTGCCTGTTGAGCTGGGTGGCGGTCGCTTCCAGCAGTTCCTCGAAAACCAGGGGTTTGGTCAGGTAGTCGTCGGCGCCGCTGGTCATGCCGGTGCGGACATGTGCGCGTTCCTGCAGCGAGGTCAGCAAAATCACCGGCGTGGCCTGAATGGCGGGGTCGGCGCGCAGCGCCTGCAGCATCGCAAAACCATCCATCACGGGCATGTTGACGTCGCTGATGACCAGATCCGGCGCGTTGCCCCGCACCAGTCCCAGCCCGGCGGAGCCGTTATCCGCTTCGGCAACCTCATAACCCTCAAAGCGCAGGGCGGCAGCAATCAGGGTACGGATCGCCTCATCGTCATCGATGACCACAATCAGGGCCATTGTTCTATTCCATGAAAACAAACGTCATGGCGGGAAGCTTACCAGCGCGGTTGGTGTGGCGTCGATCAGGGACCGGCTGCTGCCTGTGCCTGAGCAGCCGGCGGCACGCCATCTGTGTCAGCGACGGGTTTTGATGGAGTGTGGGAGCGTGACCATGCTGCGCTGCAGAAACTGGTCCAGGGCGATCAGGAACACCATGGAGAAGGCGGCAATGATCACCAGGCTGGGCAGGTTGAATGAGCTGATGTAGCCAAAACCCTGAGGAATTGCGGTGCGGTTCGAGGTGGTGCAGACAAACTCCGCAGCCGCCATGCCGGTGTAGTGCATGGCACACACCGCCACCGCCATCACCACCGCTGCGCCAGCCCGGCGCGCGAGACCGGCGGTGTTGAAGGCCAGCCACAAGGCGGCGGTGGCGGCCACCACGGCGATGACCAGCGAACCGGCCACGACCCCGTAATTCCACTGGATGTAACCGCCAAATTTCATGCCATACATGCCCAGGTAGTGCATGAAGGCCACGCTGGTGCCGAGCAGTGTGCCTGCGCCCAGCATGCGTGGCAGGCTGTCCGGCGCCTTGGCAACAAAACCCAGTGCCAACGAGGCTGCCAGAACGGCCACTGCCAGTGAAACCCCGGTTTCGATCATCGAAAAGCTGCTCGCCACATCAAGTTCGAGCGCGAGCATGCCGACAAAATGCATGGCCCAGACGCCGACGCCCCCCAGCGCCGTGCCGGCGGCCAGGATGTTGGTGGTGCTGAGGGTCGCGTTCCGCTGGATTCGCGTGGCTGCCGTCAGCGCGACAAAGGCGCCGGCCACGGAGATCAGGAAGGACAGGGCAACCAGGGTCCACTGGTAGCTGCTTAAAACCTGTGAGTTCATATAAATACTAAATAGTTACATTAAAAACTAGAATGTAGTATTTATTACCATTTGTGGCATTGGGCCGCGATTACCCCCAGTCGAACCAGGGGTCATCAAGCGACCGCCGCGGTTGAGGCTGCGGATGTGTGGCAGAGCCTGCCGGTATCCGTTTTGTCGGGATGGGATGCCAGGGTTGGCGTGCCGCGCGTGGCCAGTTACGCGGCTTTTTCGACGTGGCCCTGGCGCGTGTAGAGGAAATCGATGACCGCCTTGCGGTAGTGCAGGTATTCGGAGCTTTCGGCCAGGGCCACCCGGTCGCGCGGGCGGGGCAGGGCCACGCTCAGCACTTCACCGATGGTGGCCGACGGGCCGTTGGTCATCATCACGATACGGTCCGACAGCAGCACCGCCTCGTCCACGTCGTGCGTCACCATCACCACCGTGCTCTGTGTGTTGGCAACGATCTGCAGCAACTCATCCTGCAGCTTGGCGCGGGTCAGGGCGTCGAGGGCGCCAAACGGTTCGTCCAGCAGCAGCACCTTGGGCTCCATGCACAGCGCGCGGGCAATGCCTACTCGCTGCTTCATGCCGCCCGAGATTTCGCCAGGGCGCTTTTGCGCTGCAGCGGTCAGGCCCACCATGGCCAGCGCCGCGTCGGTGCGGGCCTTGAGTTGGGCCTTGTTCTCTTTGGCTGCAAACACCCGCTCCACCGCCAGGTAGACATTTTCAAAACAGGTGAGCCAGGGCAGCAGCGAGTGGTTCTGGAACACCACGGCGCGCTCAGGGCCCGGGCCGGAGATTTCGCGGTTGGCGCACAGCAACGTGCCTTGCGTGGGTGTGGTCAGGCCGGCCATCAGGTTGAGCAGCGTGGACTTGCCGCAGCCCGAGTGGCCGATCAGCGCCACAAACTCGCCCCTGGCGACCGTGAGGTTGATGTTCTGCAGTGCGCAGAACGGGCCTTTTTTGGTCTTGAAGGTCTGCTCGACATTCTGGATCTCGATGTATTTGGTGGTCAGTGAACTCATGATGTATCCCTATTCCTGGTGACAGGCCCGAGGCCTTAGTTCTTCACTTCTTCAAACGTGAACGCCGTGGCGATCTTGATCAGGACGAACTCGAGCACCAGCCCGACAATGCCGATCACAAAAATCGCGATGATGATGTTCTTGACGTTGAGGTTGTTCCACTCGTCCCAGACCCAGAAGCCGATGCCGACGCCACCGGTCAGCATCTCTGCCGCCACGATGACCAGCCAGGCGGTGCCGACCGCCAGGCGCACCCCGGTCAGCATGTACGGGAGCACGGCGGGGAAAAGAATCTTCGTGACGATCTTCCACTCGCTGAGGTTGAGCACCCGCGCCACATTCATGTAGTCCTGCGGCACACGCTGCACGCCGACGGCCGTGTTGATGATCATGGGCCAGATCGAGCAGATGAAGATGGTCCAGATGGCGGCCG
>NZ_JAQSDL010000058.1 GCF_029945895.1 Polaromonas sp. | reverse complement strand
GTAAGCGTCTGGCCGTGGCATCTTGAGTTGACTCAGTCATCGCCCCAGCATTGCGTCCATGGCGAACATGGTTCAAGCGGTGTGCAGGGCGGCGATGGCGATGGCGGCGCGTTGGCTGAGCGTCTGCGCGCTCGCCGGGTTGATGGCCGGGAGAGCGGTGAGCTTGTCGATGCGGCGCGGATGCGCAAGCGGCCTGGCTTCAGTCAGCGGGCTTCCACTTGTGGGGCAGCATCTCCTCGATGCGGCTGTTCAGCTGCGTCGGCAGTCGCGTGAGCACATCCTTCAGGTAGGCCCACGGCTCATGCCCGTTGAGCTTGGCCGATTGCAGCAAGCTCATCACCACTGCTGCCCGCTCGCCGGCCAGCTGAGAGCCGATGAACAGCCAATTGCGCCGCCCCAGCGCCCAGGGCCGAATCCGGTTCTCCACGTAGTTGTTGTCAATCGGCACAGCGCCGTCCAGCAAGAACCGCCCCAGCCCCGCCCAGTGGTTCAGACTGTAGTCAATCGCTTTGGCGATGGCGCTGCCATCAGGCACCCGCGTGCGCTCCAGTTGGAGCCACAGATGCAACTCCTGCCACAGCGACCCGGACCGCTCCTGCCTCATCTGCAGCCGCTGCTGGGCCGGCAGATCCCGGGCGTCGGCCTCCACCCGGTACAGCCAGGCGATGCGCTGGATCGCCTGCGCGGCCACGACACTCGCGTTGGCCTTGACCAATTCGTCAAACTTCCTCCTGGCGTGGGCCAGGCAATAGGCAGTGCTGCGCCCATCGAGCGCGAGCGCAGCGTCGTATCCGCTGTAGGCGTCCACCACCAGCGTACCGCTCCAGCCCGTCAGGAACTCGCAGGGGTATTTGCCCCCGCGCCCCGCGCAGAAGTCAAACACCACCCCCGGCTCGGGCTCGAAGGCGCCTCGCGCGTAGGCCCACATATAGGCCTTTTTGGTCTTGCCCGCGCCCGGGTCCAGCAACGAGATCGGCGTCTCGTCGGCGTGCACGATCCGCGAGGCGAGCACGAAGGCCCGGTGCGCCTCATGAAGCGGCATCAACTGCGCCCCGGTCTGCCCGCCCCAGGCCGCCAGCGTGGAGCGCGGGATGCGCACGCCCGTACGCGCGTTGATCTGCTCTTGCCGGTAGTAGGGGATGTGATCCACGAAGCGGCTGATGACGGTGTGAGCCTGCAGGCCGGGCGTTGGCAGCGCGTTGTCAAATACCTGGGGCGCGGCCGGCTCCTGCACCAGAAGCTGGCAACACTTGCAGGCCCACTTGCCCCGAATCTGGCGCTGCACAAAGAACTGCGCCGGGATGATGTCCAGCCGCTCGCTGATGTCCTCGCCCACGCGCACCATCGGCTGGCCGCATTCGGGCGTCGGGCAGTTCGTGTCCTCGGGCTCCACGCGCTGGTCAACGCGCGGCAGGTGCGCTGCAAGGGGTTCGCGCTTGGGTTGGCGGCGGGGTTGCTGCTCGGGTGCGCTGCGACTTGTGCCGGCCCCGTTCTGCAAAGCGGCCAGTTGGGCTTCAAGACTGGCCTGGTCGGCCGCCAGGGTTTCTTCGAAGATGTCCCGCTGCTCGGCGTTCATGCGCTCGGTCTTGGCACCGAACTTCCAGGCTTTGAGCCGCGCCAGCTGAAACGTGATGCTTTCGATCTTCGCGTCGCGCCACTTGATGGCCTGCGCCTGGGTGTCGATGCGCTTGCTTTGCTCACCGATGTGCGCCAGCATCTGCGCCGCCATGGCGGCCAGCTCGCCCGCGCTCAGCGCCTTGAGGTCCTCGGGTTTGATTGCATGCACGTTGAGCATGCGCCATTGTGCAAGCCCAGCGCATGATCGAACACTGGGGCTTGTTCCAATTGCGTTGAATTGCCCGCTTGGGTTGCGCTCATATCCGGGTGATTCGCCGCAGTTGTTCCAGGCGCTGCCACGGCAGCCCGAGCACCAGGGCGTCGAACTGGTCTTTGCTCAGCGTGACAGGAGCAGCGTCGATGGCGCCACCGCGCGGCCACTCGAAGGCGCCTTTGTTCAAGCGGCGTGCTGCGCACCAGACTCCGAAGCCGTCGTGCACCAGCAGCTTGATGCGCGTTGAGCGGGCATTGGCGAAGAGGTAGCCGTGGTGCGCCTGCGCGGCGCCGAAGACTTGAACCACCCTGGCCAGCAGCCGATCAGCGCCGGCGCGCATGTCAATGGGCTGGACCGCCAGCCACAGCGCGTCGATCCGGATCATCGCAGCAGCTCGCGCATCCAGGCCGCGCATTGCGCTGCGGCCTGGCAGGGCCAGCTCACGCTGATGGCGGTTGCGCCTCGGCGCAGCTCGATACGGATGTCCAAGGACGCTGGCTCAGCGGGTTGCTGGCACACCGGGATGAACGCGGGCGCCACTGCGGCAGGCACCAAGTGAGCACCGCCGCGCTGCCGGGCTTCGACGATCCAGCGGCGCGCCAGGTTCGCATTGACTCCGTTGGCCATGGCCACTGCGGCGATCGAGACGCCAAGCGGTTGGCAAGCGGCGACGACCTGGGCCTTGAACTCGGGGCTGTGTTTGCGGCGACGCGGAGCGCGAACGCCAGTTTCATTGGAGATAGTGTGCACGTGTCCACCTAAAGTTAAGTGGACACGAGGCTCCTATAAAGCTTGATCGGCTTCAAGATGCCACGGCCAGACGCTTACG
>NZ_JAQSDL010000057.1 GCF_029945895.1 Polaromonas sp. | reverse complement strand
TCAAGGGCCGGTTTGACGGCTCGCGCACCGCCGATGAAACCGCCGGCAAGCCGCATCCGCGCATGCTGCATGAGCTGATGGAAGAGTTTGGTGTGAGCCCGGAGCGCACGCTGATGATTGGCGACACCACCCACGACCTGCAGATGGCGCTGAATGCCGGCTGCGCCAGTGTCGGGGTCAGTTATGGCGCGCACGAAAGCGCGGCCTTTGACGCCCTCCAGCCGCGTTTTGTCGCTCATTCCGTGCAGGACCTGCACGACTGGCTGGCCGGCAACGCCTAGGATATGGCCCCCACGCTTGTCACTTCGTGTACTCCGCGAGGCCTTGCAGGCCGCCGCTCGCCAGAGGCTTCGCTTCTGTCGCCTGTCCAAACCTGCTCAAGCAGGTTTGGAGCCGCAGGCTCCAGCCCCTCGGGGGCGCTGCGCCTGCGGCCCGGCAAAGCCGGTTCCGCGGCCCTGGCTGGTGAAGAGGGCGCCCTGACCTTGTCGTTGCGTTTTGAAATGCATGGTTCATGCAATGGATGAATCGCTGATTCCCCTGTGTCAATCCAGCGACCTGGCCGATGGCGGGCAGGCCGTGCCTTTCGACGTGAGCTATGCAGGCCAGACCTGCCGGGCCTTTGCTGTCCGTTTCGAAGGACAGCCCCACGCCTACCTGAACCGCTGCAGCCACGTGGCGATGGAACTGGACTGGCAGCCCAACCAGGTGTTCGACGACAGCGGTCAGTGGCTGCTATGCGCCAGCCACGGCGCGGCCTACCGGCCCGACACGGGTGAATGCAGCGGCGGCCCCTGCCAGGGCGGGCTGGTCAAAATTGACATTTCTGAAGGCGAAGGCCTTGTTTTCTGGCACACGTCCTACAAACTTAAAACATTGGAGTTCTAAACTACCCGTATGAATGATTCAAACCGCACCGAACCGTCCGACAACCCGGATTTCGACCCAAACAGGCCTTCAGCCCAGCAAACACGGGCGCAGACAGCTCCTGAAAACGTAGCTGGCCGCAGGACCGACCTGGCCACCGAGCCGGGCTGGGAACGCGCGACGCTGGAGAAGCTGGCTTTTGCCGCCCTGAACGAGCAGAAAGCCACGCGCCGCTGGAAAACCTTTGTGCGGCTGTCCTGGCTGGCCTTTTTTGTGTTCCTGGTGTGGTTTGCCATGCACCGCAGCGCGGCCACCAGCAATGTCAGCGCGCCGCATACCGCGGTGGTGGAGATCAAGGGCGAGATCGCCGATGGCGCCGACGCCAGCGCCGAGTTTGTCAATGCGGCGCTGCGCGCCGCCTTTGAAGACGAGGGTGCCCAGGCGGTGGTCTTGCTGATCAACTCACCCGGCGGCAGTCCGGTGCAGGCCGGCATGATGAACGACGAGATCGTGCGTCTCAAGGCCAAACACAAGAAGCCCGTCTATGCCGTGGTGGGAGAAACCTGTGCTTCGGCGGCGTATTACGTGGCCGCTTCGGCCGACAGGATTTTTGTCGACAAGGCCAGCATCGTCGGCAGCATCGGCGTGTTGATGGACGGCTTTGGTTTTACCGGCCTGATGGACAAGCTGGGCGTGGAGCGCCGCCTCATGACGGCCGGCGAAAACAAGGGTTTTCTCGACCCGTTCAGCCCGCAGACCGAGCAGCAGCGCGCCTATGCCCAAACCATGCTGAACCAGATTCACCAGCAATTCATCGCTGTGGTCAAAGCCGGCCGGGGCAAACGTCTCAAGGAAACGCCGGAGATGTTCAGCGGCCTGTTCTGGACTGGCCAGCAGGCCATCGAGCTGGGTCTGGCGGACCAGTTGGGCTCGCTCGACTATGTGGCCCGCGAAATCGTCAAGACCGAAGAAATCATTGATTACACGCGCCGCGAAAACGTTGCCGAGCGTCTGGCCAAGAAGTTTGGTGCAGCCATCGGGGACGGTGCGATCCGCACGCTGAAGACGGTTCCTGCGATTCGCTGAATGGCCCCCACGGTCGTTCGCTTCGCGTAACTCCCTGCCCCCCCGAGAGGGCCGCTGCGCCTGCGGACTGGCAAAGCCAGATCCGCGGCCCTTGCCTGAAGGAATACCGGCGTCCACGCTCGCCGTGTAGCTCTCTGCACCCCCCCCCCCACGCTTTCAGCGCCCGATACAAAACACTGTTGGCAAGGCCAGCGGTGCCGCAGGCTTGTCGCGTTTCCACAGGCTGATGGAGGCGCTGTGCGACCAGCCGCCGGGCAGACTCAGGCCGCAGCTCAAGGCCAGCCGCGTGTTGTGCTGCAGCGTCTGCAGCAGCGCCTGCAGCAGCACGGTGTTGCGATAGGGCGTTTCAATGAAAATCTGCGTCTGGCCGGTCTTCAGCGCCAGCGACTCGAGTTCGCGGATGCGTTGGCTGCGTTCGCCGCCGTCCTGCGGCAGGTAACCGACAAACGCAAAATTCTGGCCGTTCAGTCCGCTGGCGGCCAGCGCCAGCATCAGCGACATCGGCCCTACCAGCGGCAGCACCTGCAGGCCCAGGTCGTGCGCGGCGCGCACAACGGACGAGCCCGGGTCGGCAATCGCCGGCATGCCGGCTTCGCTGACCAGGCCGATGTCCCGGCCGGCCAGCGCAGCCGCCAGCAGTGGGCGGGCGTCGAAGTTGCCGCCATGGTCGCCTTTTTTATGCACCTCGCGCGGCAGTTCCTGGATCTGCTGTGCCTGGATGGGCTGTTGCAGCGGCAGCACCTCGCCCACCCGCTTGAGGTAGGCGCGTGTGCTCTTGGCGTTCTCGCAAACCCAGCAGGAGAGCGTCGCGGCAATTTGCAGCGTGCCCATCGGCATTACATCCTGGAGGGGGGCCTGCACGTCACAGCCGAAATCCAGCGGCGCGGGCACCAGGTAAAGCCGGCCTTTGGGGGGGGGGGTCATGGCTGGTCCTTGCGTGCCGGCAACAGGGCCATGCCGGCGGCCCGGATCATCCGGCAGGTGCGTATCAGCGGCAGGCCGACCAGGGCAGTTGGGTCGTCGTTCTCGATGGCCTCCAGCAGGGTGATGCCCAGTCCCTCGCTTTTGGCACTGCCGGCGCAGTCGTAGGGCTGCTCGGCTTGCAGGTAGTTTTCGATCTCCTCATCGCCGAGGGCGCGAAACTGCACCTTCACCGCTGCCAGGTCTGTCTGTTCAAACCCGCTTTGCAGGCAGACCACGGCCACGGCGGTCTGGAACACCACGCTCTGGCCGCGCATCTGGCGAAGCTGGGCGACGGCATTGGCATGGTTGCCGGGCTTGCCGAGGCATTGGCCGTTGAGGTCGGCGACCTGGTCGGAGCCGATCACCACCGCATCTGGGAAGGCCGCCGCCACGGCACGCGCCTTGGCCAGGGCCAGCCGCAATGCCAGGGTTGCCGGGGATTCGCCGGGCCGCGGGGTCTCGTCGACGGCGGGAGCGGCCACGTCAAACGGAATCTGCAGGCGTTGCAGCAGTTCACGGCGGTAGGGCGAAGTGGAGCCCAGGATCAGGCGGCGCGCGGTGGGGAGGGCGGCGCCGTGATGGGCATCCGTAGAAGGTACAGGGTTCATGCGTCGATTCTCTTACACTGCTGCCATGTCCAGACATCTTCACGCCCGCCGGCTCAACATGCAGGCTTTCGCCCAGGAGGGCCAGCCGCTCGTCGAGCGCACCCCGCTATCAAATATGGAGCGCCTGGCGCAGGAACTGCATGGGCTAGAGCCCGATTTGGCTGTTAACTGGGAGGCGCGGGCCGAGCTGCGGCCGCAAGCCGGTGGCGAAGACGAGGTCTGGCTGCACCTGCAGGCCAGCGCCACGCTGCCGCTGACCTGCCAGCGCTGCATGGGGGCGGTGCCCACCGCGCTGGAGGTGGACCAGCGGTACCGCTTCGTCGCTGATGAAGACATTGCCATGGCTGAAGACGACCAGTCCGAGGAAGACCTGCTGGTGATGGCGCCGCAATTCGACCTGCTGGCCGTGGTCGAGGACGAACTGCTGATGGCTCTGCCGCTGGTACCCATGCATGAGACCTGTCCGGTGGCGCCGGTGTTCAG
This sequence comes from Polaromonas sp., assembly GCF_029945895.1. GTDB lineage: Bacteria > Pseudomonadota > Gammaproteobacteria > Burkholderiales > Burkholderiaceae_C > Polaromonas. The sequence continues at coordinate 22,911 of NZ_JAQSDL010000057.1, read as the reverse complement.
TGCGGGGGAGGGCGAACTCGCCCAGCAGGAAGACGCCAAACCCCACCCTTTTGCCGCTCTGGCAGAGCTGAAAAAGAAAAAATAGCCCACAAATGGTCTTGCCGGGCGGTGCCCGGCGGCACCGGGCCAGGGACCGCTGGAGGTGTTGTTTGAGAGGGTTTTCAGGGTCTTGGCGCCTGCCCTGCGGTGCGCACTGGAAAAAACAGCGATATCGCGCTATAATCAAAGGCTTGGCGCCAGGACCCGCTCACGGGTTTTGTGCGTAATTTACCCACCCTACACCCCCTCAGGAGCGGATCATGGCCGTCCAGCAGAACAAAAAATCACCTTCCAAGCGCGGCATGCACCGTGCGCACAACGCTTTGACCGTTCCGGGCATTGCTGTCGAGTCCACCACCGGTGAGACGCACCTGCGTCATCACATCAGCCCCACCGGTTTTTACCGTGGCCGCAAAGTGCTGAAAACAAAATCCGAAGCGTAATTCCGCGCTTTAACGACTGGCCCGCACTCATCCTGCGGGCCTTTGTTTTGTTGAATTCCCCTTTTCTGACTGCACCGGTCCTGCCATGATCAGGATAGCCGTCGACGCCATGGGCGGGGATGTCGGCCCGGCAGTTACTGTGCCGGCCAGCCTGTCCTTCCTGGACGGCCACCCCGAAGCGTCCATTCTGCTGGTCGGTCAGCCTGCCGTGCTGGCGGCGCACCCGCTGTTTCCCCGTCTTCATACCCACCCGCGCTGCGTGGTGGTCCCTGCCACCGAGGTGGTGGCGATGGACGATCCGATCGAAGTTGCCCTGCGACGCAAAAAAGACTCGTCCATGCGGGTAGCGATCGTGCAGGTCAAGGAAGGCGCCGCGCAAGCCGCTGTCTCGGCCGGAAACACCGGCGCACTGATGGCCATTTCGCGCTATATCCTCAAGACACTGGACGGCATTGACCGCCCCGCGATTGCCGGGCAAATCCCCAATGGCAAAGGCGGCGCCACCACGGTGCTCGACCTCGGGGCCAATGTCGACTGCACCGAAGATCATCTGTTCCAGTTTGCGGTCATGGGTTCTGCCCTGGTGGCGGCCATCAGCGAGAAGTCCAACCCCAGTGTGGGCCTGCTCAATATCGGTGAAGAAGCGATAAAAGGCAGCGAAATTATCAAAAAATCCGGCGAACTGCTTCGATCTGCTTCTAAAAGCGGAGATCTTAACTTTTATGGCAATGTTGAGGGGAACGACATTTTCAAGGGCGTGGTGGACATTGTGGTCTGCGACGGCTTCGTCGGCAATGTGGCACTCAAGGCCAGCGAAGGCCTGGCGAGCATGATTGTTGGATTTCTCAAGGCCGAATTTTCACGCAATATCTTTACGAAAACTGCTGCCATCATGGCCTATCCGGTTCTAAGTGCGCTTAAAAACCGCATGGACTACCGACGCTACAACGGTGCGGCCCTGTTGGGCCTGCGCGGTCTGGTATTCAAAAGCCACGGTTCTGCCGACGCCTTCGCCTTCGAACAGGCCTTGAATCGGGCTTATGATGCAGCTCGCAACAATTTGCTGGACCGGGTGAGGGAGCGCATTGCTCACGCCGCGCCGCTGCTGGCGGCGGCCGGTGCGCCGCCGGCGGTACCCCCAGTCGTTCCTGCACAGGCTGAATTGGCCGCCTCTGGCGCCGCACACTGAGTTATTCATGAGCCCTTATTCACGCATCACTGGCACCGGCAGCTACCTGCCGCCGCGCCGTCTGAGCAACGCCGAACTGGCTGCCGAACTGGCGACGCAGGGGGTGGAAACCTCCGACGACTGGATCGTCGAGCGCACCGGCATCCGTGCCCGCCACTTTGCCGACCCCGGTGTCTGCAGCAGTGACCTGGGGGCGCAAGCCGCCAGAAACGCCCTGCAGGCCGCCGGCCTGGAGGCCAGGGACATCGACCTGATCATCGTGGCCACCTCGACACCGGACATGGTGTTTCCGTCGGCCGCCTGTATCCTGCAGAGCAAGCTCGGCATCGGCGGCTGCGCGGCGTTTGACGTGCAGGCGGTCTGCAGCGGCTTTGTGTATGCGCTGACCATTGCCGACGCGCTGATCAAGACCGGTTCGGCAACCAAAGCGCTGGTGATTGGCGCCGAGGTGTTTTCGCGCATTCTCGATTTTTCGGACCGCACCACCTGCGTGCTGTTTGGTGATGGCGCCGGCGCCGTGGTGCTGGAGGCGTCGCAGACGCCCGGCATCCTGGCCAGCGACCTGCATGCCGACGGCAAACACGTCGGTATTTTGTGTGTGCCAGGCACCGTGTCTGGCGGCAAGGTGCTGGGCGATCCGCTGCTCAAGATGGACGGGCAGGCCGTGTTCAAACTCGCGGTCGGTGTTCTCGAAGATGCGGCGCGTGCAACCCTGGCCAAGGCCGGCCTGCAGGAGAGCGACATCGACTGGCTGGTTCCCCACCAGGCCAACATCCGCATCATGCAGAGCACCGCGAAGAAGCTCAAGATGTCCATGGACAAGGTGATCGTCACGGTGGACCAGCACGGCAACACCTCCGCCGCCTCCATCCCGCTGGCGCTCGACGTGGCGGTGCGCAGCGGCAAGGTCAAAAAAGGGGAGACGCTGCTGCTCGAAGGGGTGGGCGGCGGCTTCACCTGGGGCGCGGTACTCCTGAATCTATAGCAGCTCGCGCCCGCTCCATCAGGGCGGCAAGCTGGTTTTATCGATATTTTTATGAAACCTTTTGCTTTTGTTTTTCCCGGACAGGGCTCGCAGGCCGTTGGCATGCTCGACGCCTGGGGCCATCATCCCGCCGTGCATGAGGCGCTGCGGGAGGCCTCGGATGCGCTTGGCGAGGACCTCGGCAAGCTGATCCGCGAAGGGCCCAAGGAAGCGCTGGGTCTGACCACCAACACCCAGCCAGTGATGCTGGTGGCCGGTGTGGCGGCTTACCGTGCGTGGATGGCCGAGACCGGCGTGGCGCCTGCCGTGGTGGCTGGCCACTCGCTCGGTGAATATTCCGCGCTGGTCGCGTCTGGTGTGTTGAGCCTGGCACAAGCCGCGCCGCTGGTGCGTTTTCGCGCGCAGGCCATGCAGGAGGCGGTGCCGGTGGGCGTCGGTGCCATGGCCGCCATCCTCGGCATGGAAGCCTCCCGGGTCATCGAAGGTTGTGCCGAAGCGGTGCGTACGTTCGGGCCGGGCAGCGCCGAGGTGGTGGAAGCCGTCAATTTCAACGATCCGATGCAGACCGTGATTGCCGGCAGCAAGGCCGCTGTGGAAAAAGCCTGCGAAGTTCTCAAGACCAACGGGGCCAAACGCGCCTTGCCACTGCCGGTGTCGGCACCGTTTCACTCCAGCCTGATGAAGCCGGCCGCCGACAAGCTGCGGGAAAGGCTCGCCGCGACCGCCTTTGCCGCGCCGCAGATTCCGGTCATCAACAACATCGAGGTGGCCGTCGAGACCGATCCCGGGCGCATCCGCGCGGCCCTGTATGCGCAGGCCTTCGGCCCGGTGCGCTGGGTCGAATGTGTGCAGGCCATCAAGGCGCGCGGCATCACGACCGTGGTGGAATGCGGGCCGGGCAAGGTGCTCGCCGGCATGGTCAAACGTATCGATGCGGACATGACGGGCGTGGCCCTGTTTGATCCGGACAGCCTGAAGCAGGCGAAGGAGGCACTGGCATGAGCGATGTCAAATTTGAAGGTCAGGTAGCCCTGGTCACTGGCGCGTCCCGCGGCATTGGTGCGGCGATTGCCCTGGAACTGGCGCAGCGCGGACTGAAAGTGATCGGCACGGCCACCACGGACGAGGGCGCCAGCAAAATCAGCCAGGCGCTGGCCGCTTTCCCCGGGTGTGCGGGTAAAAACCTGAATGTGAATGACGCAGCGGCCGCCGAGGCGCTGATCGATGCCATCGTCAAGGAGCATGGCGGGCTGCAGGTGCTGGTCAACAATGCCGGCATCACGCGCGACATGCTGGCCATGCGCCTGAAGGATGAAGACTGGGACGCGGTGCTGGATACCAACCTCAAGGCGGTGTTCCGCATGAGCCGCGCCGTGATGCGCACCATGATGAAGCAGCGTTATGGCCGCATCATCAGCATCACCTCGGTGGTGGGTGCCTCCGGCAACGCCGGCCAGGCCAACTACGCGGCGGCCAAGGCTGGCGTCGCGGGGATGACACGTGCGCTGGCGCGGGAACTCGGCAGCCGCAATATCACCGTCAACTGCGTCGCGCCGGGCTTTATTGAAACCGACATGACGGCAGGTTTGCCCGAGGAACAACAGAAGGCGCTGCTCGGCCAGATCCCGCTGGGGCACCTGGGCAAGCCGCAGGACATCGCCCATGCGGTGGCCTTTGTGGCGAGTCCTCAGGCCGGTTACATCACCGGGCAGGAGCTTCACGTCAACGGCGGGATGTACATGTAAACCATCCGGCGGCTGCCCGTCTGCGCTGCGTCACCACGATCATGAATAATGGGGACGCATGCAGCCTGCAGGCACCGGACCACAAGCCGGGTTTTATCCGTCCGGCTGGCGGGTTGGGGAATCAACTCCAACAACGCTAAAATCACGGATTAATTCACAACCCTCAGAGGGAACTATGAGCGATATCGAAGCACGTGTTAAGAAAATCATTGCCGAACAACTTGGCGTGGAAGAAGGCCAGGTCACCAGCGAAAAAGCCTTTGTGGCCGATCTGGGCGCTGACTCGCTTGACACCGTAGAACTGGTCATGGCTCTGGAAGACGAGTTTGGCATCGAGATCCCCGACGAAGACGCCGAGAAGATCACCACCGTTCAGAACGCGATTGACTACGCGAACACCCATCAAAAAGCCTAAAGACTCCGGTCTTTTTCCAGCTTGCTCGAAAGGTCTCCAGCCTTTCGGGACTTTCTTCAGGATTTGCGCATGAGCCGTCGTCGTGTCGTTGTGACAGGTCTGGGTTGTGTCAGCCCGGTGGGTAACACCGTGGCCGACTCCTGGGCCAACGTCCTTGCCGGAACGCCCGGCATTGACCTGATCACGCAATTTGATGCAAGCAGCTTCGCCTGCAAATTTGCAGGTGAGGTCAAGGGTTTCGACATCACGGAGTACATCCCTGAAAAAGAAGCCCGGCACATGGACAGGTTCATCCACCTGGGCCTGGCCGCGGCCTGCCAGGCAGTGGCCGACAGTGGCTTGCCCACGGGCGATGCACTCGGCGAGGAACTGGCGACCCGTATCGGCTGCAACATCGGATCGGGCATCGGCGGCTTGCCGATGATCGAGCAGACGCACACCGAGCTGATCAACCGGGGTCCGCGCCGCATTTCCCCGTTTTTTGTGCCGGCCTCGATCATCAACATGATCTCCGGGCATGTGTCGATCAAGTTTGGCTTCAAGGGCCCCAACATTGCCGTCGTGACGGCCTGCACCACCGGTCTGCATGCGATCGGCCTGTCGGCGCGCATGATCGAGCACGGTGATTGCGACGTCATGGTGGCCGGCGGTGCAGAAGCCACGGTGTCACCGCTGGGCGTGGGTGGTTTTGCCGCAGCCCGTGCCCTGTCGACCCGCAACGAAGACCCGAAGACCGCGTCGCGTCCCTGGGACAAAGACCGCGACGGCTTTGTGCTTGGCGAGGGCGGCGGTGTGCTGGTGCTCGAAGAGTACGAACACGCCAAGGCGCGCGGCGCGAAGATTTACGCCGAGGTGGTCGGCTTTGGCATGAGTGGCGACGCGTATCACATGACCACGCCCGACGTGAATGGCCCGCGCCGTTCCATGGACATGGCCCTCAAAGATGCGGGCATCAATGCCGGCGATGTGCAGTACCTCAATGCGCACGGCACTTCGACACCGCTGGGTGACCTCAACGAAACGAATGCCATCAAGGCCGCGTTTGGCGACCATGCCAGAAACCTGGTGGTCAGCTCGACCAAATCCATGACCGGGCACCTGCTCGGTGGGGCCGGTGGCATCGAGTCGGTGTTTACCGTGCTGGCACTGCATCACCAGAAGATTCCGCCGACCATCAATATCTTCAACCAGGACCCCGAGTGTGATCTGGACTACTGCGCCAACACGGCGCGTGACGCCAGAATCGAGGTCGCTGTCAAAAACAATTTTGGCTTTGGCGGCACCAACGGGACGCTCGTGTTCAAGCGCGTCTGAGGCCTTTCCCCATTCCCTACACCCGGCCGCACCTGACTCCCGTCACTTTGTCCCTTGACCATGCATAACGCCCCGCCGGTTACTTACCCGCTGGGGCGTTCGCATTTCCAGGGCTTTGCCTTGCTCGGCCTCTGGCTGGCCGGGGTCGGCGTGCTGGCCCTGTGGTGGCGCGCTGCACCGGTTACCGACTGGCGCTTGTGGTTGGCCCTGGCGGTGGTGCTGCTTGCCGGCGTGGCTGCCGGTCTGGCGTGGTTTCACTCGCCGGCTGGCCAGCTGCGCTGGGACGGACAGGATTGGCGCTGGGAAAGCCAGAGCTACCAGTCGGGCACACCCGTGCGTGATCTCGCGGTGGCCCTCGATCTTCAGCGCATCATGCTGCTGCGACTGGAGAACCATGACCACGCCACCCTGTGGCTCTGGGCCGGCCGTTCTCTTCAGCCCGAGCGCTGGCTGGATCTGCGCCGTGCCGTTCACTCCCAGCACCGGCCGTCTCCGGACATGACGCGGTGGGATGCCAGCCCGCCTGGGGTCATGGCTGATGTTTCGGCGCAACCGCCCTCGCCGCGTTCCGGTTCATGAGTACCGAGGACTCCGCGCAGACTCCGCCGGTGGCAAGCGACAGCGACGCCATGCTGGTCGAGCGCACGGTGGCGGGCGACCAGAGGGCGTTTGAACTGCTGGTCATCAAGTACCAGCGCCGCATCCAGCGCCTGATCGGGCGCATGGTGCGCGATGTGGACCTGGTCGAGGACATTGCCCAGGAAACCTTTATTCGTGCCTACCGGGCGCTGGCCCAGTTCCGGGGCGAAGCCCAGTTCTACACCTGGCTGTACCGCATTGCCGTCAATACCGCCAAAAAGGCCTTGATGGAACTCAAGCGCGACCCCACGGTCTCGGAGAATTCGTTCAAATCCGGTCAAAGCGATGAAAGCGATGAAACTTCCCCGCTGGAAAACGAACTAATCAGTTCGGAAACGCCCGAGGCTGTGCTTGCAGGCAAGGAGATCGCGCAAATGGTCAATGCCGCCATGGAGGCATTGCCCGAGGAGTTGCGTCAGGCCATCACGCTGCGGGAAATTGAAGGTCTGAGTTATGAAGAGATCTCGGAAGTCATGAACTGCCCGATCGGCACCGTGCGTTCACGCATCTTCAGGGCCCGGGAGGCGATTTCCGCAAGGATCAAGCCCTTGCTGGAAAACCAGTCCGGCAAACGCTGGTAGTTTTTGAGACGTGCCGACGAGTTGATGCAAGTCAGAGTAAACGATTGAAACCGGCAGATCCAAGCTGCCCATGGACACCATGAAACCGATGACGCAACACAGTGAGTTGATCTCCGCCCTGGCTGACGGCCAGCTGGCGAGCGAGGACTTTTCCCGTGCGGTGACGGCCTGCGAAGCCGATGCCCAGGCGCTGGACAGCTGGAACACCTACCACCTGATTGGTGATGTGTTGCGTTCGCCTGAGCTGATCCCGCACGCTGCGGATACAGCCTTTGTGGCCCGCCTGCGGCTGCGCCTGAGCCAGGAGCAGGTCCTGGTGGCCACTCCCGTCTTGCCGGAAGTGCGTCAACCGGCGGCCGGTCGAGCCAGGGAAGAGGCTGCGAACGACGCCAGCTTCTCCTGGAAACTGGTGGCGGGGTTTGCGTCCGTCGCTGCGGTGGCGGCCATTGCGTGGAATGCCGGCGCGGGCCTGCTGGCACCGTCGGCGGCGCCGCAGCTGGCCCGCACGGAGCCCGCAGCGCAGCAGGTGCTGGTGGGGTCGGAGCGGGGCACCGTGGTGCGTGATGTGCGCATGCAGGAGCTGCTGGCCGCACACCGGCAGCTGGGCGGCACGTCGGCATTGCAGGTGCCCTCGGGATTTCTGCGAAACGCCACCTTCGAGTCGCCCCAGGGCGAGCGTCGCTGACGCGGCCGCTGCAGCCAATGCCAGGTCGGTTTACTCCATGAATTTTAGTTATTTTCGCCCGCTAGCCCTTGCTGCTTGTGCGATGGCTGCTACAAATTACGTAGCAGCTCAGGCGCCGGTACCGGCCACAACCACAGCACCGGGCCAGACTGCGGAGTCCAGGAGCATCAACGAGTGGTTGATGCGCATGCACGAAGCCTCCAGAAACCGGTCTTATGTGGGCACCTTTGTGGTGTCCTCCGGCGGCGCCATGTCCAGTGCCAAAATCTGGCATGTCTGCGATGGGACGCAACAGATGGAAAAGGTCGAAACCCTCACCGGGGCCCCGCGTACGGTATTCCGGCACAACGACCAGGTGGTGACCTTCCTGCCCGACCAGAAGGTGGTGCGTTCTGAAAAGCAGGAGTCACTGGGTCTGTTTCCCCAATTGCTTAAGTCCACCGACAGCCATATCGCCGATTTCTACAAGGCCCGGCAGGAGGGCACCGAGCGGGTGGCCGGGGTGGAGGCTGACATCGTCGCCCTGATTCCCCGCGACACGATGCGCTTTGGCTACCGCGTCTGGGCCGAACAGAAGAAGGGCATGGTCATCAAGCTGCAGACGCTCGATGCCGACGGCAAGGTGCTGGAGCAGGCGGCTTTTTCAGAATTGCAGCTCGATGCACCGGTCAGGCTCGACAAGCTGGCGCAAATGATGGCCAAGGTGGATGGCTACCGGGTCGAGAAGCCGGGACTGGTCAAGACCACGGCCAGCGCCGAAGGCTGGTTGATGAAAGCGCCGGTGCCGGGCTTTCAGTCCATGAGTTGCTACAAACGTCCGCTGGCGGGGCAGTCGGGAAGCGAGCCCATGCAGTGGGTTTTTTCGGACGGCCTGGCGTCGGTGTCGATTTTTGTCGAGTCGTTTGATGCCCAGCGCCACCTCCGTGAATCCAGGGTGTCCCTGGGTGCCACGCAGTCGCTGACCCGGCGTGTCGACGCTTACTGGCTGACCGTGATGGGCGAGGTACCCATGGCCACCCTGAGCCTGTTTGCCAATGGACTTGAACGCAGGAAATAGCGCCCCCATTTCGAGCTGGCCCATGCCTGTGGTCGCGAGGCGCCTCCGCGCCCGACCATCGGTTGCGACCCGACCGGCGCCCGATTGAATACGCGATTTACTCTTCTTTTCTGACAATTTTTCAAAGGCTGATGATGCATATATTGAACTGGAAACAAGGTCGCTCCTGCCTCGTCGCCGGTGCGCTGGCGCTGGGCACTGTCCTGGCCATGATGCCTGTGCAGCAGGTGATGGCGCAAGTCAGAACCCTGCCGGACTTCACGGACCTGGTGGAAGCGGTCGGTCCTTCGGTCGTCAACATCCGGACCATTGAAAAGGTCAAGGCCGGTGCGGCCGGCAACGCCGACGAGCAGATGCTGGAGTTTTTCCGGCGTTTCGGCATTCCGGTGCCGCCCAACATGCCGCGTGCTCCCAAGCCGGATCGCGGCCAGCCTGACGAAGAGCAGCCGCGCGGCGTGGGTTCGGGATTCATCCTCAGCACGGACGGGCTGGTCATGACCAACGCCCATGTCGTCGAAGGCGCCGATGAGGTGTTGGTGACGCTGACGGACAAGCGCGAGTTCAAGGCAAAGATCATCGGCACGGACAAGCGCACCGACGTGGCGCTGGTCAAAATCGAAGCCACCGGCTTGCCGGCCGTGAAAATCGGCGACATCAGCCGCCTGAAAGTCGGTGAGTGGGTCATGGCCATCGGTTCGCCTTTTGGCCTCGAGAACACGGTGACCGCCGGCATTGTGAGCGCCAAGCAGCGCGACACTGGCGACTACCTGCCGTTCATCCAGACCGATGTGGCGATCAATCCGGGCAACTCGGGCGGCCCGCTGATCAACATGCGCGGCGAGGTGGTCGGCATCAACAGCCAGATCTACTCGCGCTCCGGCGGGTTCCAGGGCATCTCGTTTGCGATTCCGATTGACGAGGCCACCCGCGTGGCCGACCAATTGCGCACCACGGGCCGGGTGACGCGCGGCCGGATCGGCGTGCAGATCGACCAGGTCAGCAAGGAGGTGGCAGAGTCCATCGGGCTGGGCAAGCCGCAAGGAGCGCTGGTGCGGGGCGTCGAAGCCGGGTCACCTGCAGAAAAAGCCGGGATTGAAGCCGGCGACATCATCACCCGATTTGAGGGCAAGGTGATTGACCGGGCAACCGACCTGCCTCGCATGGTGGGTAACGTCAAGCCGGGTACCAAAACCACGATCACCGTCTTCAGGCGCGGCAGTACCCGGGACTTCAACGTGACGATCGCCGAGGTAGAGGCAGAAAAGCCGGTGCGCAAGGCCCAGGCGCCGGAGAGCAAACCGCCAGTGGCCGGACCGGCCCAGGTCATGGGGCTGGTGGTCAGCGAGTTGCCCGAGGCATTGAAGAAGGAGCTCAAGCTCAAGGGTGGCGTCAAGGTGGATGCGAGTGAAGGCGCTGCCGCGCGGGCCGGGCTGCGCGAGGGCGACGTGATTCTGGCGATTGCCAACACGGAGGTCGCGAGCGTGAAGGACTTTGAAGCGGTGCTGGCCAAAGCCGACAAGAGCAAGGTGATCAACGTGCTGTTCCGGCGCGGCGAGGTCGCACAGTTCGCGCTGATCCGGCCGTCGCGTTAAGGCCTGCGCGGGTGAAGCGACACCCGCCGGCCCTGCAACTGCCGCTTTTTGCAGCCCTCTTACCCTGACCGGGGTTGGGGGTTTTGCCTGAAATGCGGCGTGGCAGGCATATCAAAAAAATATTTCTCCTCTGCCCGAAGGCTTGAGAAATGTTGGTGCTTGCTAACTTAAAATTCGACTAATGAGCGATTTTGGTAGAATGGACGCAAGGTACCGGATGATTCCGATATATCAAGCGTTTAAAAAACCGCTTCCTTGCATGAATTGGCACGATTCACTGCTGATCCACAGATCACCCACATGTTGTCCATAGGCTCTCAGTTAAAATTGTGAATAACTTGTGCATAAGATTCATGTTGCTGCCCTGCAACGGGAAAAATTTGGCAATTTCGAGGCTATGCGTGGTCGGCTTTTTGCCTACAATGAAGCTTCCAACTATCGCAGTTGCCATAGATTGTTGGTTCAGGGCGCGTCACAAGTGACGCGCCCTTTTTTATGGCTTTCGCGAATTGACCGCGGGCTCTTCGCAATACTTTCAAGCACTTAGGCGTTCCCTTTGATGAATCACATCAGAAACTTTTCGATCATTGCGCACATTGATCACGGCAAATCCACGCTGGCCGATCGCATCATCCAGCGTTGTGGTGGATTGCAGGATCGCGAGATGAGTGCGCAGGTGCTCGACTCCATGGATCTGGAAAAGGAGCGTGGGATAACCATCAAGGCGCAGACCGCCGCGCTCAAATACAAGGCCCTCGACGGCCAGATTTACAACCTCAATCTGATCGACACGCCAGGCCACGTCGACTTCTCGTATGAAGTGAGCCGTTCTCTGTCGGCCTGCGAAGGTGCGTTGCTGGTGGTGGACGCAAGCCAGGGGGTGGAAGCGCAAACCGTGGCCAACTGCTACACGGCACTCGACCTCGGCGTGACGGTGGTGCCGGTGCTCAACAAGATGGATTTGCCGCAGGCCGATCCGGAAAACGCGAAGCAGGAGATCGAGGACGTGATCGGCATTGATGCCACCGACGCGATTCCCTGCAGCGCCAAGACCGGCATGGGCATCGACGAAATCCTGGAGGCGGTGATTGCCCGCATACCGCCGCCGCAAGGCAATCCGGACGGACCGCTGCGCGCGATGATTGTCGACAGCTGGTACGACGCCTATGTGGGTGTCGTGATGCTGGTGCGTGTGGTGGACGGCCGGCTGGTCAAGGGCGAGCGCATCAAGCTGATGGCCAGCGAGGCTACCTACAACGCCGACCAGCTGGGCGTCTTCACGCCGCATACCGAGCCGCGTGCCGCGCTGGAAGCGGGCGAGGTCGGTTTCATCATCGCCGGCATCAAGGAGCTGCAGGCGGCGCGGGTCGGCGACACCGTGACATTGATCAGGCCAGGCACCGGCGGAGCGGCAGCGACCGCCACCGAGGCACTGCCCGGCTTCAAGGAAATCCAGCCGCAGGTGTTTGCCGGCCTGTACCCGACCGAAGCCAGCGAGTACGACTCGCTGCGCGACGCGCTGGAAAAGCTCAAGCTCAACGATGCATCCCTGCATTACGAACCGGAAGTCAGCCAGGCGCTTGGGTTTGGCTTTCGCTGCGGTTTTCTGGGCCTGCTGCACATGGAGATCGTGCAGGAGCGGCTCGAACGCGAGTTCGACCAGGACTTGATCACGACCGCGCCCAGCGTGGTTTACCAGGTGCTCAAGGCCGATGGCGAGATCATCATGGTCGAAAACCCGTCGAAGATCCCGGATGCGGGCAGGGTCAACGAAATCCGCGAGCCCATCGTCACCGTGCATCTCTACATGCCGCAGGAGTACGTGGGCGCCGTCATGACGCTGGCCAACCTCAAGCGCGGCGTCCAGCTCAACATGGCCTACCACGGCAAGCAGGTCATGCTGACCTACGAGATGCCGCTGGGCGAGATCGTGCTGGACTTCTTCGACAAACTCAAATCCGTCTCGCGGGGCTACGCGTCCATGGATTACGAGTTCAAGGAGTTCCGGGCGTCCGACGTGGTCAAGGTCGACATCCTGCTCAACGGCGAGAAGGTCGATGCGCTGTCCATCATCGTCCACCGCAGCCAGTCGGCCTACCGCGGCCGGGCGGTGGTGGCCAAGATGCGCGAGATCATTTCCCGCCAGCAGTTCGACGTCGCGATCCAGGCGGCCATCGGGGCCAACATCATTGCGCGTGAGACAATCAAGGCGCTGCGCAAGAACGTGATTGCCAAGTGTTACGGTGGCGACATTTCACGCAAGAAAAAGCTTCTTGAAAAACAAAAAGCGGGTAAAAAACGCATGAAACAAATCGGTTCGGTAGAAGTTCCCCAGGAGGCCTTCCTGGCCATCCTGCAGGTAGAAGAATAATGATGGGCTTCATGAGTACGCTCACCGCGTTGGTGCTGGTGCTGTTCGCCGGTTACGGCGGCGCCTGGTACCTGGGCATGGTGGAGGGCAACTTCTCCCTGCTGCTGTTTCTGGCGACCGTGGTCACGGGCCTGTATTGGCTGGCCGAGAAGTTCTACTTCTGGCCGCAGCGCCGCAAGGCGGCCGAGATCATCGAGCAGGAGGCGGCCCGACGCCGTAGCGAGCTGGCCGCCAGGGGCATCAGCCAGGTCGACGGCAACATCGAGGAAGCCCGGGGCCGGGTCCTCATGCAGCCCTGGTGGCTGGACTGGACGGCCGGGCTTTTCCCGGTCATTGTGGTCGTGTTCCTGCTGCGTTCTTTCCTGTTCGAGCCTTTCAAAATTCCATCCGGCTCCATGATTCCGACCATGCTGGTGGGCGACCTGATTCTGGTCAACAAATTTCACTACGGCGTGCGGCTTCCCGTCATCAACCTCAAGATTGTTGACAACAACAGTCCGCAGCGCGGTGACGTGATGGTGTTCCGTTACCCGCCCCAACCCAGTCTGGACTACATCAAGCGGGTCGTCGGTGTGCCCGGCGACGAAGTGGCCTACCTGAACAAGAAGCTCACTATCAACGGCCAGCCCGTGCCCAAGGTGGCGCTGCCCGATTTCTTTGACGAAGACGCCCTTCGTTATGCCAAGCAGTTCAGGGAAACCACCGGCAGCAAGACCTACCGAGTGCTCAATGACGAGGACCGGCCAGCCTTCATTGCCGGTGCTTCCGACTTTCCCTATCGTCAAAATTGCCGCTACAGTAGCGAAGGCGTGGTTTGCAAGGTGCCGCACGGGCACTATTTCATGATGGGCGACAACCGCGACAATTCACTGGATTCGCGGTACTGGGGTTTTGTGCCCGAGGCCAACATTGTCGGTAAGGCCTTTTTTGTCTGGATGAATTTTGGTAACCTCAAACGCATCGGCAAGGTGGACTGAGGCGGGAGCCGGGCTGGCCTTGAGGGCAGCGCAGAGGCAGGGCGGGACATGGGGCGCAACTAACAACAGCTGGGGAAACACATGATGAAAAATCGGCAACGTGGCATTTCGTTCATTGGCATCCTGTTCGTGGGCGGCGTGCTGGCTTTCGCGGGCGTGATCGCAGCCCAGGTGTTTCCCACCCTGGTCGAATTCCAGGCCATCACCAAGGCGGCCAGCAAGGCGGCCGAGGGCAATACGGTGCCCGAAGTACGCGCGATTTTCGACAAGGCGGCCGCCATTGACGACATCAAGTCGATCGGCGGCAAGGACCTCGAAGTCGGCAAAAACGGCGACAAGGTGACGGTCAGTTTTGCCTACAACCGGGAAATCCACATTGGCGGCCCGGCTTACCTGCTGCTCAAGTACACCGGCCGCTCCAAGTAAGTGCGTGCCAGTCCAACCTTGAGCCCGGACCTGCAGGCGCTGCAAACGCGCCTGGAGCACGAATTTTCCAATCCACGCCTGCTGCAGCAGGCGCTGACCCACCGCAGCTTTTCGGCCGACCACAACGAGCGCGTCGAGTTTCTGGGTGACTCCGTGCTCAACCTGGCGGTGGCCGGTTTGCTGTATGAACGGCTGAGCGAGTTGCCCGAGGGCGATTTGTCGCGGGTGCGCGCCAACCTGGTCAAGCAGGACACGCTGCACAAGCTGGCGGTGCAGCTCGGCCTGCCGCTACTGATACGCCTTGGCGAGGGCGAGACCAAGTCGGGCGGGCAGAAGCGGCCGTCGATTCTGGCCGATGCGCTGGAAGCGGTCATTGGCGCCGTGTTCCTGGATGCCGGTTTTGACAAGGCCGACCGTCTGGTGCGCCGGCTGTTCCAGGACGTCGAGATCAACCCGACCATGCAGGCCATCGGCAAGGACCCGAAGACGGAGTTGCAGGAATGGCTGCAGGGCCGCAAAATGAACCTGCCGATCTACCGCGTGGTTGGCACGCTGGGCGCAGCCCACAAGCAGACCTTTGACGTGGAATGTGAAATCAGCGAGTTCGGCCGTGCAGAACGCGGCATTGGCGGCTCGCGGCGTGCCGGCGAGCAGGCCGCCGCCGCCGCGATGCTGGCTTACGTAAAAACGCTCCATTGACTTGAAACCGGCACTGCAAGCGCAGCCGCCAACAGGCGACCCTCATGACCCCCGCAAAAAAGACCCCCTCCAAGCCGGCCCGCCCGGCAGCGCCTGCCGGCAATACCAAAGCCAAGGCCAAGGCCGCGCCTGCCGTTGAACCGGCAGAAGCCATCGTGCCGGCGCAGGATGCCGCCCTGGAAGCCATGCTGGCCAAGGCCATGACCTCCCAGGCCAACAACGCGCCGCCGGCCGAAGGCCAGCGCTGTGGCCTGATCGCCATCGTCGGCAAGCCCAATGTGGGCAAATCGACTTTGCTCAACGCGCTGGTGGGGCAGAAAATCAGCATCACCTCGCGCAAGGCGCAAACCACACGGCATCGCATCACCGGCATGCGCACGCTGGGCGCCACCCAGTATGTGTTTGTCGACACCCCCGGTTTCCAGACCCGGCACGGCAATGCCCTGAACCGCTCGCTCAACAAGACGGTGGTGGGCGCCGTCAACGACGTGGACCTGATTGTGTTTGTCGTCGAGGCCGGCCAGTTCAACCAGGCCGATGCCAAGGTACTGTCGCTGCTACCGGCGAACACGCCGGCGATCCTGCTGGCCAACAAGTTTGACCTGATCCACCGCCGCGCGGACATCGCGCCCTGGCTCAAGGAGATGCAGGAGCGGCACAACTTTGCCGAGTTTGTGCCCATGTCGGCCAACAACGCCAAGGATGTCGAGCGCCTGTTCGGCATCTGCGAGAAATACCTGCCCCCGCAGCCCTGGATGTACGGCGCCGAGGAGCTGACCGACCGCAGCGAGCGTTTCATGGCCGCCGAGATTATTCGCGAGAAGCTGTTTCGCCTGACCGGCGACGAACTGCCCTACACCTCGACGGTGATCATCGACAAGTTCGAGCAGGAGGGCGAACTGCGCCGGATTGCCGCCACCATCGTCGTCGAGCGCGACGGCCACAAGGGCATGATCATTGGCGAGAAGGGCGAAAAGCTCAAACGCATAGGCACCGAGGCGCGCCACGAGATGGAAGCGCTCACCGGAGGCAAGGTGTTCCTGGAGATCTGGGTCAAGGTGCGCTCGGGCTGGGCCGACGACGAAGCGAGGGTGAGGACGTTTGGCTACGAGTAATGGAGTCCCGGTGCGCCTGGAAATTCGGGGGCCGGGATGCAGGCCAGGGCGCCCGGAGTGCAGGACACCGGAATGCACTTGGGTGTATGAGGATTCCGGGCACCGCGCAACGCCGGCATGCGCCCGGCCGTCGGATTTGTAGGCGTACCGGAGTGGCCACCAAACGCATCAGCGACGAGCCGGCTTACGTCCTGCACCGCTACGACTGGAGCGAGTCCAGCCTGATCCTGGAAGTCTTCACCCGCAGCTACGGGCGCATTGCGTTGGTCGCGCGCGGCGCCAAGAAGCCGAGCTCGAATTTCCGCCCCATCCTGCTGCCGCTGCAGCCGCTGCACGTTGCCTTTGGTGGTGACGCCGAGATCCGCATGCTGCGCAGCGCCGAGTGGCAGGGCGGCCATGTCATGCCGACCGGCGACGCCCTGCTGTCGGGTTATTACCTCAATGAGTTGCTGATGCGCCTGCTGGCGCGCGACGATCCGCACCCGGTGCTGTTCGACGCCTATGCCGCCACCGTGCAGTTGCTGGCCAGCCAGACCATCGACACGCTGGAGGTGGCCTTGCGCGCGTTCGAGTTGCGCCTGCTGCAGGGCATCGGCCTGCTGCCGGCGCTGGACGCCCAGACCGCCACGCTGGCGCCGCTGGAGCCGCAGACGCCTTATGTGCTGGTGGCCGAAGCTGGCCTGCGCGAGGCGCATGACGATGACCGCGCCAGCCTGCTGGGCCTGCAATGGCAAGATCTGCAGGACACCCTCAAGGACGATGCATCGTTTACCGACACGGTGCAGGCCTGTGTGAACCATTTGCCGGCACTCAAAACCCAGCTGCGATCCCTGCTGCACTACCATTGCGATGTGAAGGTTTTCAAAACCCGGCAGATGATGATCGATCTGCAGGCTTTCTAAGGGATCAATGCCCACCATGGCTCCTGTACACGCCCCCGCTCTCCGTCACCGCACAGCCCTGTCGGTCAACGTCAACAAGGTGGCCTTGCTGCGCAACACCCGCCACCTGGGCATCCCCGATGTGCTGCGTGCGGCGCAGCTGTGCCTGGAGGCAGGCGCCCAGGGCATCACCGTGCATCCGCGCCCCGACGAGCGGCATATCCGCAGCGACGACGTCTACGAGCTGGCGGCGCTCATGAAGGACTGGCCCGACCGCGAGTTCAACGTCGAGGGCAACCCGCTGCAAAACCTGATGGAGTTTGTGCGCAACCTGTCGGCGCGCGGCCTGCCGCTGCACCAGTGCACCTTTGTGCCCGACAGCGAAGGCCAGTTCACCAGCGACCACGGCTGGAGCTTTCCCCAGGACGCGACCCGTTTGAAACCGTTCATTGAAGAAGCCCACGACCGGGGCGTGCGCGTCAGCCTGTTCATGGACCCGCTGCCCGAAGCCATGGCCGCCGCCAAAGAGCTTGGCGCGGACCGTGTGGAGCTGTACACCGAGACCTATGCCCGGGCCTGGGGTACGCCGGAACAGGACAAGGCTTTGCAGCCGTTTGTGCTTGCGGGGCGGGCGGCGGCAGCTATCAAATTAGGAGTGAATGCCGGCCACGACCTGAACCGCGACAACCTCACGGCGTTCCTGAACGCGGTGCCCGGCGTGCTCGAGGTGTCGATTGGCCACGCGCTGATGGCCGATGCGCTGGAGTTGGGCTACAGCGCCACGGTTGCTGCTTATTTGGGCTGCATTGACAACGCATTCCCCGCAGCTTGATGGCCAAGTCGCTGGATATTCTTGTCTTTACCAGCCAGGGCTGCGGGTCTGGCTTTGCCAGCCCGCAGGCGCAGCGGCCCCCTCGGGGGGCAGGGAGCGACACGCAGTGCGCGACCGTGGGGGCCATATCCGGATGATTTACGGCATAGGCACCGATATCTGCGACGTGCGCCGCGTCCGCGCCAGCTTTGAGCGGCATGGCGAGCGGTTTGCTCAGAAGATCCTCAGCGACGCCGAGTTCGCCACCTGGCAAGCCCGCAGCGCACGCTGGCCCGAGCGCGGCCTGCGTTACCTGGCCACGCGCTTTTCCGCCAAGGAAGCGTTCAGCAAGGCCGTCGGCATGGGCATGCGTTTGCCCATGACCTGGCGCCACTGCGAAATCGCCAAGGCCGCCAGCGGCAAGCCCGAAATTGTTCTGCACGGCGCGCTCAAGGAATGGTTCGAGGCGAAAGGCCTGACCGCCCATGTCAGCGTGACCGACGAGACCGACTACGCCGCCAGCTTTGTGGTTGTAGAGAAAAACACGGCTTAGCCCAATCTGTATCAGCGCAATCAGCTATCAAATTAATAGTAAATCAGAAAATCCACCATGAGCCAACACGCCCCCCTGATCATCGACATTGCCGGCCTGACCTTGAGCAAAACCGACAAACGCCGCCTCAAACATCCGCTGACGGGCGGCATCATTTTGTTCGCCCGCAACTGGGAGAACCGGGCGCAGCTCACGGCCCTTTGCAGCGAGATCAGGAAGATTCGCAAAGACCTGCTGATCTGCGTGGACCACGAAGGCGGCCGCGTGCAGCGCTTCAGAACCGACGGTTTCACCCACCTGCCGCCCATGCGTGCGCTGGGCGAGTTGTGGCTGAAAGACGCGATGACCGCGACCAATGCCGCCACTGCCTGCGGCTACGTGCTGGGCGCCGAGCTGCGCGCCTGCGGCGTGGATTTCAGCTTCACGCCGGTGCTGGACCTTGACCATGGTGAAAGCAGCGTCATCGGCGACCGCGCCTTTGCGCGTGACCCGCGTGTCGTCGGCCTGCTGGCCAAAAGCCTGATGCACGGCCTGCTGCAAAGCGGCATGGCCAACTGCGGCAAACACTTCCCCGGCCACGGCTTTGTCAAAGCCGATTCGCACACCGACATCCCGGTGGACAGGCGCAGCCTCAAGGCCATCCTGGCAGACGACGCCGCGCCTTATGAATGGCTCAACACCACGCTGACCAGCGTGATGCCGGCGCATGTGATCTACCCCAAGGTCGATGCGCGCCCGGCCGGGTTTTCCGAGAAGTGGCTGACCTACATCCTGCGCGGCCAGCTCGGTTTTGGCGGCGCGATTTTCAGCGACGACCTCAGCATGGCCGGTGCCCGCCTGCTCGACGGCAAGCAGGTCAGCTACACCGAGGCGGCAATGGCCGCGCTCAACGCCGGCTGCGACATGGTGCTGCTGTGCAACCAGTCGGTGGGTGAGGGCCAGGAAGTGGACGAGCTGCTCGACGGGCTCACCCAGGGCCAACTCCGGCAGCAGTGGGAGCCGCTCGAAGCCAGCGAGGGACGCCGTCTGGACCTGCTGCCCAACACACCTGCCATCGACTGGGACGCGCTGATGCTGCACCCGGCCTACATGCACGCGCTCGGGCTGGTTCCCTGAGTTTTTTTGAGCCTTTTCGAGCACCAGCCCATATGGCGTGTGCGCAGATAGCTATCAAATAAATAGCAAACAGCGCCTGCTCAGCGACTTACCGGCCACGGCGCTTGCCCGCCGGCGGCCATGTGGGTCAGGTACAGGCGCAAATCCAGCTCAAACTGGTGGTAGTCCGGCTCCATGTAGGTGCAGAGCTGGTAGAAGGCCTTGTCGTGCGCCTTTTCCTTCAGGTGCGCGAGCTCGTGCACCGTGATCATGCGCAGGAACTCGATCGGCACCTCCTTGAACAGGCTGGCCACGCGAATCTCGCGTTTGGACTTGAGCTTGCTGCCCTGCACGCGCGACACGGTGGTGTGGGTGCCCAGCGCATGGGCAATCACCTGCAGCTTGCTGTCAAAGGCCACCTTGCTCAAAGCGTCGGCGTTACGCAGAAAACTGTTCTTGATGTCCATCACGTAGTCATACAGCGCCTTGTCGGTGCGTATGCCGTGCGCGGAGCGATATTTTTTCAGCAGCAGGGCGCCCAGCCGGTCCTGCGCGACGAGTTCACGCACCTGGCTCTGCAGGGTGTCGGGGTAACCCGTCAGGTAGTTCATGGGGGTGGGTGGTGGCGGAAGGGCGGATGGAGCGCGGGGTGCAGCGCCCATTTTAGGCCGTGCCTGTTTCTTGCTAAGCTCACTGCATGAACCTGCCTGCCGCACCAGAATCTGCCGCGCCGCCAGACCCGCACACGCCGCGCATCAACCTGGCGCTGCAGGGCGGCGGCTCGCACGGCGCCTTCACCTGGGGTGTGCTTGACGCCCTGCTGGACGACGGACGCATCGACCTGGAAGGCATCAGCGGCACCAGCGCCGGCGCCATGAACGCGGTGGCGCTGGCCCACGGCTTTGCCCGGTCCGAAGGCCAACCCCGGGCTGCGCGGCACGACGCGGCTCGTGAGGCGCTGGACAGCTTCTGGAACGGCATTGTCGAGATGGGCGCGCTGTCGTCCTCGCTTTCGCAATCAGTCAGCAAGCTACAGCAGGCGCCCTTCGGCATTTTGTTTGGACTGATGGGCGGCGGAAACTGGTCCAGCAAGCTCTGGACCGACGCCATGACGCGTTACTGGTCGAACGCGCTTTCTCCCTACCAGCGCAACCCCTTCGACATCAACCCGCTGAAAGACTTCCTGGAAAAGCAGGTCGACTTTGAACGCCTGGCGGCGGCGTCCGGCCCCGACACGCCCCAGGTGTTTGTGGTGGCCACGCGCGTGAGCAGCGGCAAGGCTGAGGTGTTTTGCGGCAAGCGGCTGACGGCCAGCGCCGTCATGGCGTCGGCCTGCCTGCCCATGGTGTTTCAGGCGGTGGAAATTGACGGCGACCACTTCTGGGACGGCGGTTATTCGGGCAACCCGGCGATTCACCCGCTGATCTATCGCTGCCAGAGCCGCGACATCGTGCTGGTGCAGATCAACCCCATCCAGCGCGCCGAGCTGCCCACCAAACCCGGCGAGATCATGGACCGCATGACCGAGATCACCTTCAATGCCGCGCTGATTGCCGAGATGCGCGCGATCGATTTCGTCAAACGCCTGCTCGCCGAGGGCAAGCTCGACGCCGCGCATTACAAAGACGTGCTGATGCACCGCATCGACGGCGGCCAGGCGCTGGAAAAGTTCACTGCCGCCAGCAAGTCATCGACGGACAAGAGCCTGATTCATTCGCTGCGCGACCTGGGCATCGTCTGCGGCAAAGACTGGCTGGCCAAACGCTTCGGCGCCCTCGGTGTCAAAAGCACCGTCAACATCGCACGCGATTACCTCGACGACCTGCGCATGCCGGTGGAAAAAGCCGAGCCCGCGCAGAGCGAGCCGCCGCCGCCCGAAGCGCCGCCGGTTTTTCTGCCGGGGGCGGGGCTGCTGTAGTGCTTTGGCGGACGTGGTTACTATCATTCTGATAGCTGGTGGCGCCCGTCCCGCTTGGGAAAACCGCCGATTTCGTGCATGAACTCCCATGTTTTTGCTCGCGGCGAGTCTGTTTGCTGCATGGTTCATGACGAAAACGGGCGCTGGCCCTTTGGCCACGGACGCCAGCAGCTATTGAATTTATAGCGAATCAGGTGGCCAGCGCATCCAGCGGACTCGCCGTTCCGCCAGCCGCGACCTTCAGCACATGGGTGTAGATCATGGTGGTGCTCACGTCGGAGTGGCCCAGCAACTCCTGCACCGTGCGGATGTCGGTGCCCGACTGCAGGAGATGGGTGGCAAAGCTGTGCCGTAGCGTGTGCACCGTCACATGTTTTGCGATTCCGGCTTGCGATACAGCCCGTTTGAGCTGCCGCCCCAGGCGTTCTTCAAACAAGTGATGGCGCCGCTCCACGCCCGAGCGAGGGTCGACCGACAAATGGGGAGCCGGGTAAACCCATTGCCAGGCCCATGTTTGCCCCGCCCGCGGGTATTTGGTGTCCAGCGCGTGTGGCATGTAGACACCACTGCGGCCAGCTGCGCGGTCTGCCGCCCATAAGGCCCTGGAACGCATCAACTGATCGCGCAGCGGCACCACCAGCGCGCGAGGCAACATCACCACGCGGTCTTTGTCGCCTTTGCCGCTGCGCACAATCATCACCTGCCGATCGAAATCAATGTCTTTCACACGAAGACTCAAGCCCTCAGCCAATCGCATGCCCGTGCCGTAAAGCATGCGGGCCAGCAGGCCCTCCACCCCGTCCATCAAGGCCAGTACAGACTGCACTTCGCCCGTGGTGAGCACAACCGGGATGCGCTTGCGTTCCGGCGGGCGGCCTATGGACTGAAGCCACGGCAGGTCCTGGTCCAGCACCTGCCGGTAAAGAAAAAGAAGGGCGTTCAGCGCCTGTCGGTGGGTGGCCGGAGAAACCTGGCGTTCATCGGCCAGCATGGTGAGGAAAGCCTCGACCTCGGCTTTGCCCATGTCGCGCGGATGCCGCATTTTGCCGTCCCGCCCGTGCCAACGGATGAAAAACCGGGCCCAATGCAGGTAAGCCTTCTCAGTTTGAAGGCTATAGTGCAAATACCGAATCCGCTCACGCACCTGGTCCAGCAGCCGTGTGGAGCGCAAGGCGGGTGCGGCGACTTTGTCAGGGTTGTTATACCTGTTCATTTATACAGTATAGTGAGATAAGCCCATGCTTTCAAACACTTTTTTGAACCGGAGTCGCCGGTGTTATCTGACTGCTGGCCATGTTATTCCGCAGTTTTGCGGGATATATCAAAGTTAGACGTCACATGCCGCTGTATCAAAACGCCCGCGAGTTTCTCCACGCTGTCG
>NZ_JAQSDL010000056.1 GCF_029945895.1 Polaromonas sp. | reverse complement strand
TGGCCTTTGACAGCAAGCTGCAGGTGATTGCCCATGCGCTGGGCACCCACACCACGGTGTCGCGCGTGCAGGGCAGCAAGCTCAAGTCCAAACGCGAGATCCGCGTGGCCAGCCTGTTCAAGGAGGTGCCGATCGAGTTTTTGCGCATGATCACGGTGCACGAGCTCGCGCACCTGAAGGAAAAGGCGCACGACAAGGCCTTCTACCAGCTCTGCACCTACATGGAGCCGGACTACCACCAGTTTGAGCTGGATTTGCGCCTGTACCTGACCCACATGGCCGCCGGCGGGCAAGCGCCGTGGCCGGTAAGTCGCTGAGCAGGCGCTGTTTGCTATTTATTTGATAGCTATCTGCGCACACGCCATATGGGCTGGTGCTCGAAAAGGCTCAAAAAAACTCAGGGAACCAGCCCGAGCGCGTGCATGTAGGCCGGGTGCAGCATCAGCGCGTCCCAGTCGATGGCAGGTGTGTTGGGCAGCAGGTCCAGACGGCGTCCCTCGCTGGCTTCGAGCGGCTCCCACTGCTGCCGGAGTTGGCCCTGGGTGAGCCCGTCGAGCAGCTCGTCCACTTCCTGGCCCTCACCCACCGACTGGTTGCACAGCAGCACCATGTCGCAGCCGGCGTTGAGCGCGGCCATTGCCGCCTCGGTGTAGCTGACCTGCTTGCCGTCGAGCAGGCGGGCACCGGCCATGCTGAGGTCGTCGCTGAAAATCGCGCCGCCAAAACCGAGCTGGCCGCGCAGGATGTAGGTCAGCCACTTCTCGGAAAACCCGGCCGGGCGCGCATCGACCTTGGGGTAGATCACATGCGCCGGCATCACGCTGGTCAGCGTGGTGTTGAGCCATTCATAAGGCGCGGCGTCGTCTGCCAGGATGGCCTTGAGGCTGCGCCTGTCCACCGGGATGTCGGTGTGCGAATCGGCTTTGACAAAGCCGTGGCCGGGGAAGTGTTTGCCGCAGTTGGC
This sequence comes from Polaromonas sp., assembly GCF_029945895.1. Taxonomy (GTDB): domain Bacteria; phylum Pseudomonadota; class Gammaproteobacteria; order Burkholderiales; family Burkholderiaceae_C; genus Polaromonas. The sequence goes on along the minus strand of NZ_JAQSDL010000056.1, from coordinate 1,752 downwards.
CATGCCGCTTTGCAGCAGGCCGTGCATCAGGCTTTTGGCCAGCAGGCCGACGACACGCGGGTCACGCGCAAAGGCGCGGTCGCCGATGACGCTGCTTTCACCATGGTCAAGGTCCAGCACCGGCGTGAAGCTGAAATCCACGCCGCAGGCGCGCAGCTCGGCGCCCAGCACGTAGCCGCAGGCAGTGGCGGCATTGGTCGCGGTCATCGCGTCTTTCAGCCACAACTCGCCCAGCGCACGCATGGGCGGCAGGTGGGTGAAACCGTCGGTTCTGAAGCGCTGCACGCGGCCGCCTTCGTGGTCCACGCAGATCAGCAGGTCTTTGCGAATCTTCCTGATCTCGCTGCAAAGGGCCGTGAGCTGCGCCCGGTTCTCCCAGTTGCGGGCGAACAAAATGATGCCGCCCGTCAGCGGATGTTTGAGGCGGCGTTTGTCGGTTTTGCTCAAGGTCAGGCCGGCAATGTCGATGATCAGGGGGGCGTGTTGGCTCATGGTGGATTTTCTGATTTACTATTAATTTGATAGCTGATTGCGCTGATACAGATTGGGCTAAGCCGTGTTTTTCTCTACAACCACAAAGCTGGCGGCGTAGTCGGTCTCGTCGGTCACGCTGACATGGGCGGTCAGGCCTTTCGCCTCGAACCATTCCTTGAGCGCGCCGTGCAGAACAATTTCGGGCTTGCCGCTGGCGGCCTTGGCGATTTCGCAGTGGCGCCAGGTCATGGGCAAACGCATGCCCATGCCGACGGCCTTGCTGAACGCTTCCTTGGCGGAAAAGCGCGTGGCCAGGTAACGCAGGCCGCGCTCGGGCCAGCGTGCGCTGCGGGCTTGCCAGGTGGCGAACTCGGCGTCGCTGAGGATCTTCTGCGCAAAACGCTCGCCATGCCGCTCGAAGCTGGCACGCACCCGGCGCACGTCGCAGATGTCGGTGCCAATGCCGTAAATCATCCGGCAAATGCGTTGTCGATGCAGCGCAGGTAAGCGGCGATCGTGGCGCCGTAGCCCAGTTCCAGCGCGTCGGCAATCAGCGCATGGCCAATCGACACTTCCAGCACGCCGGGCACCGCCTGCAGGAACGCCGTGAGGTTGTCGCGGTTCAGGTCGTGGCCGGCGTTGACTCCTAATTTGATAGCTTCCGCCGCGCGTCCCGCAAGGACAAATGGCTCCAAAGCCTTGTCCTGTTCAGGCGTGCCCCAGGCCCGCGCATAAGTCTCGGTGTACAGCTCCACCCGGTCGGCGCCAACGGCCTTGGCGGCCGCCATGGCTTCGGACAGCGGGTCCATGAACAGGCTGACGCGCACGCCCCGGTCGTGGGCTTCTTCAATCAACGGTTTCAAACGGGCCGCATCCTGGGGAAAGCTCCAGCCATGGTCGCTCGTGAACTGGCCTTCGCTGTCGGGCACAAAAGTGCACTGGTGCAGCGGCAAGCCGCGCGCCGACAGGTTGCGCACAAACTCCATCAGGTTCTGCAGCGGGTTGCCTTCGACATTGAACTCGCGGTCCGGCCAGTCCTTCATTAGGGCGGCCAGCTCGTAGACATCGTCCTTGCGGATGTGCCGTTCGTCGGGCCGCGGATGCACCGTGATGCCCTGGGCGCCTGCCTCCAGGCACAGCTCGGCGGCCCGCAGCACATCGGGGATGCACAGGTGCCGGGTGTTGCGCAGCAAGGCGACCTTGTTGACGTTGACCGACAGGGCGGTGCGGTGACGGGGAGCGGGGGCGTGTACAGGAGCCATGGTGGGCATTGATCCG
>NZ_JAQSDL010000055.1 GCF_029945895.1 Polaromonas sp. | reverse complement strand
GCCTGCTTGGGCAGGAGGTATTGCAAAAATACTTCAAATCGTTCGGACACGCGGGCTCACTGGGGGGCTGAAGAAGCACCCATTCTATAGAGGCAGGTCCTGCATCAGCCGGGCTGCAGCCGCAGCAGGCGGCCGCGCGGGCTGTCGGTCAGCACATAGAGCAGGCCGTCCGGTCCCTGCCGCACATCGCGAATGCGTTCACCGCCGCCCTCGAGCAGCTTGTGCTCGCGCACCACCTTGCCCTGGAAAGGCGTGGTCAGTTCGATGCGGTTGAGGTAGCCGAACTTGAGCGAGCCGACAAACAGGTTGCCCTGCCAGGCCTTGCCGTATTTATCGCTGGTCAGAAACACCATGCCCGACGGGGCTATGGACGGCACCCAGTAATGCAGCGGCTGCTCCATGCCGGCTTTGGCGGTGATGCCTTCGCCCATCTTGCCACCACCGTAGTTTTCGCCGTAGGTGATGACCGGCCAGCCGTAGTTGCGGCCGGGCTGCGGCAGGTTGATTTCGTCACCACCCTGCGGGCCGTGTTCGTGGGTCCAGTAGCTGCCGTCAGGGGCCAGGGTTGCGCCCTGCATGTTGCGGTGGCCGTAACTCCAGATTTCCGGCAAGGCCCCGGCCCGCCCGACAAAAGGGTTGTCTTTCGGAACGCTGCCGTCCTTGTTGATGCGCACCACCTTGCCGTGGTGGTTGTCGAGTTTTTGCGCGTCCTGCATGCGTGAATAGCGGTCGCCCAGGGTCAGGAACAGCGTGCCATCGGGCTTGCCGTCCTTGTGGGCTTCGACAATGCGGCAGCCAAAATGCGCGCTGCTGGAAAACTTCGGCTGCTGGCTGAACAGCACCTGCACGTCTTCGATCCGGCTGTTGTCAGCGGCCAGCGTGGCGCGGGCCAGCGCCGTGCTGTTGCCGCCGCCCGAGGCGGCCGGCTCCGAAAAGCAGAAGTAGATCCTGCGGTTGGCCGAAAACCCGGCATCCGTGATGACATCGAGCAGGCCACCCTGTCCACCGGCGTCCATGGCGGGCAGACCGGGCAACGGCGGTCCGAGCCGGCCGTCAGGCTCCACCACCCGCAGCCGGCCGGGCCTTTCCGTCACCAGGAAGCGGCCCTGCGGCAAAAATGCGAGGCCCCAGGGGTTTTGCAAGCCTGTGGCGACGGCCTCGGGCCGCACGGTCTGCGCCTGCCCCTCCGCACTCGACAACGCTACCAAAAAAGTAGCGCACAAAACAACAGGCATAAGGGAAAGGTGCATATTTCTCTCCTTGATTCAGGCAAAACATCCGCGCCAGCGACGGCGCCGGACCCTATCGCAATATGCCACTGTCGCCATGCCGGTATCGTTCTGTGGGTTTTCCCTGAGGAATACCTGAGTTTTCTCCGAAAAACGCAGTTGTTGTCGTATATCGTTACAAATCAATGGCTTACCACCGCAATCTAGAAAAAACTTTAGCTTGACGTAGGACTTGTCCTTCAAGTACCCTTGCGGCCATGCGTATCCCCCTGCTCCTCACCTGCCTTTTGCTGGCTTCGACCGTGCAAGCGGCGCCAGGCCATTCCGGTGACGACATGGACAAGTTCCTCGCCGACAAGGGCCTGCTCACCAGGATGGACCAGGTGCGGCAGTCGGTCAGCCACAAGGCCTCCGAGCTGGTGGTCAACGCCATGGGCTTCCTGGGCGTGCCTTACCGGCGTGGCGGCAACACCGCCGAGACCGGGGTGGATTGCAGCGGTTTTGTGAAAGCCATCTACGAGCAGACCGTGGGCTTGGTCTTGCCGCGCCGCGCCGAACAACAGGCCGCGGCCACGCAGAACATCGACAAAACCGAGTTGCAGCCCGGCGACCTGGTGTTCTTCAACACCATGAAGCGGGCTTTCAGCCATGTCGGCATTTATGTCGGCGAGGGTAAATTCATCCATGCACCCAAGCCCGGCGCCGAAGTGCGTGTTGAAAGCCTCAGCGTCTCTTACTGGGCCCGCCGCTTCGACGGTGCGCGCCGGGTCCAGGCCAGCGCACAGACCAACGCGTCTGGCGAATAAGCGGCCGCCCGCGGCCCTTTTCGCACGCGCCTTCTTCTTTCCGCCTTTTCTGCCTGCCGGCTCCGTTCTTCGGCAGGTCTGCTTCAATCGGCCTTGACGCCGGCCTCCCGGATCACCTTCGCCCATTTGGTCGTTTCCAGCGCAATGAATGCGTCGAACTCCTCTGGCGTGCCGCCTGCGCCGAAGGTTCCCATGGCATCGAGCCGTGCACGGGTTTCATCGCTGCGGATGATGCGTCCGACCTCGTCCGACATGCGCCGCACGATGTCCTTCGGGGTGGCCGCTGGTGCCAGCATGCCGGCCCAGGTGCTGCCGGTGAAGCCGGCAAAACCCTGCTCGATGAAGGTCGGAACATCCGGCACCGCCGGCAGGCGGCGGTCGCTGGCAACACCGATCAGCCGCACGCGGCCCGCCTTGCCCTGATTGATCAGCCCGGTCGGCGCATCAAAAAACAGCTGGATCTGCCCACCTATCAAATCCGTCAGGGCTGGCACCGCGCCTCGGTAGGGAATGTGCACCATGTAGGTCTTGGTGATGGACTTGAGCAGCTCGCTGGTCAGGTGGGCGGCTGAGCCGTTGCCGGAAGAACCGAAGCTGACCTTGCCGGGGTGGGCGCGCGCATAGTCGATCAGCTCCTTCGTCGTCTTGAAGGGTGCGTCGTTGTTGACGGCGGCAAGCAGCGGCGACACCCCCATCAGGGACACACCGGTCAGGTCTTTGCGCGGGTCGTAGGGCAGCTTGGGATACAGCGTTGTGTTGGCTGCATAGGCGGCAATCACCACGGCAAAGGTGCTGCCGTCGGCCGGGGCCTTGGCCAGCATGTCCACGCCGATGATGCTGTTGGCACCCGGCTTGTTGTCGATAGTCACGGTTTGCTGCAGCCGGTTTTGCAGGCCCACCTGCACAATGCGCGCCATCTGGTCGGTGAAGCCGCCGGGCGTGTAGGGCACGATGATGCGGATCGGCTTGTTCGGCCAGGCGCTTTGGGCCAGCAGGGGTGCGCAGACAGTGGCCGCACCGGCCGTGATGGCCAGATTGAAACGGCGGCGGGACAAGGTGCGTGGGGACGTGGGTTCAGACATGATTTCTCCAGAGGGTGTCCTTCATTCTGGGCGTCAGTCCGGACAGCAGCCACCGGGTTTGCCCCCGAAGACATGCGTCGGCAAGGCCCGGATGGACACCTGCGCGACACCCGGAGGTCTGCAAAACGGAACAGCTGCCCCAGAAAATCAGACCAGACCCAGCCCAGGCGAAAGGCCAAGTCTTGATGAGCGCCAACGGTATGGACATCGACTAGATCGTCGCGCGGCTGGACACCCGACGCGCGGTGTCAGCCCTGAAGATGGCAGCAAGCAAAATCCGTGTGCGAATTTCAGAAATGAACTGCATCGCCAACAGATACGCCTCAGGGAGGTCCGCATTCCCAACAGATTCGGACGCCTGATTTTTCAGCGCAAAGCTGCCGACCTCAGGCCAGGCGTGCTGCCATCCCAGGTGAACGCCAAAGGCTGCCGTCTGCATCGACGATGAGCGCATCCAGGTTCGGAACCTTCGTTACCCGCGCCCGTCCTGCAGCAGCACCTGCCACCATGATGGCTGCCCCCAGGCCGTTGATCGCGTCCAGGTCGTCTGCGATCAGGACAACGCCGCGAGGCCCTTTGGTCGGGTACCCGGTCTTTGGATCGAGGATATGGTGCAGGCGCCTGCCATGATGGATCACGAAGCGCTCGTAGTCGCCTGATGCCGCAACAAAGCCATGGTTCAGCGAGACTGCACCAAGCAATCGTTCGGGCTGCCGTGGATCACGCAGGCCCACCCGCCACGGCTTGCCGTTCAATTGGCCCGCCACCAGCACATCCCCACCGCCATTGATCATGGCATCGGCCACGCCATGGCGATGCAGCTGCTGCATACCCGCCTGCAAAATGGGAAGCTTGGCGATGCCACCCAGATCCAGGCGCATGCCGCGCCTCGAGAGGTAGACGGTGCCGGCACGCTCATCGATCACCATGCCCTTGTGACCAACCAGACTCAACTGCTGCGAAATGCGGTGTGCCGACGGAATGGAAAAATTGGCGGGATCGAAGTTCCAGTCGTGCAGTGAGCCCACCGTGGGGTCGAAATCACCGCCGCTGGCCTGCGCAGCGCGGCGCGCCATCAGCAACACCTGAAGCAATTCGGGCGGCACGGTCACCGGTTGCAGACCTGCCATCAGGTTGATGGCACTGAGCGCGTTGGTACTGCGGTAGCGGCTCATCATGTCGGCCAGCCGCGCCATCTCCGCGAACGCCAACTGCGCTGCCGCTGCCACGGCAGCACGGTCGCCGCCCTGCAGCGTCAGGTCAACCTGTGTCCCCATCAGCACCTGTGAGAACTGGTGAACACCGGCTGCGGCCTGCACCGGCGCAATGAAAAGGCCGCAGGCGGCAAGCGGTAAACCGAATGCTACGCTGCGGCGGCCAAGGTGCACCGCGTCAGAGCCGGGAGAACGCATGGGATCGATTCCAGACAGATCAGCGGGACTGATCGACCATGAAGGCCACCGCGGCCTTGACATCGTCGTCGGACAGCGTGGTCGAGCCGCCGCGTGCGGGCATCTGCCCCTTCGCGCCAGTGAAACCCTCGAGGGCATGCTTGTGCAGGACATCCAGGCCCTGGGCGATGCGCGGGCCCCAGTCAGCCTTGTCGCCCGGTTTGGGTGCTCCGGCCACGCCGGCTGCATGGCACAGCGCGCAGGTCTTGCCATACACCGACTTGCCCACCGTGTTCTCGGCAACCGGTGCAGCAGGTGCTGCAGGTGCAGCGGCCGGCGCTGGAGTGTTTGGCACTGCTGCCGTATTGCCCTGGTTCTTGTCGCCGCAAGCGGTGAGAGAAAAAACGAGCGCGGCGATCGCAAACGCATTGATGGGTGTGTACATAAGGAACTCCGTTGGAATATGCAATTCATTTTAGGCGTCGTGTCGGCCAAATAGTGTTTCCGTGCGGCCCATTTGTACCAAAAAATGTATTCCGCGTACTCCTTTGATGTATGTCAACGCCGCGAACGTCTCCTCGATAAACCATAGGGGCTGTCATCAACGTAAGTGCATCGTGGGGCGTCAAGGTCCCATCTCTGTTTATTAGGAATTTCTCATGCGCCAGAAATCAGGTACACCGTCCGAACAACTCAGCGTGATCGGGCGCCGCAAGTTCATCAACACCGCCGCACTCGCTGGCCTGACGGTCGGCGTTGCCGCTTGCAACGACAAGTCTGCGGGTCCTGCAGCCGCACCAGCCGCATCCACCGCCGCTCGCGTCGCGAATGCTGGCTCCGAGGTTGGAAAGTATGAAGTGGCCCCCGGCCAACTCGACGATTACTACTCGTTCTCCTCCGGCGGTCACTCCGGCGACGTGCGTATTTATGGCCTTCCCTCCGGCCGCCTGTTCAAGAGCATTCCGGTCTTCAACATGGATTGCCTCGTTGGCTGGGGCATCACCAACGAATCGAAAAAAATTATCGGCACCAAGCCCGATGGCAGCCCCAAGTACCGCACGGGGGACACGCACCACGTGCATCCTTCGTACAAGGACGGCACGTACGACGGCAAGTACATTTTTGTCAACGACAAGATTCACGGTCGGATCGCGCGCATCCGCATGGATACGATGGAAACCGACAAGATCACCGAACTGCCCCTTGTGCAAGGCTTCCACGGTATTTTCCCGGACAAACGTGACCCGGTGGACGCAGCCATCAACCATACGACGCGTGTGTTCTGTGGCGGCGAATTCAGCATCCCTCTGGTCAATGATGGCAAAAACATGGAAGCCACGAAGGACTACCGCTCGGTCTTCAGCTGTGTGGATGCGGAATCAATGGAAGTGCGCTGGCAGGTGGTGATTGACGGCAATTGCGATCTGGTGGCCTCGTCGTACGACGGCAAACTCGCCTGCTCCAACCAGTACAACACCGAAAACGGTGCGCGTTACGAAGACATGATGTCCGCAGAGATGGACTCGTGCATATTCTTCAACGTGGCCCGCATCGAAGCGGCCGTGAAAGCCGGAAAATTCAAGACCTATGGCAGCTCCAAGGTGCCGGTGGTCGATGGCAGCAAAGCTGGCAATGCGGATCCCAAGACCGCGCTGACCTGCTATGTGCCGGTTTCCAAGAACCCGCACGGTGTCAACGCCAGCCCGGACGGCAAGTACTACGCCTGCTCGGGCAAGCTGTCGCCCACGGCCACCCTGATCGAACACGCACTGGTGCTCAAGTGGTTTGACGGTGAACTCAAGGATGCCCGCGAAGCCGTGGTGGCCGAGCCTGAAATCGGCCTGGGCCCGTTGCATACCGCCTTCGACGGCCGTGGCAACGCCTACACCACGCTGTTCCTGGACAGCCAGATCGTCAAGTGGAATGTGGAGGCAGCCATCAAGTCCTACAAGGGTGACAAGACCGCCAAACCAGTCGTGGACCGCATCGATGTGATGTACCAGCCTGGTCACGGTTTCACCTCCATGGGTGAAACCAAGAATGCCGATGGCAAGTACTTCCTGTCGGACAACAAGTTCTCCAAGGACCGCTTCCTGCCTGTGGGCCCCCTGCACCCCGAGACGGCGCAGTTGATTGACATCAGCGGCGACAAGATGAAGCTGGTGGCGGACCACTCGGTGTATTCCGAGCCGCACGACTCCATCATCATCCCTCGCAACCTGATTCGTACGCGCCAGGTGTACGACATCAACGAGTTCCCTAACGCCGTCAAGGATGCGAAGGAATGCCGCGTGGAGCGCAAGGGCAAAAAGGTCACCGTTTACCTGACCTCCCAGGCGCCTACCTTCGGCCTGCGTGAGTGGACCGTCAAGCGTGGCGATGAGGTGACCATCATCTTGACCAATCTCGACAAGGTGGAAGATTTGACGCACGGCTTCGCGATTCCCAAGTACGACATCAACTTTATCGTGAACCCGCAGGAGACCAAGTCGGTCACGTTCATTGCGGACAAGCCTGGCGTGTACTGGTGCTACTGCACCAACTTCTGCCACGCGTTGCACCTTGAAATGCGCTCGCGCATGCTCGTTGAGGCCTGATCGAACCTGCATGGGGCAACGCGGTCACCGGACGGCGTTGCCCTTTGTCTCGTGTGGATATCCCATGTTGCTATCGAAATTTCGCCTCCTGTCGACTCTCTGGTTCGCGCTCACCCTTGCACTGGCGGTACTTTCTCCAGGAGCGCTTGCGGCGTCAGGTACCTACGAAGCCGAACTTCCGGCCGACCTCGCGACGGCCAAGGACATGTGCGCCCTGCTGCCCTGCAAGGACGTATTTCCGGGTGCCACCCATTTTTCTGAGCGCAAGGGCCAGCCACCTTATGTAGAGGCCTACGACAAGGCCGACGAAGGCCGCCAACTGCTTGGCTATGTGATGCTCTCGACCGACATCACCGACACGCCCGCCTACTCAGGAAAACCTGTGGTCACGCTGATCGGCATGGACAAGACCGGCCACTTCGTTGGCGTCAAGGTGCTCAAGCACTCCGAGCCGATCCTGCTGCTCGGCATTCCCGAGTCGGCACTGCTCAAGTTCATCGCCCAGTACCTCGGCAAGTCGATTGCCGACAAGATCGAAATCGGTCAGTCGCGCCCAGACGAGGGGGTGGTCGGACTGGATGCCATCTCGGGCGCCACGGTCACGGTCATTGCACAGAACCAGGTCATGATGGCCTCTGGCTCGGCAGTGGCGCGGCAGGTCGGCATCCTTGCGCCGACGGTACGCCAGCCGGCACACTACAAGGCAACGGGTGCACCCCTCGCCTGGAATGAACTGGTGGCGCGCGGCGCTGTGGAGCATCTGCGCGTCATGCCCGAACAACTCGGCCAGGATCGCAGCCCGGATCCTTTTATCGAGCTGTGGTTCGGTGGCCTGAACCACCCCGACATCGGCAAGAGCATTCTCGGTGCCACGGGCTGGGAGAACCTCAAGCTCCAACTCAAGGAGGGTGAGCACGCCATTTTCATTATCCGCACCGCCGGCCGTGAATCGTTCAAAGGCTCGGGTTTTGTGCGCGGCGGTCTGTACGACCGCGTGCAAGTGCGGCAGGGTGCCGATTCCTTCACCTTTCGTGATCTCGATTATTTGAACCTCTACGGCGTACAAGCCGAGGGTGCGCCCAGTTTCAACGAATCGGCTATTTTCATCATTCGATCCAAGTCGTTCTCTGACGCTTACCCCTGGAAGCTAAGCTTGCTGGGTAACCGCGTTGACCGCGCCACTGGCGTCAGGAGTTTTACCAGTTTCGATACCAACTATTGGTTGCCAGACGCCATGCTCGAGGGTGGCCGCCCCGAGGTGGTGGAGGCCGATGCACCCTGGGTGCGTATCTGGAAGTCGCGCGCGGTTGAAATCGCGCTGTTTGCCTTGCTGCTGGTGGCGGTCGCCGTGGTTTATGCGTACCGTGAACGGCTTACACGCCTGTCGACGCACAAGAACAAATGGCCGGTCAACGCCTTCAAGTACACCGCTTGGGCGCTCTCCATCGTGTTCGTTGGTTTCGGTCTCATGGCGCAGCCTTCCATCACCCAGGTGCTGACCTGGTTCCATGCGCTGCTATTTCAATGGACCTGGTCGCTGTTCTTGTCCGATCCGTTCATCTTCCTGTTCTGGATATTTATCATCGTCACGGTGTTTCTGTTCGGACGTGGGCTGTTTTGCGGCTGGATGTGTCCGTTCGGATCGCTTCAGGAGGCCATTTACAAGGTGGCGCGCTTCATTGGCCTGGGGCGCTTCCAGACCAAGTTGCCGCAAAAATGGCACGATCGACTCAAGTGGCTCAAATACGCCATCTTCTTCGGCCTGCTGGTGGTTTCCATGTTCTCCATGGGGCTGGCCGAGAAATTGGCCGAGGTAGAGCCGTTCAAGACCACTTTCCTGGTAGGCATCAGTAACCGCGCCTGGCCTTACGGCCTGTTCGTAGCGGCGATCCTGGGCGTGTCGATCTTCATCGAGCGGCCTTACTGCAAATACATCTGCCCTCTGGGCGCCTCCCTGGCCATGCCCAGCACCTTCCGCTGGTTTGGCCTCAAGCGCAAGCAGGACTGCAACAGCTGCAAGGCCTGCGCTGTGGGCTGTGGCGCCCAGGCTATCGACGCCGATGGCCGTATCGACCACCGCGAATGCCTGCACTGCCTGGACTGCATGATTCTGTACACCGACACCAAGGGCTGCCCGCCCCTGGCCAAGGAACGCAAGCGCCGGGAGAAAGACGGGCTGGAGATCACACCGATCGGTGCCAACGGCTATTTCATACCAATCCACCTGGCCACCAGCTACACCGAGCAGATCAGTGCCAAGGCCGCCAAGGGCCCGGATCCACGCATGCCCACTGACCCCGCCTTGCCGCCGCACAAGGTGAACGTGCGCGGCCTGCAGTGGCTGTGGCTCGAATTGCGTGACCACCTGTGGCCCTGGAGCAGCGAAGGCTGGCACTCGCAGCGTGCGCTCCAGGTGGCCGGTTTCTCGCTGGCCGTGGCAGCCAGCGTGGCCTGGGTGATGACGGCGATGGGTACCCTGTCCTCGGGCGCCATCATTGGCTGGTGGTTTGGCTGGAGCGTGTACGAAGTGCTGATTCGACTGTCGGGCCGGCGCTACGTGAAAGACGGCCCATGGTGGCGCGACCACTACCGCGTGGCCGGCGTGATGGACATGATGAGTTATGTGGGCTTCAAGAACCTGTTGATCGGTGCAGCCCTGTTCCTTGCGCTCAAGTCGCTGGGCTGGCTGATTTTATGAGGGGTGCGCTACGCCGCCTGGCAAGCGTCGGCTTGCTGGGTCTGGTTGCGGTACACGCTGCCGGCGCTGCAACCGCAACGGTGCAGCCGGGGCAGGATTTGCAGGCGGTCATCCGGGCCGCGGCGCCCGGGGATGTGATCGAGGTGCAGCGCGGCTTCTACCGCGCCAACCTGCTGATCGACAAGCCTCTGACCTTGCGCGGCATCGGCCGCCCCACGTTGAGTGGCGGTCAGCAAGGCGACACCCTGCGCGTGACGGCACCCGACGTGACCATCGAAGGCCTGATCGTGCGCGATTCGGGCGATAGCCTGAAAGACCAGAATGCGGGCATCTATGTCTACCCCGGCGCGCACCGCACCGTGATACGGCATTGCGACCTGAGCTACAACCTGTTTGGTGTGTGGATAGAAAAGGCCAACGATGTGGTGATCGAGTCCAACGTCATCACCGGCAAGCGCGAGTACAACTCCTCGCAGCGCGGCAATGGCGTGCAGTTGTACAACACCCAGCGCGCGCGCATCCTGAACAACAACATCAGTTTCGTGCGCGATGCACTGTTTGTGGACGTGTCGCATCACGCCGTGTTCCGCGGCAACAAGCTGCACCACAGCCGCTACGGGACGCACTACATGAACTCCTACTACAACCTGTGGGAAGACAATGACAGCTACTACAACCGCGGCGGCCTGGCGCTGATGGAGGTGCGCGACCAGGTGGTGCGCAACAACCGGGCCTGGGGCAACTCGGACCACGGCATCATGCTGCGCACGATGCAGGATTCGCTGGTGGAAAACAACGTCGTCGCCGGCAACAACCGCGGCTTCTTCATCTACGATGTGGAATACGTGACGATCAGGAACAACCTTGTGGTGGATAACCATGTGGGCGTGCACCTGGCAGCGGGCTCAACACGCAACGTGGTCGAAGGCAATGATTTCATCGCCAACCGCGAGCAGGTGCGTTATGTGGGTGCGCGCGACGAGGTGTGGGGCGCCAAAAATGGCAACCACTGGGACAACTACCTGGGGTGGGATCGCGATGGCAACGGCATCGGCGATGTGCGCTACGAGGCCAACGATATGGTGGACCGTCTCACCTGGCGTTACCCAGGCATCAAACTGCTGCTGGCCAGCCCGGCGGTGCAGGCGTTGCGTCTGGTGGCTCAACAATTCCCGGTGTTGCGCGTCCCCAGCGTGGTGGACCCGAAACCTCGCATGCAACCGAACAACAAACAATGGAGTGAGTGGCGTGACAAGCACTATCCCGGTCAGTAACCCCCCCCGCACTGGCGGTCCCGCGATTCAAGTGCGTGGCGTCGCCAAGCACTACGGCGCGCTGCACGCGGTGGACGGCGTGGACCTGACGGTGCAGCATGGCGAGATCTTTGGCCTGATCGGCCACAACGGCGCTGGCAAGAGCACGCTCTTCAAAATGATGCTGGGGCTGATCGAGCCAAGCGCGGGCGAGATCCTGGTGAATGGCGCTTCGGTACGGGGGCGCGACTTCCGCAAGACCCGGCGTCACATCGGCTACCTGCCAGAGAACGTGGTTTTGTATGACAACCTGAGCGGGCTGGAGACGCTGCGTTTCTTCGCCCGGCTCAAGGGCGCGTCCAGTTCGCAATGCGAGCCGACGCTGGCGCGCGTCGGCTTGTCACATGCGGCAAAACGGCCGCTGCGGGAGTATTCCAAAGGCATGCGCCAACGCCTGGGCTTCGCGCAGGCGCTATTGGGCGCGCCACGGGTGCTGTTCCTGGATGAGCCCTCCAACGGGCTGGACCCGCAGGCGATACGCGACTTCTACGCCACGCTGCGCGGATTGCGCGATACGGGTGTGACCATCATCATTACCTCGCACATCCTGGCAGAGTTGCAGGAGCGGGTGGACCGCCTCGCCATCATGGCCGCCGGCAAGATACAGGCACTGGGCAGCGTGCAGGACCTGCGCGACCAGATGCACATGCCGCTGGGCCTGGAGCTGCGTCTGGCGCCGGACGATGTGGCGCTGGCCCAGCAGGCGCTGAGCCAGCTCATTGGCGTGAGCAGCGTGGTCACCGATGAAGGGCTGCGGATCAGCTGCCCACGTGCGTCCAAGATGTCGGTGCTGGGGGCGCTCGCTGGTCTGGGTGCCAGGGTGCTGGACTTGAACATCCGTGAGCCCTCGCTGGAAGACGTTTTTTTTGGATTTTCGGATTGAGGTGAAAGAAATGGAATGGTCCCAAATCCTGACCCTGGCCGCGAAAGAGTTTCGCGACCGTTTGCGCAACCGCTGGGTGCTGGCGGTGGCCCTGGTATTTACGGTGTTTTCTTTGGTGATTGCCTACTTTGGCGGCGCCGCCCAGGGCCAGGTGGGCCTGCGCTCCATCGAGTTCACCATCGCCAGCCTGGTCAGCCTGGTGATCTATCTGATCCCGCTGATCGCTTTGCTGCTGGGCTTTGACGCCGTGGTGGGCGAGCGCGAGCGCGGCTCGCTGGACCTGCTGCTGGCCCTTCCCGTCACGCGCCTCGAAGTGCTGCTCGGCAAATACCTGGGTCTGGCCGCGGCCCTGACGCTCTCCACCTTGGCGGGCTTTGGCCTGGTGGCACTGCTGCTGTTCAAGCAGTATGGCTGGGCGGGCTTGCACCACTACGTGGGCTTCATGGTCAGTTCGGTGCTGCTGGGCCTGGCATTTCTGAGTCTGGCGGTATTGATATCGGTGATCGCGCGGGAGCGCACGCGCGCTTCTGGCCTCGCGATTGCGATGTGGTTCTTCTTTGTGCTGGTATTTGACCTGCTGCTGTTGGGCGGACTGGTGGCCACAGGCGGCGCCTACGGTGGTGACGCCTTCGCCTATTTGTTGCTGTTGAATCCGGCGGATGTGTTTCGCATCCTCAACGTGTTTTCACTCGAAGATGTTCGCACCCTGTATGGCCTGGCCAGCATCGTGCCACCCGCCTTGGCCAGGCCCTGGCTGATGGGCTCGGTCATGGTGGCGTGGATTGTTGTGCCGATGGCCCTGGCAAACTGGAGATTCAAACCATGAAGTACACATGTTCCTGCCGCCGTACTGGCGGCGGCGATGCCTGCGGCGGACGCCGCCAATTGCTCGGTCTGGTCGCGCTGACCGCCCTGACGGCACTTGCCGGATGCGGCGAGCGCTCAGGCGGCGCGGGGACGCCGGGGCCTGTAGAGATCGACGCTGCCACCTCCTGCGAGCTGGATGGCATGCTGCTGGCCGACTACCCCGGCCCCAAGGCGCAGATCCGCTACGCCGGCCAGGAAGCGCCAGTCTTCTTCTGCGATACCGTGGAGCTGTTCAACACACTGCTGCGGCCCGAACAGGTACGTAAAGTGGCGGCGGTGTACGTGCAGGACATGGGCAAAGCCGACTGGAACCAGCCACGTGGTAACTGGATCGACGCCAAAAGCGGCTTCTATGTGCTGGGCAGCAAGCGCCATGGCTCGATGGGGCCGACCATCGGCAGCTTCGCCCAGGAGGCTGATGCCAGGAAATTCGTCGAACAATGGGGCGGCAGGCTGCTGCGTTATGACGAGGTCAAACCCGGGATGGTGGACCTGAGCGGCGGCGCGCTGCATGACAGCAAGATGTAGCCATGATGCTGCACAGGCCTGCACTCAGACCGCTGTACTTCGCCGGCCTTGCCGTTGTGGTGCTGCTCGGTGGCCTGCTGCTGGCGCCGTGGCGTTCACAGTCGCCGGGTAACGCCGTGCTGGTTGAAACGGATGAAATTTGTGTGGTTGCGCCGCCCGTGCCCCATGACCCCAATTCGGGGCTGGGCCTGCACGCGCCCCGACCTGTACCCGCCGATGCGCGCTGCCCGGTGTGCGGCATGTACCCGGCGCGCGCGCCCGAGTGGGCGGCGCAGGTCATTTTCGACAATGGCGACACACAGTTTTTCGATTCGCCGCTCTCTTTTTTCACCTATCTTCAGGATGTGGGTCGCTACACCCGTGGCCGCCAGGCCAGTGAAATCGCAGCGAGTTACGTGACTGACGCTAGCAGCGGGGCCTGGATCCGTGCGAAGGACGCGGTCTACGTCAACGGCTCGTCTGCCCTCGGGCCCATGCGCGCCGGCAATCTACCCGCTTTTTCCAGCGCCTCGCTCGCTCGGCGTTTTGTCAACGCACGCGGCGGCGTGTTGCTGGAGGTCGGGCAGATCAGCCCGCAGTTGCTGCAAAACCTCAATGGCGAGCGGCGCCATATCCACGACGACTCGTCTCTCTGAGGTCTGGGGGCGACGCCAGAAAGTCTAGCGAAAGGTAGTGGGGAGTCATGTGGCTTCGCCCCGCCGAAATCAAGCCTGGCATGGCAGGCCTGAGCGGCGGCGCACCGCACGACAGGCGGATGCAGCCGTCAGGCGCCGGCCTTCGGCAGCGCGCTACTTGCGCGCAGGTGGCAGATCGGTGCAACTGCCGTGCGCCACTTCCGCGGCCATGCCCATGCTCTCGCCCAGCGTGGGGTGAGGGTGAATGGTCTTGCCGATATCGACGGCGTCGGCGCCCATTTCAATGGCCAGCGCGATCTCGCCGATCATGTCGCCGGCATGCGTGCCGACGATGCCGCCGCCCAGAATCCTGCCGTGGCCGTGCGCTTCCGGGGAGTCATCAAACAGTAACTTGGTGAAACCTTCGTCGCGGCCGTTGGCAATGGCGCGGCCGGACGCGCTCCACGGGAACAGACCCTTCTTGACCTTGACGCCCTGCGCCTTGGCCTGATCTTCGGTGAGGCCGACCCAGGCGATTTCAGGGTCCGTGTAGGCCACGCTGGGGATCACGCGGGCGTTGAAGGCAGCACTGGCCAGTTCCTTGTTGCCCTGCAGTTCGCCGGCAATCACCTCAGCGGCCACATGGCCCTCGTGCACCGCCTTGTGCGCCAGCATGGGCTGGCCGACGATGTCGCCGATCGCAAAGATGTGCGGCACGTTGGTGCGCATCTGGATGTCCACCGGAACGAACCCGCGGTCGGTGACTGAGACACCGGCCTTGTCAGCGGCGATTTTCTTGCCGTTCGGCGTGCGGCCCACGGCCTGCAACACCAGGTCGTAGGTTTGCGGCGCCGGAGCGCCCTCGCCTTCAAACGTCACCTCAATGCCCTTGGCCGTCGCCTTGGCGCCCACGGTTTTGGTCTTGAGCATGATGTTGTCAAAACGCGGCGCATTCATTTTCTGCCAGACCTTGACGAGGTCGCGGTCGGCGCCCTGCATCAGGCCGTCCATCATTTCCACCACGTCGAGGCGGGCGCCCAGCGTGGAGTACACCGTACCCATCTCCAGGCCAATGATGCCGCCGCCCAGGATCAGCATGCGTTTGGGCACTTCTTTCAGCGCCAGGGCGCCGGTGGAGTCCACCACGCGCGGATCTTCCGGCATGAAGGGCAGGCGCACCGCCTGCGAGCCGGCCGCGATGATGCAGTTTTTGAACGCAATCGTCTGCTTCTTGCCGGTTTTTTCCTGTGCGCCACCGGAGGTTTCTTCCACTTCCACATGGTTGGTGCCGACGAAGGCGCCATAACCGCGAACCACGGTGACCTTGCGCATCTTGGCCATCGCGCCAAGGCCGCCGGTCAGCTTGCCCACGACTTTTTCCTTGTGGGTGCGCAGCTTGGCGATGTCGAGCACGGGCTCACCGAAGCTCACGCCGAGGCTGTCAAAGTGTTTGACCTCGTCCATCACCGCAGCGACATGCAGCAAGGCCTTGGACGGGATGCAGCCGACGTTCAGGCAGACCCCGCCCAGGGTGGCGTAACGCTCGACGATGATGACTTTCAGTCCGAGATCGGCGGCCCGGAAAGCCGCCGAGTAACCGCCGGGGCCGGCGCCCAGCACCAGCAGGTCGCAGTCCAGGTCGGCCTTGCCGCCAAAACTGGCACCGGCTGGCGCGGCTGCAGGGGCTGGCGTTGCTACTTTTTCAGGAGCTGCCGGCGCAGGCGCAGTGGGGGCTGGCGCCTGTTTTTTCTCTAAAACGGGGGCGGCGGCGCCTGCTGAGTCCAGCGTCAGCACGACCGTCCCTTGCTTGACCTTGTCGCCCAGTTGGACCTTGAGCTCCTTCACGACACCGGCGTGGCTGGATGGAATTTCCATCGAGGCCTTGTCGCTTTCCACGGTCAGCAGGCTCTGGTCGGCCGCGATGCTGTCGCCGGGCTTGACCAGCAGTTCGATCACAGTGACCTCGTCGAAGTCCCCGATGTCGGGAACGGTAATGTCTATCAATGCCATGTCTCTTGTCTCCGCTTGATGATCGGCTTACTTTTTCAGCTTGACGGTGAACAGTTCCACCGGGCCACCGGAGTTCTTGTCGAACTCGCAGCCCGCGTGTACGCCGGCCAAGGCCACTTCGCGCGCGGTTTTCGCCTTGCTCCAGGTGGCATGCATGGCCCCCAGTGCGAAGCTGCGCCCCGAACCGATGGCCCAGAACTCCTTGAACTCGAACACCTCACGGTAGCTGTAGAGCCCATAGATGCCGCTGGCGTTGGCAATCAGCGCGCTGAACTGGCTGGACTCGTAAGGGTCGTTGTCGTCTTCCTTGGTCTGCAGGAAAAAGGTGTCTTTCAGCACAGGATGCAGCTTGTGGAAGGTGTCGAACACCTCGTCCTTGCTACCCAGCCGGAGCTGGTCCTTGGGCAGTGCCGCCATGGCCTTGCGCAGCACCGGAAAATGCGCCGCCGTGCCGGCCATGCCGATGTAGCTGCCGCCGGCCGGTGTCTCGACCCTGAAAATTTTCTCGTTGGCCTCGAAGCGGCTGCCCAGGCGCGTATCGCCGAAGGTGATCAGCGCATCGGTGGCAATCACCGCCTGCCCGGCTTTCCTGACAGCAACCAGCGTGGTCATAGCGGCCGCAGCGCGGGGGCACGCTCTTTGCCAACCGGGGCCACGGAGGCGGCTTTGCCGGGCCGCCGGCGCAGCGCCCCCGAGGGGCTGGAGCATGCGGCTCCAAAGCTGCTTGAGCAGGTTTGGACAGGCGACAGAAGCGAAGCCTCTGGCGAGCGGCGGCCTGCAAGGCCTCGCGCAGTACGCGAAGCGACAAGCGTGGGGGTCAAAGCAGAACCCGACGGAAGTCACCCAGGATCTGGCCCAGGTAGGCGTTGAAACGAGCGGCCGAAGCGCCGTCAATGACGCGGTGGTCCCAGCTCAGGGACAGCGGCAGCATCAGGCGCGGCTGGAAGGCCTGGCCGTCCCACACCGGCGCGATGCTCGACTTGCAGACGCCGAGGATGGCAACTTCCGGCGCGTTGATGATGGGCGTGAAATAACGCCCGCCAATGCCGCCGAGCGACGAGATGGTGAAACACGCGCCCTGCATGTCGGCCGGGCTGAGTTTGCCGTCGCGCGCTTTTTTCGCCAGCTCGCCCATCTCCTGCGAGATCTGCACCACGCCCTTCTTGTCGGCGTCCTTGATGACGGGCACAACCAGGCCGTTGGGCGTGTCGGCGGCAAACGCCACGTTGTAGTACTGCTTGAGCACCAGCTGGTCGCCGTCCAGCGAGGCATTGAACTCGGGAAACTTCTTCAGCGCCGCCACCGAGGCCTTGATCAGGAAAGCCAGCATGGTGATCTTGATGCCGGCCTTCTCGTTTTCCTTGTTCATCAGCACGCGGAAGGCTTCCAGCTCGGTGATGTCCGCATCGTCGTGGTTGCAGACGTGCGGAATCATGACCCAGTTGCGGTGCAGGTTGGCGCCGCTGATCTTCTTGATGCGGGACATGTCCTTGCGCTCGACCGGGCCGAACTTCGTGAAGTCCACCTTGGGCCAGGGCAGCAGGTCCAGACCTGCGCCGCCGCCCGATGCTGCAGGCGCCTTGGCCGCCTGCGCCTGGGTGCGTGCTTCGCCGGCCATCACCGCTTTGGTGAAGCCCTGGACATCGTCCAGCGTGATGCGGCCTTTGGGGCCGCTGCCCTTGACCTCACCGAGGGGAACGCCGAGTTCGCGCGCAAATTTGCGCACAGACGGCGAGGCATGCGGCAGGTTGCCGGTGGGTACCGACGGTTCGTGTGCCGGCACGGCCACTGGCGCCGGTGCGCTGGTCCGGCTGGCAGCGGGTGCTGCAGCCGCAGCCGCAGCCGCAGCAGCAGGTGCCGGCGCCGGCGCGGGTGCCGCAGCGGCTGCCGGTGCCGAGGTGCCTTCGAGAATCGCGAGCAGGTCGCCAATGTTGATCTTGTCGCCGAGCTTGACCTTGAGCTCCCGGATCACGCCCGCCACCGACGACGGAATCTCCATCGAGGCCTTGTCGGACTCCACGGTCACCAGCGACTGCTCGGCCTTGACCGTGTCGCCAACCTTGACCAGCACCTCGATGACGGCCACGTCCTTGAAGTCGCCGATGTCCGGCACACGGACCTCGACCGGGCCGGCGGCCGCAGCCGGGGCGGCCGCGGATGCTACTGAAACAGGAGCTGCCGGCGCAGGTGCAGCCTGGGCTGGAGCCTCATTTTGTTCGGAAACTGGCGCTGCAGCAGGCGCAGCGGTTGTAGCCGCGCCCTCGCCTTCGAGCACCAGCACGACCGAGCCCTGCTTGACCTTGTCGCCCAGCTTGACCCGGACTTCCTTGACCACGCCGGACTGGCTGGAGGGAATTTCCATCGAAGCCTTGTCCGATTCGACCGTGATCAGCGACTGCTCCGCCTTGACGGTGTCACCCGGCTTGACCAGCAGCTCGATGACTGTTACTTCGTCAAAGTCCCCGATGTCGGGAACCTGTATGTCTACCAATGCCATGTTCTTGTCTCCAGTTCGTCCGTGTTTTTTTGCGCGTGCTGATCAGGCGGGACCAGGCCCGATCAGGCGTAAAGCGGGTTGACCTTGTCGGCATGGATGCCGTACTTCTTGATGGCCTCGGCGACCTTGGCCACCGGTACGGTACCTTCTTCGCTGAGCGCCTTCAGCGCGGCAATCACGATGTAATGGCGGTTGATCTCGAAGTGCTCGCGCAGCTTGCTGCGGAAATCGCTGCGGCCAAAACCGTCGGTGCCCAGCACCTTGTAGGTACGGCCGCGCGGAATGAAGGAACGGATCTGCTCGGCATAGGCCTTCATGTAGTCGGTCGAGGCAACCACCGGCCCCGCGTGTTTCTCGAGCTGCTGGCTCACGAAGGGAACACGCGGCGTGTCCAGCGGATGCAACAGGTTCCAGCGCTCGGCGTCCTGGCCGTCACGCGTGAGTTCGTTGAAGCTCGGGCAGCTCCAGACGTTGGCGGCGACGCCCCAGTCTTTTTCCAGCAGTTCCTGGGCTGCGATGGACTCGCGCAGGATGGTGCCGGAGCCCAGCAACTGCACGCGCGGCTGGTCCTTGCCCGCCGTGTGGCCACCCTCCTTGAGCAGGTACATGCCCTTGACGATCTGCGCCTCGGTGCCTGGTGTCAGGCCCGGCATCGCGTAGTTTTCGTTGAGCAGCGTGATGTAGTAGAAAACGTTTTCCTGGCGCTCGACCATGCGCCTGAGGCCGTCCTGCATGATCACCGCCACTTCATGGGCATAGGTTGGGTCGTAGCTGACGCAGTTCGGAATGGTGCCGGCCAGGATGTGGCTGTGGCCGTCCTCGTGCTGCAGACCTTCGCCGTTGAGCGTGGTGCGGCCGGAGGTGCCGCCCAGCAGGAAACCACGCGCCTGCATGTCGCCCGCGGCCCAGGCCAGGTCGCCGACGCGCTGGAAGCCGAACATCGAGTAATACACGTAGAACGGGATCATGATCCGGTTGTTCGTGCTGTAGGAGGTGGCAGCGGCGATCCAGCTGCTCATGCCGCCGGCCTCGTTGATGCCTTCCTGCAGGATCTGGCCCTTTTTGTCTTCCTTGTAATACATCACCTGGTCTTTATCGACCGGGGTGTACTTCTGGCCTGCCGGGTTGTAGATACCGATCTGGCGGAACAGCCCTTCCATGCCGAACGTGCGGGCTTCATCCACCAGGATGGGCACCACGCGCGCGCCCAGCGCCTGGTCGCGCAGCAACTGCGTGAGAAAACGCACATAGGCCTGGGTGGTGGAAATTTCGCGGCCTTCCGGCGTCGGCTCGATCACCGACTTGAAGGTCTCCAGCGACGGCGCCGTGAAGCTCTCGTCGGCCTTGGTCCGGCGGTGCGGCAGGTAGCCGCCGAGGGCCTTGCGGCGCTCGTGCAGGTACTTCATTTCAGGCGTGTCGTCGGCCGGCTTGTAGAACGGGACGTCCGCCAGCTGGCTGTCGGGAATCGGGATGTTGAAGCGGTCGCGGAAGGCCTTGATGTCCTCGTCGGACAGCTTCTTGGTCTGGTGGACGTTGTTCTTGCCTTCGCCGATCTTGCCCATGCCAAAACCCTTGACGGTCTTGATCAGCAGCACGGTCGGCTGGCCGGTGTGGTTGACCGCCTTGTGAAACGCCGCATAGACTTTTTTCGAATCGTGGCCGCCGCGGCGCAGGTCGAAGACTTCCTCGTCGCTCATCTTGGAGACCATCTCCAGCGTTTCGGGGTTCTGGCCGAAGAAATGCTTGCGCACATAGGCACCGTCGTTGGCCTTCATGGCCTGATAGTCGCCGTCGGGCGTGTCCATCATGACCTTGCGCAGCGCGCCGTTCTTGTCGCGCGCCAGCAGCGGATCCCAGTTGCTGCCCCAGATCAGCTTGATCACGTTCCAGCCCGAACCGCGGAACTCGCCCTCGAGCTCCTGGATGATCTTGCCGTTGCCGCGCACCGGGCCGTCCAGGCGCTGCAAATTGCAGTTGATGACAAAGATGAGGTTGTCGAGGTTCTCGCGTGCGGCCAGGCTGATGGCGCCCAGCGACTCGACCTCATCCATCTCGCCGTCGCCGCAGAACACCCAGACCTTGCGGTTCTCGGTGTTGGCAATGCCGCGGGCATGCAGGTACTTGAGGAAACGCGCCTGGTAAATCGCCATCAGCGGGCCCAGGCCCATGGAGACGGTGGGAAACTGCCAGAACTGGGGCATCAGCTTGGGGTGCGGATAACTCGACAGGCCTTTCCCATCGACCTCCTGGCGGAAGTTCAGCAACTGCTCTTCGGTCAGCCGCCCTTCCAGGTAGGCGCGGGCATACACACCCGGCGACACATGGCCCTGGATGTAGAGGCAGTCGCCGCCGTGCTCCTTGCCGGGTTCGGCGCTCTCGGCGTGCCAGAAATGGTTGAAGCCGGCGCCGAACAGGCTGGCCAGCGATGCGAACGAGCCAATGTGGCCGCCCAGGTCGCCACCGTCAGCCGGGTGCAGGCGGTTGGCCTTGACGACCATGGCCATCGCGTTCCAGCGCATGTAGGCGCGCAGGCGCTGCTCGATCAGGAGGTTGCCGGGAGAAGGCACCTCGTCGCTGGGTTCGATGGTGTTGACATATCCGGTGGTGGCGGAGAACGGCGTGTCGATGCCCTCCTGGCGCGCCTGCTCCAGCAACTGCTCCAGCAGGAAGTGGGCCCGTGCGCGGCCCTCGTCGTTGCTCGGGCTGTTGGCAATGACGGCACTCAGCGCGTCAATCCATTCGCGGGTCTCCTGGGCGTCCTTGTCCTGGACCTCGTTGGCAGCCTTGCCCAATGTATCGGCACGTGCCTGTTCCGGATTTGCAGCCATGGTTTTGTCTCCTGCTGGGCGCTAGATTCCTAGCTGTTGATTTGGTGACGTCAACATCACGTTAACGCAATTTGGATTCCAGGCTGCAGTTTCCCACAATTATTCAGATTTTTCAAATAGTGCTTCTTGTTTTCGTATTATGATATTTTATACCCGGGGACAGGCAGGCCCGGCAAACTTGCAAGCGCAGCCCCGCAACCCGCCCCCTCGCCATGGAGTGGGTGAGCCGCGGTCGCAGGGGGAAGTCCCGTAAACTCGACATCCCGCCATGAACGAGCCCACCCCCTCCACTTTTGACGCCCCTGCGGGCAGCGCGCCGCTGACCCGCTGGCGCCGCTGGTGGCGCAAACAATCGCCGACCCGCCAGGACCGCTTTGTCACGCTCGGCCCTTTGCTGGCGGTGATGCTTTTCCTGGCTGCGGTGATTGCCGCATTTGCCTACCTGCGCATCGAGGAAATCGACCGCGAGCAGCAGGCCGTCAAGCGCGATGTGGAATACGCGCAGCAACGGCTGCGGCTGCGCCTGCTGGAGCGCCAGGAGCAGCTGATGCGGCTGGGGCGCGACGTGTCCAACAAGGACGTGGACAGCGCGGAGTTCATTTCGCAGGCCGAATCGCTGGTCAACCAGTACCCCGAACTGCTGGCCGTGACCTGGATTGACGCGCGCCGCCGGGTCCGCTCTTCCTATGTTTCGCCGAGCGCCAATGCGTCACAGCAGCAGGCGCCCGGTGAACAGCTCAAACGCGGGGAAACCGAAAGCACCTTCGGGCTGGCGCGCGATTTGCGGCAACCGGTCTATTCGCGCCCGCTGACCGTCAAGGATGATGCGAGCTACAACGCTCCCAGCCTGCAGCTGCAGGTGCCGCTCGACGACCAGGGCAAGTTCGACGGCGTCATCATGGGCGAATACTCCATCGACGGCCTGCTGCGCTTTGGCGTGCCCAACGAAGTGACCGCCAAATATGCGGTGGCCCTGCTCGACGACCAGGGCAAGGTGCTGGCCGGCAACCTGCCCCCGCCCAGAAACACGGCGGCCAAGCTGCTGCCGATGTCCGACGAGGCGCAGGAGTACGAAATCCCGGTGTCACCGGTCGGCAACGGCCTGCTGATCAAGGCCCAGGGCTACCGGGCCTCGCTGGGGGTGGTCGGCAGCGGTTTCTTCTGGCTCGTCAGTGCCCTGAGCGCGCTCACCGTCTGGATGCTGCTGGGCACCTGGCGCCACACGCGCCGGCGCGTACAGGCGCAGGAAGCGCTGATCTCGGAGACCAACTTCCGCCGCGCCATGGAAAACTCCATGCTGACCGGCATGCGCGCGCTGGACCTGCAGGGGCGCATCACCTACGTCAACCCCGCCTTTTGCCAGATGACGGGCTGGAGCGAAGGTGAGCTGGTGGGCAGGACTGCACCCTTTCCTTACTGGCCGGACCAGGACCGAGAGATCCTGGCGGCCCGGCTTGATGATGAGTTGCACGGCCGCACCATTCCCGGCGGCTTCCACGTACGCGTCAAGCGCAAGGATGGCGCGCTGTTTGACGCCAGGATGTACACCTCGCCGCTGATCGACCCGCGCGGTCAGCAAACCGGCTGGATGACGTCGATGACCGACATCACCGAACCCAATCGCATCCGCGAGGAGCTGTCCGCGTCGTACGAACGCTTCACCACGGTGCTCGAAGGGCTGGACGCAGCGGTGTCGGTGGCGCCGCTGGGCAGCGAAGAGCTGCTGTTTGCCAACAAGCTCTACCGCGCCTGGTTCGGCGGCGAAGTCGCCGGCCACATGAACCTGATTGCGCAGGCCGGCGTTCCGGCGGTGGCGCCGACGGACGACACCCTGGACGCGGTGGACGGCCTGGCGGGCTTTCCGACCGACACCCTCACTGCGGCCCAGACCGAGAACGCCGAGATTTTTGTGCCCGAGCTCGGCAAATGGCTGGAGGTGCGCTCGCGCTACCTGACCTGGGTGGACGGTCGCCTCGCGCAGATGGTGATTGCCACCGACATCACGCCGCGCCGCCATGCCGAAGCGCAGGCCGCACTGCAGGCCGAGCGGGCCCAGGCGGCCAGCCGCCTGATCACCATGGGCGAGATGGCGTCGAGCGTCGCCCACGAACTCAACCAGCCGCTGACCGCCATCAACAACTATTGCAACGGCATGGTTTCGCGCATCAAGGGACAGCAGATCAACAACGAGGACCTGCTGGTGGCGCTGGAAAAAACCGCCAGGCAGGCGCATCGCGCCGGCCAGATCATCCAGCGCATACGTTCCTTCGTCAAACGCAGTGAACCGAACCGAAGCCCGGCCGACGTGGCCACCATGGTCAGCAATGCGATGGAGCTGGCCGACATCGAACTGCGCCGCCACAACGTGCGGCTCAGCCACTACATCGCGGCGCGCCTGCCGCCGGTGATGGTGGACCCCATCCTGATCGAGCAGGTGCTGATCAACCTGATGAAAAACGGTGCCGAGTCGATCGCGCAGGCGCAGCGCCCCACTGCGCGGCGCAGTGTGGAGTTGCGCGTGGTGCCCAAGACCATCAACGAGCAGAACGTGATCGAGTTCTCGGTGCTGGATTCGGGCAAGGGCCTGTCGCCCGAAGTCATGGGCCGGCTCTACGAAGCCTTCTACTCGACCAAGGCCGAAGGCATGGGCATCGGGCTGAAGCTGTGCCGCAGCATTGTGGAGTCGCACCAGGGCAGAATGCAGGCCGAGAACCTCTACAATGGCGACGAGGTGGTGGGGTGCCGGTTTACCTTCTGGATTCCCGTGACACCCCTGCTCTCGCCGGCTCCGGCTGCCGCAGAAGCGCCCGTCGCACCGACGGGCATGTCCTGACAGGGTTCTGAAACCGTTTACGTAAAGGTCTGGCATGAGCTTGATTCCGAAAAAAGGTACCGTCTATGTCGTCGATGACGACGAGGGTGTGCGCGACTCGCTCCAGTGGCTGCTTGAAGGCAAGGACTACCGCGTTCGCTGTTACGACTCTGCGGAAACCTTTCTGAGCCGCTACGACCCGCGCGAGGTCGCCTGCCTGATCGTCGACATCCGCATGGGCGGCATGACTGGCCTGGAGCTACAGGACCGCCTGGTCGAACGCAAGTCACCCCTGCCCATCGTCTTCATCACCGGCCACGGCGACGTGCCCATGGCGGTCGACACCATGAAAAAAGGGGCGATGGACTTCATCCAGAAGCCCTTCCAGGAAGAAGCCCTGGTCAGCCTGGTCGAACGCATGCTGGACCAGGCCAAGGAAGCCTTCAGCGAACACCAGCAGTCCGCCAGCCGCGACGCCCTGCTGGCCAAGCTCACCTCGCGCGAAGCCCAGGTGCTCGAACGCATCGTGGCCGGCCGCCTGAACAAGCAGATCGCCGACGATCTGGGCATCAGCATCAAGACGGTGGAGGCGCACCGCGCCAACATCATGGAAAAGCTCAATGCCAACACAGTGGCCGATCTGCTGAAAATCGCCCTGGGTTCCAGCGCACCCAAGGCCTGAGCAGTAAATTCACTGCTATTTTTTTTATAGCTGACAGCGCCCGTGGTTCAAGGACTGGCGGGCGTTTTTACTTGAAAACCAGAAACCATGACCGCTCACATCATTGATGGCATCGCCCTGTCCAGACAACTGCGCGCCGACGTCGCGCTACGCGCCGCCGCGCTGCGCGCGCGCGGTGTGGTGCCAGGCCTGGCAGTGATACTGGTCGGCGAGAATCCGGCCAGCCAGGTGTATGTGCGCAACAAGGTCAAGGCCTGCGAGGACAGCGGCCTGCATTCGGTGCTGGAGCGTTACCCGGCCACGCTGGGCGAAGCCGAACTGCTGGCACGCGTGGAGGCCCTGAACCGCGACCCGGCCATCCACGGCATCCTGGTCCAGCTACCCCTGCCCGCCCACATTGATGCGCACAAGGTGATCGAGGCGATTTCACCCGCCAAGGACGTCGATGGGTTCCACGTGGCCAGCGCCGGCGCCCTGATGGTCGGCCAGCCCGGCTTCTGGCCCTGCACCCCTTACGGCTGCATGAAGATGCTCGAGAGCATCGGCTACGACCTGAAGGGCAAACATGCGGTGGTGATAGGCCGCAGCAACATCGTCGGCAAACCGATGGCCTTGATGCTGCTGCAAAAAAATGCCACGGTCACGGTCTGCCACAGCGGCACTCAAAACCTCAAGGCGATGACGCTTCAGGCCGACGTGGTGGTCGCCGCCGTGGGCAAGCGCAATGTGCTGACGGCCGACATGGTCAAACCTGGCGCGGTGGTGATTGACGTCGGCATGAACCGCAATGACGAAGGCAAGCTCTGCGGCGACGTGGATTTCGACGGCGTGAAGGAAGTCGCCGGCTGGATCACCCCCGTGCCGGGCGGTGTGGGCCCGATGACCATCACGATGTTGCTGGTCAATACCCTCGAGGCGGCGGAGATGGCCCCCACGGTCGCTCACTCCGCGTAGGTCCCTGCGCCGGCGGACTGGCACAGCCAGATCCGCGGTCGCAGCTGGACTGCCCCCACGTTCGCTCGCTGCGCGTAGCTCTCTGCCCCCCGAGGGGGCGCTGCGCCGGCGGACTGGCAAAGCCAGATCCGCGGCCCCTGCCTGTAAAGAAAACAGTACGCCGCTGGCTACGCGGCGCCAGCCGTCGTCGAACGGCTCAGGCACCAAAGCGTCCAGCCTGCTGCCAGCCATTGCGCCAGGTACATGGCGCTGCCCAGGCCGTGCCAGAACTTGAGGTTGCCGCCGTCGGCGCGGGCGTTGACGATGTTAGGCGCCACGCCGAATTCGACAAGCACCGCCAGCAGCAGCCCGGCCACTACATATTTCATAGCAGCCTGCGCCGACGGCGAAAGGGCTACAGCTTCTTTTCCCTTGAGAAACAGCAGCAGGAAAAAGGCGCAGGCAATACTCAGCCAGGTTTGGGCGGTGAACAGTTTGGCGGCCATGGCGCCGGCCGCCGCCGGGCTGGGCATGTGCATGAACAGCAGGGGCACCACCAGAAAACCCAGCGTGCTCAGGCTGCCCCACCACAGGGCGGCCAGCAGGATGCTGATGCGTCGCGCCTTCATGATGGAGTCGAGGGAAACCACCACCGCGCCGCGAAGGGCCGCCCCGAGCAAGCGACGGCCCCCTCGGGAGGCAGGAAGCTACACGCAGTGAGCGACCGTGGGGGCATCAGATATACATCACCGCAATGATTTCATAACGTTTGATGCCGCCGGGCGCCTGCACCTCCGCGGTGTCGCCCTCGTCCTTGCCGATCAGCGCACGGGCAATCGGCGAGCTGATGTTGACCAGGCCCAGCTTGATGTCGGCCTCGTCCTCGCCGACGATCTGGTAGGTCACCTTGTCACCGGAGTCCTCGTCCTGCAGCTCGATGGTGGAGCCGAACACCACCTTGCCGCCGGCATCCACCTCGGACGGATCGATGATCTGCGCGGCCGACAGCTTGCCTTCAATTTCCTGGATGCGGCCTTCGATGAAGCCCTGGCGGTCCTTGGCGGCGTCGTACTCGGCGTTTTCGCTGAGATCGCCCTGGGCCCGCGCTTCGGAAATCGAGTTGATCACCCAGGGGCGATCCACGGTCTTGAGCTGGTGCAGTTCGGCCTTGAGCTTCTCCGCGCCCTTTTTTGTAATCGGAATGGTTGCCATGGTTTGAGTCCTCCAAAAGCGAAACCGCCACCAGTCACCTGGCGGCGGCGTCATCACATGTTGTCTTGATACGAGTTTAATGCAAATGCCCAGGCGCGGGCTCGGTAGTTGTCCCGAGCTCAGGCCAGCTGGGCATGCAGTTCCTGGACCGAATATACCGTCAGGTTGTCCAGGTATTTCATGCCCTCCACCGCCGCTTCGGCGCCGGCGATGGTGGTGTAGGTGGTGACCCGGGCCAGCAGCGCCGAGGTGCGGATCTGCCGCGAGTCGGCAATCGCATTGCGGCGCTCTTCCACCGTGTTGATGACCAGCGCAATCTCGTTGTTCTTGATCATGTCCACCACGTGCGGCCGGCCCTCGGTGACCTTGTTGACCACGCCACAAGGGATGCCGGCCGCATTGATGGCAGCGGCCGTGCCCTTGGTGGCGACGATCTCGAACTTGAGCGCCGCCAGCGCACGCGCCACTTCCACGGCGCGCGGCTTGTCGTTGTTCTTGACGGTCATGAACACCTTGCCGGAGGTCGGCAGTTTGGTGCCGGCACCCAGCTGCGACTTCACAAAGGCCTCGCCAAAGGTCTTGCCGACGCCCATCACCTCGCCGGTGGACTTCATCTCGGGGCCGAGAATGGTGTCCACGCCGGGAAACTTGACGAAGGGGAACACCGCTTCCTTGACGCTGAAATAAGGCGGCGTCACCTCCTTGCTGATGCCTTGCGAGGCCAGCGACTGCCCCACCATGCAGCGCGCCGCGACTTTGGCCAGCTGGATGCCGGTGGCCTTGCTGACGAAGGGCACGGTACGGGATGCGCGCGGATTCACTTCCAGAACGTAGATCACGTCCTTGCCATCCACATGCTGGATCGCGAACTGCACGTTCATGAGACCCACCACGTTCAGGGCCCGGGCCATGGCGGCGGTCTGGCGCTTGATCTCGGTCACCGTTTCCGCGCTCAGCGAATACGGCGGCAGCGAACAGGCCGAGTCGCCGCTGTGCACGCCGGCCTGCTCGATGTGTTCCATCACGCCGCCGATGAAGGTCACGCCTTC
>NZ_JAQSDL010000054.1 GCF_029945895.1 Polaromonas sp. | reverse complement strand
AGAAAACCCGGCATCGCTAAAAGCGAGTCCGGGTTCATGGATGTTCGTCTTTAGCCGTACTTTTTAAGCGCCCGCAAGCTGAGCAAATCGGCGCTGGAGGCTAGTATAAATGCAAGGCGTCCGACCAGGCCCTCAACCACCCTCAATTCAGGAAATCCCATGTCAGAACTGTTTGGCTCCGATGCTTACGCCCCACGCGAAATTGCCGAACGCATTGAAACCGTGGGTGTGGCCAAGGCCCGAATGGCGACCCTGCCGCTGCTGATGCTGGGTGTACTGGCCGGGGCGTTTATCGGTCTGGGCAGCCTCTTTTTTGTGATCGTGAAGTCCGATGCCGGCCTGGGTTTTGCCGCGGCCCAGCTGGTGGGCGGGCTGGTCTTCTCCCTCGGCCTTGTGCTGGTGGTGGTGGCCGGGGCGGAGCTGTTTACCGGCAACAACCTGCTGGCCATGGCCTGGGCTGACGGCAAGATCACGAGCGCCGATGTGCTGCGGAACTGGGTACTGGTCTGCGCGGCCAATTTTGCCGGTGCCGCCGGGCTCGCGCTGCTGGTCTTCGCCAGCGGTCACACCGACATGAACGGCGGCGCCATTGGCCGCACGGTGGTGAAAATCGCGCAGGTCAAACAGGACTTGCCGGTCTGGGAGGCGTTTTTCCGCGGCGTGCTGTGCAACGTCCTGGTGTGCATGGCGGTGTGGATGGCGATGGCGGGGCGCAGCGTCGTGGACAAGGCGGTTGCCATTGTTTTTCCCATCAGTGCTTTTGTTGCCGCAGGTTTTGAACACAGCATCGCCAACATGTACCTGATGCCACTGGCCATGCTGCTTCAGCAGTCGGGTGGCGTGCCTGCGGGCGAAACCATGCTCACCTGGGGCGGCATGGCCCTGAACCTGGCCGTTGTGATTGCCGGCAACCTGATGGGTGGCAGCGTCCTGGTCGGCCTGACCTACCACCTGATCTACCGGCGCGGCCCGAAGGCACCATGAGCGCCCTCAGCCCCAGCCGAGCAAGGCGGCGGCGCCCAGCAAGGCAAAAATCGAGGCCGACACCAGGTGCACCACCCGAAGCGGCACTTTCTTCGTGACCTTGGCGCCCAGCCAGACCACGGGGACGTTGGCCAGCATCATGCCCAGGGTGGTGCCGGCCACCACGCCGAACCAGGCGTCGTAACGGGCGGCCAGCATCACGGTGGCTATCTGCGTCTTGTCGCCCATCTCGGCCAGAAAAAACAGCATCGCGGTGGTGCCGAACACGCCGAAACGCGGCAGGCGTGCGTCGGCCTCATCGTCGTCGAGCTTGTCCGGAATCAGCATCCACCCGGCCATGGCAATGAAGGACGCGCCCAGGATCCAGCGCAGGGTTTGCGGGCTGATCAAGGTGGTCAACCAGGCGCCCAGGGCGCCGGCCATCGCATGGTTGGCAATGGTGGCGACAAAGATGCCGGCCACGATGGGCCAGGGTTTGCGGAAACGGGCCGCGAGGACGAGGGCGAGAAGTTGCGTCTTGTCGCCCATTTCGGCGAGGGCAACAATGCCGGTGGAGATGAGGAAAGCTTCCATGCAATGAGACTCCGGCCGAAAACCATTGACTGCACGGCATCCCCGGCCTTGAGCAGGAGCTGTGCAGTCAAAGGTCTCGCTGGGTCCGATGGACTGCTGGCGCCATGTCCGTGATGGACAAGTCTGTTGACGCAAGCCCCTTTCAGGATTGAAAGGGTGGCTACTCCCCAATGACAGGCTTTATTGTAACCCCCGACTTCCATCCAGTTGGCCGGCGCTACCCAACTTGGTGCGCACCTCTCTGGCGCAGTTTTTGCTTGATTTTGGTGCTGTTACTTTTTATATCCAGCTTTCGCACTAAAACTGCTCAAACATTCAAAGAGGGGCTTATGGACGCACTAAAACAGGGCTCGGATGCCTTGTTCATCCTGTTGGGCGGCATCATGGTTTTGGCCATGCATGCCGGTTTTGCTTTTCTGGAGCTCGGCACGGTCCGCAAGAAAAACCAGGTCAACGCTCTGGTCAAGATCCTGGTGGACTTTTCGGTGTCCACCGTGGTGTATTTCGTCGTCGGTTACGGCGTGGCCTATGGCACCAGCTTTTTTGTCGGCGCCGACGTGTTGGCCGCCAAAAACGGCTATGAGCTCGTCAAGTTCTTCTTCCTGCTGACCTTTGCCGCAGCCATCCCCGCCATCATTTCCGGCGGCATCGCCGAACGCGCACGCTTTTACCCGCAGCTGCTGGCCACCGCCGTGATCGTCGGGTTTGTCTATCCGTTTTTCGAGGGCATTGTCTGGAATCAGCATTTCGGCGTGCAGGCCTGGATCAAGGCCCTGACCGGGTCCGAGTTCCATGACTTTGCCGGCTCCATCGTGGTTCATGCGGTCGGCGGCTGGCTGGCCTTGCCGGCGGTGATTCTGCTCGGCGCGCGCAGCAACCGCTACCGCAAGGACGGCGGGATCTCGGCGCATCCGCCCTCCAGCATTCCTTTTCTCGCGCTGGGCGCCTGGATCCTGACGGTCGGCTGGTTCGGCTTCAACGTCATGAGTGCGCAGACCATTGACAAGATCTCCGGCCTGGTGGCCGTCAACTCGCTGATGGCCATGGTCGGCGGCACGCTGGTCGCGCTGGCGCTCGGCAAAAATGACCCGGGCTTTGTGCATAACGGCCCGCTGGCCGGGCTGGTCGCCGTGTGTGCCGGTTCCGACCTGATGCACCCGCTGGGCGCGCTGGTCACCGGCGGCAT
>NZ_JAQSDL010000053.1 GCF_029945895.1 Polaromonas sp. | reverse complement strand
TAAAAGCCGAACCAGGTGTCGGCGTCGAAGTTTTTCAGGCCGGCTTCGTCCAGGGTCGGTACGTCCGGAAACAGCGGAGAGCGCTTGGCACTGCCCACGGCCAGCAGCTTGAGCTTGCCGGCCTTCACATGCTGCAGGCCGATGCCCGGGTCGAACATGAAGTCGAGCTGGCCGCCCAGCAGGTCCTGCATGGCCGGCGCCGCGCCGCGGTAAGGCACGTGCACCGCAAAGGTGTTGGTCTGGGCCTTCAGCATCTCGGCCGCCAGGTGCGGTGAGCTGCCGTTGCCGGGTGAGCCGAAGGACAGCTTGCCGGGGTTGGCCTTGAGGTAGGCGAGGAATTCCTTCACGTTGCTGACCGGCAGCGAGGGTTTGACTTCCAGGAACACCAGCACGCGCGCCGCGGCCGCCACCGGCACCAGGTCTTTCGCCGGGTTGAAGGACATTCTGGTGTAAAGGTGCGGGTTGACCGACACCATGCCGCCTGAACTCATGAGCAGGGTGTAGCCGTCGGCCGGCGCCTTGGCCACGGCTTCGCCGCCGATGTTGCCGTTGGCACCACCGCGGTTTTCCACCACCACTGGCTGGCCCAGGGCCTCAGCCAGCGGCGTGCCGATGGCGCGCGCCAGCTGGTCGGCCGCGCCGCCGGGCGGAAAGTTGACGATGACCTTGACCGGTTTGGCCGGCCAGGTCTGCGCCTGTGCTGCGGGAAACAGACTGCTGGCGATCAGGGCCAGCGCCAGCAGGGTGCGGCGGCCGGGTTGGATGAATGGGTTCATGGTGTTGTCTCCTCTGGGGTGGGTAGAAAAAATCAGGTGCTCTTGGCGGCACGTGGTTTGCGGTGGGGATTCTGGATCCATCGGATCGGTTGTGCTTTCACCGGTCGCGCTGGTGCGCCATGGCTCACCAGCGTCTGGTCCAGCGCCTTGCCGGCTTCGTCCTCCAGCGCGGCCTCGCGCGCGGCGGCAATGGCGGCTGCACGCAGTTCGTTCGATGCGAAGGACGCGCCGGTGGCCAGGTGCTCCAGCACATGCATGAGGTTGTCCTTGCCGCGTTCGTTGGTGCTGCCGTAACCCTTGATCAGGCGGCCGCATAGCGCGATCTCATGCCCCAGTTGCCAATGGGCCTGTGTGCCGCGCACGACGCCGTCCAGCCACTGGGTGATCAGAACCTGTTCGGTGGTGAAACGGCTACCGCGCACACGCAGCCACTTCAGGCTGGCCAGCAGGCGCAGCGAGAGCATGCCGAAGACCGAGTGGGTGCCGACCTTGAGCGGCAGGGCCCACGGCGTCTTCCCATTGGCCACGCGTGCGCGATCCCAGCGCGTCACGCGCGTGGCCAGGCCCGCCGGCAGCAGGGCCGCGAATTCCGCGGCCCCCGGCTTGAAATGATCGTAGACCTGCAGCAGGTCACCGGCGCCTGCCTTGACCTCACCGTGCACGCGCTGCCAGCGGCTGGCGCTGCTTTTCAGGTCGGCGACACGCACGATGTCGTCAAACGCCATCCACAGCGCCAGCCAGCGCGCCATCTCGCGCGTGGTGGCGTAGCCCTGGGCCGCCGCCGGGTCCGCCTGCACCTCGGCGGCCAGCACCTGCCGCAGGCGCTGCACATACAGCTCGGCGTACGCGCGGTCCTGGTATTCCAGCATGCGGGCGTGGCCCAGCGCCAGCATGTCGTGCACCGGCGCTGGAAAGCTTGAAGCCAAATCGGCCTCCAGCCCTTTGGGGACGGGCGCAAGCAGCTCCTCTTCTGATAGCAGGCTGGTGACCAGTGCTGTCTGCGCCTGTTGGGTGGACACCTGTGCAAATGCGCGGTCGAAGCCGCGCAGGCTGGCTTCAGCACCTTTGCCGCCGTGGCGGATGGCGTCCTCATACGCCTGGCGCGCGAAGGGCAGCAGGCCGCTGCCGGCGATCGCGCCCAACATCACCGCGCTGACCACGGTGCCGCTGGCTTTGGCCATCTCGCCCATGTCGAAGACCTGGGTGGCGCGGCTTTGCGCGCCTAGGGCCTGCAACAGCGGCGCGCTGTCGGTGCGGCCGTCGCCGGGCACCATGCGTTCGGCGGTGGTCAGGGTGCGGCTGCTGGAACTGATGACCAGCGTGCGCTGGGGGGAAGCCATGCCGTTGCCGACCTGGCGCGCGGTTTCCAGCAGCTCGGACGAGATCAATCCGTCGAGCGCGCCGGGCACCGGGTTCAGGCTGAACACCGGGCGTTTGCCGCCGAGTTCCTTCAGCGGCACCGGAAAAACTTCCAGGTAATAGGTCGTCGCGCCGGTGCGCTGCGCGACGCCGGGAATCGAGGTGCTTTGCGCCGCGTAACCGCTGGCCAGCGCGATATCGACCAGCCATTCGGTCAACACGCCGCCGCCTTCGCCGCCGAGTGCGCATATCAGCAGGGTGATGGGTTTTTGATGGTTCATGGCCATCATGCTGTCTGCAATGCCCGAACCAGGGCGCCGCGCACGCTGCCCAGCAAGCGCTCGTGCCACTTCGGGTTCTGGATCACTTCTGCCCGGTAAAACGAGGGGCACAAGGTGGCGGCGTGCGCATTGGCGCCGCACAGCCCGCAGCCGACGCAGCCGTCGATCACCGTGGCCACCGGGTCCACCTTGAGCGGGTCCGGGTTGTCTTTCAGGGTCAGCGTGGGGCAGCCCGACAGGCGGATGCAGGCATGGTCGCCGTTGCAGATGTCTTCATCGACGCCGTATTTCACCCGCACCACGCGTTTGCCGCGTTGAAGCAGGCCGGCCAGCCAGGGCTTGATGCGGCGCTGGCGCTCGAGCTGGCATTCACCTTCGGCAATGATGACCTTGAGACCGTTGAAATCCGTCGTGAAGGCCTCGTTGAGCGTCTGGCGCATCTCTTCCACATGGTAGGTGTGCACCGTGCGCAGCCACTGGATGCCCAGGCCCTGCAGGGTTTTCTCGATGGTGGTGTTGGTCTGGGTCAGGCTTTGCAGCTTGTCGCTGGCGTTGAACTTGGCGTCGTCGCTTGGCGTGGAGATGATGTCCTGCGTGCCGGTGGCCGAGGTGTAGCCGTTCTTGAAGATCAGCAGCACCGCATCGTCACCATTGAACAGCGCCGACTGCACGCCGGTCAGCAGACCGTTGTGCCAGAAACCGCCGTCGCCCATGATGGACAGGGTGCGGCGCGCCATCATCGGCGAGACGCCGGCACGGCTGGCCAGGCTCATGCCGTAGCCGAGGATGGAGTGGCCGAAAGAAAAGGGCGCAAAGGTGCCGAAGGCGTGGCAGCCGATGTCGGCCGCGATGTGCACCGGTCCGACGTCCTGCTGCGCCAGCTTGAGCGCGGAAAACACCGGCCGTTCCGGGCAGCCAATGCAGAACCCGGGCGGACGCACCGGCAGCGCCTGGTTCAGCTGTGCCGCGATCTGCGCGCCCACCGCGCTGCGGCGTTCGATGTTGCCTTGCAGCCATGCGGTGGCCGACGCCGTATCCACATCGGTGGCGTATTGACCGACGAAGGCAGCAATGCCGGCCGCCACCACCTCGACCGAATATTCACCGCCCAGAGGCAACATGTCCTTGCCGTGCAGCGGCGTGTTGATGTCGCGGCGCCGCAGGAAGGTGGCGATCTCCTGCTCAATGTATTCGGGCTGGCCTTCCTCCACCACCAGCACCGCGCGTTTGCCGATTGCAAATGCGGCCACCTGCTCGGGCACCAGCGGGTAAGTCACATTGAGCACGAGGATGGGAATCTCGCTCTGGCCGAAGGCATCACACAGGCCGAACTGCTGCAAGGCGCGTATCAGCGCGTTGTAGATGCCGCCCTGCACGATGATGCCAAGGTTCTGCCGCGGCCCATCCATCAGTTCGTTGAGCTGCTGCTCGACGATGTAGCGGCGCGCCGCCGGAATGCGCTCTTCGAACTTGAGTTTTTCGTGGCGGAAGGTCACCGGCGGGTGCGCGAGTTTGGCGTAGTCGAAAGCCGCGGGTTCTTCCATCAGTTGCCGCTTGGAGATGGCAGGCGGGCGGTTGTCCCTGCATTCAAAACTTCCACGCACATGGCAGGCGCGTATGCGCAGCTCCAGGATGGCCGGCATGTTGGAAGTCTCGGACAGCCTGAAGCCGTGTTCGACCATGTCCACCATCTTGCCCAGATCGGGCCGCGGGTCCAGCAGGCACATCGATGACTTCAATGCGTAGGCATGGGTCCGCTCCTGGATCACGCTGGCGCCTTCGCCGTAGTCTTCGCCGACCACAATCAGTGCGCCACCCATCACGCCGGGCGAGGACAGGTTGGACAGCGCATCGGCCGCGACGTTGGTGCCCACTATCGATTTCCAGGTCACCGCGCCACGCAGCGGGTAGTGGATGGACGCCCCCAGCATGGCAGCGGCCGATGCTTCGTTGGAGCAGGCCTCGACGTGCACACCGAGTTCGTCCATATAGGGCTTGGCCTGCACCATGACGTCGAGCAGATGCGACACCGGTGCGCCCTGGTAGCCGCCCACATAAGCCACGCCGGACTGGAGCAACGCCTTGGTGATCGCGAGGATGCCCTCGCCGTGGAAAGTTTCGCCGCTTTTCAGCCGCAGCGACTCGATTTCCTTGCTGAATGAAACTTCCAAGGCTGTCTCCGTTTTTTATGTGTCGTGGGAAGCCGCGAGTTTGGGCTTCCCTTGACTATCCATCAATAAAATAACCAGACTATGTGGTATTCATTCAATGCATATAAAGGACATCGCGCCGATACTGCCCGTCGCCCGCCAGCAATGGAGGGCGCTTGCGGCCGGTGGCGGCTGCACCACCAACAAGTGGGCGGTTCCGCAGCGTGACTTTGCGGTGCCGCGCCGCCGGCGCAGGTGCAGGTGCAGGTGCAGGTGCAGGTGTTTTGAGATCAACCCCGGCAAACGCTGGCAAACGCTGGCAAACGCTAGCAAAGGCGGGCAAAGGCGGGCAAAGGCGGGCCGCGTCAGGTCATCGTCGATGGATTTTCCGCGGGTGGAAGTTCTGAGCCCGGCGATCGTCCCCGGGACAGCGCAGGTGCGGCGCCGGCATCACCGAGGCGCTGGCCCGGTCCTGTCGGGGCGGCTATCCAGGGGAGTGAGGGCTGCGTCTTCTCTCTGCATCAGTGTCCGGGCCAGGCCTGCAAACCACGCCAGCGCCACGCCTGCTGAAATCCAGACCAGCCATTGCCCCAGTCGCGCCTGGTCATCGAGCAGATAAGCGTTGCACACGCGTACCGGCGAGCTCGCGTAGAGATAGCCGACCACGGCCATCATGGGCAGCACGTTGCCCAGGAAAAACCCCTGCATCAGCAAGCCTGCAGGGCGCCATGACAGCTGCAGGGCCATCCCGCAAGCCAGCAGGGCCAGCCATTTGGCGAGCTCTACCCGGCCGTCGACCAGTGCCAGGTCGAGCAGGCGTGGAATCATCAGCAAGGCCAGTATCAAGGCAGTGGCGAACAGGCCGTTGATCCCGAAAACATTCCAGCATTTGATTTTTGTGCGCCAGCGCGTCGGCAAGGCCAGCGCAAGAAAAAAGCCGGCAAGCGCGATCAGCGGGTACTGAACCAACATGTGCCGGGTCATGTCGGCTTCCATCCAGCGCCGCACATGCGGCAACGCCAGCAGGAGCAGCCCGGCCAGGGCGCCTGTCACCGGCCAGAGGGCTCGGTGTGGAGGTCGGCGCGTCATGAGGGCGGGCGGCTTGCAAGATCTCGCGCGTAGTCGAGGGCGAGCTGCTGGTCTGCCTGGTCGAAGATGCGCACCAGCTGGGCGTTCTGGTCGAGCACCAGCAGCGCGGCGTTGTGTTCGAAATCCCCCCGGCCATCGGGCACCACCACGACCTGAAAATCGGCGAGCAGGTGGCGTGT
This sequence comes from Polaromonas sp., assembly GCF_029945895.1. Classification (GTDB taxonomy): domain Bacteria; phylum Pseudomonadota; class Gammaproteobacteria; order Burkholderiales; family Burkholderiaceae_C; genus Polaromonas. The sequence continues at coordinate 25,453 of NZ_JAQSDL010000053.1, read as the reverse complement.
ATCCCTGGTGTCCGGCATGCGTACGAAGCGCCAGAGCAAGGGGTCTGCGTTCAGGCGCGCGGCATAAGCCTGAAGAACCTGGGGGTTGTCGTGCTCCCCGTCGAAGCTGATGGACAGCAGTTTCACCTTGCGCGCCGCGCTATCGGTTTTCCCGGCGGTCTGGAGCACGGACTGCATTTGCTGATAGCTGCTGCCCAGCGCAAGGCAAACTGTCTGGCAGCGGGTGTAGACAAAGTTCACCAGCGTGACCGATTGGCCGTCCGCCAGCCACTGGCGCAGTGCCTGCGCCGGAATGCCGGGACCATCAATGTTGACGGCTGGCACGGCCACCGGCGCCAGGGCGACTTCAAGGCGGCGTGCACCTTCGGCCGTCCAGACCTGGAAGTCATGGGTAAGCCAGGACGCACTGGCGTAGCCGGCCACAGCCAGTGCGATGCCGGGCAAGGCTGTGCGAAACATCAGGTCCGTCGGCCCGGTACCGGCCCGCTCATGCGGACGACTTGCGTCCTTTTCGACATGGCCAGCGGCAGGACGTCGGCCAGGGTATGGCCGTCGAGGTGCTGCATGAAACTGTGCAATGCACCTTCGATGACGCCGGTCAGCCTGCAACTGCCGGTCAGCACGCAGTGGTTGATCGGCGCCAGGCATTCGACCACGGAGAAATCAGGCTCCATGCTGCGAATGATTTCGCCCAGGCTGATGTCCTGCGGTGTGCGTGCCAGTCGCATGCCGCCACCCTTGCCGCGCACGGTTTCAATCCAGCCAGCCAGCCCGAGCTGGTGCGTGATTTTCATCATGTGGGCTTCGGATATGCCGTAGTGGCCCGAGATCTCCGCGATCGTGCAAAGGCGGTCTGGTTGCTGCGCCAGAAATATCAGCAGGCGCAGCGCATAGTCGGTCATGTTGGTGAGTCGCACCTGGTCTTCTCCCTGGCAGTCTTCTGGGTGGTCGGTCAGGGCGCCTTGGCTGTGATGGCCCTGACTTCAGCCTCGCCATTGAACGGGGTTGTCCGCGTGTCGGCCTTGCGCTCCGCGGCGAACAGTTCGGACTTGATGGCGCCGGATTTGTTCGACCACTCGCCGCGCACGTAGCTGGCAACGGCTGCCAGCTCGGCATCGCTGAGCTGTTTGAATGAGGGCATGGCCCCCTTGAAGGTGTTGCCCATGACCGTCATCTCGCCATTGATGCCATGCAGAAGAATGTTTGCCATGGTGCGCTCGTCGCCATTGACCCACTCCGAGCCATCCAGCGGCGGGAACACGCCGGGCAGGCCCTTGCCGGTTGCCTGGTGGCAGGCCACGCAATTGGCTGTAAAGACCTGCTTGCCATCAGCAGCAGCGCCCGAGGCGCCGGCAACGGGTGCCTGCAGATCAGCCACGGTACGCCGGTCACCGAGGTCGGCTTCACCGAAAGGTTCGGAGAACAGAATGTAGGCAACACCAAAAATCACGACTGCCAGCGTGATGGCCGCCACGATGAGTGGAATGGGCCGGTTCCGCTCGGAGGGGTCTTCCGTTTCACGGTCCTGGGCCCGGTTGCGCGAAGCATGGTCTTTTTGCATGTTGTGTCTCGCGTTCGGCTTATGGCTTGGGGGCGGCCGGCAGCACCGGATAGGTGTGGTTCAGCGCCAGCAGGTACCTGACCAGGTCCAGCGCCTCGGGCGTCGGCACCACCACCTGTCCGACGTTGGGGCCATAGGCCGGCGGCAGCGACAGTGTCGGCTCGCCTTCTTTCTCGGCTTCCTTCGCGTCCTTGACGGTGAACAGGAAAGGGTAGGCCGGCATGATGGAGCCCGGCACATAGGCGCGGGGCTGGTAGAGGTGTCCCAGATGCCAGTCCTTGCTCGGCTGGCGTGCAGCGATGTTGAACAGGTCCGGCCCTGTGCGCATGCTGCCCAGCAGATGTGGCTTGTCGTAGATGTAATCAGCGGGCACCGACGCGCGCCCCCAGCCGCGCTCGAAGTCGGGACCGAATTTTCGGTCGCGCGGCTGCTGGCTGTGGCAGTACACGCAGCCATTGGCAATATAGACGGCGCGGCCACGCAACTCGGCGCTGGTGTAAGGCTTGAGGCCGGGTGGCGGCTGGATGTCGCGCACCTCCATGTAGGGCATCACGACCAGCGCCGCAGTGGCGACCGCCAGCGCCACCATGGCACCTGAAACCAGCTTGATTTCATTGTCCATGGACCAGCTCCTGTTTGTTGTTCTGCCAGAAAAGCGCCGCGCCGGTGCGCGTCGGACCGAACCGCAGCGCCATCGCCATGAAATGGCCGACAAAGACAATATGGCCCAGTACCATCAGGCTGCCGCCTATGGAGCGCCATTTCAGGTAAGGCAGGGTCACCGCGACAGAATCCATGAAGGGGCGGGTCGCGTCCAGCATGACCAGACCCTGCAGCCAGCCGCCGTAAGTTAAGCCGATAAAGTAGATGGCGATGCCGATGGAGGACAGCCAGAAGTGCAGGGGGATGAGCCTGGGATAAGGCCATTCCCAGTTCAGCACGCGCGGCATCATGAAATAGATCGCGCCGAACAGCACCATGGTGACGAAAGCGTAGGCACCCAGATGCGCATGTGCCACCGTGAAGTGAGTGAAGTGGGTGACCTGGTTGACGCTGCGCAGTGCTTCAAGCGAACCTTGTATGGATGATGCAAAGTACATCAGGCCGCCAAACATCATGAAGCGTAGCGTCGGCGAGTAACGCGCCAGATGCATGCGACCCTTGAGGGTGCCGCCCATGTTGATGCTGAAGGCCACCACGGGGATCACCATCATCACGCTCTGCACAATCGACAGCGTTGTGAGCCAGCCCGGTACCGGACCGCCAATCAGGTGGTGGCCCCCGACCTGGCCGTAGAAAAATGCCAGTGTCCAGAAACCCAGGATGGACAGGTTGTACGAGCGTACGGGCCGGCCAATAATTTTGGGCAAAAAGTAGTAAATGGCGCCCACACTGACCGGTGTGAACCACAGGCCCAGCACGTTATGTCCGTACCACCAGTTGGTCGTGGCCTGCTGCACACCGGTATGTACACCGGGAAGCTTGCCCACCAGGAAGAGCAGGGCGATCCACAGCAGTGCCGCGACCATGTACCAGACGCTGACATACAGATGCTCGACCTTGCGGTTTACCAGCGTGAAGAGAACCGGCAATATCACCAGCGCAAAGCCGACAAAGATGAGGATGGCGATCTGCCATGGGATCTCGAGGTATTCCATGCCGTCGGTCCAGCCCGCCGAGATGGCGCCTATGGCGGCGGCGATGCCCATGTTGATGAGCGAGCCGCCCAGCATGGCCCAGATCGCTCCGTGCAGGCGGGTACGCAACAGCCGCGGCAACAACCACAGCATCATGCCCAGGGCGGCATTGGTGATCCAGCCATAAAGCACGGCAGTCAGGTGCACCGTGCGGAGCCGGCCAAATGTCAGCCAGGCCTGCTCGGTCAGCCAGTCGGGCTGGTGCAGCTTGATGGAAGACGTCAGACCGGCGATGGAGCCCAGCAGCAGCCAGAAGCAGGCGAAGGCAATGAACATGAAGACCGGAAAGGCGCTGGACTGGTCGGACGCGATGCGATCCTGCAGTTCGGCAGCGTCCGGAACAGCATGCGGGACATCTTCGCCCTTTTTTACCTGTTGCTGCATGGATGCCTGGGCAGCGCCAGCGAGTGCCGGATCATCGACCTTGCCGATTTCGCCACGTGCAAATATGACCGAAGCAGCGGCCGGATTTTCAACCAGCAGCCCCTTGCGCGAGGACCAGATAAAAACAAACAGGCCGATGATGGACAGCAGAAATGCGCCCAGCAGGCTCAGAATCGTGCTGTCCATCATGCGGCTCCACTTCTGTAGGCGCCCGATCTGCGGGTCTGGCTTGCGCTTCCTGCGCAAGCCAGACCGGTGTTGGGGGCTGGTAGGGTAATTTTCATCATGATTCCTTTGCGGGCGAGGCTGCTGGTTCTGCTGTTCTGAAGATTCTGCTGTCGGGATGCGGCCGAAGCATCATGGGATAAAAGCGCCAGACATACAAGTCGAAAAACCTGTCAATGCCCGCGCGGACCGCTGAAGCAGCAACAGGGCACGGCGGTCCGTCGACTGGGCGCACAGCCGAAGGACGACGGCAGGCAGCATCAGCGCCCGCGAGACAGGCATGCGAAAAAAACGTACGAAGCCGGCCTGCCAGGCGGATGCAGCTGGCGGCAGGTGAGCCGGTTCGTCAATGATGAGCAAGGGACTCACAGGTTTTCCCGTGCCGGTGTGTTTGCATCATGGCTCATCTGGTAGCCGTACCAAAGACTCTGGGCGATGCGTGTTGCCAGGTCGTTAGCGCGCTCTGCCATGGCCCGGTTGGGCAGGCCGTCCGTGGTTTTCCGGAACAGCGTGAGCCAGTGCCGGAACAGCGCCGCGCTGAGTCCGGGCAGGGCGGCATGTTTGGGCATGGGTGCGCCGCGAAAGCGGGCAGTTCCGCGCAGGGCAGAAGACCAGAAATCCACCATTTTTGGCAGGTGCTCATCCCAATTCGTCACATGACGCTGGAATATCGGGCCCAGCAAGTTGTCCTTGCGGACGTTCTCGTAGAACGTGTGCACCAGTTCCGAGACTTCATCATCGGTGCAGAGATCGGCTGCGGGCATGCGAAAAATCCTTGATGGTCGGCTGTCGGTCGACGGGCGCAGGAGAGGCAGGTTGTTTGAAGATCTATTGTATATAAATCTTATGGAGGCCGGGTATGCCCTTGCAGGGCGTCTGCGCTTTTATTTGCCGTGGAAGCCGCGAGTTTGGGCCCCATTCGACTAACCATCAATAAAATAACGAGACCACCTGGTATTCACTCAATGCATATAAAAGACATCGACCTGAACCTGCTGCGCCTGTTTGACGCGGTCTACCGCACGCGCAACGTGAGCCGCGCGGCAGAGCTGATGGACCTGACGCAGCCGGCCGCCAGCCAGGGCCTGACGCGGCTGCGGCTCTTGATCAAGGACCCGTTGTTTGTGCGTGCCGGCGGTGGCGTGCAGCCCACGCCCAAGGCCGACCGCCTGGCCGACGCGGTGCGCAGCGCGCTGGCGACGCTGGAGCAGGCGCTCAATGAGTCGGCGCTGTTTGAACCGCTGCTGTCGCACAAGGTGTTTCGCATTCACATGAGCGACATTGGCGAAGGCCGCTTCCTGCCAGAGCTGATGGCGGCGCTGCGCGAACTGGCACCGGGGGTGCGCATTGAGACCTCGCCCCGCCCCAGCAACGAGATCGCCCCGGCGCTGGACAATGGGCGCATCGACTTTGCCTTTGGCTTCTTGCCGGCGGTCAAGGACACGCAGCGCGTGCAACTGCTCAAGGACCGCTACATCGTGCTGCTGCGCGAAGGCCACCCTTTCGCCCGGCGCCAGCGCAGCGGGCAGGCGCTGCTCGATGCCCTGCAGCAGCTGGAGTTTGTGGCGGTGCGTACCCACTCCGACACCTTGCGCATCCTGCAGATGCTGCAGCTCGAAGAGCGCCTGCGGCTCACGACCGAACACTTCATGGTGCTGCCGTCCATCGTCAGGGCCACTGATCTGGCGGTCGTGATGCCGCGCAACATCGCCAATATCTTCGCAGCGGGCGGCGGCTACACCATCATTGAGCCGCCGTTTCCGCTGCGCGACTTCACCGTGTCCCTGCACTGGAGCAAACGTTTTGAAGCCGACCCCGGCAACCGCTGGCTGCGTGGCGTGATTGAGGACCTGTTCCGTGAAAAGACCTAAGTGCTCTTTCCGGCCACTTCGCGCCAGAAGCTTTCAGCCGCCGGCGGCAGCGCAACACTGCTGCGGAACAGCCGGATGTCGAGCTCAATCGCCCACTCGGCCCCGCCTGCGGCAACCAGGCGTCCCGTGGCCAGTTCCTCGCCGATCAGGCTCAGTGGCAACCAGGCCACGCCGCGGCCGTCCAGCGCCATGGTCTTGAGTACCGAGGCCAGGTGTGCGGTGAACACCGGCCCGTTGCGGGATGTCTCCAGCGTGTCGCTGTGCAGGGCGCGCACGATGCGGCCCAGCCCGGACTCACTGCTGTACGCGAGGACGGGAGCGCGTTTTCCGCTGGCCGACAGCAGATGCCTGGGCTTGCCGCTTTTGCCGGGGCTGGAGACCGGCACCAGGGTGTCGCCGCCCACGCTCACCGAGCGGTGACTCGCCGCGTCGAGCCGGCCCGGCACCTGCGCATGCCAGTGGCACAGCAAAAACTGCACGCGTCCCTGCAGCATCAGGGCCTCGCACTGCTGCATCACGTCGGAGACGAGTTGTATCGGGCCCATTGGCGAACCGGCCTCCAGCCCGCGCAGCCAGGCCGGCAGAAAGGTGAAGGACAGCGCATGGGTGGATGCAAACCGCAGGGTGGCCGAACTGGCATCGGCCACCGCGCGCGCCTCGTCGGGCACGCGGTCCACACGCGCAAGCAGTTCCAGCGCCACCGACTGGAACCATTGCCCGGTCTCGGTCAGCGTGACGGGGTGCGTCGTGCGATCGAACAGCGGCACGCCCAGCCACTCTTCCAGCGCTCGCACGCGGCGGCTGAAGGCCGGCTGCGTCATGTGGCGCTCACTGGCAGCGCGCGAGAAATTGCCAGAGCTGGCCAGCGCCAGGAAGTCCTCCAGCCAGGTCAGGTTCATGGGCGGTGCTTTGCGGGCATGAAAGAAGAAAAATCCGGCATTGGACGCCGGGGCGGCAGCCGCCGATGATAGCGCCATCCCTCAGCAACATGCAGGACAGAACCCATGAAGATCACCGACATCCGTGAAGTCACCCAGCCCATCAAGTCCGACATTCGCAACGCCTACATCGACTTTTCAAAGATGACCTTGAGCCTGGTGGCGGTGGTCACCGACGTGATCCGGGACGGCAAGCCCGTCATCGGCTACGGCTTCAACTCCAACGGCCGCTACGGCCAGGGCGGCCTGATCCGCGAGCGATTTGCGCCGCGCATCCTCGAAGCCGCGCCGGACAGCCTGCTCGACGCCAGCGGCAGCAACCTCGACGCGCACAAGGTGTGGGCGGCGATGATGACCAACGAGAAGCCCGGCGGCCACGGCGAGCGCTCGGTGGCTGTCGGCACCATCGACATGGCGGTCTGGGACGCGGTCGCCAAGATTGAGGGCAAGCCGCTGTACCAGCTGCTGGCCGAACGCTACGGCACCGGCACACCGAACCGCAAGGTGTTCGTTTACGCCGCCGGCGGATACTACTACCCCGGCAAGGACGACGCCAAGCTGATGGCTGAAATGCGCAGCTATCTGGACCGCGGCTACTCGGTGGTCAAGATGAAAATAGGCGGCGCGTCGCTGGCCGACGACTGCCGGCGCATCGAGGCGGTGCTGGGCATGCTGGCGCCGGGTCAGCAACTGGCGGTTGATGCCAATGGCCGTTTCGACCTGAAGACCGCCGTGGAATACGCCAAGGCGCTGTCACAGTACAGCCTGTTCTGGTACGAGGAAGCCGGTGATCCGCTGGACTACGCCTTGCAGGCCGAACTTGCCAAGCACTACGACAAGCCCATGGCCACCGGCGAAAATTTGTTTTCGATGCAGGACGCGCGCAACCTGATCCGTTACGGCGGCATGCGCCCGGACCGCGACTGGCTGCAGTTCGACTGCGCCCTCAGCTACGGCCTGGTCGAATACCTGCGCACACTGGACATGCTGAAAGAACACGGCTGGTCATCCACACGCTGCATTCCGCACGGCGGCCACCAGATGTCCCTGGCTATTGCCGCCGGCCTGGGCCTGGGCGGCAACGAGTCTTACCCCGACCTGTTCCAGCCCTACGGCGGTTTCCCCGACGGGGTGAAGGTGATGGACGGTTACGTCACGCTGCCTGAGCTGCCGGGCATCGGCTTCGAGGGCAAGGCGGATTTGTATGCGCAGATGAAGGCGCTGGCGAGTTGAGCTTCGACAGCCTGAATGCGGTGTTGAAGGCGGCGGGCTGCACCTTTGATGACGTGGTGGACGTGACCGTTTTCATCGTGGACCCCGAGGTGGCCATGGAAACGATTTGGAAAGTCCTGCCCGAGTACTGGGGCGATGCGCCGCATCCAACTTTGACGGGGGCGGGGGGTGACCTGGCTGTATCGGTTTCAGCTTGAGATCAAGGTGGTTGCGAGGATTCCTTAAAGCAGTCATGGCTGACCCGAGACTGCCGGAGAAAGTTTGTGGAGCTCTGCAGGCTTTAATACGGGAACTTGGCGGCGTTGGCCGCGTTCCGGACCTGATTCATTCGTGCGTCCAGTGAGTTCGAAGGTAGCGGCATGGGGCTGGTACTTGTCAAGCAGGTCATTAACCGGCATAACGGGCGCGTTTGGGCCGAAGCAGTGCCGGGTGAAGGGGCTACGTTCTTCTTCACCCTTCCGCTTCATTCGCAGCTTGTGCTACCCCCCCCGGTGTCAGGCGCTGCCACGGCCCTGATTGCCAAATCGGCCTTCAGCCCTTGCTGGATAAGCGCAAGAAGCTCTCAAATTGATAGTAAATTCGTCGAGGCAGCGGGCGCCAGACTACACATCGCTTCGCCGTTCGACGATGCGTGACACCAGGCCATAAACCACTGCCTGCTCGGCAGACAGCCAGCGATCACGCTCGATGTCCATCATCACGGTCTCCAGCGATTGTCCGGTCTCCCTGGCGATCATCCGGGCGATGCGCTCGCGGGCCTTGATGATCTCCTGGGCCTGGATGGAAATGTCTGTGGCGGGCCCGCCCGCGCCGCCGCTGGGTTGATGGATCAGAAAACGGGTTTGCGGCAGGCAAAACCGCCGCTCTTTGGGCGCGGCCAGGTAGAGATGCGTGGCCGCGCTACCGACCCAGCCGGTGCCGATCATGTTCACCGGCGCTGAAATAAAGCGAACCACATCATGGATCGCGTCGCCGGACTCCAGGTGTCCGCCCGGTGATGAGACCAGCATCTGGACAGGGTCGGACGATTCGGCGTCGAGCGCCAGCAGCCGGCGGACCGTATCTGCTGCGCTGACGTCGGTGATGGCGCCAAAGACAAGCACGGTGCGTGAGCGAAAGGCTTTCTCCTCCATGAAGGTATTGCGCAGGTCGGTGGTGGCGGATGCTGGGTTTTCGGTGTTCATTGGAAGGGCTCCTGTGATAGATTCAAATGCAATACGAACGAGCACGCAAAAACGTGACACGCGCCTCCATGATCCCCACGCCTCTCCATCCACTGGCATCCGACACCGCCCTGCGTCGCCGTCTCACGGCGCTGGCCCGACGCTGGCTGGGGCAGGGCAGTGACGCGGAAGATATGGTGCAGGAGGCCTATCTGCGGACGGCGCTGGGTGGGTTGCCCGGCAGTGACGCCGGACAACAAGCCTGGCTGACCACCGTGGTGCATCACCTCTGCATCGATGCCATTCGAAGGCAGGCACGGTATGAGGCCGTACTCTCCCAAGTGGCAGATGACACGCAGGACGTTGCCTCGCCAGAACGCTTGACCGAACAGGACCAGCAGGTGCTGAAAGCCTTGTGGCTTCTGGTGCAGCGTCTTGCGCCTGAAGATGTTGCTGCTGTGCTGCTCTACGAGGTGTTCGAACTGGGGCATGCCGAACTGGGCGAGATCTCCGGGCGGAGCGAGGCCGCTTCACGCCAACACATGCACCGCGTGCTGCGCAGGCTGAAGTTCGAGGCGGGCGAAACCGATCATCAGGCCAAAGAGCAGCTCGACGCAGAAGACGATGCGTTGTTGGCACTGTGCCGGCTTGCCATGGTTGAGCGCAACGCGGACGGACTCATTGCCCTGCTGCAGGCCGCCCGTCCCATGGCGCTAGCTGCCGCCGTCGCGTGCGCCCCTGGAACCCCTGGCGACGGGGCAGGAGAGGGCGGGACATGCACACGCCTGATGCTGGTTCAGGGCCGACTGGCCCTCGCGGTGTGCCTTGGCGGCGTGCTTCTGTGCGTTCTCCCGCTGGGCTGCACGCCGGTCGCGGAATACGCCTGAAACGCACGCGCTGCAGCCTGCATTACGGTGGCATCAGCTGGCCGTGATCACAAGCCGGATCTGGACAAAGTTACAAGAAAAATCGGCCTCTAGCCCTTGTCGGACATGCGCAATCAGCTATGAATTTAATAGCGATGCAGGCCGCCGCGCTGTGCGGCATGGATGGCGGGTCAGGCCCGCAATGACAGGTTGGAGAGGGCGCGCAGCACGTTCTCCGCCGTGGCCGGTGCAACCATCACCACAGGCTCATCCCCTGCTTTCACCGCCCCCACCGCCTCCCGCAGCGCCTCATACACACTGATCGCCAGCATGAAGGGCGGCTCGCCGACGGCTTTGCTGCCGCCTACGTTGTCTTCGCGGTTCGCTTCGGGCCACAGGTCGATCTTGAAGTGTTCGGGGATGTCGCCGGTGGCAGGGATCTTGTAGGTGCTGGGGGCATGGGTCGTGAGCAAACCCTTGTCGTTCCACACCAGTTGCTCGGTCGTGAGCCAGCCCATGCCCTGAACAAAACCGCCTTCGATCTGGCCGATGTCGAGGGCCGGGTTGATGGAGGTGCCCACGTCGTGGAGGATGTCGACCTTGAGCACGCGGCTTTCGCCGGTCAGGGTGTCGATGGCCACTTCGCTGCAGGCGGCGCCGTAGCTGAAGTAATAAAAAGGCCGGCCGGTCAGGGTGGTCTTGTCGTAGTGAATCTTCGGTGTACGGTAAAAGCCGTCGCTCCAGAGCTGGATGCGGTTGGCATAGGCGGCTTTCACCACCTCGTCAAAGCTGCGCGTCGCCTTGGGCGAGATCACCTGGCCGCCCTGGAAGCGCACTGCACCTGCGCCGCAACCATCCATGCCCGCTGCAAAGGCGGCCAGGTTGTCGCGCACATTGCGGGCGGCGTACTGGGCGGCGCGGCCGTTCAGGTCGGTGCCGCTGCTGGCGGCGGTGGCAGACGCATTGGGCACCTTGCTGGTGTCGGCGGCCGTGCAGCGCACACGCTCGAAGGGCACGCCCAGTTCGTCGGCCACGATCTGCGCCACCTTGGTGTTCAGGCCCTGGCCCATCTCGGTGCCGCCGTGGTTCACCTGCACGCTGCCGTCGGTGTACACATGCACCAGCGCGCCGGCCTGGTTGAAGAAGGTGGCGGTGAAGCTGATGCCGAACTTGACCGGCGTGATGGCAATGCCGCGCTTGATGACCGGGCTGTCGGCGTTCCATGCCGAAATGGCCTCGCGCCGTCGCCGGTAATCAGAAGTTTGCTCCAGTTTCGATAGCAGTGGCGCGAGGATGTTGTCCTCGACCTTCATCTGGTAATGGGTGGTGTTGCGTTCCGGAGGCGGCGCGGTCGCGCTGCCGGCCGTCATGTCGTCGCCGTACAGGTTGCGCATGCGCACGTCAAAGGGGTCCAGACCGAGCTTGCGCGCGATGTCGCCAAGGATGCTTTCGATCACGATCACGCCTTGCGGGCCGCCGAAGCCGCGGAAGGCGGTGTGGCTTTGGGTGTTCGTCTTGCAGCGGTGCGAAACAATTTCGACATCGCTCAGAAAGTAGGCGTTGTCGGCGTGGAAGATGGCGCGGTCGGCCACCGGGCCGGACAGGTCGGCCGAGAAGCCGCAGTCGGCCAGCATGGTGAGCTGCAGCGCGGTCAGCAGGCCGGTGTTGTCATACCCGGCGCTGTAGTCGTAGGCAAAGGGGTGGCGCTTGCCCGTGACCATGAAGTCGTCGTCGCGGTCCAGCCGCAGCTTGACCGGGCATTTGAACTTGCGCGCCGCCAGCGTGGCCCACACGGCCAGGTGGCCGGCCTGCGTCTCCTTGCCGCCAAAGCCGCCGCCCATGCGCCGGCATTCAACGGTGACAGCGTTGTTCTCAATGCCCAGCGCATGCGCCACCCAGTGCTGGATCTCGCCGGGGTGCTGGGTGCTGGAATAAATCCACCACTGGTCCTGCTCCAGCGGCAGCGCGTAGGCGACCTGGCCTTCCAGATAGAAGTGTTCCTGCCCGCCGACTTCGAGCTGACCGGTGAGTGTGTGTACTGACTTTGTGAGCGCGGCTTCGGGCTCACCGCGGCGCACCACCACCTTGGGCAGCACATAACTTTGCGCGGCGTGGGCGGCGCGCGGGCCGAGCAGGGCGGGCAGCGCCTCGATGTCTTGCTTGACCAGGCGGGCGGCGCGGCGTGCCTGCATCACGGTCTCGGCCACGACCAGGCCGATCACCTGGCCGATGTGCTGCACGGTGTCGATGGCGAAGATGGGCTCATCACCGACAAAGGTGGCCAGCATCTTGTCGCCGGGGATGTCGCCCGCAAGTACCACGCCGCGCACGCCGGGCAGGGCCAGTGCCGCGCCGGCATCCACGCCGAGCAGGCGGCCGTGTGCGACGGTCGAAAGAATCGGCGCGGCATGCAGCGTGCCGCGGACCTCGGGAATGTCGTCAATATAGGTAGCGCTGCCGGCCACCTGGGCGCGCGCGCTTTCATGCGGGCGCGACACACCCATGGCCGGGCCGGACGTGGCGGGCGCGTGCGGGGATTGGGTGGCGGGCGCGATGTTGCGTTCGCCGGCATCGGCCGCGCCGCCGGGGCCACCGCCCGTGGCGGCTGTGAAGTCGCTGCCGTCTTTTGCTGCGGCTGTGAATTTGGCGTCGCGTTTGTTCATGCCTGTGCCTCCTCGAGCCGGAAGCTTTCCAGGTTGATCTGCTGCAGACCCTGGCTTTCCAGCCAGAAGCGCTGCAGCAAATTGCCCAGCACCTCACTGCGGTAGCTGGCGGAGGCGCGCATGTCGCTCAGGGGCGTGAACTCGCCGCGCAATACGCCCATGGCACCCCGCACGGTGGCCTGCGTCCACGCCTTGCCGCGCAGGAAGGCTTCGGTCTGGACGGCGCGGGCGGGTGTGGCGGCCACGCCGCCGGCGCCTATGCTGATGCTGGAGACTTTGCCGCCTTCGAGCTGCAGGTTGATGACCAAACAGACGGCGGAGATGTCATCGTCGTAGCGCTTGCTGATCTTGTAGGCTTTCAGCACGTCATTCGCGTCCGGCAAGGGCACCTTGATCCACGCCAGCACCTCGTCGGGCGCCATCACGTTTTGGCGGTAGCCGGTGTAGAGCGCTTCCAGCGGCATTTCACGGTGGCCCCGGGTGCTCATCAGCACGACATTTGCGCCCAGCGCAATCAGCAGCGGCATGGAGTCGCCAATCGGCGAGCCGTTGGCCACGTTGCCGCCCAAGGTGCCGGCGTTGCGCACCGGCAGGCCGGCAAAGCGGTTGGCAAAGGTCTGCAGCTGCGGCCGGTCGGCCACCAGTGCGGCAAACGCTTCGCTGAGGGTGACCGCCGCGCCTATGGCGATGTGATGCGGGTAACGCTCAATGCGGCGCAGCTCTTCGACCCGCGTCACGTCGAGCACCTGGCTGAACGCCTTGTGCATCTTGGTCACCCACAGGCCGACGTCGGTGCAGCCGGCGACCAGCTGCGCGCCCGGGTGCGCGGCACGGGCGGCAAGCAGATCTGCCAGCGTACGCGGAGAGTTATAAACCAAATTGGCCTCCAGCCCTTTAGGGGCGGGCGCAAGCAGCTTCAGTTTTGATAGCAATTCGGCCTCGTCCACCTGCACGGCAGGCAGCGACGCCATCTGCTGCGCAGCGTCGAAAATCGGCCGGTAGCCGGTACAGCGGCACAGGTTGCCGGACAGCTCCTGCTGCGCCAGCTCGCGGGTGATGGGTTTTCCGCAGGCAACATGGTTTTGGTACATGCCGAACAGGCTCATCACGAAGCCGGGGGTGCAGAAACCGCATTGGCTGCCATGACAATTGACCATAGCCTCCTGCGCCGGGTGCAGACCTGCTGCGCGAACGGGGGGCGTTGTTGCACGGTGCTCGAAATCCTCATGGACCTTCGTGTCCATTCCGGTTTCTGCGCGCCGTGCGCCTAGCCCGCCGCCCGCGCGCGACGGTTTGATCAGCGGATCGGTGGTCAGGTCCTCGACAGTCCACAAGGCCTGGCCGTCGATGGAGTGGGCCAGCTTGATGCAGCTATTGACGGCCTTGTAGCGGATCTTGCCGCCCTCGGCCTCGCCGAGCACCACCGTGCAGGCGCCGCAGTCGCCTTCGCCGCAGCCTTCCTTGGTGCCGGTACACCCCAGGTCCTCGCGCAACACCTCCAGCAGCGTGCGGCTGGGTGGTACATTGGCGAGCGCGACAACCTCGCCCCCCCGGATGAACTGAATGGTTTTAAGAGGCGATTGAATGTCCATATTTACTAGGGTAAACCCAATCGCGCGATGCGGGTATACCGATCGCCATATCAAGCCGATGTACAAAAAGGTATGAAAGACCAGGCCTTATTCGACAAGATAGACCTCCATCTCATAAGGGTCTTGAATACCGTGCTGACCGAACGCAGCGTTTCGCGCGCCGCCATCCGCCTGGGAATGTACCAACCCGCCGTCAGCGCCGCGCTCAAGCGCCTGCGCGAGCTGGCGGGTGATCCGTTGCTGGTGCGTTCGGGCGCCGGCATGGTGCCCACCGACGCCGGCCTGCGCATGATCGACCCGTCGGCGCGCATTCTCCGGGCGGCCGAGGTGCTGTTCAGCGACGCACGCGGCTTCGATGCGGCCACCGCCACCAGCACCTTCAGCCTGGCCTGCAGCGACTACATGGACCCGCTGTTTTTGCCGCAGCTCGTGGCGCAGATCAAGAACACGGCGCCGCTGTGCCATGTGGACATTCATCCACTGTCGGGCGCGTCGGACTACCGCACGCTGCTGGCGCAGGGCGAGGTCGACATCGTGGTCGGCAACTGGCCCGCGCCGCCGGACGACCTGCACATGGCACGCCTGTTCGGTGACGAGGTGGTCTGCCTGGTGGCCAAAGACCACCCGGCGGTACGCCGCGGCTGGGACAGCGCCAGCTGGCTGGCCGCCGAACACGTGGCGCCCACGCCCACCCACCCCGGCGCCAAGGGCGTGATTGACGAACACCTGGACAAGCTGGGCCTGCAGCGCAACATCACGGTGCGCTGCCCGCACTTCGGCCTGATTCCCGCCATGGTGGCCTCCAGCCTGCTGGTGCTGACCACCGGGCGCCAGTACTGCGAGCGTTACACCGGCACGTTGCCGCTGAAGATCCTGCCCTGCCCGGTAGACTTCCCCCGCATGATGTATTACCAGCTCTGGCATGAGCGCACCCATGCGTCGGCGTCGGCCAAATGGCTGCGTGACCGCGTCAAGGCGGTGGCTGCGTCGCTACGAAAAGAATAGCTGCTTGCGCATGATGCACAAGGGCTAGAGCCACAAAACATATATAAAAACCACGAGACAATGTCCGCTTCCACTGTTCCTTCCGACCTGACCGCTGGCCCGCCTTTTGCTGGCGCGCCGCGCCTGCGGCTGACCGGCATCACCAAGGCCTACCCGGCGGTGGTCGCCAACAGCGATGTCTCGCTGACGGTGTTGCCGGGCGAAATCCACGCGGTGCTCGGTGAAAACGGCGCCGGCAAGTCAACGCTGATGAAAATCATCTACGGCGCGGTCAAGCCCGACGCCGGCCGGGTCGAGGTCGATGGCCGCCCCGTGGTGATCCGCAACCCGCAGGAGGCACGCGCGCTGGGCATCGCCATGGTGTTCCAGCATTTCAGCCTGTTCGACACGCTGACCGTGGCCGAAAACGTCTGGCTCGGCCTGGGCAAAAGCCTCAGCCTGGCCGAGGTGTCGCGCCGCATCATCGCCACCACGCAGGAGTACGGCCTGCAGCTCGAACCCACGCGCCCGGTGCACACGCTGGGTGTGGGCGAGCGCCAGCGCGTGGAAATTGTCCGTTCACTGCTGACCAACCCGAAACTCCTGATTCTTGACGAGCCGACCTCGGTGTTGACGCCGCAGGCGGTCGAAAACCTGTTTGTCACCCTGCGCCAGCTGGCCGCACGGGGCTGCAGCATCCTGTACATCAGCCACAAGCTGCACGAGATCCGCGCGCTGTGCACGGCCTGCACGGTGCTGCGCGGCGGCAAGGTCACCGGCGTCTGTGATCCGCGCGAGGAGTCCAATGCTTCGCTGAGCCGCCTGATGATTGGCGCCGAGCCGCCGGCACTGGAACACCGTGAGCAGCCCGCTGGCGCCGTGGTGCTGCAGGTGCGCGACCTGAGCCTGGAGCGGGACGACCAGTTCGGTGTGGACCTGCAGCACGTGGCGCTGACGGTGCGCGCCGGCGAGGTCGTCGGCATTGCCGGCGTCTCGGGCAACGGCCAGAAGGAGCTGCTGTATGCGCTGTCGGGTGAAGACATCCGCGCGGCAGGCGACAGCATCCAGGTGGCAGGGCAGGGCGTGGGCCGTCTCGGCCCCATGCAGCGCCGTGCGCTGGGCCTGCATTTCCTGCCGGAAGAGCGGCTGGGGCGCGGCGCCGTGCCGACGCTGAGCCTGGCGCACAACCTGCTGCTCACGCGCAGTGATGCGGTGGGCCGGGGCGGCTGGCTCAAGCTCGGTGCCCTGCAGGCGCAGGCGGCGGGCATCATCAAACGCTACCAGGTCAAGGCAGGCGGCCCCAACGCGGCGGCGCAGTCGCTGTCGGGCGGCAACCTGCAGAAGTTTCTGGTCGGCCGCGAGATCGAGGCCCAACCCACACTGCTGATTGTTTCGCAGCCGACCTGGGGTGTGGACGTGGGCGCCTCGGCCCAGATACGCGGCGAGCTCCTCAAGCTGCGCGACAACGGCTGTGCGGTGCTGGTGGTCAGTGAGGAACTCGAGGAGCTGTTCGATATCTGTGACCGCCTCTACGTGATGGCCAAGGGACAGATCTCGCCGGCCCTGCCGCGTGCCGGTGCGACGGTGGAACTGGTCGGGCAGTGGATGAGTGGACTGTGGAACGACCATGCCGTGGAGGGCGCCCATGCTCAAGCTTGAAGCCCGGCCGCAGCCCTCGACATGGTGGAGCCTCGGCTCGCCGCTGCTGGCACTGCTGATCACGGTGGTGATCGGTGTGCTGCTGTTTGCGGCGCTGGGCAAGGACCCCGTGCGCGGCCTGCAGATCTTTTTCTGGGAACCGATCAAGACGCTGAATGCGCTGAGCGAGCTGATGGTCAAGGCGACACCGCTGCTGATCATCGCGCTGGGGCTGGCGGTGTGTTTTCGCTCCAACGTCTGGAACATCGGCGCCGAAGGCCAGTTTGTCATCGGCGCGGTGGCGGCCGGCGGTGTGGCGCTGCTGGCCGACAAAACCACCGGCCCGTGGATCGTCCCGGCCATCATTGCTGCCGGTGTGCTGGGTGGCATGGCGTGGGCCGGCATCACGGCGCTGCTGCGTGACCGCTTCAACGCCAACGAAATCCTGGTCAGCCTGATGCTGGTCTACGTGGCCGACATGGTGCTGAGCTATCTGGTGTTCGGCCCCTGGAAAGACCCGCAGGGCTACAACTTTCCGCAGACCAAAACCTTTGAGGCGGTCACGCAGATCCCGCGCCTGATGGCCGGCTCGCGCGTGAGCATCGGCATTCTGCTGGGTCTGGCCGGTGCCGTGGTCCTGTGGCTCTTCCTGTTTCGTACCCAGGCCGGTTTTGCCCAGCAGGTCGGTGGCCTGGCACCCGCCGCAGCGCGTTATGCCGGCTTTTCGTCGCGCAAGGCCTTGTGGGTGGCGCTGCTGACTTCCGGCGGGGCGGCCGGGCTGGCCGGTGCGCTGGAGGTGGCCGGACCGATTGGCCAGCTCACGCCTTATGTGCCGGCGGGTTATGGCTTTGCCGCCATCATCGTGGCCTTTGTCGGTCGCCTGCACCCGGCCGGCATGGTGTTTTCCGCCATCCTGATGAGCATGTTCTACATCGGCGGCGAACTGGCCCAGTCGCGCCTGGGCCTGCCCAAGTCGCTGACTGGGGTGTTCCAGGGCCTGCTGCTGTTCAGTCTGCTGGCCTGCGACACGCTGATCGCTTACCGCCTGCGCTGGACGGGCCGCGTCAAACCCGTCATGAAAGGCGCCCGCTGATGGATTCCTACGCCTTGCTGCTGGCGGCCACCCTGAGCGCCGGCACCGTACTGGCGATTGCTTCGCTGGGTCTCCTGATCAATGAAAAAGCCGGCATTGTCAACCTCGGCGCCGAGGGCATGATGCTGTGCGCCGCGATTGCAGGCTTTGCGGCCGTGGTGCACAGCGGCAACATCTGGCTCGGTTTTGCCGCCGGCATGGCGGCCGGGGCCCTGATGGCCGCCATCTTCGGTGTGCTGGTGATCTGGCTGAACACCAACCAGTACGCGAC
The DNA here is from genome assembly GCF_029945895.1 of Polaromonas sp. GTDB lineage: Bacteria > Pseudomonadota > Gammaproteobacteria > Burkholderiales > Burkholderiaceae_C > Polaromonas. Next base: position 7,274 of record NZ_JAQSDL010000053.1, on the reverse strand, counting down.
CGGGCTCGCGCTGAGCCTGTTTGGTGCAGGTTTTTCGGCCTTTGCCGGCATCAAGTACGTGCAGGAAAAGCTCCCCGAGCAGGGCCAGTACGCCTTGCCCTGGCTCGGTGACCTGCCTTTTGTCGGGCCGGCCCTGTTTCGCCAGCACCCCATGGTTTACCTGGCCATGGCGCTGACGGTCGGGTTGATCTGGTTTTTGTACCGCACCCGCGCCGGTCTGGTGCTGCGTTCGGTCGGCGAAAGCCCGGAGTCGGCGCACGCGCTCGGTTACCCGGTGCGGCGCATCCGTCTGGCGGCCGTGGTGGCCGGTGGCGCCCTGTGCGGCCTGGCCGGTGCCTATGTCTCGGTGGTCTACACCCCGTTGTGGGTCGAAGGCATGATTGCCGGCAAGGGCTGGATTGCGCTGGCCCTGACCACCTTTGCCACCTGGCGCCCGGCACGGGTGTTGCTTGGTGCTTATCTGTTCGGTGGCGTGACCATGCTGCAGTTTCACCTGCAGGGGCTGGGCGTGGATGTGCCGCCCCAGTTCCTGACCATGCTGCCCTACCTGGCGACCATCGTGGTGCTGGTACTGATCTCGCGCAACCCGCGCTGGATCAGGCTGAACATGCCGACATCGATCGGAAAGCCTTTCTACCCCGGTTCATAATCGAATTTTTTCGCCAATTGTTTAACCCTTGCTACAGGAGACGAGATGACTGACCTACAAAAACGTTCATTGCTCAAGCTGGCTGCCCTTTCGGCAGTTGCTTCCGCCGCCCTTATTGGGTGCGGCAAGAAGGAAGAGCCCGCACCTGCACCGGCCCCCGCGCCTGTGGCAGCACCGGCTCCGGCCAAGGTGGAGCCCTTGAAGATTGCCTTTGCCTATGTCGGCCCGGTTGGCGACGGTGGCTGGACCTTTGCGCACGACAACGGCCGCAAGGCGATCGAGAAGGAATTTGGCGACAAGGTGGTCACCAGCTTCGTCGAAAAGGTCCCCGAGTCGGCCGATGCCGAGCGCGTGATCCGCGACATGGCCAGCCAGGGCAACAAGCTGATCTTCGGCACCACCTTCGGCTACATGGAACCCATGCTCAAGGTAGCGGCCGACTTCAAGGACGTGAAGTTCGAACACGCCACTGGCTACAAGACCGCCGACAACCTGCGCACCTATGACAGCCGCACCTACGAAGGTGCCTACATGGCCGGCGTGATCGCAGGCAAGATGAGCAAGACCGGTACGCTGGGTGTGGTCGGCTCGGTGCCGATCCCCGAGGTGGTGCGCAACATCAACAGCTTCACGCTGGGCGCGCAGTCGGTCAACCCCAAGGTCAAGACCAAGGTGGTCTGGGTCAACGAGTGGTTCAATCCGCCAAAAGAAACCGAAGCTGCCACCGCGCTGATCAACGGCGGCGCCGACGTGCTGTTCCAGAACACCGACTCGTCGGCCGTGTTGCAGACCGCCGAGAAGATGAACAAGCGCGCCTTTGGCTGGGATTCGGACATGACCGCCTACGGCCCCAAAGCCCACCTCGGTTCGGCCGTGATCAACTGGGGCCCTTACTACGTCAAGGCCGTCAGGGAAGCGCTTGAAGGCAAGTGGGCGACCGGACAGGCCTGGTGGGGCGTCAAGGAAGGTGCGATTGACATGGTGTCGATTGCCGCCGATGTGCCTGATGACACCAAGAAACGCATCGACGAGATCAAGGCCGGCCTCAAGGATGGCAGCTTCTCCATCTGGAAAGGCCCGATCATGGACAACACCGGCAAGGAACTGATCGCCAAGGACGTGGTTGCCGACGACAAGTTCCTCGGTGGCCTGAAAACCTATGTCAAGGGCGTGGAAGGCAAAGTCCCGGGCAACTGATGACATTGGCTGCACGGTGCCGCGGCGTGAGGCCGTTGCCCGTGCAGTGGTAGTGCCCAAGCCGCCTGCGGGCGGCTTTTTTCGTTTTTGGAGCAGACATGAATTCCGTGCGACCCGTATCCCCCGACAGACTGCCTGAGCTGCTGCGCGCCATGCCCAAGGCCGAGCTGCACATCCATATTGAAGGTTCGCTCGAACCCGAGCTGATTTTTGCGCTGGCCAAGCGCAACGGCATGGCGCTGCCTTATGCGAACGTGGAGAAGTTGCGCGAGGCCTATGCCTTCACCAACCTTCAGAGTTTCCTGGACATCTATTACGCTGGCGCCAGCGTGCTGATCACCGAGCAGGATTTCTACGACATGACGCGGGCCTACCTGGAGCGGGCCGCGCAGGACAACGTGATTCACGCCGAAATATTTTTCGATCCGCAGACCCACACCGCGCGCGGTGTCAGCATGGAGACTGTCATCAAGGGCCTGCACCGCGCCTGTGTCGATGCACAGGCCGAGCTCGGCATCAGCGCTGCGCTGATCCTCTGTTTCCTGCGCCACCTCAGCGAGGAAGAGGCTTTCGAGACGCTTGAGCAGGCCCTGCCCTGGCGTGACCTGATCATCGGCGTGGGGCTGGACTCGGGCGAGGTCGGCAACCCGCCCGAGAAGTTCGCGCGTGTGTTTGCACGCTGCCGCGAACTCGGGCTGCATCTGGTGGCGCATGCGGGCGAGGAGGGCCCCCCGGCCTACATCTGGACGGCCCTCGACCTGCTCAAGGTCGAGCGTATCGACCATGGCGTGCAGTCGGCCAAGGACCCCGCTCTGATGCAGCGGCTGGCCAAAGACCGCATCGCGCTGACGGTGTGCCCCCTGTCCAACCTCAAGCTGTGTGTGTTTCCGGACCTGGCCCGGCACAACCTGCGCCAGTTGCTGGATGCCGGGCTGGCCGCGACCGTCAACTCCGACGACCCGGCCTATTTTGGCGGCTACATGAACGACAACTTCACACAGACCTTTGCGGCCACCGGCATGGATGCGCAGCACGCCTGGACGCTGGCGCGCAACAGTTTCGAAGCCAGCTTTGCCAACGCGGCGACCAGACGCGGCCACATGGAGCGGCTCACAGCGTGTTTCGAGACTTTTCGCTAAAGGGATCTGGCGCCGGGTGCCAGATGCGGGCCCGGCGGTTTTACAGCAGCGAGAGTTCCGGCCCCTTGGGTTCCGGGGGAAGGCCCAGCACGGTCCTGACGACAAGCATCAGGGCATCGGCTTCGAAGGGTTTGGTGACATAGCCATCGGCACCGCCGGCCAGGCCCTTGAGCACGGCCTCGCGTGTGGCCTTGCCGGTCAGCATGATGACCGGCACGTCTTTCAGCGCGGGATGCTGGCGCAGCCTGAGCAGGATGTCAAAGCCGTCGGCGTCGGGCAGCATCACGTCCAGAAGAATCAGGTCCGGCGCGGGCTGCTTGCGGAACTCGGCCACCACTTCCGCACGGTTGCTCGCCAGCCGCACGTGAAAGCCTTCGAAAGACAGGTAGCTCTGGATGAATTTGGCGAGCATGGGCTCATCGTCCACCACGATGGCGGACAAGGTTTCACCGGGTTGCCGCGGGCGAGCCGGTCCGCGGGGTCGCGCGATCCTGACGTAGTAGCCGGCTTTTTTGAGGGATGCAGCGCCGGAGTCGGCTTCTGATTCGGCCTGGGTCACCGCGAAGTCAGTCATCCGGGCGGTGAACTGCTCGGTGAAGGGGTCGACCTCTGCCAGCGTGACCAGTCCCTTGTCCCGCAACTGCATGAACGCTGCAGTGAACATGCCCGGCGCATCCGTCGTCATGCCCGTCCTGAGCTGGCTGAGGTTCTGCGATCCGTCGACCCTGATCAGCAGTTCCATTTCCGCCGGGTTCAGGGTGGTGGCACCGCCGCGCAGTTCCTCCTGGCCCCGGGGGGTGAGCGTGTAAATGTCGTTGTCATGCATGGTTGCTGGCTTCCTTTGGACAAGTGGCCTCCGCGGCCCTTCGGCGAGAGCCTGGTTTTTAAGGTGATTATCCTCGGTTGGTCACCGGTCGGGCTGATCCGGTGTGCTAATGTGGGGACCGGACAAACTGCCGCATTGCGGCGGGATTCATCCTACTGCCAGAGCCGCGCCCATGAAACGCCTGATCACCGTCCTTTCTCTGATGTGCCTGAGTGCCGGCGCTGCCGCGCAATGGACGCCGGTCATGATTGATCCGGTGGTTGTCACCTACATCGACCGCACCACCCTGCGCGGCAAGGGGCGCATGGTGAGGATGTGGTGGCTGATGGATTACCAGCTGGTGCAGATCACCGACGAAAAGGGCTATTTCTCGCGCCTGCACCACAGTGAATTCGACTGCAAGGACCAGCGCATGCGACTGCTCTCGGTGGCCCTGCTGTCCGAGCCCATGGGCCATGGGCATACTGTTTTCGAGGACGTGTTGCCGCGTCAATGGGAAGCCGTGCAGGAGGGCTCCTTCCAGGACGCGTTGTGGGACATTGCCTGCGTGGCTTATTGACCCCCGCGGTCGCTCACTGCGTGTAGCTCCCTGCCCCCCGAGGGGGCCGCTGCGCCTGCGGCCCGGCGAAGCCGGTTCCGCGGCCCCGGCTTGACTGAAGTTCTGTGGCTTCTTCCCCCCTTGCTGAGGGGACGGCCTGACCCGTTAAAATAGCTCTTCACCCGCATGCTGTCCCGGCGCGCTGGTGTTTTTTGTTTTCCGGGGCCATGTAGAGGACCACCATGTATAAAAACCTCGCTGCCGCGCTCGCGGCCGCCTGTTTTATTTCACCCGTTTTTTCCCAACCCGCGGCCCCCGCCAGGGAGCCTTTGAAGATCGGCTTTGTGTATGTCGCACCCATCACCGACGCCGGTTGGGTGCGCCAGCATGACGAGGCCCGCAAGGCGGTCGAAGCGGCGCTGGGCGACCGGGTCAAAACCACCTATGTTGAAAACGTGCCCGAAGGCGCCGATGCCGAACGCGTGATCCGCGACCTGGCCAGTCAGGGCCACCGACTCATCTTCACGCCCAGTTTCGGCTACATGGAGCCGACGCTGAAGGTGGCGAAGGACTTCCCGGACGTGAAGTTCGAGTCCATCACCGGCTACAAGACCGCGCCCAACGTGGCGGTGGCCAACGCGCGTTATTACGAGGGTCGCTACCTGGCCGGCATCGCCGCCGGCCGTCTCGCGTCCAGCGCCGGTTATGTCGCGGGTTTTGCCATTCCCGAGGTGATCCAGGGCATCAACGCCTTCACGCTGGGCATGCGTTCGGTCAATCCGCAGGCGAGCGTCAAGGTGGTCTGGCTGGGCGCCTGGTTTGATCCGCCGCGCGAACGCGAAGCGGCGATGACGCTGTTCAACCAGGGTGTGGAAGTGATCGCCTTCCATACCGGCTCTACCGCGGTGATGAGCGCCGCGCAGGAACGTGGCAAGCTGGCCATTGCCTACCATTCGGACATGCGCAAGGTGGCGCCCGACGCGCAGGTTCTGGCAGTCACGCACCAGTGGGGCGACTACTACACCCGCCGTGCGCGGGCGGTGCTGGACGGCAGCTGGAAAAGCGGCGCGGTGTGGGGCGGCGTGAAGGACGGCATGATCCGCGTCGACAGTTTTGGCCCCAAGGTGCCGAAAAAGGTGGTTGACGAAGTGCTGGCGCGGCAGAAGGACATCGCGTCCGGCAGGGTGCACCCATTCCGCGCGCGCGGGGCGCTGCGGGACAACGAGGGCCGCGAAGTGCTTGCCCCCGGCCAGACGCTGACGGACGAGCAGATTCAGGGCATGAACTTTCTGGTGCAGGGCGTGCAGGGCAAGCTGGCCAAATAAACCTTATGCGGGTCGGCATATCGCCGGCACTGGTGGCTGGGTTAAGCTTTCAGGAATGAAAGCCTGGCGCGCCTCCCTTCTTTACTTTCCCGAGCCGGCGCAGGCTGTGCTGGAAACCGACGGCCTGCTGGTGGTCGGACCGGACGCCGGTGGGCGGCAGGTCGTGCACGCCGTGGGCAGCTACAGTGCACTGGCGCCGCGTTTTCCCGGCATTGACGTCACCCACCTGCCGGGCCGCATCATCGCGCCGGGTTTTGTGGACATGCACATTCATTACCCGCAGCTTGACGTGATCGGTTCGCCCGCCGAAGGCCTGCTGCCGTGGCTGGAAAATTACACTTTTCCGCATGAAAGCCGTTTTTCGGATGTTGCGCACAACAGCGAAGCGGCTGCTTTTTTTGTGGACGAACTGCTGCGCCACGGCGTCACCACGGCGCTGGCCTTTGCCACCTCGCATCCCGAGTCGGTGGATGCCCTGCTCGGCGAGGCGCAGCGCCGCAGCCTGCGATTGATTGCCGGCAAGGTGTTGATGGACCAGAACGCGCCCGATGGCGTGCGCGATGCCACCGAACAAAGCCTGATTGACACCGAGACGCTGATCACGCGCTGGCACGGCGTGGACCGACTCGGTTACGCAATCACGCCGCGTTTTGTGCCCAGCTGCAGCGAGGCGCAGCTGCGCGGCGCCGGCGAGCTGGCCGCGCGTTTTGCCGACGTGTGGATCCAGTCGCATGTGGCGGAGAACAGGGACGAGGTCGCCTGGGTGCGCGAGCTCTATCCGCAGGCGCGCAGCTACCTCAGCGTGTATGAACAGTTCGGCCTGCTGCGACCGCGAGCCGTGTATGCCCACTGCATTCACATCGACGACGAAGACCGCGCGCTGATGCGCGGCACCGGCACGGCCGCGGCCGTCAGCCCGACCAGCAACCTGTTCCTGGGCAGTGGTTTTTTCGACTACGCTGCCGCCGACCGGACGGGTTTTCTGTACGGGCTGGCCAGCGACGTCGGTGGTGGCACCAGCTTCAGCCCCTTTCACACCATGCTGGCCGCCTATTACGTGGGCCGGGAAGGGCAGACCAAGACGGGCGTGTCGCTCAAACCGCAGCAACTGTGGTGGCAGCACACCGCGGGCGCAGCCCGGGCGCTGGGTCTGGAAGGTGTGGTGGGCAACCTGCTGCCAGGCTGCGAGGCCGACTTCGTGGTCCTCAACCCGCAGGCAACAAAGCTGCTGGCGCGCAAGACAGCGCAGGCCGGCAGCCTGGACGAGCTGCTGTTTGCGCTGATCGTGCTGGGCGACGACCGCGTGATCGAGCGCACCGTGATTTCGCAGGATGCCAGCGCCGCCTAGCCGGGTCGTGAAAAATTTGCAGTGGAACAGGCCGCCAGCCCTTTCCCCGCGGGCGCAAGCTGCTATTAAATAAATAGCATGTTCGGCGGCAGCCTGACCCTGCCACAGCTTGCCTACAATCGGTGGCAAAGCGAGGAACCTTCCGAATGAGCATCAAAAGCGACAAATGGATACGCCGCATGGCGGAAACGACCGGGATGATCGAACCCTTCGAGCCGGGCCAGATCCGCGAAAGCGAAGGCCGGAAGATCA
>NZ_JAQSDL010000052.1 GCF_029945895.1 Polaromonas sp. | reverse complement strand
TCGCCATTTGGTGTGAAATAATGCGGATAATCAATTACTTGAACATCTTCTATAATCAGTTCTTCACAACTGTAAGCTACGCCGCCTTCACTATCCCAAACGTGGATAATATGACTGCCCAGACTCACATTCTCAAACACATTGCTGGTTTGTCGTGGTCCGTCGTCCAAACTGTATTCATACGTTCCATACCCTTCGACAGTTACTGTAATAATTTGCGAATCGCTGAACGCATTGCTCACTACATAACCCGTCGTTCCCGTTGGAATTACCGCTTGTCCCGATTGAATCACATCAAACGAGGCCGATGTGGTATCACAACCTAGTGCGCTAGTGCTGGTTACATGAACGGTATAACTTCTAGTAGCTCCAGTCGCTTCTGGAGTGTCTACCGTATACGTTGAACTTGTCGCTCCCGGAATTGCAGTGGTTGAACCATTCTCAAACCATTCAAAAGTGTAGTTTGCCGGATTGGCGATGCCCGCATCTAAAGTTAAATCTCTAACTACCGCATTGGTTACATAATCCACACAAATCGTAGTCACCCCATTTGGTGTATTAATAATCGGATTTGGATAACGCTCTACATTAATTATAATTGTAGTAAGAGCATAACAGAACGGCGTAATCGAGTTGCTGCTGTTTTCTACTTTTACCCATATCGTATCCGTATCAGGATCGGTTTCATACGCTGCAGCTTCTGCTGCTGAAAGTGGGTTGGTTCCCGCTGTGGCATCGGCTAAGCTGGTGTAATAACTCACTAGGAAAATGGCAGGATTTTGTCCGTTTAAAATGGTTGCTGCGTATTGGGTTAAATCAATTCGGTGCACGCCATCGTACGGATCATTATAGTTATCACAATCATCAAAAGTCTGTGGTCCTGTTGCTGTAGCATATGCTTCCACAGCCAAAGTCAATACACCGGTAGCATTCACACAACCTGTTGCATTGTTTACTACACGAATGAATACATTCTGTGAAGTTGGCGTTACATTGGTATACGTTGCTGGAAGCGGAGTTTCTCCAGTATTTGTGATTGGATTAGCACCTGCTGAAGTTAGGTAATAGGTGATAGTAAAGTCTGCTGGATTTTGTGTGGCTCCCAATATCGCTATAGCCAAATCAGGATTAGTGAAATCAAAATCAGCGATTCCATCAGCATTGTCATCACATACTCTAAACGGAGCTAGTGGCTGAACTACTATTGGCAACGGATTCACCGTTAGCGCTTGTTCTACAATTACATAACAGTTGTTTCCTTGGTAGTCTACTCTGTTGTTTTCTACTCGGATAAATACATTACCGCCTACTAAAGCCGCTGTTGGTGGAATAAACTCTACTGCAGTATTGTTGGCTTGCGCATCGGCTAAGGTTGGGAAATAATGGAACGTCAAACTTGGGTCACTATTTCCAATGTAGGCTTGATTTACCGTTAAGTTAAAAATCTCCAACATATCGCCCGGATTGTTATCATCACACTTAGGTGCCAATGCTGGTGGATTTCTGTTTGGTGTTGGTATCGGAAGTACTCTGATATCTAAAGTCGTTACACTTTTACATCCGGCTGCAGTAGTGACCACAACGCCCAAAGTCTGAACTGCTGGGCTGGTGTTAGTGTAAGCCGTTGGATTTTGAATCTGTGTTCCTGCGACTCCAGCTTGTGCTAATGCATAGCTTGAGTAATACGTAACTTGTTCTCCACCTGGTGCGATTTCAAGATTCTTCACTGTTAAATCAAAAGTGTGGAATTGATTGTTCGGATTCGCATCATCATCACACAAACTCAGTGGTGCTGGCGTGGTAAGGGCAAGTGGCGCATTGATTACAATTTGGAATGTGCCAATATTATAACATCCCGTAGCAATGCTTTCTACGCGTACCCATATCGTATCTCCATTGTTTACAGGGTAATTTGTATCATTTACAATGGGTAACAAACCTTGCTGAGCCGCAAGAAGTGTATTGTAATATTCCACAATATAGTTTAATCCTGGTAATGGTTGTTGTGCCAATGCATCTACAGTTCTCTGGGTTAAATTAACGTTGGTATTCCCATTTTGTGTATTGTTGTCCGTGTCACACACTACAATGTCATCCAGTAATACTGGTGCTACCGGACTTGGATCAATATTTAATTCGATGGTAATAATACTAAAACAACCTGTAGTATTATCCTCTGCTCTTACATAAAGGATTTGTACAAACGGATTGAGGTTAATATAATTAGTCACATCCAATATAGTGGTAGTATCATTTTGTGCATCCGTAAGGGTTTCATGGAAAGTTACCGTATAATTCGACGGCGTACTACCTAATAATCCAGGTAATAAGGTAGTCAAATCAAACGAAGTATAACCATCCTGATCGTCGTCGCAAAGCGTATACGGCTGGTTTGGTGGAATAAGCGTTGGTAAAGGTTCCACACGAATGTCCATCGTAGAAATTACATAACATCCCGTTAGCGCATTGGTAATGCGAATACCCAACGTCTGAACGTAAATTATTTGGTTTTGGTAAAACAAATTAAATATCGGATTGGTATCATTTTGGGCATTGGCCAAACTGGGGTAAAAAACGACAGTCATACCTGTTTGACCCAGTAAAATAGCATTTACTTTACTAGCCAAATCAAATACTTCAAAACCAATGTTGCTCTGGTCATTATCACACAACGAATACTGCGGATAATTCGGCTGGGTTGAGTTAGGTAATGGATTCACCACTAAATTAAGTGCAACAACATCAAAACATCCTGTGGTGTTGTCTTGAACGCGCACATAAATGGTGTCAGTGGCACTTGTATAAGCCGTTACGTTTCCAATGGCCGCTATTGGCGCTTGCGCATCCGCAAAACTTGTATAAAAAGTAACGGTGTATTGTGTTGGACTCAATCCTCCCAATATCTCCGGAAT
>NZ_JAQSDL010000051.1 GCF_029945895.1 Polaromonas sp. | reverse complement strand
AGCATCTGGTTGACGCGGCGGTAGCCGCCGATGAAGCCGGCATCGAAGTCGGCCAGGTCCAGCCGGTAATGAAACACCGGCCAGAGCACGCCGTTGCTGTAGCCCAGGTAATAACTGTCGTGGTCTTCCCGGCACAGGTCCACGGTGGTCAGCGTCACATTGCCGGCCTGCTGGGTGTGCATGTCGCCTTCGCCGGGTGTGCCGCCTTCGACAATGGTGCCGCTCCAGCCGAACCACAGGCCGCCATTGGCAGACAGGGCATCACCCAAGGCGACGGCCAGGCCGCCTGCCGCCGTCTTGCGCGGATCGGCAACCCGGTTCGAAACGACGACGAGCCTGCTCATCGTTCAAGTCTCCGAGGGGAATTAAAGACAAGCAGGGGCCGCAGAACCGGCTGGGCCGGACCGCAGGCGCAGCGCCCCCTCGGGGGGCAGCGACGTACACGAAGTGACAAGCGTGGGGGCATCATTTCTATACCTGGCTATCCCACGGCGCAGACAACCGGACTGCGGCATTGATGATGCCCACCATCGAATACGTCTGCGGGAAGTTTCCCCACATCTCGCCGGTCACCGGGTGGGTGTCCTCCGACAGCAGGCCGACATGGTTGCGCGCTGCCAGCATGGTTTCGAAAATTTCGCGCGCCTGCTCCTTGCGGCCGATGCGCGCCAGGGCGTCGATGCGCCAGAAGGTGCAGATGTTGAAGGCCGTCTCTGGCTTGCCGAAGTCGTCGGGCGCCTCATAACGGCGCATGTAGGGGCCGTCACACAGGTGTTTTTCCAGCGCATCGACGGTGGCGACAAAACGCGGGTCTTTCGGATCAATGAAACCGACCTCGATCATCAGCAGCACGCTGGCGTCGAGGTCGCGGCCGCCGAAACTTTCGGCAAAGGCCTGGCGCTCCTCGCTCCAGGATTCGCGCAGGATGCGCTCGCGCATGATGTTGGCGTGGTCGTGCCAGTAGATCGAGCGGTCCGGTTTTTTCAGTGTGGCGGCGATCTTGCCAAGGCGGTCGCAGGCGGCCCAGCACATCAGCGCCGACGAGGTGTGCACCCGGGCGCGTGTGCGCAGCTCCCACATGCCGGCGTCGGGCTGGTCGTAGTTGCGTACCGCCTGTTCACCCACCGCTTCCAGCCGCACAAACTCGGCCTCGCCCGCGCGGTGCAGCAGCCGGTGGTCGTGGAAGGCCTGCGCCGCGCCCAGCACCACGTTGCCGTACACATCGTGCTGGAAATGCTCCTGCGCCTGGTTGCCCACCCGCACCGGCCCCATGTTGCGGTAGCCGCCCAGGTGGCCATAGGTGGCTTCGGGAAGTTCGCGCTCCAGACCGATGCCGTACAGGGGCTGGATATGGCCGCCGCCGGCCTGCACCACCACGTTGCTGAGCCAGCGCAGGTAGTCTTCCATGGTGCCGACTTCGGACAGGCTGTTGAGCGCGCGCACCACAAAAAAAGCGTCGCGCAGCCAGCAGAAGCGGTAGTCCCAGGTGCGCCCGCTGTTGGGCGCTTCGGGAATGCTGGTGGTCATGGCGGCGACGATGGCGCCGGTGTCTTCAAACAGCGAGAGCTTGAGCGTGATGGCCGCGCGTATCACCGCTTCCTGCCACTCCAGCGGCAGGTGCAGGCGCTGGCTCCAGCGGCGCCAGTAGGAGAGGGTTTCCTCTTCGAACAGGCGCGCGGTGTCGGCAATGCCGTCGGCCAGCGACTCGTCCGCCCCGAGCAGGAAGTTGTGCTCGCGTGTCAGCACAAAGGGCTGGCGCGACAGCAAATGGGCAATCGGCGCGTCGGTATTCAGGCGCAGGGTCAGCGCGTCGCCGACATAACGCAGGTGGTTGCTGCCCTGGGTCACGGCGGGTTTGCTGCGGCCCCAGTCGTAACGGATGTCGAGGCAGACACGGATACGCGGTGCGCCGTGGAGGGGGCGAACCCGCCGCACCAGAGTCATGGGCCGGAAGAACCGTGAACGCCGGTAAAAACGCGGCGCGAAGTCGGTGATCTCCACCGCCTGGCCGCTGGTGTCGAACAGCTGGGTGCGCAGCACCGCGGTGTTGTGTTCGTACCATTGTTTGCTGTGCGAGAAGTTCTCGATCTCGATGGCAAAGGCGCTGCCGTTGTCGCTCGGGTCCAGCAGGGCGTTGAAGACCGGGTCGCCGTCAAAACGCGGCAGGCAGCACCAGACAATGCGTGCGCGCGCATCGACCAGCGCGCTGAAGGCGCAATTGCCGATCACGCCCAGCGAGAGCGAAGGCGGCGCGGGCGCCGTGAAGCTGGAGGAATGGACGGGGATGCTCATGCGCGCCGCCGTTCAGGCCCGTTCTCGCGCGAGGGCGCCCGTGCGGACAGCAGCCATTGAGCCAGCTGGGCCACGCTGTCGCAGCGATGTTTTGCCAGGGTGGCCCCGGGTCCGACCTTGATCGCGTGGCCGCCCATGCGCAGCACCTGTTCGAAGCCGTCTTCGTCGGTGACGTCGTCGCCGGCAAACACCGGAACACGGCCGGCAAACGGGGCTTCGTCCATGAAGGCCGCAATGGCCGTGCCCTTGCTGACCCCGATGGGTTTCAGGTCAAGCACACATTTGCCGTGCATCAGTTGCAAGCCGGGACTGCGTGCGACGGCCTCACGCATCACCTGCAGGCACAGGTCCTCAAGATCCGGCGCATGCCGGTAGTGCAGGCTCAGGGCCAGATTTTTCCGCTCGAGCTGGAGCGCGGGATGGCGCTGCAGCAGCCCTTCAGCCGCCTCCAGTGCAAGGCGCAGATCGGTGGCCGGCGCGCTGATCAGCAGGCCGCTGGCATTGCGCCGCTGCCCGCCATGTTCGACGGCTGCAGGCAACTGCAGGGGCGCCAGAAAACCGTCGAGGTCGCTCAGGCGGCGGCCCGAGACCAGCGCCAGCGCGCCGCCGAGTTGTCCGTACAGGGCTGCCAGCGTGCTGGTCAGCGTGGGCGGAATGAGCACGGCTTCGGGCCGGGCGGCCAGCTCAACCAGGGTTCCGTCAAAGTCCAGAAAAAG
>NZ_JAQSDL010000050.1 GCF_029945895.1 Polaromonas sp. | reverse complement strand
CGAGTTCGAGCCCGGCCCCGGCTGGACCGAGCACCGCAGGTTGCCCCCGTAGCGCAAGCGAAGGGGGACGCAGACAGCAGGGTCGCCTTTCTTTTGCTTCCTTTTCTTTGGCGAGACAAAGAAAAGGGAGTTGCCGCCGGGCAACCCCCGGCTTGCTGGCAAGCCACCAGCCGCTCAAATCATCAAGAAAAATGGACTTCCTCTTCAGCGTGCCCAGCAAGTGCAGCAGGCCCTAAACTAGCTGCATGATTCGCTGGATGCTGGTGATTTTTCTCGCGCTGATCTTCATCAGCTGGTTCACGCCCCTGCTGCACAAACTGGGCTTTGGCAAACTGCCGGGCGACTTGCGCTTCAAACTGTTCGGGCGCGAATGGTTCATTCCCTTGACGACCACCATTGTGCTGAGCCTGGTGGCCAGCCTCATCAGCCAGTTGATTTGAACCGCCTGCCATGACCAGCCCTTCACCGACCACCCCCTTCGCCGGGCCCGACATTCGCCTGCCTGCTGGCGCAGCGCCGGTGGCCTGCGTGGACATCGGCGGCACCAAGGTGGCGGTTGCCGTGGTCGATCAGCGCGGCATTCTTGGCCGGCAGGTCGAACCGACCGCCAAGGAAGGCGCAAGTGATGCGCTGGCGCGGCAGGTGATTCGCATGATCGGGGCCAGCTGCGCTGCGGCGCAAATCCGCCGCGAGGATCTGTCAGCCGTCGGCGTGGCGTCCTGCGGGCCCTTTGTACTGAACGACGGCCAGGTCGAACTCGCGGCGCCCAACATCTGCGGCGGTCTGGCCGGCGCGGCGCGCGGGCTGCCCAACCACTGGACCACGGCCTTGCTCGAAGCGCCGCTGCGCGAGGTGTTCGCCCAGGTGCGTGTTGAAAATGACGGCCTGGCCGCGCTCAAGGCCGAGCGTCGCTGGGGCGCGCTGCAGGGCATGGCTCATTGCGCTTACGTGACCTGGAGCACCGGCATCGGTGTCGGCCTGTGTGTTGACGGGCAGATGCTGCGCGGGAAAAACGGCAACGCCGGCCATGCGGGCCACATGTTTGTCAGCGACAACAACGACGCGCTGTGCGGCTGCGGCAACATCGGCGATGTCGAGGCGCTGGTGGCGGGCAATGCGATGCCGCGGCGGTTTGCTGCGTCAGGTTATCCCGATGCTGCTTCTATTTTGATAGCTGCTCGCGCAGGTGAGACGGGGGCTGTGGCCATAATTGATGGTATCTGCCGGGTAATGGGTCGGGCCCTGTACAACCTGGTCGTGACGCTGGACCTGCAGCGCATCAGCATCGGCGGCAGCGTGTTCTGGCACCACCGCGATTACCTGCTGCCGCGCCTGCAGGCCCACATCAGCGGCAGGCTGCCGGCACTGACGGACGGGTTCGTGCTGGTGCCTGCCGGCTTGCAGGACCGGGTGGGCGACTACGCGGCGCTGGCGCTGGTGGTCTGAAACGGGCCGGGTATCAGGGAATCAGCGTCCAGGGCTGGCCGCATTTGCGGCACTTGACGAGAATCTGGCCGCTGCGGCGGTCTTCCTCGACGACATCCAGCCGGCCGTATTCGGCGCATTTCGGGCAATTGGCCTGGTCGGCCACGGTTTCGGCATGCAGCAGCAAGTACAGGTAGCGGCGCAGCGCCCACAGTCCCACGGCGCCGCTGATGAGGAAGAGGGCCACGTCCACCAGCTTTTCACTGAGGGTGCCGCCGTGAAAAAGCTCCAGTGTGCCCATCAGGGCAATCGTGCAGAGCAGGGCCAGCAGCATGTGGGCATGGCTGGACATGAGCTCGCGTTCGTACCATTTGCGAAAGCCCACCTTGCGGATGCCGTCGGCCAGCGGGCGGTTGAGGTAGTTGCGTTTGACCATGTCAGTTCATTTAATGACTGAATGGTTGCACATTTCCGGCTTTCCCGCCAGACGCGCGACTGAAGGCGATGGTTCTAGTCGGGGGTGGTGTCGGACAGGGTCTGCAGAAAAGCCTTGCGCCACCAGTGCACGTCCTGGCTGCGAATGCGCTCCAGCAGCGCCTGATGCCGCCGCTGGCGCTCGTGCAGGGGCATCTGCAGCGCCAGCTGGATGCTCTCGGCCGTGCCGTGGGTGTCGTAGGGGTTGACCAGCAGCGCTTCCTTGAGTTGCTCGGCCGCGCCGGCAAAACGAGAGAGCACCAGTACCCCCGGGTCGGCCGGGTCCTGGGCCGCGATGAATTCCTTGGCGACCAGGTTCATGCCGTCCCGCAACGGCGTGACCAGGGCCACGCTGGCCACACGGTACAGGCCGGGCAGGCGCTTGCGTGCCACGTTGCGATGGATGTAGCGCACCGGCATCCAGTCCAGTTCGCCGAAGTCGCCGTTGATGGCGCCGCACAGGCTCTCCAGTTCCTGGCGCAGGCCGCTGTAGGTGTCGAGTGCCTCGCGGCTGGGCGAGGCGATCTGGATCAGTGTCGCGCTGTTGAGGTTTTCCGGGTACAGCTTGAGCAACTGCCTGAAGGCGCGCAGGCGCTGCGGCAGGCCCTTGGAATAGTCGAGCCGCTCCACGCCGAGGAGCAGGCGGCGCCGCGAGTATTCCTCCTTCATGCGCTCGTACATCTCGCGCGCTTCCTTGCCATGCGTCAGGGCCGCAAATTCATCAACGTCGATGCCAATCGGAAAGGCCTGCGCGTGCACCGTGCGCCCGAAGGCACGGAACTGATGCCGGTCCAGGGCTTCAGCACCCGCCTCCTGCCCGACATAACGCGAGAAATGGTCCACATCGGCCTGGCTCTGGAAGCCCACCAGGTCATAGGCAAACAGTGAGCGGATCAGCCATTCATGCTGGGGCACGGCCGCGAGAATCAGCGGCGGCGGCAGCGGGATGTGCAGGAAAAAGCCGATGCGGTTCTTGCAACCCATCGCGCGCAGCTCGGCGGCCATCGGGATCAGGTGATAGTCGTGCACCCAGATGGTGTCGTCGGGCCGCAGCAGCGGCATCAGCTTGCGCGCCAGCATCTGGTTGACGCGGCGGTAGCCGCCGATGAAGCCGGCATCGAAGTCGGCCA
>NZ_JAQSDL010000049.1 GCF_029945895.1 Polaromonas sp. | reverse complement strand
TTGGGGAAACCCTTGCTGCCGCGTGCGTCCGAGCCGTGGCACTGGGCGCAGTTGTTCATGAACAGGCGCTCGCCGACAGCCATGGCCGCGGGGTCGCCAGCCAGTACCTCGGCCGGCTTCGCGGTGAACTGTGCATACAGCGGCTCCAGCTCCTTGTTGGCTTTTTCCACCTCATCGGTATATTCGCCGTGGGTAGTCCAGCCCAACGCACCCTTGTAGCTGCCCAGGCCGGGATAAGCCGCCAGATAGCCAAGACCAAAAATGATGGTCAGCACAAACAGCCACATCCACCATCGCGGCATGGGATTGTTCATTTCCCGCAGGTCCTCGTCCCAGACATGGCCCGTGGTGTTGTCGGCGCTGGGGGCAACCTTCTTGCGCGCCGTGATCCACAGCAGCAGCAGGCAGGCAAGGATACCGACGAGGGTGAAGGCGGTCACATAGACCGACCAGAAATTACCGGTGAAATCGCTCATGATCAATCCTGCTCGAAGGGGATGCGTGCAGCTTCATCGAAGCGGTCACGGTTGTGGCGGGCGTAGGCCCACCATGCAATGCCCAGAAAGGTGGCGAAGCTGGCCAGCGTGGCCAGAATACGCAGGGTGGTGATGTCCATTGGCTGGCTCCTGGTCAGTTGGCAGCAGGTGCTGCAGGCGCCGCTGGCGGAGCCGATGCGCCGGGTGCCCCTGTGGCGGCGCTGCCCCCCACGGTCTTGCCGGCGAAATTGTTGGTCAGAGCCAGGCCCATGCCTTGAAGATAGGCGACCAGGGCGTCCATTTCGGTTTTGCCCTTGACGTCCTCGGCAGATTTGGCGATCTCGGCATCGGTGTAGGGCACACCCACCATGCGCAGTGCCCGCATGCGCGGCGCCATGTCGGCGGCATCAACCAGGTTTTTCTCCAGCCAGGGATAGGCGGGCATATTGGATTCGGGAACCAGATCGCGCGGATTGTTCAGGTGGATGCGGTGCCACTCGTCGCTGTACTTGCCGCCTACGCGATGCAAGTCAGGCCCGGTGCGTTTGCTGCCCCACTGGAAAGGGTGATCGTAGACGAATTCGCCCGCCACCGAATAGTGGCCGTAGCGCAGCGTCTCTGCGCGGAACGGCCTGATCATCTGAGAGTGGCAGTTGTAGCAACCTTCGCGGATGTAGATGTCGCGTCCGGCCAGTTGCAGCGTGTTGTAGGGCTTGACACCAGTAACAGGCTCGGTGGTGGACTTCTGGAAGAACAGCGGCACGATCTCAACCAGGCCGCCGACGGCGACAACCAGAAGGATCAGCACGATCATCAGGAAGTTGTTGGTTTCGACTTTCTCGTGGGAGAAGCCGGCAGAGGTATTTTTGTTATCGCTCATGGGTGTTTCCTCAGGCAGCTTGCGGCGCTGGCACGGGCACGGTGACAGAACGGCCATTGGCCACGGTCATCCAGGTGTTCCAGGCCATCACCGTCATGCCGAACAGGTAAAGCAGGCCGCCGAGCACGCGCACGACGTAGAAGGGATAGGTCGCCTTGACCGATTCGACGAAGGTATAGGTCAGCGTACCGTCGGCATTGAGCGCGCGCCACATCAGGCCCTGCATCACACCGGCGATCCACATCGCGGCGATATAGAACACGATGCCAATGGTGGCGGTCCAGAAGTGCACCTCGATCGCCTTGACCGAGTACATCTTCTTCTGGCCGAACATGCGCGGGATCAGGTAATACAGGGAGCCCATCGTGATCAGCCCGACCCAGCCAAGCGCGCCGGAGTGCACGTGGCCGATCGTCCAGTCGGTGTAATGGCTCAGCGCATTGACGGTCTTGATGGACATCATGGGCCCTTCGAAGGTGCTCATGCCGTAGAAGGACAGCGATACGATCATGAAACGGAGGATCGGGTCGTCGCGCAGTTTGTGCCAGGCCCCCGACAGGGTCATGATGCCGTTGATCATGCCGCCCCAGCTGGGCGCCAGCAGGATCAGCGAGAACACCATGCCGACCGACTGGGTCCAGTCCGGCAAGGCCGTGTAGTGCAGGTGGTGCGGGCCGGCCCACATGTAAGTGAAAATCAGCGCCCAGAAGTGGACGATGGACAGGCGGTAGCTGTAAACCGGCCGTTCGGCCTGCTTGGGAATGAAGTAGTACATCATCCCCAGGAAGCCGGTGGTCAGGAAGAAGCCCACCGCGTTGTGGCCGTACCACCATTGGATCATTGCATCCTGCACCCCGGCGTAGGCGGAATAGGATTTCATCCAGCTGTAAGGCACCTCGGCACTGTTGACCACATGCAGCAAGGCGATGGCCAGAATGAAGGCACCAAAAAACCAGTTGGCCACGTAGATATGACGCACCTTGCGGATGCCGATGGTGCCGAAGAAGACGATGGCGTAGGACACCCACACCAGCGTGATGAGGATGTCGATGGGCCACTCCAGTTCAGCGTACTCCTTGCCTGAGGTGTAACCCATCGGCAGGCTGATCGCTGCCGCCACAATGACAAGCTGCCAGCCCCAGAAAGTGAAGGCGGCCAGTTTGGGCGCAAAAAGCGGCACGCTGCAGGTACGCTGCACCACGTAATAGCTGGTGGCGAACAATCCGCAACCCCCGAACGCAAAAATCACCGCATTGGTATGCAGCGGCCTGAGGCGGCCATAGCTAAGCCAGGGAATACCGAAGTTGAGTTCGGGCCAGGCAAGCTGGGAGGCGATGATCACGCCGACCAGCATGCCGACGACCCCCCAGACCACGGCCATCAGGGAAAACTGCCGAACTACCGTGTCGTGGTAGTGCGCAGCGCGAGCTTGTGGTTCGTTCATGAGTCACCTATTGTCGAGATGTAAGTAGTGTCTCTTCTGGCATCACGGATGCGCTTGATGCAAGTCAATCCGATCGAAGAATGCGCTCGCCTTCGGCTTCCACTGAATCAAACTGGCCGCGCCAGACGGCCCAGGCCAGCGCCACAATAATCAGTAGCGCCAGGCCGACCGACAGGGGAATCAGAAGAAAAAGAATGTCCATGACATCGTCCTGTTATTGCGGCATGCGGGCCAGCCGGGCTGAGTTGAGTACGACCAGCAGCGAACTGGCGGCCATGCCCAGTCCGGCCAGCCAGGGCGGCATGAAGC
>NZ_JAQSDL010000048.1 GCF_029945895.1 Polaromonas sp. | reverse complement strand
TCGAGCCCATGGAGTTGACCGAATCGGTCAGGTCTTTCCAGGTACCCGCCACCCCCTGCACATCGGCCTGGCCGCCCAGCTTGCCTTCGGTACCGACCTCGCGCGCCACCCGGGTCACTTCAGACGCGAAGGAGCGCAGCTGGTCCACCATGGTGTTGATGGTGTTTTTCAGTTCAAGGATTTCTCCCTTGACCTCCACCGTGATCTTCTTGGACAGGTCGCCGGCCGCCACTGCGGTCGTCACCTCGGCAATGTTGCGCACCTGCGCCGTCAGGTTCGACCCCATGGAGTTGACCGAATCGGTCAGGTCTTTCCAGGTACCCGCCACCCCCTGCACATCGGCCTGGCCGCCCAGCTTGCCTTCGGTACCGACCTCGCGCGCCACCCGGGTCACTTCAGACGCGAAGGAGCGCAGCTGGTCCACCATGGTGTTGATGGTGTTTTTCAGTTCAAGGATTTCTCCCTTGACCTCCACCGTGATCTTCTTGGACAGGTCGCCGGCCGCCACTGCGGTCGTCACCTCGGCAATGTTGCGCACCTGCGCCGTCAGGTTCGAACCCATGGAGTTGACCGAATCGGTCAGGTCTTTCCAGGTACCCGCCACCCCCTGTACATCGGCCTGGCCGCCGAGTTTGCCCTCGGTGCCCACCTCGCGTGCAACACGGGTCACCTCGGCCGAAAAGGTGCCGAGCTGTTCAACCATCTTGTTGATGATCATGGCCGTGCGCAAAAACTCACCTTCGAGGGCCCGGCCTTCCGCCTCCAGCGCCATGCTTTTGGAGAGGTCGCCCTGCGCGACGGCGCCGATCACGCGCGCAACTTCGCTGGTGGGATGCACCAGGTCGGCAATCAGGGAATTGATGGACTCGGCCGACTCGCGCCAGAAGCCGCTGGCATGCGGCACCCGGGCTCTCTCCCGGAGTTTTCCCTCCTTGCCAACAACGCGGCTCAAGCGAGCCACCTCATCAGCCATGCTGACGTTCTCGGCGACCACGTCGTTGAATGCGTCGGCCAGCTTGCCGGGAAGACCGGTCCAGTCCTGGGGCAAGGCCGCTTTCACGTCACCCTTGCGCAAGGCCACCAGGGCCGACAGGAAAACCCTGTTCTGTTCTGCCGCGGCCTCGGTTTCCGCGCAAGCGCTGTCGATCGCGGTGACGCTGTCCTGCCAGAAGCCCGCCAACCGGGGATGCTCCGGCAGTTGCGGCAAGTGCCGGCCTGCCACCTTGCGCGTGTGGCGCGCCTTCAGCCTGCTGGCGGTCAAGCTGCTGACGGCTACCAGCTGGTTGAATTCGGCGGCCAGCTTGCCGTAAATACCTTCCCACTCGGTGGGCAAACTGACTTTGGCATCGCCGCGACGCAAAGCAGTCAAGGCTTCAAGCAATGTCTTGAGTTCGGTATCCCGCTCGACCAAGGGCAGTCCTGCCAATGCCTCCATGGAAGTGTCCCTTTTTGAAGTAAATAAGTGTGGTTACCGCACAGCGAATTTACCGTCCAGAACAAGAGGAGACAACAAAAGCAAACGCCATTTTCAAAAAAACACAACAGGTGTTGGGTGGGGCCAGCAAACCTTCCAACTATGGAAAAAGGACTACAAAAAAAAACAGCCCGCCAGTTTATATTCACGGGTTTTGCGAAAATTTCTGATAGACGCGGCAGACTTTGGCCGCCATGAAACATGCCGGCAGGCCCCATGCCAGAAGAACAAAAAACCGGACGCGCCCTAAGGCCCAGGCGCAAGCCTGACGTCGATATAAAGCTCTTCCAGTGCACCGGTGTAGCCCTCGAAAGCCAGGAGTCGAGCCGCCGCTTCCGCTCGCTCCCAGCGCACGATGGCCTGCTTTTCTTCGAGCGAGAGATCCGGTCCCGTCGCCTCGTCCTCACGGGTCTTGGCCTGCACCCAGGCGCGGCGCGCCTGCGCCACCTGCTCCGGACTGCAGAGCTGCTGGACCAGGGCCTCGTCGTACCGCTGCTCGATGAGGCGGCATTGTTCCGCCGGAAATTCCGCGTTGTCCACCAAGCGTATGAGGTAATTCATCGCATCCTCGTTTCCCGGGAAGCTGGACCTTCATCCATCACGGCCGGCCCGTCGCCGCCGTTTACACAACAACCCGTGCCTGAATTTAGAGGCCTGGCGCAAAGCGTGCAGCAAGACCCCTGTCAACTCTGACAGGGGTGGTGGGTAAACACGGAGAATTGCTGCCCGGTAAAAAGCGCCCGGGTTTTCAACAGGTGCCGCGCTTCGTGTGCGGTCCTGGCGCGGCCACACCGACCAAACGCTGGCCTTAAGCAAAAATGGCCTCCAGCCCTTATGGAATGGGCGCAACCAGCTATGTTATTCATAGCAATGAAAGGGCGCTTGGGCGCAGCTGTCAGCGTCAGGGCGCCGGACAGTTGGCCATCATCTCCCCGAGCCGGACGGCTGCGCCCGGTACCCAGTCGGGGTTGAAGTGGCACGGCCCCCGGGGAAACAGCATCACCACGGTGGAGCCGAGCAAAAAGCGGCCCATCTCGTCACCCTGCCCCAGTTCCACCGGCGGTTGCCCGTCGTAGCGCCACTCGCGGACCTCTTTGGTCCGGGGTGGATTGACCACGCCGTGCCAGACCGTGGCCATGCTGCCGACAATGGTGGCGCCCACCAGCACCAGCACAAACGGCCCGCGCGCCGACTCGAACACGCAGACCACACGCTCGTTGCGCGCAAACAGCCCGGGCACGCCGCGCGCCGTGGCCGGGTTGACCGAAAACAGCTCACCCGGCACGTAAATCATGCGCAACAGGCGACCGCCCGCGGGCATGTGGATGCGGTGGTAGTCCCTGGGGCTGAGGTAAATCGTGGCGAAACTGCCGCCTTCGAACCGCGCGGCCAGCTCGCGGTCGCCGCCGACCAGGGCGGACGTCGAGTAGTCATGCCCCTTGGCCTGGAAAATCCGGTCGCCCTCGATCGCGCCGAACTGGCTGATCGCGCCGTCCACCGGACAGACCAGGTCGGCGGCGGCCAGCGGCCGTGCGCCCGGTTTGAGTGCTCGCGTGAAAAATTCGTTGAAGGTCGGGTAGCTGCCGATGTCGGGGTTGGCGGCCTCGGCCATGTTGACGCCGTATTTGCCGACAAACCAGCGGATGATGCGCGTCGTGACAGCGCCGCCCCGCATGGAGGCAATGTGGCTGCCGAATTCCGTCAGAGCCTGCTTGGGCAGGAGGTATTGCAAAAATACTTCAAATCGTTCGGACACGCGGG
>NZ_JAQSDL010000047.1 GCF_029945895.1 Polaromonas sp. | reverse complement strand
GTTGTATTATTGGGGGGGGGGGGGGGGGGGGGGGGGCCCCCCCCACGACCCGGGCCGCCGAATCCGGTCCCGGGTGCCCGAAGGGCTGCCGCTGGTCAAGGCCGATCCGGTGCTGCTCGCGCAGCTGCTCGGCAACCTGCTCGACAACGCGCTCAAGTACAGCGAGGCTGCGATTGACCTGACGGTGAGCGTCGAAGGGGAGGAGCTCGTGGTCTCGGTCAAGGACCGCGGTGCAGGCATTCCCGACGCCGCGCAGGCCACCATTTTTGAGCCCTATGCCCGGGGCGACCAGACCGGCCCGCGTGGCGCCGGGCTGGGCCTCGCGGTGTGCCGGGCGATTGCCCAGGCGCATGGCGGGCGCCTGACGCTCAGGCGCCGCCAGGGCGGCGGCAGCAGCTTTTCGCTGGCCCTGCCGATCGAGGTGCAGCCGTCGCAGGGAGGTGGGCCATGACGCTTCGTGTGCTGGTGGTCGAGGACGACCGCGAAATACGCGCGCTGATGCAATCGTCGTTGTCGGTGGAGGGCTTCGAGGTGCAGACCGCCGTGTCACTGAGCGAAGCAGGGGCCATGCTGCGCCACCACCCTCCCGATGTGATCGTGCTGGATCTGGGCCTGCCCGACGGCGACGGGGTCGAGCTGGTGCGTGAGGTGCGCAGGCACAAGGCCGTTCCCATCATCGTGGTGTCGGCGCGCCACCAGGAGGCGCAGAAGATCCTGCTGCTCGATGCTGGCGCCGATGACTACCTGACCAAACCCTTCAGCGTCGGCGAACTGCTGGCGCGCATCCGGGTGGCGCTGCGCCATCGCGGCACCGCCCTGGCCGCCGCAGTGACCGTGCATGCGCTGGACGACCTGCACATTGATCTGCAGTCGCACGTGGTGCTGTGCGACGGCCAGCCCGTGCACCTGACGCCGACCGAATACAAGTTGCTGGCGCGGCTGGTGCGCAGCGCCGGCCGGGTGGTCACGCACCGGCAGTTGCTGGCCGATGTCTGGGGGCCCGAGTTCACCGAGCACACGCACTACTTGCGGCTTTACATGGCCCAGCTGCGCGCCAAGATAGAACGCGACTCGGCCGAGCCGCGCCATCTGCTGACCGAAACCGGCGTGGGTTACCGCCTGGCAATCTCTTGACCTGCCGCGCACTTATGCGTTCCTGATGCCCCGGCGGCGACAGTGAAGCCTTGTTCACTGTTGATGGATGGTTATGACCAAGACTTCCGGCCGCGAAAGCATGGCGGCACTCACCCTGGGTGCCATGGGTGTGGTGTACGGCGACATCGGCACCAGCCCGCTGTACACCATGAAGGAAATCTTCGGCCCCGCCACCGGCATAACGCTGGACGCGGCGCATCTGATCGGCGCCACATCGGTGATCTTCTGGGGCCTGATGTTGGTCGTCACGCTCAAATACGTGCTGCTGATCCTGCGCGCCGACAACCGCGGCGAGGGCGGCATCATGGCCTTGACGGCACTGGCGGCCAAGGCGGCAGGCAAGACGCCGCGGCGGCGCGTGATCCTGTTGCTCGCCGGTGTATTGGGAGCTGCCCTGTTCTACGGCGACAGCGTGATCACGCCGGCGATTTCGGTACTCAGTGCGGTCGAAGGACTGGAGGTGGTGACGCCGGTGCTCAAGCCCTACGTGCTGCCCGTTTCCATCGCGGTGCTCATCAGCCTGTTTGCCATGCAGCGTTACGGCACAGGCACGGTCGGCAAGCTGTTCGGACCCATCATCGTCTTGTGGTTTGGGGTGCTGGCCTTCACCGGCCTGTTGCAGATCATCGAGCAACCCGCCATTCTGGCCGCGCTCAATCCGCTGCAGGCGTTCGCCTTCCTGCGTTCGCAGGGCTGGCACATGTTTGTGGCGCTGGGGGCCATCGTGCTGGCCTTCACCGGCGCCGAGGCGCTGTACGCGGACATGGGGCACTTCGGCAAGCGGCCCATCCAGTTCGCATGGATGGGCCTGGTGCTGCCGGCCCTGAGCATCAACTACATGGGGCAGGGCGCGCTGCTGATGCGCGACCCGTCCGCGCTGGAGAACCCGTTTTATCACCTGTTCCCGCAAAGCTGGCTGATCCCCGCCGTGGTGCTGGCCACCTTGGCCACCGTGATTGCTTCCCAGGCGGTGATCTCGGGCGCCTATTCCATGACCAAACAGGCCATGCAACTGGGGCTGTTGCCACGCATGCAGGTGCAGCACACCTCGGCCAAAGAGGCGGGCCAGATCTACATGCCCGAGGTCAATTGGCTGCTGCTGGTGGCGGTGCTGCTGGCCGTCGTCGGTTTCGGCAGTTCTTCGGCGCTGGCCTCGGCCTATGGCATCGCGGTGACGGTGACCATGCTGGTCACCACCGTGCTGACCTTTTTTGTGGTGCGCCATGCCTGGGGCTACCCGCTGCCAGTGGCGCTTGCCGCCACGGGCGTGTTTCTGGCGCTCGACCTGCTGCTGGTGATTTCCTGCTCGCTCAAGTTCTGGCAGGGGGGCTGGTTCCCGCTGGTGCTGGGCGCGGCCATCTTCGTTGTCATGGCGACCTGGCGGCGTGGCCGGGAGCTGCTGATGGAAAGCATGCGCCGCGACGACCCCGAACTGCTGCCCTTCATCACGGCCCTGGTCGCAGACAAGGGGCGCCGCATTCCGCGTACGGCCGTTTATGCCGTGGCCAACCCCGACACCGTGCCGCAGGCCCTGATGCACAACCTGAAGCACAACCAGGTGCTGCACGAGCGCAACCTGATCCTCACCGTGGTGTTCCACGATGTGCCGTGGATCCCATTCGAGGAGCGGGTCCAGGTCACACCGCTGGTGCCAGGCTTCTGGCGGGTGCAGGTCAACTACGGCTTCATCAATACGCCGGATATCCCCAAGGCGCTGACGCTCTGTCAGGCCCAGGGTTTGCCCTTCAACCTGTTTGAAACGTCCTACTTCCTGAGCCGGGAGATTGTGGTGCCAACCCGGGGCGCCGGCATGGCGCACTGGCGTGAAGCCCTGTTTGCCATCATGTCCCGCAACGCAGGCAGCGTGGCCGCCTTTTTTCGCCTGCCCAACAACTGCGTGATTGAACTGGGGACGCGGGTACAGATTTGAGGTCCCGGGCGCGAAAGGGGGCATCAAATAGCTATGTATTTGATAGCTGCTTGCGCAGGTGTAGCAAAGGCTGAGGGGTTAAAACATGCATGAACTTTGCCCCGGGGTGTTTTTTTGGGGTGCTGCGGATCCCGCGAAACCTCGCGCGGCGGTGCATCAAGCGCGCTTCACCTACGATAGAGGCTGGTGACAAACGCACCGGCCGATCCGGAGCGGCCGCCGCAACCTGGGCCCACAGCGATGTACCGTATGCCGGTTGGTCAAGAAAACCATGTGTTCAGCGACCTCGCCACCTTGATGGCGTGTGCCTCGCCGCTGCGCAGCGGCGACGTGCTGGCCGGGCTGGCCGCCACCTCGGCCGAGCAGCGGGTGGCGGCGCAGTTTGCGCTGGCCGAGGTGCCGCTGAAAGATTTTCTCAGCAACGCACTGGTGCCGTATGAAACCGACGAGGTCACCCGGCTCATCATCGACAGGCATGACAGCGCTGCCTTTGCGCCCGTGGCGCATCTCACGGTGGGCGGCCTGCGCGACTGGTTGCTGGCCGACAGCACCGACACCGCCACGCTGACTGCTCTGGCGCCCGGCCTGACGCCCGAGATGGTGGCCGCCGTCAGCAAACTCATGCGCCTGCAGGATCTGATGATCGTGGCCGCCAAATGCAGCGTGGTCACGCGTTTTCGCAACACGGTTGGCCTGCCCGGGCGCTTTTCAGTGCGCCTGCAGCCGAACCATCCGACCGATGATTTGCGCGG
The DNA here is from genome assembly GCF_029945895.1 of Polaromonas sp. GTDB lineage: Bacteria > Pseudomonadota > Gammaproteobacteria > Burkholderiales > Burkholderiaceae_C > Polaromonas. The sequence continues at coordinate 35,726 of NZ_JAQSDL010000047.1, read as the reverse complement.
CATCGCGGCCAGCATCCTCGACGGCCTGCTGCTGGGCGCCGGCGACGCGATGATAGGCATCAACCCCGCCACCGACAGCCCCGACAGCGCGCACGCGCTGCTGTGCCTGCTCGACGAGGTGCGCAGCAAGCTGGCCATACCGACGCAGAGCTGCGTACTCGCGCATGTAACGACCACGCTGGACCTGATGGCGCGAGGCACACCGGTGGACCTCGTCTTCCAGTCCATCGCCGGGAGCGAGGGCGCGAACCGCAGCTTTGGCATCAACCTGGCGCTGCTGCAGGAGGCGCACGACGCCGCGCAGTCGCTGGCGCGCGGCACCGTCGGCAACAACGTGATGTATTTCGAAACCGGGCAGGGCAGCGCGCTGTCGGCCGGCCAGCACCACGGCGTGGACCAGCAGACCATGGAGGCGCGCGCCTACGCCGTGGCGCGCCACTTCAAGCCCTTCCTCGTCAACACGGTGGTCGGCTTCATCGGCCCCGAATATTTGTACGACGGCAAGCAGATCACGCGCGCCGCGCTGGAAGACCAGTTCTGCGGCAAGCTGCTGGGCCTGCCCATGGGCTGCGACGTCTGCTACACCAACCACGCCGAGGCCGACCAGGACGACATGGACGCGCTGCTGGCCTTACTGGTGGCTTCGGGCGTCAACTTCGTCATGGGGGTGCCCGGCGCCGACGACATCATGCTGGGCTACCAGAGCACCTCTTTCCACGACGCGCTGGCCATGCGCGACCTGCTCGGCAAGCGGTGCGCGCCCGAGTTTGAGTTGTGGCTGGCCGCGCAGGGACTGGTGGACGGCCAGGGCCGCGTGCGGCCGGGTGGCGTGCCGCTGCCCTTCCGGCAACTGCTGGGCAACAGCACCAAGCCATGAACGACAAGAAGCAACCCCAGCCTCCAGCCGAACTGGATACGCCGTACGGCACGGCCGAGTTGTGGGCGGCGCTGCGGCCGCTGACGGCTGCACGTATCGGCTTGCCGCGCACCGGCGCTTCGCTGGCCATACCCGCCCTGCTGGACTTTCGCCTGGCCCACGCCCGGGCGCGTGACGCGGTAGGTGCCGCGCTGGATGCCGATGCCCTGCAGGCCGACCTGTCCCTTTTGCTGGGCCAGCCCGCGCTGGTCTGCCGCAGCGCGGCCACCGACAGGCGCACTTACCTGATGCGGCCCGACCTTGGGCGCCAGCTCGATGCTGATTCGCTGGCGTTGCTGCAAGCCAGCGGCTCGCGCGGCGGTCTGGCCGTGGTGCTGGCCGACGGCCTGTCCGCCCAGGCCACGCAGCGCCACGCCCTGCCGGTGCTTGAAGCGTTGCTGCCGCTGCTGCAAACGCAGGGCTGGGCGCTGGCGCCAGTGGTGCTGCTGCACCGCGGCCGCGTCGCCGCCGGCGATGCCGTGGCGCGCGCCCTGCAGGCCGAGGCGGTGCTGGTGCTGATCGGCGAGCGGCCCGGCCTGTCGTCGCCCGACAGCCTGGGCGCTTACATCACCTGGGCGCCCGGCGCAGCCACCAGCGACGCCGACCGCAACTGCGTCTCCAACGTCCGTCCCGAGGGCCTGGCACCACACACCGCAGCGGCCAAGATCGCGTGGTTGTTGAACCAGATGCGTTTGCAGAAGCGCTCGGGCGTGGCGCTGAAAGACCAGATGCACCAGCAGCTCGAGGCTAAGTCAACGACCGCACGCCACGGGCCCTGAGTGAGGCGCTTGCGCTGCCCGCGCCGCTGCACGACCGTGGAGGCTCTCGCCATGGATTCCCTGATCACTGCCTCCGCCCGCGCGCTTGCCGCCGGCGACGCGCTGGGCGCGCTCAAGCGGGTGGCCCTGCGCGATGACCCGCCGGCACTGGCATTGCGAGGCATCGCGATGGCGCAGCTGGGTGATCACCCGCGTGCGCGCGAACTACTCAAGCGGGCTGCCCGCGGTTTCGGCGCGCACGAAGAGCCGGCGCGCGCCCGCTGCGCGGTCGCTGAAGCCGAGGTGGCGATGGCCATGCGCGACTTCACCGGCTCGCCGCGTTCACTGGAAGCCGCGGCGGCCACGCTGGAGTCGCATGCCGACAACGGCAACGCCTTGCAGGCCTGGCTGGTCACGGCGCGGCGCCTGCTGCTGCTCGGCCGCCTCGACGAAGCGGCGGTGGCGCTGGACCTGCGCGACCAGGTCGCCGGCGAGCGCCGCGCGTTGCCTTGGGTCCGTGTCGACAAGAACTATATTTTTGACACGCCTGAAGGCAAACGTTCGCTTGCCGACCTTTTCGAAGGGCGGCACCAGTTGATGGTGCAGTACTTCATGTTCGGCCCCGGCTGGGGGCAGGGCTGCCCCAGCTGCTCCTGCATGGCAGATCACACCGCCGGAATGAAGCTCCACATGGCGCAACGCGACGTGAGCTTCGTTGCCGTCTCGCGTGCGACGCTGCCCGAGATCGAGCGCTTCCGCCGGCGCATGGGCTGGAATTTCAACTGGGTGTCCGCGAACGGCAATGACTTCAACTACGTCAGTGGCCTGATCGCCGCCGGGGCCTGCCGTGGTGTTGACACTGTTGCCGCTTGGCTGCGAGGCCTCAGGCCGTCGCTGTTGCCGCCCGCTTCACGGCGCTGAAGGCGCTGCGGGCCTTAGGCATCCCCGGCCCGTGCGCCACGCTGTATTGCGCGGCAGACCCGCCCCGGCATTCACCGCCGGCGGGGAACAGGCCGCGTCGCCTTCTGCCGTCCGCGTTCAGTGGGCTGGCTTGAGCTCTTCGATAAGCTGTTTCATCTCGGCGATCTCCCGGCGCTGGGTGTCGATGATGCCGTCCGCGAGCCGCCTCACGCGGGGGTCTGAAATGTGGGCGCGCTCGCTCGTCAGGATGGCAATCGAGTGATGCGGAATCATGGCGCGCATCCAGGAGACCTCGTCAACCGTCTGCTGGCTGCGAACCAGCCACAGCGACAGCGCGAACACCAGCGCGCTGCCCAGCAACACGCCCGTGTTGACGCGCCGGTCCGGGTACATGGGCCACATGAACACCAGCATGACCATGGCCATGACGGCGCCCATCAGCAGTGCCATCCAGGCCCGCGTCTGGCTGAAGTAAATGTGATCCAGCGCGTAGGTGTTCAGGTACATGAGCCCGAACATCACGATGGTCGAGGTCGCGATCATCGCGCCGAACTTGAGATAAGCCTTCATCTGAAATCCTCTCCTGACAGGAACAACCCTGGCTGCGGGCGGCATGAGCCGCGCCGCAAGGGATTGATCGTGGTGGATGCGGGTGGCCGGCCCTGTCCGCACGGGTTGACAAAGGCTGTAGGAAAAAGACGGGGCAGATGGCGGACCGCTCACCCCATCTGCGTCAGGATGTCGCGCAAGCGGTCCAGCGACGGGTCGATATCGGCGCTGTCAATGGCACCATAGCCCAGCATCAGCCCCTCCAGCGGAACACTTGCGTGGTAGAAGCCTTCCAGCGTATAAAGCCCGACGTCGACCCGACGCGCCAGCTTGAGGAGTGTGTTCATGTCGATCGGCTGCTTGCCCAGTGCGGCCATGTGAATGCCCGCGCTGGCCGGAACCAGGTCAAACCAGGCCGACAGATCGCTCTCGAAGCGGCGCATGATGCGCTCACGCCGCTCCGCGTAGATCGCGTGGCAGCGACGGATGTGCTTGAGAAGGTCGCCATCCCCGATGAATTTTGCGAGGGCCCATTGGGCCGGCGTGGCGGTATGCCAGTCGCTCAGGTGTTTGGCGGTACTGACTGCCTGCAATATGGCCGGCGGCGCGATCAGGTAGCCCAGGCGCAGTTCGGGCGACAGTGTTTTCGAGAAGGTCCCCACGAAGGCCACGGTGCCGTGGCTGTCCATGCTCTGGAGCGAGTCGGTGGGCCGCCCCTCGTAACGGAACTCGCTGTCGTAGTCGTCCTCGAGGATGATGGCGCCGAGCGCCTGCGCACGCGAGAGGAGCGCCTCGCGGCGACGCACACTCATCGGCATGCCGAGTGGAAACTGGTGGGCCGGCGTCACGTAGATGAGCCGCGTGCCGTCAGGAATGTGCTCCACCAGCAAACCCTCGGCATCAACCTGTATGCCGACAACACGCGCGCCCTGCGCTGCCAGCAGCTGGCGTGCGGGTGGATAACCAGGCTCCTCGACGGCCACTGTGCAGCCGGGTTCGATCAGCACCCGGGCCACGAGATCCAGCGCCTGCTGCGCACCGTTGGTGACGATGATGTCGCTCATGGTGCAGCGCACGCCGCGTGAAAAGGCCACGTGCCGGGCGATGGCATCGCGCAGCGCCGGCAGGCCCTCGGCCTCACCGTACAGCCCGCGCGAGCGCGTGCCCTGGCGCAATGCATACAGGACGCAGCGACGCCAGTCAGCATGCGGGAACAGGCCGCTGGCCGGCGCGCCACCGATGTACTCATAGCGCGAACTGCCCGCCGGGGCCGGATGGCGCAGCGGCGTCTTCATGCTGCGCCAATGCTCGGTCACCGCCGGGCCGGCCACGCCCGGGCTGGGGCCCGGCGGCGTTTTGGCTGGCACGCCTTCGCTGACGAAGGTGCCGCTGCCGACACGGCCGACCAGCAGCTTGTCGTAGATGAGCCTGGTATAGGCCTCTGCCACGGTTTTGCGCGACAGGCTGAGCTGCTCGGCGAGCAAGCGCGACGGTGGCAGCTTCTCGCCCGGGGCCAGCCGTCCTGAGCGGATGGCCTCCTTGAGCTGCCGGTACAACTGCCCCGTCAGGTCCTTGTTGCCATCGATTACCACGTGCAGTTCCATCAATTGGACTCCTGAAAAAGGTCCGGATTGGCCGCCGAAGGCCGGGGCATCCATCCCTAGCATAGAGGCACTATTTAACCACCCGAAGGAGTTGACATGACACAGAGACTGGATTTTTACAAGGCTTCCCCCGATGCCATGAAGGCGCTGATCGCGCTCGACGTCGCCGTTGGAAAACTCGGCCTCGAGCCGGCACTGCTCGATCTTGTGAAGCTGCGCGCATCGCAGATCAACGGCTGCGCCTTCTGTATCGAGCTGCATGCCAGCGACCTGCGCAAGAAGGGCGACAGCGAGCGCCGCATCCAGACCGTGTCGGTCTGGAACGACACACCGTTTTTCACGCCGCGCGAACGGGCTGGTCTGGCCTGGACCGAGGCAGTCACCCGCGTAGCCGACACCCACGTGCCAGATGCGGACTACGAAGGGCTGCTTGCATACTTCACCGAAGCTGAATGCGTCAACTTGACGCTGGCCATCGGCCTGATCAACAGCTGGAATCGCCTGTCGGTTGGTTTCCGCAAGACGCTCACAGCCTGAGGAGCGGGCGATGAATGTCAGAAAACCCGTCATCGCCATGCTGGCCGCCGCGTCGCTGGTCCATCCCTGGGTCTTCGCCCATGACGTGGGCGGCGGCGAGGAAAAAGTCAGCCCGATGCAGCTGCAGAACCTGCCCGACGTCCCGGGCAAGCAAGTGGTGATGGCCATCGTCAGCTACGCGCCGGGGCAAGCCTCGCTGCCGCATCTGCATGCGGGCTCGGTGTTCGCCTATGTCCTCGAAGGCGAAGTGGTGTCCCAACTGGGCGGGCAGCTGCCGGTCACTTACAGGGCCGGCGAGTCCTGGTACGAGCCGCCGCGCGCCGCACACCTGGTTTCGCGCAATGCCAGTAGCACCCGGCCTGCCAGGCTGCTGGCCTGGCTGGTGATGGACGAAGACGGCAAGGTCAAGGAGCCTCTGCCGAAGTAACGGCCCCGGGAGCAACCAACATGAGCACGCCGACAACACAAGCATTCCAGCCCGACACCAGACGGCGGCAGCTCCTGCTGTACGTACTGATCGCGAGCCTGCCGTTCAGCGACTTCCTGCAGGCCGGCATCGTGGCTTTCAATGCCGCGCCGGTCATGGGTGAGCTCGCTGCCAGCCCGGAGGAATACAGCCTGGTGGCCACACTTTATGCCGTGGTCGCCATTGGCTTGATCTCGATGCATCGCTGGCTGGTCGAGCGCCTGGGCTGGCGGCGTTTTGTTCAGGGCTCCGGCGTGTTGTTCGCTGTCGGCGCGCTGGTATGTGGGTTCAGTGGCAGCTTGACCAGCTTTGCCCTGGGAAGGATCCTGATGGCCACAGGCTGCGCATCGTTTCTGACCTCAGGCCGTCTGCTGGTGAATCACATACCCCCTTCGCCCCGGCGCTTCACCGGCATCAAGTTTCTTGCTGCCGGACTGGCGTGGGGCGGCGTTGCGGGGCCGCTGCTGGCCTCGATGGCGCTGTCGTCGCAGAGCTGGCGCGCGGCTTTCCTTGCCATGCTCGTCCCCGCCTTGCTGATCATCGTTCTCTCGGCGTTCGCGCTGACCAATGAACTGCCGATGCGCGAAGTCCGCTCCCAGTCGCATCCAACGGGCCTGTTCGTGCTGATGGGCGGCAGTTTTTTGCTGCTGTACGTGCTGCAGCGCTCCGGCTTCGACTTTTTCAGCGATCCCACGACCCTGTACGCGGGGTTGGCGCTGGCCCTGCCGGCCTTGTGGCTGTTTGTACATCTGAACGGCCGGCGCGCACGACCGCTGATCGGATTCCAGCGTCTGGCGCGGCGGCGCTACCTTCTGGGCCTGGGTATCTTTGGCGTGTGTTATGTCGTCCTCGGCGCCAACAACACCATGCTTCCCGTGCTGTTGCAGAGGACCCTGGCGTTGCCCCTGGAAATTGTCGGCCGCTACCTGGGAATGGGCGCTCTGGCCAGCGTGGCCAGCTGGATCGTGCTGGCGAGACTGATCCCCCGGTATCCGGGGCCAACGCGCTACTACATCGCGGGCTTCGGTGCGCTGTTGCTGTGTGGTTATCAGCTCTCCGGGCTCAGTGAATCGGCCAACCCGATGCAAAGTGTCGTGCCCGCCCTGCTGTGCAATGGCGTGTTCGTGATCACGGTACTGTCTGCCACGGCCATGCAGACCTTCCAGACCCTGCCGCAGGACGACAGCACGTTTTCGCACGCCAACCAGGTGAAGAACATGCTGGCGCAGTTCGGTCTGGCCGCGGGCATGGCGCTGGCGACGCTATGCCTGCAGTGGCGCAGCAGCCTTCACTTCACGCGATTGAGCGAAAGCCTGTCGCCGTCGAACCCGGCCCTGCAGCAGACGCTGGAGCAGTTGACCCGCTACTTTGCGAGCACGCATGACGCAGGCAGCGCGCCGCGTCTGGCGGTGGCCCACGTTGGACTGTGGGCTGCGCAGGAGGCCACGCTAATGGGCGTGCTCGACTATTTCTTCGTGGTATTTCTGCTGGCGTCAGCGTGTCTGGCCCTGGTGGTCCTTGAACGGGTCCTGCGCAGCACCCCGGCATGGTGGCGCGCCGGCTCGCGTTGATCGGGTGCGTCCCGGCCGGGTCTGGCGCCGCATGTCCTGCACAGCGCTGTCGCGCGCCAGCAGCTTGCGCCCGCCAGTGAAGGGCTGAAAGCAGATCCGCCTCTAGATGCAAATGGCTGCGCCAGCAGGTGCCACAAAAAACGGGAGACTGTGCCCCCGCTCATTTTCAGAAACGCCAGACCTGGCAGCGTACAGCCCGGCAACCCAGTCGCCAACTCCGGCCCCAGGGCTTGACCCCGCTGGCCGCAGTGGCCAAGATTGCCTGGCTGTCGAGCCGGAGGCGACTTCAACAACACCCAGGCATAACGCTGAAAGACCAGATGAACCAGTCTGGGCAGGTGCCGGTGGAGTAGGGTTGGCAGGACCTCCATCCCGCGCGTGGGAGGATGCTACTTATTTGGTAGCTGGTGGCGCCCGCCATCAAAGGGCTGAAGGCCTAAAACGTTCCATGTCGCATTCGGAACTTGTCATGGCGACTTTCTATTTATCGGGAATGTTCGATGACCGATAGCTTGCGTGCGCCGGGCATCACGCCAGGCATTCTTCGCCTGAGATTTTTGGTCGTCAGTACGGAAACACACACGCCCGCTCCTGGGGTATGGGGCGACCGCCGGACTAGTCCGCAGGCCTGCATTCATCGGCCACCCCGGTTGTTGTTGTTGTTGTTGCTATTGCCGCCGGCGCTTCTTCGGCCCTTAGCCGGCGCACTCGCACCCAGATCTGGCCGCTGTTGTTCTCGTAGAAAAAGGCAGGGTGCGTGGCAGGTCCCTTTGCATCATTGGGGTAGAGCGAGAGGGCGCCATCCTCCTTCGCCACGAAAATAACGCTGTCGCAATCCTTGTTGCTGGCGGCTCCGATATCGACGCTTTGATACTCCCGTCTGTCCAGGCCAGAACCAGGCTCGACGACCGCAGCAATCAGGCTGAACCACAAGCCCCCCCCATGTCGCTTGTAGCGCGCAAAAAGATTCATGAGTCGGTTCCCGGGGTCACCGTGAGGCGGTCTATTGACGATGCCCTTGTCGAACCAGACCTGATGCGGGGGAACGGTCAGCCGGTAGGCCACCCCTTTCTTCACACTTACGCCAGTGTCGGACCACCACTGGTCGGCCCGCACAAGCGCGAGACACTCACCGCCTGGAGCAAGGGAGCCCGCCGGCAGGCAGCCCGGCACATCCTTCAGAACGGGCTTGGGCGAGTCGTAAGAAGTGGGTTCATACCTGACCGCCGCACAACCACTCAGGGTAGCTGCAACCAGGAGAACCACGGGGAGAAAAATATGACGAGCGTTCATTGCCATCTCCCTTAGCAATCCGGATCTTTACGTACGTCCAGGATGGCCGCGGTGCCTGGTGGACACTGATCTTTCGTTTCCAAAAATTGTGTGAGTCGACCACGCGCGTCCAGGCTGTTGAGTTGCGGCGCCGCCATCTTCAGGCATGCGCGTCCAGGCCTTCGCAACTCCAACTGACTGTTCTCGTGCGATCTCACAGGAACGAATTTCCGCCTTTCAAACACCGATGGGTGCACGCACAGCCGGTTCACCAGGCTGGCGTCGCTGCGCACGTACGCAACCAGGTCGCGGTTGATCGAGTGATAGATGGGCGAGAAAGCACCGGCCTCGGGGTTGTGGCTTGTGCCAAAACGATCCTCCGGTACTTTGGTTCCTGTCGGCACAAGATCCACTTTTGCTTTGTGCATCTCCTCAAGCATCCAGTTCAAGCTCACCCCGCTCATGCGTGAATCTGCGTACCCACCACCTACATCAGAATGTGCGCCCGCGAACCACACCTCGCGAAGCCGGTCTAGCCGCACGTTGCCATGCTCGTCGAGAATGGGAGGGCGCTCGGCGGGCGAGCATCCGGCGAAAAGATGCCGACGCGTCAAGAGCTGCGGCGTAAAAATCCATTCGCGATTGTCATCAATGGACATGGCGTGAAACGCATGATGAACGTTGCACAGCTTGTCGCCGTACCGTGAATTCGCGTTATCGACGTCCGCGAGGTGCTGCTGAATCTGGGCTTTGTGGCTGATCCGGCTCAGCCAGTTGGGTGCGCCGAGTGCTTCCACGGTGTCCCAAAGTCCAAGCACCTGTACTTCCACAGCCGGTGCGGGGCCCAATTTGTGTGTCAGAAGTTCCTCTTGCACCCGTTGACGTCGTAATGGCTCGTATTGTGCGGGATAGTCGCTCTCGACCTTGACCAACTTGTAGACCGTTTCGGCCAGTTCCGAATGTGTCAGGTTGTCGGGCTTCGCGGGCAAGCCAGCGTGGTACAGCAGCGAGTTCAATACCCGCGCGGCATAAGCGCCGCGGCTGAAGCCAAACAGGTACACCTTGTCTCCCGGGCGGTGATGCTTCAAGAGAAAGTCATAGGCGATGCGCACCCGCTCACCGATCCCGTATCCGGTGGCCATGCCCGCAATGTCGGCGCGTGTACCAACCCCTTCGATGTACAAGGTAGAGAGGTCCGGGCGCCCTTGCAAGCTCACCAGTGAGTGCAGGCGTTTGATATTTGTATCCGACGCTTCATCGTTGTGCGTGCCGTCAAAGAAGATCGCAATATGTTGGGGCACTTTGTCTTCTGGTGTGCCCACTGTCTGCTTGTGCGTGATGGTGCTGCAGCCGACAATTGCGAATGCAAGGAGACCTGCCGCTAGAAGACGGAGGCTGGAGCTTGTTGCCACGACCAGGATTTGCATTGAGGCCCCCAGAAAAAGTATTCTGGGTCCATTCTCGCCGGGCGCGCATGCTGCCGCATCCTCCATTTATGGGAGGGTGCTTTTTTGGACGGGTAGCGGTGTAAACCGCAAGATTCACGCACGAGCCTTGATCGATGCCGGCGTCGGTCAAACGTATATCAAGAGGAACTCTCATGCATGACCTGGAGCTGGGCAGGGCTTTTACCCTGATGGAATCAGGGCCTGTTGTCCTGGTGACGACCCATGGTGGGAAGAAAGACAACATCATGACGATCTCCTGGACCATGGTGATGGATTTCACGCCGGTATTTGCCATCACCACCGGCCCATGGAATCACTCTTACGTGGCCTTGCGAAAAAGCAGGGAGTGCGTCATTGCCATTCCCACGGTGGACATGCTGGACAAGGTGGTCGGCATCGGGACGTGCTCCGGAAAAGACACAGACAAGTTTGGCAAATTCAAGCTAACCCCTGTGCCGGGCAAAGTCGTCAGGACACCTCTGATCAAGGAGTGCCTCGCCAACATCGAGTGCAAGGTCATCGATATCGTCAAAAAGCACAACATTGTCGTGTTGGAGGCGGTCGCCGCCTGGGTCGATACCACGCGCAGGGAGAAGCGCACGGTTCATGCTGTGGGCGACGGAACGTTCATTGTTGACGGGCGAAAGATGGACCGCAGGAAGATGATGGCTTCCAGGCTCCCCTACGGCGTTTAGCGCTTGTTGGCCAGCGACGAGGAAATCCTGGGAGCCAAAACGAAACCGGTGGGGTAGGGCAGGCGGGGCTCCGGTTCGAGGTGTGTGGGGTGTCGCTATTTATTTGATAGCTGCTTACACTCACCAATAAAGGGCTGGAGGCCGATTTGGCTTGTGGCCTCGGCACATTCCCAGGCGCTCGACACGACAGGCTTGTCAGTCGGCGACAAACCCGCTGGCCTTGATCACCCGGCCCCAGCGCACCGATTCCGCTTCCATGTTTTTCAGGAAACGGTCACCGCAGATGCCCGGTGTGAGCGTCAGCCCGGCTGTGACCATGCGCGCCTGCGCGTCCGCCGAGGCGGCAAACTGCTGGTGGGCCTCGGTCAGGCGCTGGACGATGGGCGCCGGCAGGCCCTTGGGCCCCGAGAGCCCGAACCAGACCGTGGTGGCCAGCTGCGGCAGGCCGATCTCGCCGACCGTCGGCACGTCAGGCAGCTGCGGCGAGCGCTGGGTGCCGGTGGTGGCAAAGGCGACCAGCTTGCCGGCCTTGATGTGCGGGCTGGCGGTGGCGATCTGCACAAAGCCCAGCGGCGTCACATTGCCAATCATGTCGGTGATCTGCTGCGGGCTGCTTTTGTAGGGGATGTGTGTCATGTCCACCTTCAGTGCCTCGGAGAGCTGGTAGCCGAGGAAGTGCGCGGGTGAACCCGGTGAATACGACGAGTAGGTGGGCGGTGTTTTTTCTGCCTTGAGCCACTGTGACAGTTGCGGCCAGGTTTTGGGTCCCAGTTGCGGGTTGGCCGCCAGCACCAGCGCCGCCTCCACCCCCTGGCAGACCTGCGTGAAATCTGCGCCCTGGTAACGCGCTTTCGGATTGGCGCTGGGCGTGATCGTCATCATGCCGGCGGTGTTCACCAGCAGCGTGTAGCCATCGGCGGCCGCGCGCTGGATCTGCTGTGCCGCAATCATGCCGCCGACCGCCGGCACGTTTTCAACCACCACCGGCTGGCCCAGCGTTTTGGACAGGTGATCGGCCAGCGCGCGTGCGTACACGTCGGGCGGCCCGCCTGCGGTGGAAGGCGCCAGCAGCTTGATGGCTTTGTCCGGCCAGGCCTGGGCATGGGCCGCGCTCAGGCACAGGGGCAGCAAGCCCAGAAGGGCCAAGCGGGTGAAGGGGCGGGTGGTGGTGGATGTCGGTGTGCTCATGTCTCTTTCTCTCTTTCTTGATGAATTCAAAGCTCAGCGCTGCGGCATGTCCGCGTACGAATAACCGAGGCTGACGGCCGCGTCCTCGGGGATGGCGGGCACGGTCGCATTCCAGTCCAGCCAGGTCTGGCGCAGGGTCTCGAAGCGCTCCGGGTGCCGCTTCGCCAGGTTGGCGCGCTCGCGTTCGTCGGCGCCCAGGTCAAACAGGTATTCGTGCTCATCGACCTTCAGGTATTTCCAGTTGTCCCAGCGCAGCGCGCGCTGGTGGCGGTGGTTCATGCGCCAGTACAGCGGGCGCTCAAAGGTCTGCGTGGGCGCGCGCAGCACCGGCGCCAGCGAGACGCCGTCGAGCGGAAAGTCCGGGTGGGCCTGGCCGCCGCCGAGTTCCAGCAGCGTGGCCGACCAGTCCATGGTCATGCAGGTCTGTGGGCTCACGCCGCCGGCGCTGATGCCCGCTGGCCAGTGCGCCACAAAGGGCACGCGGATGCCGCCCTCGGTCAGGTCCATCTTGCCGCCGACCAGCGGCCAGTTGTCGGAGAAGCGTTCGCCGCCGTTGTCGCTGGTGAAAACAATCAGCGTGTCGTCCAGCAGGTCCTGCTGGCGCAGCGCCTCGACGATGCGGCCTATGCCCTCGTCCATGTGGTGGATCATGCGGCGGTAGGTCTGCACATTGCCGCCATCGAGGTGGAACAGGCTGGACACCTGCGGCGCCAGCGCCACGTCATCGCGCGTTTCCCAGGGCCAGTGCGGTGCGGTGTAGTGCAGGCTCAGGAAGAAGGGCTTGCCGGCCCTGGCGCCGTCGGCCATCTGCTCGACGTGGCTGACCGCTCGTTGCGACAGCAGGTCGGTGAGGTAGCCGACCTCGTGGTGTTCTTCCTCGTCGATGTACAGGTCGTGATCGCCCTTGCCGGAGCAGTGGGTGAAGTAGTCCACGCCGCCGGCCATGATGCCGTAGAACGCGTCGTAGCCCGAGCGCAGCGGCCCGAAGGCCGGCGGGTAACCCAGGTGCCACTTGCCGATCAGTGCGGTGGCATACCCCGCCTCGCGCAGCAGCGAAGGCAGGGTCGGGATCTCGGGGTGCAGGCCCAGGGTGGTGCTGCCCTTGCTTTTGCTGTTGATGGGTTCTTCCATGCCGCCGCGCACGCGGTACTGGTAGCGCATGGTCATGAGCGCAAAACGCGTCGGCGAACACACCGGCGAATTCGAATACGCCTGGGTGAAACGCAGGCCGCCGGCGGCCAGCGCGTCGATGTGGGGGGAGACCGGACCGTAACTTTCGTTGCGGCCGCCATAACACCCGAGGTCGGCATAACCGAGGTCGTCGGCGACGATAAAGATGATGTTGGGGGATTTCAAAGTAGCTCCAGCATAAAAAGCTCTGGGGTATTTGTAAAATCGTTAATATTCAATTTGAACTAAAAATTTCCTATGGACCCCCGCCACCTGATCCAGCTCGCGACCATCCTGGAAAAAGGCTCCATCACCCAGGCCAGCCAGCACCTGCACCTGACCCAGCCCACGCTGACGCACAACATGCAGACGCTGGAGATGCAGGCCGGCGGCAGGCTGTTCGAGCGCAGCCGCCTGGGCGTGCGTAGCACCGCGCTCGGCGACATGCTGGCGCGCGAGGGCCGGGCCATCGCCAGGCGGCTGAAAGACGCCGCAGAAGTCAGCGCGCGGCATCGCGGGGGCCTGAGCCGCACCCTGCGCATCGGCGTGGGGCCGCTGATAGGTGCAGCTTTTCTGCCCGGCGTGGTCGAAGAGCTGCTGCGGCAACAGCCGGCCATCCACGTGACGGTGCAGAGCGACCGGCCGCATTTGCTGGTCGAGCAGCTGATCGACGGGCGGCACGAGATCGTGATTGCGCCCTCGTGGCTGGACCGGCCGCCGCCGGGGATAGAGCGCTTTCTGCTGGTGGAAGACGACCTCGGTGTGTTCTGCGGCGCCAGCCACCCGCTGGCTGCCGGCGGTGTGCTGTCGCCCGGCAGCAGTGAAGGCCTGGGCTGGATCAGCCTGGGCACGGCCTCACCCTTCGAGCAGCATGTGCGCGAGATGCTCGAGGAAGCCGGCGTGGTCACGCCGCGCAGCGAGATCACGGTGCTGGGTGAAGCCATGCTGCTGCTTCGCCTGCTGGCGCAGGGGCGGCACCTGTCGGTGCTGCCGCGCTTCCCGACGCGCCTGCTGCAGCAGCATTTCCCCATCGTCGAGCTGGCCCTGCGCGCGCGCCCGCAAGCCCGCAACATCCATCTGTGGTGCCGGGCCACCTTGCTGGAAGACTCGGCCTTTGTCGCCATCAAGGACAGCATCCTCGCGCAGGCGGCAGCCGTGTCGCAGGCGCTGGCAGGTGAAGCGGCGCAGCCCGCCGGGCAGGCGGCCAGTCAGAAGGCGCCGCGGCGGCGTAAGCCACCAGCGCGCGGTTGAATCCGAAGATGCTAGCTATTTGATAGCTGCTCGCGCTTGCTGGTTATGGGCTGGAGGCCGATTTTTCTCAAAAGAAAGTTGTTGAAGCAGGCGCTGCACCTCTTCGAACACCGCCTCAAACGCCGGCGTGCCCGGTGTGACCAGATCAAAATGCCCCGCGCCCGGCAAGTCCGACCAGCCGCCGCCCTGGATCAGGATGGCGACCGGGTGCGGGCCGGCGCACGCCGGCAGAAACACGTCGATGCCCTGGCTGAATGCTGCGCCCTAACTTATCTGCTGCGTGGGGCTGGGTTGGGGCAGGGCGAGGAAGTCCTTGAGCTCGACGGCGACTGCGGTCTCCAGCGCCATGAATATCTCTTTGGCAAGTGAGCAAGTCCGGCATCCGGACATGCGGCCCCGCAAAGTGTATCGTGGCCGATGGCGCGCTCGACGCCTTGCTACACCCGGAGCGGCGCCGCATACCCCGTCATCTCCAGGTACCCCCGCCCGACGCGCTTGCCGTTGCTGTCGATCAACTCGCTCAGGCCTTCCCAGTAGATGGCGCCGGTGGACTGGCGGCTGTCGAGCTCCTGGTTGTCGATGACAGCCTTGACGGTGTAGAAATCCGCCGGAGTGCGCACTATCCACTCGACCGGGTAGCTGGCCTGGCTCAGCGGGCTTTTCCACCGGCGCACGGGTTTGAAAATCACTTCGCCGCGGCTGAACGGGAAAAGCTCGCCTTGGGCGGAGCGGAAGGAGCCGCCGTCCCACAGGGCGTTGCCGGCCTTGTCGCGCAGGCGGAAGGCGGTCAGCGCGCTGCCGTCGTCGAGGTTCATGCCTATCCAGTCCCAGCCCACGGCGCTGGGGTGCAGTATCTCTTCGCTCCACTCGTGGTCCAGCCAGGCCTTGCCGCTGACGTTGAAGTTTTGGCCCTTGACCTGCAGGCTGCCGCTGGTGGCCAGTTGCGGCAGGCTGTAGTAGTAGCTGGCCTGTTTTTCTTCCGGCCCCTTGCGCGACAGGCCCTTGTCGCCCTGCAGCAGCAGCGGCTGGGTTTCGGTGAATTGCAGGTTCAGCACAAAGTCGGTGGCGGGCAGGCGCGCGCTGTGGGTGCGGCCCTGGCTTTGCAGGGACCAGTCGCGCAGCTTGAGGGCCATGCCCTGCGTGCCGGCACTGGCAATGTCAAAACCTTCGCGCGAAATGCGCTGGTCGTGCCAGAGTTTGTTGCCCGCCACGTCGGTGACGGCGGCATGCGCGAAGATCAGTTGTTTGGCGGCAAACTTCGAGGCCATGCCTTGCGTGCCATCCACGCGCGAGCGGAAAAACGTGAGCTGGAAACCAAACTCGCGTGTGCCCGAGTTGGCATGGCCGGTGACGTACCACCACTCGGTGCGAAAGTCGGGGTGTGCACCAAAGTCGCGCGGAAACTGCAGCGCCCTGGTGGGCAGCGCGAAGGCCGGGCCGGTGCCGGCAACCATGCCCGCTGCCAGTGCCTGCAACATGCGGCGGCGCGCGGGGCTCTGCGGCAACTGGAACGGTGGGATGGGTGGGCGCATCAAATCATTCTCGCAGCAAGCACGGCGGCCGTGCAGGACAACTCCGGGTTGCGAGGCCGGGGTGTAAGGTCTATCCTTGAACCGTTGCTGAAACCCTTTCCTTTGACTTTCTCCAGGAGATGCACCCATGTACAAGCAAATTTTGTTGGCGTATGACGGCTCCAAGGCGGGGCAGAAGGCGCTGCTGGACTGCCAGGAGATTGCGCAGTGGAGCCAGGCCTCGCTGACCCTGATTGCCGTGACGCCGCTTTACATGGACCTGATCGGCGTGGAAGGCGGCGTGTACGACAGAAGCCTGGCCGAACACGAGAAGGAAAAATACACAGGCATTCTGGACGAGGGCTTGCGCCAGCTCGCCGGGGCGGGCCACCAGGCCAAGGGCGAGGTGGTGGTGGGTGAAACTGTTGACGAAATCACCAAGTACGCGAAGAAGATCAACGCCGACCTGATCGTCGTCGGTCACAAACATCTGGATGGCTGGGCGGCGCGCTGGTGGCGCGGTTCGGTGTCCAAGTCGCTGATCGAACACGCGCCCTGCAGCGTGCTGGTGGCCATCACCCACTGACCGGCTGCCGGGCCGATGCCGGCCATCAACCGGGCCTGTCCCTGCGCCACCCCACCGGGTCGTCGAGCAGGGCGGGAATGTCGCCGCGGCCTATGCCCAGGTCGTTCAGTTCCCGCGCGCTCATCTGTTCCAGCTCGGCGCGGCTTTGTTGCAAGCCCTTGTCTGGCACCGGCCCGCGTGGCCTGGGCTGCAGCCATTGTGCGAGTCCGCGCGTCAGCATCGCGAAGGGAAGGACGAGGGTCTTGTGCAGCATGGCGGAGTACTCCTGAAGTGGAAGCCCCCGATGGTGCGATGGATCGTGGTATTGTGGAAGTTGAGTTTTCTGATCGAAATTATCAGGATATCTGATGCATGAACTCTGATGCGTGAACTGAACCTCGACCAACTCCGCACCCTGGTGGCCATCACCGACCTGGGCACTTTTTCGGCGGCGGCGCGGGCGCTGCATCTGGCCCAGCCCACCGTGAGCCTGCACATCAGCGAGCTGGAAAGCCGGCTCGGGGCAACACTGGTGCTGCGCGGCGGCAGAAAGGTGGAGCCCACCGCGGCCGGCGTGGTGCTGGTCGAGCGCGCCAGGCGCCTGCTGCGCGATGCCGACGATGCGGTGGACGCCGTGCAGCGCCATGTCGAGGGCCGCATCGGCCGCGTGCGGCTGGGCAGCTCGACCGGCGTGCTGGTCTACCTGCTGCCCGAGGTCCTCAAGGCCATGGAGCGCGCCCACCCGGACATTGATGTCGAAGTCAGCATCCTGGGCTCGGCAGAGGCCATGGAGCGGCTCGCCCAGGGCACGCTGGATGTGGGGCTGGTGGCCTTGCCGCAACCGGCCCGGCCCGGCATTGTCATGGCGCACTGGCGCAGCGACCCGATGATGGCCTTTGTGCCCCGGGCATGGCCGGTGCCCAAACGCATCACGCCGCAATGGCTGGCCGCGCGGCCGCTGATCTTCAACGACTCGACCACGCAGATGTACCGCCTGACCATGGAGTGGTTTGCCGATGCCGGCCTGAGCCCGCGCACACGCATCGAGCTCAACTACAACGAGGCCATGAAAAGCCTGGTGGCCGCGGGTTACGGCGCCGCGGTGCTGCCGCTGGAGCATGCCGGCGAGCAGTTGCACCAGGGCGTGCAGGTGGTGCCGCTCAAGCCCGCCCTGACGCGCCACACGGCGGTGGTGCACAGGCCGCTTGATGCAGTGGATGGCGCCACGCGCAACCTGCTGCTGACGCTGGCGCAGTTCCGCCAGGTGTGACCAGGCTTAGGAAAGCGCTGAAGGAGTCCTTGCGGAGGCGCGGCAGCCGGATCGGGATGGGATGCAAGGCGGATTTCGCAGCCAATAGCTGGCTATGGGCAAGAAATTCAACGCCGCAGACCGCCCGAGCCCGGCTGATCGCGCGCCGCAGGGGACTTGTTCAGCGCTTCCTTAGTGCGTCGGTGCCGTCTGGAAAACAATTTCGCCGCTGGCGACATGCACCACGCGGATGTCCTGGCAGGTCGGGTCGGCCAGGCTTTTGACCGCCACGGCCACGGCCAGCGAGCGGTCTGTGTAGAGTTGCCGGAGGGCGTTGGGCGGCAGCAGGCTGCCCCTTAGCGTGTTCCTGCTTTCAATGCGGTATTGAGCGGGCGCCATGGTGAATGCCTTGTGGAAGTGATGTGCCCATCGTAGGCCGCTCATGCGGCGTTGTGATGACAATGCCGCCTTCAAACCGTCATGTTGGTAAGCAAAAGAAAACGCGCATCGCCCACTGCGGCGGCATAGCCGGCAGCAAACGACCGGCCGCAAAACCTGGCGGACCGGCTTACCAGTCTTCCTTGACGGCCAGCACCGCGTCCTTGCCCGCCGCCGCGCGCCCTGCCAGCCAGGCGGTGACGGTGCCGGCCACGATGACCGCCGCGCACAGGCCCAGGAGCCGCGTCCAGGGCAGGGCCAGGTCCATGGTCCAGTGAAAGCTTTGCGGGTTGACCACATGCACCAGCACCAGCGACACCGCCAGCCCCAGGCCCAGCCCGGCGAGCGCGCCGGCCAGCGTCCAGGCGGCGCCTTCGCCTGCCACCAGCGTGAGGATCTGACGGCGTGTCAGGCCCAGGTGGGCCAGCAGGCCAAACTCCTTGCGCCGCGCCAGCACCTGCGCGCTGAAGCTGGCCGCCACGCCGAACAGGCCGATCGCAATCGCCACCGCCTGCAACCAGTAGGTCACGGCAAAGCTGCGGTCGAAAATGCGCAGCGAGGTGGCGCGGATCTGGCCGCTGGACGCAAACTCGATCAGCTCGCCCGAGCCGGTCTGTGCCTGGGCCAGCGCGCGCACCGCCTGCTGCAACTGCGCGTCGCCCGCGCCGGGGCTGCGCCACAAGGCAATGTCGTTGACGCGCCGGTCGCCGGTGAGGGCTTCAAAGTCGCGCCTGTCCATGGCGATGGCGCCGAACTGGCGCGCGTAGTCACGCCAGACACCGGCCACGAAAAACTGTTCGCCCCCACGCTTGTCGCCTTGCGTACTTCGCTGCTCCCCGGAGGGGCCGTCGCCTGCCAGGGGCGGCCCTTCGCTGCGCGGATCCTTCCTGGGTGTTGCCTCGTTTGCTCCTGAATTCATAGCTGCTGGCGCCCGTCCATCAAGGGCCAAGGCCTCAAAAGACCCTGAAAGCCGGGAGAAAACGCTACCCGGGCGGGCGCCGTACAGGTCGACCATGGGCTCACTCACATAAATCGCCACGTGACCGGCGGGCACCGGCAGCGCGTTGCCCACCAGCGGCAGGCTGCCGGCGGGGTCCTGCAGGTCGCGCGCAATCAGCGCCACCGCAGGCTGGTTGGCGTCCAGCAGAAGGGAGCTCACGCGAAGCGTGCTCAGGCGCGCCACGCCGGGCAGCTGCGCCAGCGCCTGCACAAACGCCGGCGAGAAAAACACCGTGTCGCTGGCGGCGGTGGTGCTGGCGGTGCGCACGTACAGGTCGGCCGGAAGCACCACATCCAGCCAGTGGGTGACCGAGTCGCGAAAACTCGCCACCATCACCGTCAGTGCCACCGCCAGGCTCAGCGAGGCGACCACGCCGCTGACGGCCACCGCCGCGCTGCCGCGCACACGGCGCGCCCGTTCCACCGCCAGCAGCGGCAGCAGGCGGCGCGACACATGCGGGGCGATGCGGTCGTACAGCAGGGCGATCAGCCAGGGCAGCGCACTGATGCCGCCCACCAGCAGCAGCCCGACCGACAGGTAGGCGCCCAGCGCGATGCCAGCCACCGGTGGCGTCAAGGCCAGCAAGCCGCTCGCGGCCACCAGCAGCAGGCTGAGCCGGTAAGGCGTGCCGCCGGCCGGCGGTGCGCCCAGGCCTTTGAGTGTTTGCGCCGGCGGCAGTTTTTGCGCGGCGCGCGCCGGCCACCAGCCGCCGACCAGCGCCGCGGCCACACCGAGCAGGCCGTACACCGCGGCCGCGCCCGCATTCCATTGCAGGGCCGGGGCCACGCCGGAAAAATAGCCGCCGCCCAGGTCGCCGCCGAGCACCCGCAGCGCCAGCGCGGCCAGCGCCGTGCCGAGGGCGATGCCGGCGGCGCTCCCCACCGTGCCCAGCAGCGCCGACTCCAAGAGCACCAGGCGCAGGCGCTCGCGGCCGGTCAGGCCTAGCACCCCGAGCAGGGCAAACTGCTGCGCGCGTTTGGCCACGCTCAGCGACAGCACGGAAAACACCAGAAAGGCCCCGGTGAACAGCGCCACCAGCGCCAGCACGGTGAGATTGACGCGGTAGGCGCGCGAGAGGTTGCTCACGCGCTGCGCGTCGTCGCCCGGCTCGGTGGCGGTGATGCCGGCCGGCAGTTGCAGCGAGCTGATGAAGGCGGCGCGGTCGGCACCGGCCAACAGGCGGATGTCGATGCGCGAGAGCTGGCCAAGCCGGCCGAACAGTTCCTGCGCGGAACCGATGTCCATCACCGCCAGCGCGGCACCCCCCGCGCTGACACTGCCGGCCACCCGGGCGTCCAGCAGCTGCAGACCGCTTTGCAGCTGCAGCCGGTCGCCGGGCAGGCCTTGCCGCGCTGCCGCGTTGAGAAAAACCGCGCCGGGCGCGAGCAGGGCCAGGCGTTCGGCGCCGGCCGAGGGCACCGGCATCAGGGCCGGTGCCAGCGAAGCCACCACCAGCGCATCGACACCGACCAAGCGCAGGGCCACCCGCTGGCCGCCGGGGGCGACGGCATAGGTGCTGAACTCCAGCACCGGGCTGGCCAGTGCCACCTGCGGGTGATTGGCCACCCGCGCGTAGACCGCTTCGTCAAACCCGCCGCGCACCGCGCGCAGCTCCAGGTCGGGCTGGCCGTTGACCGAACGCACGGCCTGCGAAAACTCCGCCAAAGCCGAGGCATTGATCAGCTGTACCGAAAACGCCAGCGCCACCCCCAGCATGACGGCCACCACGGCCGCTGCGTTGCGCCACTTGTGGTGCAGCAGCTCCTGCCAGGAGAAGGTGGAAAGAAGGGCGAGCATGGGCTGATTGTGCCTTTCACATTGCCGGCGGTGATGGCGGTCAAGTTCTAGGCTATCGTTGTTCCTCAGTCATTCAACGAAAGCCCACTCGCCATGCAGCTCCCCACTTATGACGATGTTGTTGCCGCCGCTGCGCGCATCAAAGGCCATGCGCACCACACGCCGGTGCTGCGTTCCGCCACCGCCGACGCGCGCTGGGGCGCGCAGTTTTTCTTCAAGTGCGAAAACTTCCAGCGCATGGGCGCTTTCAAGTTTCGCGGGGCCTTCAATGCGCTGTCGAAGTTTGATGCGACGCAGCGCCGGGCCGGCGCCATCGCGTTTTCGTCGGGCAACCACGCGCAGGCGGTGGCGCTGTCGGCGCGCCTGCTGGGCATGCCGGCGCTGATTGTGATGCCGCAGGACGCGCCCGCCGCCAAGCTGGCCGCCACGCGCGGCTACGGCGCCGAGGTGGTGCTATACGACCGCTTCACCGAAGACCGCGAGGCGCTGACCCAGCGGCTGGCAGCCGAGCGCGGCATGACGCTGATTCCGCCCTACGACCACCCCGACGTCATTGCCGGCCAGGGCACGGCCGCGAAGGAACTGCTGGAGGAAACCGGCCCGCTGGACCGCCTGTACGTGTGCACCGGCGGCGGCGGGCTGACCAGCGGCTCGGCATTGGCCGCGCGCGCGCTGACGCCACAGTGCAAGGTTTACGGCGTTGAGCCCGAAGCCGGCAACGACGGCCAGCAGTCGCTGCGTGCCGGGCGCATCGTGCATATTCCTGTGCCCAAGACCATTGCCGACGGCGCGCAGACCCAGCACCTGGGCGCGTACACCTTCGGCATCATTCGCCGCGATGTCGACGACATCCTCACCGTCAGCGATGCGCAGCTGGTTGAGGCGATGCGCTTTTTTGCTGAGCGCATGAAGATGGTGGTGGAGCCGACGGGCTGCCTGGCGTTTGCCGGCGCCTGCACCGATGTCGAGGCGATCCGGGGCGCGCGGGTCGGCGTGCTTATCAGCGGTGGCAATGTGGATCTGGCGCGTTACGCCGATCTGCTGGCAAGACCCTGAGCAGGGTCAGGCCGAACGCCAGAAACGCAGCGGCACGCAGGTCTGCAGCCGGTGCACCGCCTGCGCCATCAATGCCGGGTGCAGCTCGTGGCCGATGCTGGAGGCAATGTCGCAGGTGGCATCAGCTCCCAGCGCCATCAGCTCGGCATAACCCTGCTGGGCCAGGCGGGCCGGCACCACGGTGTCGAGCTGGCCATGCAGCAAATGAATGGTCGTGAGGGTAGGGGCCTTGTCGGGCCAGGCCGCGTAAGGTCCCGAAAAGGCCAGTACACGACCGACCAGGCCATCGTGCTGGTCGCTGAGCGCCAGCGCCAAGGTGGCGCCCTGCGAAAAACCGGCCAGCGCCGTGTCGGACTGCAAAATGCCAAAACGTTCCTGCTGCTGGCGAATGAATGCTGCCAGGGGCGGCACCGCGCGTGCCACGCGTTCCGGGTGGTTGGCTTCGGTCAGTTCAAAGGTCGGGAACCACTGCCGCTCGGTCTTGCCCAGGTGGATGGATTCGATTCCTTCCGGCATCACGACGGCCGCTTCACTGAAGGACTCGCCGATCAGTGTGGCCAGCGCCATCATGTCCATGGCGGAACCGCCAGCGCCGTGCAGCAGCACAAACAACTGGCGCGGCGCCGTTGCGGGGAGCACTTCAAGGGTTTCAAAGGATGAGGCGTTCATCAGGATTCAGTTGGGGCTGATGGAGGCTTTGACAAGTCATTGTCTTCGGGAAGGCTTGCCTGGCGTCAGCCCGTGATGCCTTCGCTGCTCAGGTGCAGCACCCGGTCGGCACGCGCGGCAGCGGTTTCCGAATGCGTGACCAGCACCAGCGCGGCGCCGTGCTCGCGGGTTTGTGCGACCAGCGCGTCCATGACCTTGGCGGCGGTGGTGGGGTCGAGGTTGCCGGTCGGCTCGTCGGCCAGCAGCAGGCGCGGGCGGTGAATCAGCGCGCGCGCAATCGCCACCCGCTGCAACTGCCCGCCCGAGAGCTGCTGCGGCAGGCGCTCGCCCAGGCCTGCCAGGCCGACGGCGGCCAGCATGGCCTGCACCCGCGCATCGTCGTGCTGGCCGAGCAGCAACAGGGGCAAGGCGACGTTTTGCGCCACGTCCAGATGTGGCAACACGTGAAAGGCCTGGAAGACGAAGCCGACTTTTTCGCGGCGCAGCAGGGCGCGCTGGTCGTCGCTGAGCGTGCCCAGGTCCACGCCGTCCAGGCTGACCGAACCCGCGTCCCAGCTGTCCAGCCCGGCCATGCAGTTGAGCAACGTCGATTTGCCCACACCCGACTCGCCGACGATGGCGACAAACTCGCCGGGCGCGACCTGCAGCGAGACGTTGTTGAACACCACGACTTCGCCATAGTGTTTGCTGAGCTTGTTGACGCTGAGGCTCATAAGGCTTGGCTCACCAGATGCTGCACCCGCTGCACCGCGTCTGCTGCGTCACAGGCCACCACCTGACGCTGGGGCATGGAGCGAAGCCAGGTGAGCTGGCGTTTGGCCAGCTGGCGCGTGGCGGCAATGCCCCGCCCGCGCAGTTCGCTCAGGGGGAAGAGGCCGTCAAGCGCTTCCCAGGCCTGGCGGTAACCGACGCAGCGCATGGATGGCAGCTCGGGGTGCAGGTCGCCACGCGCCCGCAGGGCCTTCACCTCGTCCAGGAAACCGGCGGCGAGCATGGCGTCAAAGCGCTGCGCGATGCGTTCGTGCAGCCAGGCGCGGTCTTGGGGTTCCAGGGAAATAAGGGCTCCAGCCCTTATGGAACGTGCGCCACCAGCTACTTTTTCAATAGCATTTCTTTTCTGGAAAGACGACAGGGGTTGCCCGGTCAGGCGAAAAACTTCCAGCGCGCGGGAGATGCGCTGCGAGTCATTGGGTGCCAGCCGCGCGGCTGTCACCGCATCCACCGCGGCCAGCTCGGCGTGCAGCGCGGGCCAGCCTTTTTCGCCCGCCTCGGCCAGCAGGGCGGCGCGAATCGCCGGGTCGGCCTTGGGCATGTCGTCGAGCCCGTCGAACAGCGCCTTGAAATAAAGCATGGTGCCGCCGACCAGCAGCGGCAGCCTGCCGCGCGCCGTGATCTCGTCGATCAGGCGCGCGGCGTCAGCAATAAACTCGGCCGCGCTGTAGGCCTGCAGCGGGTCGCGAATGTTGATCAGGTGGTGCGGAACAAGGGCGAGTTCGGCCGGTGTCGGCTTGGCCGTGCCGATGTCCATGCCGCGGTAGACCAGCGCGGAATCGACGCTGATGATCTCCACCGGGTGGCGCTGGGCCATGGCGAAGGCTGCGGCGGTTTTGCCCGAGGCGGTGGGCCCGGCCAGTCCGATCCAGCGTGACGTTGTCATGGACGCGCGGGCGCCGCCAGCGCCGCCGGCTCGCCGTGGCGCTGCACCAGCGTCCAGGCTATCAGCGCGATACACACGCTCCAGAACAAGACGCCGTAGGCCAGCGGGTACACGGTACCGTCGAGGTGGCTGCCCAGCCATCCGCCCATCGCAAAGGCCGCCAGCATCATCAGAAAGCCGTTGAGCGCCGAGGCCGCGCCCGCCGCGCCGGGAAACGGCCCGACGGCGCCACTCTGGCTGCAGGGCTGGTGCACGCCGTGCGCAAATACAAAAAGGTAATACGGCAACAGCAGGGCCCAGACGTTGTGGATTCCGGCCCAGGCCAGGGTACTGATCAGCAAGCCGCCGCTGAGCGTGAGCCCGCCGGCCATCGCCACCGAACGGCGCACGCCGAAGCGCGGCAGCAGCCGGCGGCACCAGAAGGTGCCCAGCACATAGACAAAAGACATCGAGAACATCACCAGGCCGTACTGGGTTTTGGACAGGCCCAGCACCTTGATGAAAACAAAGGACGAGGACGCGAGAAAGGTGAACAGCCCGCCATAGGAAGCCGTGGACAGCGCCGAGAAGGCGACAAAGGTCGGGTTGCGCACAATCGTCCACCAGGTGCGCACCAGCGTGGCCGGCTCCAGCGCGCGCGGGTTTTTGCGCTGGATGCTTTCCTCGAAGCGCAGGGCAATCATGGCCAGCGCCGCCGCGCCGAACACGGCCAGCGCCAGCAGCGCCACGCGCCAGTTGAAAACGTCGGACAGCAGGCCGCCCAGCGGCGCGCTCAGGCAGGCGATCAGGCCCAGCCCGCTCAGGCCCCGGGACATGGCGCGTGCGCCGGCCAGCGGCGTGTAGAGGTCGCGCACGATGGCGCGCGCACACATGACGGCCGCCCCCATGGCCGCGCCCTGCACGATGCGCCAGGTGATCAGGAGAGCCATGGACGGCGCCAGCGCGGCGCCTATGGCCGCCAGCACGTAGGCACCCAGGCCCCACAGCAGGATGGGCCGGCGCCCGAAGCGGTCCGACAGCGGACCCCAGAAAAGCTGCGACACGCCGAAGGCCAGCAGCAGCCCGGTGAGGGTCAGCTGGGCGTGGGCCATGGGCGCGGCAAAACCCTCGGTGAGCGCCGGCAGCGCCGGCAGGTAAAGGTCGGTGGTGATGGGCTGGATGCCCAGCAGCAGCGACAGCACCAGAACAATCAACGCGGGTGACATGGCTGGCGGTTCGGCGGTCACCGCGGGGACAACCGAGGCAGGAGCAGGGGGCGTGGCGGACATTGATCTGAGCGTATCAGATAGCCGCTGCCCGGTGGCAGTCAGGGGCGCAGGCCGTGCCGGCGCCGGCCTATTTCAGGCTGAACAGCTGCGCCAGCGCCTGGCGATACTGGGCCTGGCCGACGGAATTGGTGTTGTGGTGCGAGCCGCCCTCGACCAGCATGAACAGCTTGGGCTGCGCGGCGGCCTCGAACAGCTTGCGCCCGAGGTCGGGGGCAATCAGCCGATCTTCGCCGCCGTGCACCACCAGCAGCGGCGAGCCGATCTTGCCGACCTTGCGAGCGGCCTCGAAACGCTGGGTGATCAGCATCGACACCGGCACCCAGCCCCATTTGGAGGTGCTGACCACGTCGGCAATCGAAGTGAAAGTGCCTTCGACAATCGTGCCGCTTTCGTCGCTGACCTCGGTGGCAAGGTTGATGGCAATCGGGCCGCCCAGCGAGTGGCCGAACACGTAACGGGGCCGGTCCGGGTATTTTCTGGCGAGCCAGTCCCAGGCGGCGCGCGCGTCCTCGTAGGCCGACTCTTCCGAGGGCAGAGCAGCCGTGCTTTTGCCGAAGCCCCGGTAGTCCACCCCCAGCACCGAAAAGCCGAGTTCCTGCATGCGGCGCATGCGTGGCGCGGAACCGGTCACATTGAAGCGCGCGCCGTGCAGGTAAAGAAGAATGGGACCACCGGGCCGGTCGGAGGGCAGCCAGAGCCCGTGCAGGGTGGCCGGCTCGCCGCTGGCTTTGGCCTGGAAGCCAATCCAGACGTCGTCCATGCCTTCGGCAGCGGCCAGGCCGCCGCTCCAGCTGCGGTCGCTGGGCTGGAAGATCCACGCGCGCTGTCGCTCGTCGAGGGTGCTGCAGCCTGTAAGAACAGCAAATCCAAGGGCCAGGGCGATGGCGGCGAGCAGGGTCCAGCGTTTCATAAGCATGACTGAGTGGCCAGTGAGGTAGAAAGTTCGCGTTGGCAGGAATTTTCTCTGGCGTGCAGCTTGGCTGCCATGTCTGGGGTGTGAAGACCCGGCAAAGCCGCGGGCAACCGGCGGCCTGCCGCTGCTGGCCGGGCGCACGGCCCGGCGTGCCAGGGCCTGTTCTAAACTGGGGTGATGACCCCTCCGCATTCTTCGCCTGCCGATGCCCCGCACCGACGAGAGGGGCTGACGGCTCCTTCGGCCCTGGCCCGCGTGCTGGGCATGGCGGGCCTGCTGCCCTTCATGGCCGGAGCGGCAGCCGTCTGGCTGGTCGCACCGCAGGACCGCCTGCCAGCCCTTGCGCTGCTGGCCTACGCTGCGCTGATTGCCAGTTTTCTGGGCGGCATTCATTGGGGTCTGGCTATGCGCGATTCGCCTGCCGATGCGGCGCAACTGCTGTGGGGCGTGAGCCCCAGCCTGCTGGGCTGGATCGCGGTGGTGCTGCCGCCGCGTTGGGGCCTGCTGCTGGCGCCCGCCACGCTGATCGTCTGTTATGCCGTGGACCGGCAGCTCTACCTGCGCTTAGGCCTGGGCGCCTGGCTGGGCCTGCGCGCGGGCCTGACCGTGGTGGCCTCCTTGTGCTGCCTGCTGGGCGCACTTGCCTGCTGGCTGCGCTGAGCGCCCGTCAGCCGCCGGCGCAGGTGAGGACTTGTCTCAGACCACGCCCTGCGCCAGCATTGCGTCGGCCACCTTGACGAAGCCGGCCACGTTGGCGCCATCCACATAGCTGACGCGGCCGTCGGCACGCCGTCCGTACAGCAGGCAGGCCTCGTGGATACCCTGCATGATCTGGAGCAGCCGCGCATCGACCTCTTCGCGCGGCCAGGACAGGCGGGCAGCGTTCTGGCTCATTTCCAGGCCGGACGTGGCGACCCCGCCGGCATTGCTGGCCTTGCCCGGGGCATAGAGCACGCCGGCAGCCTCGAAGGCCTTGGCGGCTTCCATGGTGGTGGGCATGTTGGCGCCCTCGGCCACACAGACCACGCCGTTGCTGATGAGGGTGGCTGCATCGCTGGCGTCGAGTTCGTTTTGTGTCGCGCAGGGCAGGGCCACGTCCACCGGCACATGCCAGGGACGCACACCGGCCTGGAAGGTCGCACCCACACGTCTGGCGTAGTCGTCCACGCGGCCATACAGGTGATTCTTGACCTCCATCAGGACGGCGAGTTTTTCGGGGGTGAAACCTGCTTCATCGATCACGGTGCCGCTGGAGTCGGAGACGGTGACCACTTTGGCGCCCAGCGCCATGGCCTTCTCCACGCTGTATTGGGCGACATTGCCCGAGCCCGACACGCTGACGCGCAGACCATCGAAGGAGCGGCCGGCGGTCTTGAGCATTTCCTGCGCGAAGTAGACGGTGCCGTAGCCGGTGGCTTCAGGGCGTATCAGCGAGCCGCCGAAGGCCAGGCCCTTGCCGGTGAACACGCAGTCGGCGCGGTTGGTCAGTTTTTTGTACATGCCGGCCATGAAGCCGACCTCTCGCCCGCCCACGCCGATGTCGCCGGCCGGCACGTCGGTGTCCGCGCCGAGGTGGCGATACAGCTCGGTGATGAAAGCCTGGCAAAAACGCATGACCTCCGCCTGGCTTTTGCCCTTGGGGTCAAAGTCCGAGCCGCCCTTGCCGCCGCCCATGGGCAAGGTGGTCAGTGCGTTCTTCAAGGTCTGCTCGAACGCCAGAAATTTCAGCACCGACAGGTTGACCGAGGGATGAAAGCGCAAGCCGCCCTTGTACGGTCCGATGGCCATGCTGTGCTGGATGCGAAAGCCCCGGTTCACCTGGACCGTGCCATGGTCGTCCATCCAGGACACGCGAAAGATGAGGATGCGCTCCGGCTCCACCAGCCGTTCCAGCAGGCTCAGGGTGGCGTATTTCGGGTGTTGTGCGATGTAAGGCCACAGGCTTTCCATGACTTCCGTGACGGCCTGAAGGTATTCAACCTGGCCGGGATTGCGTTGCGCGACATGGTCAAGAAAGCTGTGGACGTTGGCGTGCTTCATTAAAATCCTGTTTTTGGTGCGTTTATTGATGCAAATTGTGCATTTTGCAATAAACGATAGTACATAACGGTGCTTTTATGCACCGTTATGGGCTTCATGCACCGAAACGGGTTTGGGTCAGCGTCCGCGCAAAAACAGGCTGTCCAGTTCCCGGACCGTGATTTGACGCCAGGTCGGGCGGCCGTGGTTGCACTGGTCGGAGCGTTCGGTGGCTTCCATCTGCCGCAACAGGCCGTTCATCTCGTCGATGCTGAGTTTGCGGTTGGCACGCACCGCGCCGTGGCAGGCCATGGTCGAGAGCAGCTCGTGTTGCGCGCGCTGGATCACCGTGCTGGCGTCGTGTTGCGCCAGCTCGGCCAGCACGCTGCGCGCGAGTTCCACCGCATCACCCCGCGCCAGGCTGGTCGGCACCGCGCGCACGGCCAGGGTGCGCGGCGAGAACGGCGTGATCTCCAGGCCCAGTGCCTTCAGCGTGTCGGTGTGCGCCTCGGAAGCGGCGACCTCCTGCGGCGTGGCGGCAAAGGTGGCTGGTATCAGCAGCGGCTGGCTGGCAATGCTGGCGTTGTCGAGCTGGCTTTTCAGCCGCTCGTAGACGATGCGTTCGTGGGCGGCGTGCATGTCCACAATCACCAGGCCCTGAATGTTTTCGGCCAGGATGTAAATGCCCTGCAACTGGGCAACGGCGCGGCCCAGCGGCCAGTCGCCGGGGGGAAGGTCGACGTTTGCTGTGCCCGTATTCTCCGTTCGCCCTGAGCCTGTTGACGGGCTGTCCGGTGGCGCTGCTTGCGTCCCGGTGGCCATTCCACCCTGCGTGTCTTGCGGCCTGACGGGCCACATGGCCTCAAAGTCGGTGACACGCGGGTCCTGCCTGTAAGTCTGATTCGCTCCGAAATTGATAGCTGGTTGCGCCCATGGGGAAAGGGCGGGAGGCTGATTTTGTTCTAAACTTTGTACAGGCGCGCCACTGGCCGCTGCCAGGGCAGCTGCGGCCGCGCGCGGTGCCGCCAAGGCGTTCTCGACCGCGTGCCGCACCGCCTGGTGCACTTCCCGGCTGTCACGAAAACGCACCTCGATCTTGGTCGGGTGCACATTGACGTCCACCCGCGTCGGGTCCATGGTCACGTAAAGCGCGTAGACCGGCTGGCGGTGGCCGTGCAGCACGTCCTCATAGGCGCTGCGTGCGGCGTGGGTCATCACCTTGTCGCGCACATATCGGCCGTTGACGTAGGCAAACTGCTGGTCGGCGCGCGAACGCGCCGCGTCCGGAATGCCGGCGCGGCCGGTGATGCGCAATGCACCCGCGCTGTAGTCCACCGCCACACTCTGCGCCAGCAGTTCGCTACCCAGCACATCGGCCAGGCGCTGGTCGTGGGCGCTCTCGCCGCTGCAGGCGCGCCACTGTTCGACGAGTTTGCCTTCGTGCCAGATCGCAAAACCCACGTCGGGCCGTACCAGCGCGTGGCGCCGCACGGCCTCGATGCAGTGCGCCAGTTCGGTGGCGTCGGTTTTCAGGAACTTGCGGCGCGCCGGCGTGGCATAAAACAGCTCGCGCACCTCCACGGTGGTGCCGCGCGCACGCGCGGCCGGCGTCAGCTCGCCGGAACGGCCGTCGAGCTGCCAGGCGTGCGCCGCGTCGCCGCTGGCCGAGGCTTCGGAGCTGCGCGACAGCAGGCTCATGTCGGCAATCGAATTGATGGCAGCCAGCGCCTCGCCGCGAAAACCCATGGTGCCCACGGATTCGAGGTCCTGCAGCGAGGCGATCTTGCTGGTGGCGTGGCGACGCAGCGCAATCGCCAGCTCCTCGCGCGGGATGCCCAGGCCGTCGTCCTCGACCGAAATCAGCCGCACACCGCCGGCCAGCAGCCGCACCGTGACCTGCCGCGCGCCGGCGTCCAGCGCGTTGTCGACCAGTTCACGCACCACGGAAGCCGGTCGCTCGACCACCTCGCCGGCTGCAATCTGGCTGATCAGCTCGTCGGGGAGTTCGCGGATGGGGCGGCGGGGAAGGGGGGAGGCCAGGGTCACCTTGTGATTCTAGGGGGAAGTGTTTTTACGGGTTGATGTGGTGACTTCTGGATAACCTGGTTTGCCTGCTGGCCGGGCGACCCCCGGCTTGCTCGAAGCACCTGCAAAGTACAGGCTTGCAAAAGCCGAAGGGATTCACCATGTCAAAATCACCCCCATGGAACTTCTTGCTTTTCTGATGGACTTCATCCTTCACGTGGACAAACACCTGGAGGCCTTTACACAAGCCTACGGCACCTGGGTCTACGTCCTGCTTTTCCTCATCATTTTTGTGGAAACCGGCGTGGTGGTCATGCCTTTCCTGCCGGGCGATTCCCTGTTGTTTGTGGTGGGTGCCCTTTGCGGGGTCGGCCTGCTGAGCCTGCCGGTGGCCATCGCCGTGATGCTGGTGGCTGCCATCCTGGGCGACCAGTGCAACTATTCGATTGGCCGGCACTTCGGGCCCAAGGTGTTCCAGTGGGAGCAGTCGCGGTTTTTCAACAAGCGCGCCTTCAACCAGGCGCACGAGTTTTACGAGCGTTATGGCGGCGTCACCATCATCATTGCGCGTTTCATGCCTTTCATCCGCACATTCGCGCCTTTTGTGGCGGGCGTGGCCGAGATGAACCGCGCCAAATTCACCGCTTACAACGTGATCGGCGCGCTGATCTGGGTGGTGGGCCTGTGCACCGCCGGCTATTTCTTCGGCAACCTGCCCTGGGTGCAGGCCAATCTGAGCAAGATCATCTGGGCCATGATCCTGATTCCCGGGCTGTTTGTGCTGTACGGCGCCTGGAAAGCCAGCCGTTCCGCCCGGCAAACGGCAAGCTGAGGTTTTTTAGCCGCTGTATTGACCCAGGGCAGGGCGGGCGCATCTGCGCGGCGCACACTGCGCTGGAGAATTTCCCGTTTCCAACAAGCTGCCCATGACTGTCACCGAGATCGATTTTTCCACCGTCCACACGCTCCCCGAGCTGCTGGCTTTTCGGGTGGCCCAAAGCCCGCAGGCCGAGGCCTATCGCGAATTTGATGCCCGCGCCGGCGGCTGGGTGTCCACCACCTGGGCGCAGGCCGGCGAGCGTTTTGCCCAATGGCGTCAGGCACTGGCGGCCATGAGCCTGCCGAGCCACGCCAGCATTGCCATCCTGCTGCCCAATGGGCTGGATGCCGTCAGCCTCGACCAGGCGGCCCTGGCGCTGGGCCATGTGCCGGTGCCGCTGCATGCGCTGGACAACCCGGGCAGCATTGCCTACATCCTGGCGGACTGCGAGGCGGCGCTGCTCATGGTCTCGTCCCTGGCGCAGTGGCGCAGCATCGAGGCGCTGGGTGTGGCCATGCCGGCGCTCAGGCGCGTCGTGGTCACTGGCGAGACCGTGGCACCCGCCCCTGCAGGCGAGGCTGTGCCCCTGAGTTCACTGGCCGACTGGCTGGCGGCCGGGCCGGGCCAGGACGGCACTTTCGTGCCGCCGTCCGGGGACGACCTGGCCGCCATCGTCTATACCTCGGGCACCACCGGCAAGCCCAAGGGCGTGATGCTCACCCACCGCAACGTGGTGGCCAATGTGCAGGCCATCCTGGCGCGCGTGGTGCCCACGGTCGACGATGTGTTCCTCTCGTTTTTGCCGCTGTCCCACACTTTCGAACGCACCGCCGGCTATTACCTGCCGATGGCATGCGGGAGCTGCGTGGCCTATGCGCGGTCGGTGTCGCTGCTGGCCGAGGACCTGAAAACCGTGTGCCCCACGGTGCTGATCTCTGTGCCCCGCATCTACGAACGGGTGTTTGCCAAATTGCAGGAAACCCTCGCCACCTCGCCATTGAAGACCCGTTTGTTCGAGGCCACCCAGGCCGTGGGCTGGCGGCGTTTTTGCCGGTTGCAGGGCCTGCCGCTCGCTGCAGGCGAGGGCAGCAGCCGGGCCTGGCTGGACCCGCTGCTGTGGCCCTTGCTGGACCGCCTGGTGGCGCGCACGCTGCGTGCGCAGTTCGGCGGGCGGGTGCGGGTGGCCGTCAGCGGCGGTGCGCCGCTGTCGCATGCGGTGGCACGCTGCTTTCTGGGGCTGGGCATGCCGCTGCTGCAAGGTTACGGCATGACGGAAACCTCGCCGGTGGTGGCGGCCAACGGTGTCGACGACAACGACCCGGCCACCGTGGGCCGCGCCCTGGCGGGCGTGGAGGTGCGCCTGGGCGAGAACCGTGAGCTGCAGGTGCGCGGACCGTCGGTGATGCGGGGCTACTGGAAACGGCCCGAGGACACGGCGCGGGTGTTGACGCCCGATGGCTGGCTGTCCACCGGCGACCAGGCGGACATGACCGGCGGGCGTATCCGCATCATGGGCCGCATCAAGGAAATCATCGTCACCTCCACCGGCGAGAAGGTGCCGCCGGGCGATCTGGAGCTGGCGATTGCGGTCGATCCCCTGTTCGCGCAGGTGTTTGTGGTGGGCGAGAACCATCCCTTCATCGCCTGCGTGGCCGTGGTGAACCCGGCCGAATGGCGCAGGCTGGCCGAGGTGCTCGGAGTCAACTCCGATGACGCGGCCAGCCTGAACCTGCCGGCGGTGCACCAGGCCGCGCTCAAACGCATGGCTGCCCAGACCGCGAATTTTGCGCGTTACGCCATGCCGCGGGCGGTGCTGCTGACGACCGAACCCTGGACGGTCGAAAACGCGCTGATGACGCCCACGCTCAAGCTCAAGCGCAACAACCTCATGAAACGTTTTGCACAGGAGATCGAGGCCCTGTACCAACCGCAGACACGGCGAAGTGGCGGGTCCGCATAAACCCTTTTCCGGAAATTGATAAGTAAGCTTATCATTGGGAAATAATCCACAGGCCGCACAGCCGGTCGGGAAGATGCTTGCATGATGGCTGATCAACCCCTTTCCCGCTGGAGCGAACCAGGCTCCAGCCGCGTTCCCTTCTGGGCCTACACGGATGCTCAGCTTTACCAGCGCGAGCTCGAGAAAATTTTTTACGGCCCGCACTGGTGTTATGTCGGGCTCGAAGTCGAGATACCCAAGCTCGGCGATTTCAAATTGAGTCACGTCGGCGAACGCCAGGTGGTGATGGTGCGTGATCGCGTGGCGCCAAAAGACCGGGACACTGACCACGGCATCCGTGTGGTCGAAAACCGCTGCGCCCACCGCGGGGTGCGGTTTTGCCAGAACGGGCAGGGCAACGCCCGCAGTTTTGTCTGCCCCTATCACCAATGGACCTACAAGCTCAACGGCGACCTCGCCGGTTTGCCCTTCAAGGATGGTGTCAAGGAGGGTGACTGCATCAACGGCGGCATGCCCGAAGGCTTTGACCTGAAAGACCACGGCCTGACCAAGCTGCGCGTGGCGGTGCTGCACGGCCTGGTGTTCGCGACCTTCAGCGAGGCGACCGAGCCGCTGGAAGATTACCTGGGCCCGAACGTGATGCCCTGGCTGGAACGCATCTTCAAAGGCCACAAGCTCACCTTGCTGGGCTACAACCGTCAGCGCATTCCGGGCAACTGGAAGCTGATGATGGAAAACATCAAGGACCCCTACCACCCCGGGTTGCTGCACACCTGGTTTGTCACCTTCGGCCTGTGGCGCGCCGACCAGAAAAGCCGCATGGTGATGGACGCACACGGACGCCATGCAGTGATGATTTCGCGGCGCAACGAAGGCGGGCAGAACAGCGCGGTGACCGAAGGGGTGACCTCGTTCAAGGCCAACATGGCGCTGCAGGATGACCGCCTGCTCGACGTGGTGCCGGAAGCCTGGTGGACGATCGGGGACCCATCCCATCCCGGCAGTGACATCACGCCGACCGTGACCATGATCACCCTGTTTCCCAGCCTGATCATCCAGCAGCAGGTCAACTCGCTGAGTACGCGCCACATCGTGCCGCGCGGCGAGGGCGAGTTTGATTTTGTATGGACACATTTCGGTTTTGCCGACGACACGCCCGAGATGACGCGGCGGCGCCTGCGCCAGGCCAACCTGTTCGGGCCTGCGGGTTTTGTCAGTGCCGACGACGGCGAGGTGATCGAGTTCAGCCAGGACGGTTTCCGCCAGGGCGGGGAAGGGCGTTCAACGCTGTGCGAACTCGGCGGGACCGGTACCGAGGCGACCGAACACATGGTGACCGAAACCCTGATCCGCAGCATGTATGCCTACTGGAAGAAAGTGATGGCGGTATGAGCGCACTTGGCGAGGGGCCCCACAAAGTGGGGATCGACACACCGCGAATGCCGCCAGCCGCCGACACCTGGGTGTTGACAGACAGTGTGATGACGGAGGCGGCGGTATGAGCAGTGTGACGCTGGAACGGCTGGGGCTTCAGTTCGAGATTGATCAGCTCAACGCGGCTTATGCGGCCGTGCTGGACGACAAGCGTTTCGACGCCTGGCCGGAGTTTTTCCTGGAGGACGGTCGTTACACCGTGCAGGCACGTGAGAATTTCGACCGCGACCTGCCGCTGGCGCTGATGGACCTGGAAAGCCGCGGCATGATGAAAGACCGCGTCTACGGCATCACGCAGACGATTTACCACGGGCCTTACTACATGCGGCATGTGATCAGTCCGGCGCAGGTTTTGTCTGCAGAAGGGGACGTCATCACGGCGCAGGCAAACTATGCGGTGTTTCGCACCAAGCCGGCAGGTGTCAGCGAGGTCTACAACGTGGGGCGTTATGTCGATGAGGTCGTGCGGACGGGCGAGGGCCTGAAGTTCAGGCGCCGCCTGTGTGTGTACGACAGCGAGATGATTCTCAACTCGCTGATTTATCCGGTTTGATTGTTAACGGCGCCTAGCCGTTGTGCTTCACGTCTGTCTGGGCTTTTTTCCACAGTCGGTGGTATGCCTGCTGGCCGGGTCTCGCCCCGGCGGGCGACTTACTTTTCTTTGCTTTCGCCAAAGAAACCTAAGGAAAAGAAAGGCGACCCGATGGTCTGGGTCCCTCCGCTTCGCTGCGGGCACCCTGCGGTGCTCGCCGAAAGCGGGGTCGAGCTCGAACTCGCCTTCGGCTCAAACAATCGCTCGCCCTGATCCGCTTTCGGCTGCGCTCCTCGGCCCAGCCCGACGGGTGGGGAAGCGAAGACACATACCAAACGCCAAATACGGGGAGCCATGACGCGCGCAGCGCGTCATGGTTGAGTCAGGCGGCCTGGATGTTTGCACGCGAGAACAGCACACGCGGCCAAATGAAGCTCCCCGCCATCGCCCAGCGGGGCGAGGGAGGG
>NZ_JAQSDL010000046.1 GCF_029945895.1 Polaromonas sp. | reverse complement strand
ATGGCCCGGCACACCGCCAGACCCAGGCCGGCGCCGCGCGGACCCGCCTGGTCACCGCGGGCGTAGGGTTCAAAAATGCTTTGCTGCTCGGCGTCGGGAATGCCTTGGCCGCGGTCCTTGACCGAGACCACAAGCTCGCCGCGGTCGGCGCTCACCGTCAGATCAATCGCGTCCTCGCTGTACTGGAGCGCGTTGTCGAGCAGGTTGCCAAGCAACTGCGCGAGCAGCACCGGATCGGCCTTGACCAGCGGCAGTCCTTCGGGCACCCTGGACCGGATGCGCCGCCCCGGGTCGCGCTGACGCACCCGCGCCAGCACCGCGCCGACAATTTCTTCCATGGACTCCCAGTCGCGCCGAAGCTCCTGCGCCGAACTGCCCAGGCGCACGAGTTGCAGGGTGTTCTCGGTCACCGCGGACAGATAGGCGGCCTCGCCGGCAATGCTGCCGAGCAGGCGGTCCTGCTCGGCAGGGCTGAGCTTGTCGCGCTGCGTCTGCAATGAAGAAGCTGCCCCCACAATCGCGGCCAGCGGCGTACGCAAGTCGTGCGAGATCGCCGCCAGAAAAGTGCTTTGCAATTGCTGCTGCTGCGCCTCGCCTTGCGCAGCGAGCATGGACGCGGTCAGCCGAAGGCGCCACACGGCTTGCGCCAGCAAGGAACACAGCGCCTGCGCATGCTGGCGGCCGTCTTCGTCCCTGGCCAGGGCCGGCTGCACACAGGCGGCCCCCGTCACGCGGCCTTTTTCGCCCAGAGGCAGATACCAGGCATTCAGGCCCGGCCAGCGCCCGGTGCCCGGCCCCAGCAGCGCCGCGTCGGCCATGCATTGCCGCATGCCATCGCGCACGGAAGCATCCAGCCCCTCGGAGTGCTCCAGCTCGTTGCCGGCCGTTGCGAGCATCAGGAAGCAGGGTCCGGCAAAGGCGGCGCCCAGGGTCGCCCGGCCCACCGTCAGCACCTCTTCCCGGGAGTTGACACCGGCAAGCGTCGTGGCCAGGGCCTGCAACTGGCGCGCGCGCCGCTCATTGAGGCGGGCGAGCCGTGTCTCGCGGCGCAGCCCCGTGGCCAGCCGGCTGATGACCAGGGCAAGCACCAGCATGGTGGCCAGTGCGATCAGGTTCTCCCGGTTGTCAACTTCGAACGTCCAGCGCGGTGGAATAAAAAAGAAATTCAGCGTCGTGACCGCCCCCACCGCGCACACCGTCGACTCGATCCAGCCCAGCCGGTAGGCCGCAATCACCACCGCCAGCACATACACCATGGCCAGGCTGGTCAGCGTCACGTAGCTGTAAAGCACCAGCCCGACTCCTGTGGCTGCCGCCAGCAGCAAAACCACGACGAGCCAGCTGCGAACTGAAG
Organism: Polaromonas sp.; assembly: GCF_029945895.1. GTDB lineage: Bacteria > Pseudomonadota > Gammaproteobacteria > Burkholderiales > Burkholderiaceae_C > Polaromonas. The sequence goes on along the minus strand of NZ_JAQSDL010000046.1, from coordinate 38,823 downwards.
GGCTGCCGCTTTGCGATGTTCCCAGGGTATTCATGCTGCAGCCAGCGTACCACCTGCCGCATCAGGATTGCATCAGGATCGGTCTACCCGCCGGGCCGGTCAGGGCAGTGTCAACGTCGGCTGGACTTGTCGTGCGGATGCCGCGATTGAGCATGCGGGCTTCCACATTTCCCCTGCCGTCAGGCCCAAACGTGAAGGACGTGGCTATATTGCTGCCATGACCACTGCAAGCCGAAACCGGGGCCACCTCGTCAGCCGCATCCTCCGGCGCGGCCGGGAAGAACGCCTGGCCCAGGCGGCGGGTGGTCTCACCTTCACGATGGCCGTGTCCATGGTGCCGCTGCCGGCGGTGAGTTTTGCCCTGTTCGCACGGACTCCGGTCCTTGCGCGCAACTCCTGCGCACCTGGCTGGACTAGGCCGGCAGCAACGGCAGCAACTGCAGAACCCACTGCCTGACAGCCCCGATCGCCGCGTGGTTCCGTTGTGCCTCGGGATACACCAGGTGGAAAGGCTCGCCCACCAGTTCGGGCCCGAACGGGCACACCAGCGAGCCCTGCCGCAGTTCGTCGGCGATGAGCGCACGGCTCATCAGCGCCACCCCCTGGCCGGCGAGTGCGGCGGACACCGTGTGCGTCTCGTCCGAGAACACGGGGCCCACGCAAGGGTCCAGCCCGCGTACCTGAGCCAGCTTTTGCCACTCTGCCCAGCCGATGGGCGCGCTTCTGGCGTGGCACGACAAAAAATGCAGCAGACCGTGACGCGGCAGATCCTGCGCCCGCTTGAGCTTGAGCGCCGGGCTGCACGCCGGCACAAAATGGTTGTCGAACAATTTGTGCGCCACCAGCCCCGGCCAGCGCCCACTGCCATAACGGATGGCGATGTCCGCGCTGTGCCCGTCGAGCGGCACCGGCTCGTGTGTCACATGGATGTGCAGGTCCAGTTCAGGGTGCTGCTCGCGCAGGCGGCCCACGTGGGGCAGCAGCCAGCGCGATGCCACCGCCGGCGTGGTTGACAGCGTCACGTGCCGGCGTCGGGATACGGCACGAAGGCGAGCCACCGCGCCGGTCATGACATCAAAAGCACTGCCTATCTCACCCAGCAGTTCGCGCCCCGCCGCAGTGAGTTCGAGTTGTCTGGGCTTGCGGATGAACAGAGGCACCGCCAGCCAGTCTTCCAGCGAACGCAACTGGTGGCTGATGGCGGTGGGGGTCACCGACAGTTCATCGGCCGCACGTTTGGCGCTGCGATGGCGGGCCGCGGCTTCAAACGCACGCAGCGCGGAAAGCGGAGGCAGGTCACGCGCAGTCATAGATGAGAAAAATTTTCCAAAGTGACAAGAAATGGTCAGTTGTCGGGAAGCTTATCACTGTTTAAATTTGCCTGTACCCTGTTCAAACAACTGATTTCAACTCATCCGAAAGCGATCCCCATGACCACCCTCTTGCATATCGACTCCAGCGCACGGCCGGGCCGCGCGGGCGAACATCCCCACGGCTCCCACAGCCGTCGCCTGAGCCACGCCTTTGTCACCCGCTGGCTGCACACCCACCCCGGCGACGAGGTGGTGTACCGTGATCTGGGCGCGACTCCACCCCGTCCAGTGCAGCACGAATGGATTCCTGCTGCCTTCACACCCGAGACGCAGCGCACGCCGGCCCAGCGTGCCGCGCTGAAGGAGAGCGACGCGCTGGTGCGTGAACTCCAGGAGGCGGAGCTGGTGGTCATCGGTATGCCCATGTACAACTTCGGCATGCCCGCGCCTTTGAAAGCCTGGGTGGATGGCATCGTGCGCATTGCCCTGACCTTCGACGTGGACCCGGCGCGGACCGACCCCTACATTCCGCTGCTGGCAGACAAGCCACGCCGGGCCGTGGTGCTGACCGCGCGCGGCAGCCACGGTTTTGATGCCGGCGGCGCGCAGGCTGCGATGAACCACGCCGACACCGCGTTGCGGACAGTACTCGGTTTTATCGGCATCACGGATGTGCACGTGATTGCCGTGGAACATGAGGAGGAAGGTGGCGACGCGCTGGCCACCTCGACCGCACAGGCGCTGCGCCAGATCGAGGCGCTGGTGGATGCCTGGGTGGACGCGCCCCGCTTGGCTGCATGAGCTGGCTGACTTCTTCCCTTTGTCGTTCGGATGCCGCGTTGGCGCGTGCATGTTTTCATCATTTCCCCCACGCCGGGGCCAAAAACCGGAAGGACGTGGCTATATTGCTGCCATGACCACTGAAAGCCGAGCCAGCCGAAACCAGGGCCACCTCATCAGCCGCATCCTCCGGCGCGGCCGGGAGGAACGCCTGGCCCAGGCGGCGGGTGGCCTCACCTTCACGATGGCCGTGTCCATGGTGCCGCTGCTGGCGGTGAGTTTTGCCCTGTTCGCGCGGACTCCGGCCTTGCGCGCAACCGGAGAAGCGATTCGCGAGCACCTGCTGCGCGGCCTGCTGCCGGCTGATATCGCCAGGACGGTGCTGAAACACCTGGCGCAGTTCGCGGGCAATGCCGGTGGCCTCACCCAGGTGGGCTTCGCGGTGCTGCTGGTGTCGGCCTTGAGCCTGCTCCTGAGCGTGGAGAACACGCTCAACCGGATATGGCGGGTGAAGAAGCCGCGCACCGTGCTGCGCCGGCTGGCCCTGTACCTTGCCATGCTGCTCACCGGCCCGGTGATCATCGGTGCGAGCCTGTGGGCCGCGTCCTATCTTCTGGCTGCCTCCAGCGGGCTGGTGGGAACGCGACCGGCCTGGCTGCCGCATGCCCTGAATCTGGGGCCGGTGGTTCTGAGTGTCGCCGGCTTCGCCTGCCTGTTCCGCTTTGTGCCGCATACCGTGGTGCGCTGGCGCGATGCAGTCGCGGGCGGCCTGCTGGCCGGCATGGCGTTTGAACTGGGCAAACACGGCTTCGCGATTTACCTCGCCAACGTGCCCACCTACCGCACGGTTTATGGCGCCTTCGCGCCTTTGCTGGCTTTCCTGGTGTGGGTGTATTACTCGTGGCTCGTCACTCTGGCCGCGGCGCTGGTCAGCGCCAATCTGCCGGGTGCCAAGGTGCAAACGGCACGACGGCTGTCACGGGCGTAGCCGGCCCGGCCAGGCCGGACAACAGGCGAAGGCGGCGCTATGTTCCGAGCATGTCCACGGCCATATCCAGCAAGGCCTTGAGTCTCGCCAGGCGACGCAGGTCGCGGTGATACCCCACCCACACATCGCGGCCGGGTGGCGCTTCGCCGAGGTCCAGCAACTTGAGGCCGGGGGTCGCGTCGCCCAGGGGGCGGGGAAGCACGGCCAAACCGATGCCGGCGGCGCACATCCGCGCCTGAGCCTCGCGGTTGTTGCTGCCGAATACGGTATGGGCGTGCGGCAGCATGCGCTGCAGCCAGGTGACATCCGGCAGGCCACCGAAGGCGGTATCCATGGTCACCAGCGCAAGGCCCTGGCCCTGGTGGTTGCGTGGAATCCTGGCGCTGCGCGCCGCGTACAGGCCATAGGGCATGTGCATCAGCTTGCGTTGCACGATGTCCGCCTCCTCAAACGGCCGGATGCGGAACACCATGTCAGCCTCCCTTCGTGAAAGGCTGAACAGGCGGGCGTCCGTGATGAGTTCAATGGTGACCCCGGGATGCTTTTTGCTGAAGTTCGCGAAGACAGGTGTCAACATGTGGACACCGAACCAGTCCGACGAGGAGATGCGTATCAAACCCTCCAGGCCAGCATCGCGTCCTGACAGTTTCCTCTCGAGTCCCAGCACCTCCTCCTCGATACGCTCCGCGTGGGCAAGCATCACTGCCCCCTCGGGCGTCAACACAAAACCTTCCCGGGTCCGCTGAAACAGGGCATCGCCGACGGCGGCCTCGAGGGTTTTCAGCCTGCGCCCCATGGTGGGCTGCGTCTGGCCAATGCGCTTCGCCGCGCCGGCAAGGGTGCCGGCGCGCGCAATGGCAAGAAAAATCCTGAGGTCGCTCCACTCCATGCCGCACTATACAAAATTGCATGGATAAATGTCAAAGTTGTTGTTTGCAATTCATTGATGCACGGACCAATATTCGCTTCTGGTCTGCCCCTTGCGCAGTCCATCTATTTGCTCATTAACTTGTTTACTCATTCAGGAGTGCGACCATGACAACGACCATGCAGGCTTTGGTGCTCGAGACCCACCAGGCGCCCTTCAAACTCACAGAGATTGCCAAGCCTCTGGCTGGCCCCGGCCAGGTCCTGGTGCGGATCATGGCCAGCGGCGTCAACCCGCTGGACACGAAGATTCGTTCCGGCAACGCGGCGCATGCCCGGCACCCCTTGCCGGCCGTCCTGGGGATGGATCTGGCCGGCACGGTCGAGGCGGTAGGCGCCGGTGTGACGGCATTCAAGGTGGGCGACGACGTGTACGGACTGACCGGAGGCGTGGGAGGCCTGCAGGGGTCGCTCGCGGAATACGCAGCGGTCGACGCCAGGCTGCTCGCAAAAAAACCCCACAACCTGACCATGCGCGAGGCAGCCGCCCTCCCGCTCAGCGTGATCACGGCCTGGGAAGGGCTTGTCGACAGAGCCCAGGTCCAGCCTGGCCAGAAGGTGCTGGTCCAAGGCGGTGCCGGTGGTGTCGGGCACGTCGTCGTTCAGTTGGCCGTGGCCAAAGGCGCTGAGGTTTTCGCTACCGGAGCGGCCGCCCAGAAAGACGTGATCGAAGCTTATGGGGCCGTCGCGATCGACTATGAAAAAACCGGGCCGGCGGACTATGTGGCCCTGCACACGACCGGGCAGGGTTTCGACGTGGTGTACGACACCGTGGGCGGCCCGGTGCTGGACGCGTCATTCGAACTCGTGCGCATGTACGGCGGGCATGTGGTGAGCTGCCTGGGCTGGGGCACCCACAAACTGGCACCGCTTTCTTTCCGCGCCGGCACCTACTCTGGCGTGTTCACGCTGATCCCGATGATCACCGGGCAAGGCCGGACCCACCATGGCCGGATTCTGGCCGAAGCCGCGGCCCTGGTTGAGGCGGGCAAGCTCATGCCGCTGCTGGACCCGCATCGTTTCGGGTTCGACACCGCCGGTGAGGCGCATGCGCTGGTGGCGTCGGGTCGCACAGCGGGCAAGGTGGTGGTTGACGTCCAGGCTTCGTGAAGGGGAAAGCAAGCTGTCACAGGCCAGCCGATGTCGCTTCCGGTTTGCCGGCATCGGGCTCGAAGAATGACCAGCGCAGACCCGGAAAACGGGCCTGCATCCGCTCTTCCACGTCGTCAATGGCAGAAACCAGCGCCTCGGCGCTGGGCATCGCGACCATTTTTGCCTTGACCGCGACGGCGATCTCGTCACCCAGCTGGAAAGTGATCAGGTTGACGATGCGCTCCACCTCCGGCTGGGCGGCGACGAACTCGGTGATGGCGGTGCGCATCTCGGGCGATGCGGACTCGCCGGTGATGAGGCTTTTGACCTCGATGGTGACGGCGAACGAGACGCCGATCAGCAGCAGCCCGACCGCGATCGAACCCAGGGCATCAAAAATCGGGTTTCCCGTGAGGGCCGTCAGCAGCAGCGCGACAAAGGCCAGGCTCAGTCCGGCGAGGGCTGCAATGTCCTCACCGGCAATCACCAGCAGTTCCGATTGCCGCGTCTCGCGAAACCAGCGCCACAGGCTCTTGTCGCCGCGTTCCGGCGCCAGGGCTTGCAAGGCGCCGCGCAGGCTGACGGTTTCAAGGACCATGGCGACCAGCAGCACGCCCAGGGAGGGCAGCAGGTACTTCACGGGTTCGGGGTGCAGCAGTGCCCGGCTCCCGTGCCAGACTGAAAACAGGCCGCCGATGCTGAAAAGAAGGACGCCGACCATCATGGACCAGAAGTAAACGACGCGGCCGTAACCCATGGGGTGGTCCAGTGTCGGTGCCTGCTTCGCCTGCCGCATGCCGACGAGCAGCAGGACCTGGTTGGCGCAATCCGCAAAGCTGTGCAGGGCCTCGGCCAGCATGGCGCCGCTGCCGGTGAAAAAAGCGGCCACCGCCTTGGCCAGCGCAATGCCGCCGTTGGCGCCCAGCGCATAGAGAACGGCCTTGAGTGAGCCGGCGTTTTTTGGCATGTGAATTTTCCTGTGAAGCTGCGCCGTGCGGGCATGGGACCCGGCAGCAACGTCCGAGGATAACAAGGCCGGCCGCCCGGCGTGAGCTGCCTGACGGGTCGCGCACGGAATGGCCAGGTGGCTGCGGGCGCACACCCGGCATCACGCCGGAACTTCAAGCCTTTCAGGCCTGTAGCCCTTTCCTGTCAAGCGCGGACAGCTATCGAATAAATAGCAAAGAGTCGATGATTTCAGCGCGCCAGGTAGCCACCGTCAACCGGATAGTAGGAACCGGTCACAAAAGAAGCCTTGTCCGAGGACAACCAGGCCACCAGCTCAGCCACTTCCTCGGCGCGGCCCAGGCGCCCTATCGGATGGGCACCGACCAGCATGGCGTTGATGGCAGGGTCGTCTTCCAGGCCGCTGATCATGGGGGTGTGGATGAAGCCCGGCCCGACCGCGTTGACACGCACGCCGTGTGCGCTGTATTCGAGCGCGGCCGCTTTGGTCAGCCCCAGCACGCCGTGTTTGGCGGCGGTGTAGGCCGGGGCGCCGGCAAAACCGACAGCGCCGAGGATGGAGGCCACGTTGATGATGGAGCCACCCCCGGTTTTGAGCATGGCGGCAATCTGGTATTTCATGCCGTAGAACACGCCCGACAGATTGATATTGATGACCTGGGCCCAGCCGTCCAGCGGGTAGTCGGCGGTCGGGGCCTGCGGGCCGCCTATGCCGGCGTTGTTGCAGGCGATGTCGAGCCGGCCGTGCAGCGCCAGGGTGCGCGCCACCAGCGCCTCGCCGTCCTGGGGCTTGCCGACGTCGGCCGCCACAAACACGGCGTCACCGCCCAGCGCCCGCACCAGCGAGGCCGTTTCCTCGCCGGCCTGTTCGTTGATGTCCGACACCACCACCCGGGCACGCTCACGCGCCCAGACCAGCGCAATGGCACGGCCAATGCCCGACGACGCACCGGTGACGAGTGCTACCTTGTTTTTCAGCATGTGTTCATCCTTCAAGTGTTGCGCGGCCCGGTGCCGCTCCCCTGCAGCCCGACAACCCGGACGCTGCGTCCGGTGAAACTGCGTCGTTCATTGTGAGCCGATCAGGGGCGGAAGGCTTGATTTAAAACAAGCTGGAGAAATGGGCGGCGGCGCCGGACCGGCCCCCTGGCTGCCCAGCGCGAAACGAAAGCCTTAATGCGCGCCGGCCGCCGCGTCCAGCCCACCGGTCACGGCTTTTTGCGGATGGGTGAGCCAGACCAGCGGAATCAGGGCCAGGAAAAGCATGGACGAGATCCAGAAGATGTCGTTGGCAGCCAGCATGAAGGCCTGCTGGTCCACCAGCCGGTTGATCTGCGCCAGCGCCTGTTCGGTCGTGAGGCCCGACGCGGTGAGCCCCGACAGCGCCGCCTGCGCCGCGGTGCTGCCGGCGTTGACGGTTTCCGCCAGCTGCGCGTGGTGCAGCGCGGCGCGGCTTTCCCACAGCGTGGTGGCAATCGAGGTGCCCATGGCGCCGGCCGTGATACGCACGAAGTTGGTCAGGCCCGAGGCCGCCGGCATGCGGTCCGGCGACAGGCCGGACATGGTGATGGTCATCAATGGAATGAAGAAAAAGGCCATCGCCACGCCCTGGATGAGGGTCGGGATCAAAATCGTTCCGAAGTCGGCCTGGGTGTTGAAGTTCGAGCGCATCCACAGCACCAGCCCGAACACCATGAAGGCGAAGGTGGCATAACGGCGCGGGTCCACCCGGCCGACGGTTTTCCCCACCAGCGGCGAGAGCACCAGCGCCAGCAGGCCCACCGGCGCCATGATCATGCCGGCGTCGGTGGCGGTGTAGCCCATGAACTGCTGTAGCCACAGCGGCAGCAGCACCACGTTGCCGAAAAACAGGCCGTAGGCCACCGAGGTGGTGATGGTGCCGGCCCAGAAATTGCGGCGTGCAAACAGGCGCAGCTCGACCACCGGGTGCTCGTCCGTCAGTTCCCAGATCAGGAAGAAAGCAAAACCCACGGCGGCCGTCACCGCCAGCCCGATGATCAGGGGCGAATGGAACCAGTCGTTTTCCTTGCCCAGGTCCAGCATGATCTGCAGCGCGCCTATCCACAGCACCAGCAAGGCCAGCCCCACGGTGTCAATCGGCAGCTTGCGGGTGACACTTTCGCGCTTGTGGTACAGCGCCCACGAAGCCAGCGCCGCAGCAATGCCGACGGGAATGTTGATGTAGAAGATCCAGGGCCACGAGATGTTGTCGGTGATCCACCCGCCCAGCAGCGGCCCCATGACGGGCGCGACCAGCGTGGTCATCGCCCACATCGCCATCGCCAGCCCCGCCAGCGCACGCGGGTAACTGGCCAGCAGCAGCGACTGCGACAGCGGAATCATGGGCCCGGCGACAAACCCCTGCAACGCGCGAAAGGCGATCAGCGTGGTCATGTTGGGCGCCAGGCCACACAGCCACGAGGCAATGACAAACAGGATGACGCTGCCGACAAACAGGCGCACCTGGCCAAAACGCTGCGACAGCCAGCCGGTCAGCGGTACGGCAATCGCGTTGGCGACGGCAAAGCTGGTGATGACCCAGGTGCCCTGGTTGGGGCTGACCCCCAGGTCACCGGCGATGGCCGGCAGCGAGACGTTGGCAATCGAGGTGTCCAGCACGTTCATGAAGGTGGCGGCGGACAGGGCAATCGTGCCCCAGGTCCGCGCGGACCCCGTGAGCGGCTCGTGCGCTACATGCGTGGGGGCGCTGGCCATGCTCAGTGCGCGATGGCGGCTGCAGGCGCGGCGGCCAGGGCCGGCGCGGCGCTCACCGGGGCGTCAGCCGCCGGCTTGCCTGCGGCGGCGCGGCCGCGGCCGATGTTGGCGGCAATCACCCGGCGCACCTCGGCGTTGGCGCCGCTGTCCAGCGAGGCATAGACCTGGGTCTGGGAGGCGGCTGCCGTGCGCGGTGCATCGGCCAGCATCTTGCCGTCCTTGTTGCTGATGTCGATCTCGGCGTCCATGGACAGACCCACACGCAGCGGGCTGGCGGCCAGCTGCTGCGGGTCAAGCGCGATGCGTACCGGTACGCGCTGCACCACCTTGATCCAGTTGCCGGTCGCGTTTTGGGCCGGCAGCAAGGCAAAGGCGGCGCCCGTGCCCACGCCCAGGCCGGCCACCGAGCCTTTGTATTCCACTTTCTTGCCGTAGAGGTCAGCAGTCAGTTTGACGGGCTGGCCGATGCGGATGTTGCGCAGCTGAACTTCCTTGAAGTTGGCGTCGACCCAGACCTGCCTGAGCGGGATGATGGACATCATGGGTGTACCGGCAGCCACGCGCTGGCCCAGTTGCACCGTGCGTTTGGCCACATAACCATCGACCGGCGCGGGCATGGCGGCGCGCTGCGTGGCAAGCCAGGCCTCGCGCACCTTGGCAGCGGCCAGTTGCACGCTGGGGTGCTGCTCGACGCTGGTGCCGTCGGTCAGCGCCTGGTTGCTGGTGAGTTGTTCACGCGCGGCCAGCACACCGGCCTGGGCGGCAGCCAGGGTGCTTTTGGCGTTGGCCAGCTGGGTCTGGGCATGGTTGAGTTCTTCGCGCGACACCGCACCGTTGCCGCTCAAGGCCTGGCGCCGGTTCAGGTCGTCGTTGGCACGCGCGATCTCGCTTTGCGCGCGGGCGACGTCCGACTGGCGCAAGGTGATCTGCGCGGCCAGCGAGCCGTTGTTGGCGTACAGCGTGCGCACCTGTCGCACGGCCTGCGCCAGCGCGGCATCGGCCTGCTCCAGCGCAACCTTGGCATCGGCCGGATCGAGCTGCACCAGCGGCTGACCGGCTTTCACAAAATCGGTGTCGTCGGCCATGATGGCCATGACGGTGCCGCCGATTTGCGGGGTGATCTGGATCACGTTGCCCTGCACGTAGGCGTTGTCGGTGGATTCATAGTGGCTGGCCACCAGGTATTCATACACAGCCCAACCCAGGCCGGCCACCACGACGACGCTGGCCAGCGCGGTCAGCGCTTTCCTGCGGGTCGCATTGCCTGCGGGGCGGTAGGTCGAGGCACTCTCGGGTGCGGGTGCGGGCGCGGCGGCCGGTGCCGGCGAAGACGGGGCCTGGTTTTGATCTGCGTTCATGTGATGGCTCTTGAAAAAAATGGGCGATGCGGAAGGTCGGTGCGGGACCGGGGTCAGCGAAGAGCAACGGCCGGGGCGGGGGCAGCGGTGTACCCACCGCCCAGCGCGCGGGCCAGGCCCACCTGGGTGTCGAGCGCCCGCGCGGCCAGGTCCACCGCCAGGCGGCGCTGGTTCAGCACACTGCTCTCAGCCGTCAGCACATGCAGGTAGTTGCCCAGACCGGCCTTGTAACGCTGCACGGCAATGTCGTAGGCGCCCTCGGCGGCCTCCTGCGCGGCGCGCTGTTCGGTCTGCTGACGTGTGATGGACTGGGCGGAGGCCACCTGGTCGGCCACGTCGCGCACGGCGTCGATCACGGCAGCGTTGTAACTTTCAACCGCGCCGTCAAGGTCGGCGGTTTTGCCGCGCAGGTTGGCACGCAGACGGCCAGCGTCAAAAATCGGCAGACGCAGCGCCGGGCCCACGCCCCACTGCTGGCTGCCGGCATCGAACAGGCGACCCAGGCCGATGCTGGAAAAGCCGGCGAAGGCGACCAGGTTGACGTTGGGGTAGAACTGGGTTTTGGCACTGGCCACGTCCTTGGAGGCGGCCTCGACACGCCAGCGCGCCGCGGCGACGTCAGCCCGGCGGCCCAGCAGGTCGGCTGGCAGCTGTGCCGGCATTGCTACTTTTTTTATAGCTGGCAGCGCAGGCGGAACAAGGGCCAGAGCCCCATCGGGTTGCCCAATCAGGGCGCCCAGCGCGTTGCGGCCCAGCGCCAGCTGCTCCTGCAGGGTTTCGATCTGCAGGCGCGCCTCGGGCAGGCCGCCTTCGCTCTGGCGCAGCTCGAGCTGGGTGTCCAGCCCGGCGTTGACGCGGTCCTGAACCAGTGCCAGTGTTTCCTGGCGCTGTGCCAGCGTGCGGCGTGCCACCGTCAATTGCTCCTGCGTACGCGCGAGCTGGAAATAGCTGCGCGCCACTTGGCTGGCCAGCAACACGCGGGCGGCGTCGGCATCGGCCTGGGCGGCGCGTGCACTGCCCAGGGCGGCTTCGAGCGCGGCACTGTATTTGCCAAAAAAGTCGATCTCCCAGCTGGCGCTGAGCTGGGCCGTGCCGCTTTCGCGGATGGAGCCGGCCAGAGGCGGCGGCACGGCGCCGTTGGCGCTGTACTTCTGGCGCGTCAGATCGACCTGGCCATTGAGCTGCGGCAAGGTGGCTGCATCGGCGACCTCGGTGACGGCCTGCGCCCGTGCCAGCCGCGCCTGCGCCAGCTTGAGGCTGGGGTTGTTCTGCAGCGCCTGCGCGACCAGGGCATTGAGTTGCTCGTCGCCAAAGTCGCGCCACCATTCGGTGGCCACGCCGGCAGGCGCGGCGACAGCGGCCGCGGCAGGCGTCGCAGACGCAGCGGCCAGTCCGAGGGTGGAAACATCGCGCAGGCTGGCCTGCGGGTGAATGCCGGACATGTCGGCGCAACCGCTGAGGCCGGTCGCCATCAGGCCGGCGGCAATCAGTCCGGCCGCGCTGACCACGGCCATGCGAAACGAGGCTTGCCATACCGGCAGCGGGCGCGGGCCGGACGCACCGGGGTCCTTGAGCGTATTGATTTCACTTGTCATTTTTTTCAGCCGATGGATGCAGGGATTGGGCGGTGTCGAGAATGCGACGCAGGTAACCCTTGAGGGATTCCCACTCTTCCTTGGAGAACCCGGCCAGACACTCGTTCTGGATGGTGCTGAGCACGGCGGGAATGGCCTTGGCGGCCTCACTGCCCTCTTGCGTCAACTCGAGGTTGACAACCCGGCGGTCTTCGCTGGAGCGCACGCGGCGGCACAGGCCCTTGGTTTCAAGACGGTCGAGCAGGCGTGTCATGGCGCCGGCGTCAAGGTCACAGGTGCGGGCAAGTTCGGCGACAGAGCTGGCCTGCCCCTGCTGCAACTTGAGCAGCGGCACCCATTGGGCGTTGGTCAGGCCGTTGGGCTCCATGCGGCGTTCAACCTCCTGGGCCAGGTGATTGACGATGCGGCGCATCAGGTAACCCACGCTTTCCTGCGCGAGGTAGCCCTGCGCCCGGTAAAACGACGCCGGCGGCACTGTCACTGTCTCGGTGGCTGGTTTTTCGGATTTCATGGTTGCAATTATTACATGCCTAGGCATTTAATGTCAAGGCTTTGTTTGTACAGGCAGCTTGTTACCGCTTTAGTGACTAAACTAGGGCCATGGCTACTATCCCCCCCTCCGACGCGCCCAAGGGCTCGCCGCGCTCCCTCTCCGGCCTGATGCCCTTTTTGCGCCCTTACCGCGGCCGCATCGGCCTGGCCATCTTTTTTCTGGTCATGGCGGCGGTCGCGACGCTGGTGTTTCCGCTGGCGCTGCGCGGCCTGATCGACGGCGGCCTGGGTGCAGGCGACAAAGGCGCACAGCTGATGGCGCTGCGCACCCATTTTTTCGAGCTGTTTGCGGTGGCGGCGGCGCTGGGCCTGTTTTCAGCCGGCCGCTTCTACATGGTCAGCTGGCTCGGCGAACGCGTCACGGCCGACCTGCGCAACGCGGTGTATGCCCACGTGGTGCGGCAAAGCCCGGAGTTTTTTGAAACCACGCAGACTGGCGAAGTGCTCTCGCGCCTGACCGGCGACACCACGCTGGTGCAGACGGTGGTGGGCTCGTCGCTCAGCATGGGCCTGCGCAACGCCGTGATGGGCATAGGCGCGCTGGGCATGCTGGTGGTGACCAACCCCTACCTGATGGTGCAGGTGCTGGGCGGACTGGTGCTGATCGTTGTGCCGTCGGCGTGGTTCGGCCGGCGCGTGCGCAAGCTCTCGCGCGCCAGCCAGGACCGGGTGGCCGACTCCAGTGCGATTGCGGCAGAGGTGCTCAACGCCATTCCCGTGGTGCAAAGCTACACCGCCGAGGCGCGCGAGGCCGCGCGCTTCGACCAGTCCACCACCGACGCGTTCAACACCGCCGTGCGCCGCACCGCCGCACGTTCGGTGCTGGTGGCCTTCATCATCATCGCCACCTCGGCAGCGCTGCTGTGGGGCCTGTACAGCGGCACACAGGCGGTGATGCGCGGCGACATCACCGCCGGTCACCTGGGCCAGACGGTGGTGTACGTGATCATCCTGGCCAGCGCCACCGCGGTGCTGGGCGAGGTGTATGGCGACCTGCTGCGCGCCGCCGGCGCCACCGAGCGGCTGATGGAGCTGCTGGAAACCCGCTCCCCCGTGACATCACCCTCAAATCCGGTGCCAGCCCCCGTGGTGCGGGCGGGAAGCGCTATCAAATTCGAAGCAGTGAATTTTCACTATCCGTCGCGCCCCCTGCAAGCGGCGCTGAGCGACTTCTCGCTGAACGTGGCGCCCGGCGAAACCGTGGCCATCGTCGGGCCCAGCGGCGCGGGCAAAAGCACGGTGTTCCAGTTGCTGCTGCGTTTTTACGACCCGGCGTCGGGCCGCATCGAGCTCGACGGCGTGGCCACACGTGACCTGGCGCTGCACGACCTGCGCCAGCGCATCGGCATCGTGCCGCAGGACGCGGTGATTTTCTCGACCAGCGCGCTGGAGAACATCCGCTACGGCAAGCCCGGCGCGAGCGACGAGGCCGTCCGGGCGGCGGCGCAGGCGGCCTTTGCGCATGAGTTCATCCTGGCCCTGCCCGAAGGCTACGACACCTTTCTCGGCGAGCGCGGCGTGCGCCTGTCGGGCGGGCAGCGCCAGCGCATTGCGATTGCACGCGCCATGCTCAAGAACCCGCCCCTGCTGCTGCTCGACGAGGCTACCAGCGCGCTCGACGCCGAGAGCGAACGCATGGTGCAGGCGGCGCTGGAGTCGGCCATGCAGGGCCGCACCACGCTGGTGGTGGCGCACCGCCTGGCCACCGTGCAGAAGGCTGACCGCATCCTGGTGCTGGACCACGGCCGCTTGGTGGAGCAAGGCACCCACGCTGAGCTGGTGAGCCGCGGCGGGATCTATGCGCGGCTGGCCGCGCTCCAGTTCAACGCCTGAGGCCGTGCATTTCCCTGGGCATGGCGCAGATGGCCTGGGCTGCGGAACCAGGGCGTTCAAACCCGGACTCTCAGTTATGCGTTTTATGCATAACAACCCATCAACCCGGCCTTGGACAGTTGGACACGGCGAGCCTAAGCTCTGCGCATTGATCTTCCACCAGGAGTTTTTGATGTCGCAAGCTTCCAGCCCCGCCCACACCCCGGGCGCCCCCGGTGCGCCCGCCCTTTTGCACCCCCTGCCCTCCTACCTGCAGGCCGACAAGCTCGGCCCCTGGGGCAATTACCTGCAGCAGGTTGACCGCGTGATTCCGCACCTGGGCAGCCTGGCGCGCTGGGCCGAGACGCTCAAGCGTCCCAAGCGCATCCTGATTGTGGATGTGCCCATCCACATGGACGACGGCACGGTGGCGCATTTTGAAGGTTACCGCGTGCAGCACAACGTCTCGCGCGGCCCCGGCAAGGGCGGTGTGCGTTTTCACCAGGATGTGACCCTGTCGGAGGTGATGGCGCTGTCGGCCTGGATGTCGATCAAGAACGCCGCGGTCAACGTGCCCTACGGCGGCGCCAAGGGCGGCATCCGCGTGGACCCGAAAAAGCTCTCGCGCGGCGAGCTTGAGCGCATGACGCGCCGCTACACCAGCGAGATCGGCATCATCATCGGCCCGAACAAGGACATCCCCGCGCCCGACGTGAATACCAATGAGCAGATCATGGCCTGGATGATGGACACCTACTCGATGAACACCGGCTCTACAGCCACCGGCGTGGTCACCGGCAAGCCGGTGGACCTGGGCGGCTCGCTGGGCCGGCGCGAAGCCACCGGCCGCGGCGTGTTCACCGTCGGCGCCGAAGCCGCCAGACACATCGGCCTGGACATCGCGACCGCCCGCGTGGCGGTGCAGGGTTTTGGCAATGTGGGCGGCGTGGCCGGCAAGCTGTTTGCCGAAGCCGGCGCGCGCATTGTGGCCGTGCAGGACCACGGCGGCACAATTTACCGTGAAGCCGGGCTTGATGTGCCCTCGCTGCTGAAACACGTGGCCGAGACCGGCAGCGTGGGCGGGTTCGCCGGCGCCGAAACCTTGGCCGATGACAAGTTCTGGGAAGTCGACTGCGAGATCCTGATCCCCGCCGCCCTGGAGCAGCAGATCACCAGGGACAATGCCGGGCGCATCAAGGCACGCATGATCATCGAAGGCGCCAATGGGCCCACCACCCCTGAAGCCGACGACATCCTGCAGGACCGCAATGTGCTGGTGCTGCCCGACGTGATTGCCAACGCTGGCGGTGTGACCGTCAGTTATTTCGAATGGGTGCAGGATTTTTCGAGCTTCTTCTGGGACGAAGCCGAAATCAACGCGCGCCTGGTGCGCATCATGAAGGAAGCCTTCGCCGGCGTCTGGCAGGTGGCGCAGGACCACAAGGTCAGCCTGCGCACCGCGACGTTTATCGTCGCCTGCAAACGCATTCTGCATACCCGCGAGCTGCGCGGTCTGTATCCTTGATCAGCAGACCACTACTTCTGGCGCCCAAGTCACGCAGGGACCGCGGGTCTGGCTTCGCCAGGCCGCCGGCGTAGCGGCCCCCTCGGGAGGCAGGAAGCTACACGCAGTGAGCAACCGGGGGGGGGCACTCTGTCTACTGCAGCGTTTCGTTGATGGCCGCAGGCAAAGGCATCACGTCAATGCCCTCCTCCAGCAACTCGACCGCTTCCGCCCGGCTGGCCTGGCCGCGGATGCTGCGCTGCTCGGCGTCGCCGTAAAACATGGCACGCGCCTCGTCGGCGAAACGTTCACCGACGTCCTCGGTGTTGGCCATCACGTGGCGCAAGGCCTTCAGAAACTCGGCCTGCACGGCCGGGCTAGCGGCGCCAGCCATCACCTCATGCACCGGGCCGCCGGCCGGCGCGGCCGCAGGCACGGACAGCTCACGCGAAGGTGAAGCCGCTGCCGGATCCCCGCCCGCGCCGCCCAGATTGAGCCGGGGGGCGCTGGGCATTTTCCGTACGACCGGGTCGGCGCACAGCGGACAGCTCACGAGTCCGCGCGCCAGCTGACTTTGAAAATCATCTTCCGACGCAAACCAGCCCTCAAAGGCGTGCTGGTGCGAACACTGCAGGTTGAGGACTTTCATGGGGAGATTATCGGCCTGACGCCCAGGGCGCGGCGGTCTGCCAGTCCAAAGCCCATGCACCCGACAGCACGTTCTGCAGCCACAAGGCGCCGGTCAGTGTCTTGCCGTCGGTGACACGGCCGTCGCGGCACCATTGCAGCAGTTCGGCCGGCGTGGCGGTGAACACGTCGAGAAACTCGCCCGCGTCGAGCTTGCGCTCCCCCAGGGTCAGGTTTCTGGCAAACCAGATGTCGATGAACTCGGTCGAGTAGGAAATCACCGGGTGCATCACACCCGCATGGGCCCAGGAAGCCGCGCTGTAACCGGTTTCCTCCAGCAACTCGCGTTGCGCGCAGGCCAGCGGTTGCTCGCCGGCATCGAGTTTGCCGGCGGGAAACTCCAGCATCACGGCCTGCACCGGGTAGCGGTATTGGCGCTCCAGCACCAGGCGGCCGTCGGCGAGCTGGGCAATGATCATGACCGCGCCCGGATGGCGCACATATTCACGCGACGCTTCGCGCCCGTCCGGCAAGCGGACCGTGTCGCGAAAAGCGTGGAGGAAATGGCCGTGCAACAGCTCCTGGCTGTGGACCTTGTGCTCGATCAGATGGCTGTCGGCCGGATCATTCGGCTCGGCGGGATGCACAGGCATGTCGGAGGACCGGACGGACGCCGCGTTCAACGATGTTTGAACAGGTAACGAAACACGAAGCCCGGAAAGGCAAAGGTGATGAACAGGGTGGCGGTGATCGCGTAGAACTCCCAGCCTTGCGGCGCAATCTGTCCGGCGCGCTGTTCCAGCAGCAGCGCGATACCACCCACCACGAAATACCAGAACACCATCTCGGCAAGACGCACTGCCAGGTTCTTGGGGTTCTTCAGCAGGTAAACCAGCAGCACGCGGTTGCTGATGAAAGGCAAATTGGCGGCCAGCAGGGCCAGCGCCACCACCAGCCATACCGAGACAGTCTGGTTCATGCCCCGAGGGACTTCACAACGCTGGCAATCGCCTGCTGACAAAGCGTCATCAGGCCGCCGGGCATGACGCCCAGCAGCAGTACCAGCGCGCCGTTGATGGACAGCACCACGCGGGCGTCAAGCGGGGCCACGATGGCCATGGGCATGCCGACGTTGGGTGCATCAAAATACATCACCTTGACGACACGCAGGTAATAGAAAGCACCTACCAGTGACATCAGCACCGCAAAAACCGCCAGCACGATGTAGCTGGTCTGCTGCGAGGACACCAGCGCCTGCAGCACCCCAAGTTTCGCGTAGAAACCAACCACAGGCGGCACACCGGCCAGCGAGAACATGCTGATGGCCATGACGCCGGCAAACAGCGGGCTGCGCTGGTTCAGGCCGGCCAGGTCAGTGATTTCCTCGGACTCGTGGCCGGCGCGCGCCAGCAGCAGGATGATGCCGAACACCGCGAGTGTGGTCAGCACATAGGTGACAACGTAGAACATGGCCGCGCCGTAGGCGTATTCGGCATTGAGCGGCCTGCCGGGAACCACAGCGGCCAGCAGCGCCAGCAGCAGGAAACCCATTTGCGAGATGGTGGAGAACGCCAGCATGCGCTTGAGGTTGGTCTGTGCCACCGCCGCCAGATTTCCCACCAGCAGGGAACCGATCGCCATCAGCGCCAGCATCTGCTGCCAGTCGATGGCCAGCGGCAACAGGCCTTGCACCAGCAGGCGGATGCAGATGGCAAAGGCGGCAAACTGCGGTGCCGCACCAATCAGCAGCGTGATGGCCGTGGGGGCGCCCTGGTACACGTCGGGCAGCCACATGTGAAACGGCACGGCACCGAGCTTGAAAGCCAGGCCGGCCACGATGAACACCAGGCCGAACACCAGCACCTGGTGGTTCACCTGGCGGCTGGCAATGGCCCGGTAAACCTCATTGACGTCCAGCGAACCGGTGGCGCCATACATCATGGACAGGCCGTAAAGCAGGAAGCCCGAGGCCATGGCACTGAGCACAAAGTATTTCATCGCGGCTTCGGTCGCCGTTGCATTGTCGCGGCGCAGCGCCACCAGGGCGTAGCTGGACAGCGTCATCAGTTCCAGGCCCATGTAGAGCACCAGGAAGTTGTTGCCGGAGACCATCACGAAAATGCCGAGCAGGGCAAACAGGCCCAGCGTGAACAACTCACCGCCGCGCAGCATGTCACGGTCTGCCGCATAAGCACGGCCATACACCAGGGTGACCATCATCGCGATCGAGGCGAAACACTTGAGCCAGTTGCCCATGGGGTCGCTCACCACCATGTTGCCGAAGCCGTAGAAGGTGTTGCCCTTGACGGCGTACACGGCCTCCAGTGCAGCCACGGCAGCCAGCGTCAGCAGGGTCAGCACATAAGTCAGGGTACGCTGCGGACTTTTCACGCCGAGGTCGACCAGTGCGATCACGCAGGCCATGACCAGGAGCACGATTTCCGGGTAGACCGAGAGCCAACTGAGTTTGTCAATCATCTGGATTCTTTGAAATGGTTGCTTATTGCAGTTTGGAAGCCGCGACGTGTTTGAGCAGGTCGATGACCGAGCTGTCCATCACGTCGGTGAAGGGCTTGGGATAGACACCCATGAACAACACGGCAATGGCGAGCAGGGCCAGCATCAGGAATTCGCGGCTGTTGATGTCGGTCAGGCCTTTGACATCGTCGTTGGCGACCGGTCCGAGGTAGACGCGCTTGAACATCCACAGTGTGTAGGCCGCGCCGAAAATCAATGCCGACGCGGCGGCCGCGCCAATCCAGAAGTTGAACCTGACCGCACCCAGGATGACCATCCATTCGCCGACAAATCCGGCCGTGGCGGGCAGGCCGCAGTTGGCCATCGCAAACAGCAGGGCAAAGGCCGTGAACTTGGGCATGGTGTTGACCACGCCGCCGTAGCTGGCGATTTCGCGCGAATGCACACGGTCGTACAACACGCCAATACACAGGAACATGGCGGCGGAGACAAAGCCGTGCGCAATCATCTGCACAATGCCGCCGGACACGCCGATGTCGTTGAAGATGAAAAAGCCCAGGGTGACAAAACCCATGTGCGCCACCGACGAATAAGCCACCAGTTTTTTCATGTCCCGCTGGACCATGGCCACCAGGCCGACGTAAATCACGGCGATCAGCGACAGGGCAATCATGAGGCCGGCCCATTCGCGCGCAGCGTCAGGGGCAATCGGCAGCGAAAACCGCAGGAAGCCATAAGCGCCAAGCTTGAGCATGATGGCTGCCAGCACCGCCGAGCCGCCGGTAGGCGCCTCGACGTGCACGTCGGGCAGCCAGGTGTGGACCGGCCACATCGGCACCTTCACGGCAAACGCCGCCAGGAAAGCGAAGAACAGCAAGGTCTGCGCGGTGGCGCCCAAAGGCAGCTTGTACCAGGCAGCAAGGTCAAAACTGCCACCCGATTTGACGTACAGGAAGATCAGCGCGACCAACATGAGCAATGAGCCAAGCAGCGTGTACAGAAAGAACTTGAAGGCGGCGTAAATCTTCCTTGGGCCGCCCCAGACGCCGATGATCAGATACATCGGGATCAGCGTGGCTTCAAAGAACACGTAAAACAGCATGCCGTCGAGCGCTGCGAACACACCAATCATCAGGCCGCTGAGGATCAGGAAGGCGGCCATGTACTGGTTGACGCGGCTGGTGATCGACTCCCAGCTGGCGATGACAACCACGACGTTGATGAAAGCCGTCAGCAACACAAACCACAGGGAGATGCCGTCCACGCCAAGGTGGTAGTTGATGTTGAAACGCTCAATCCACGAGGCCTTCTCGACAAACTGCATCGCCGACGTGCCGATTTCGAAACCGCCGTACAGGGGAAGGGTCACAAGGAAACTGACGATGGCACCGATCAGCGCGATCCAGCGCACGCTGCGCGCCTGGTCGTCACGTCCGAGGGCCAGCAGGATGACGCCGAAAAAGATCGGCGTCCAGATGGCAAGGCTCAACAATCCCATTTTTATTATTCCCCTTGTCGCTTATTTGCTGAGCAGTTCTTTGATCATCGGCCAGGTCGAGAAATAGCTGACCAGGATGAAGATGCCGACGATCATGGCCAGCGCGTAGTGGTAGATGTAGCCGGTCTGCACCTTGCGCACCACACCCGAGACCCAGCCGACCAGTTTCCAGGAACCGTTGACCAGCGCGCCGTCGATCAGCTTCTCATCGCCGCCCTTCCACAGGCCCACACCCAGGGCGCGTGCACCACGTGCGAGAACGTTCTCATTGAACCAGTCCAGGTAGTACTTGTTTTCGAGCAGCGTGTAAAGGGGCTCGACACGGCGCTTGATGGCCGCCGGCAGGGCCGGGTTGACCATGTACATGTAATACGCCATGGCCACACCGGCAAGTGCCAGCCAGAACGGTGCGGTCATGAGTCCATGCAAGGCCATTTGCGCCGGGCCATGGAACATTTCCGCGAGTTCGGCCATGGCCGGGTGTTTTTCGGCATTGACGATGATGGCGTCTTTCAGGAAGTCGCCAAACAGCATGGCGTCAATGCTCATGAAACCGATGACCACCGAAGGGATGGCGAGCAGAACCAGCGGCGCGGTCACCACCCAGGGCGACTCGTGCGGTGCGTGCGATCCGTGATGCGCGTCATGGCCATGGTCGTCGTCGTGGTGCGCATCGGGGTTCTGGTCAAACCGTTCCTTGCCGTGAAACACCAGGAAATACATGCGGAAGGAATAAAAAGCCGTGACGAACACGCCGGCGAGCACCGCGAAATAGGCAAACCCCGCGCCGGGCAAATGGCTTGCATGCACTGCCTCGATGATGCTGTCCTTGGAGTAAAAACCAGCAAACAGCGGCGTACCGATCAGGGCCAACGAGCCAAGCAGCGCGGTGATCCAGGTGATGGGCATGTACTTGCGCAGGCCGCCCATCCAGCGAATGTCCTGGTTGTGGTGCACACCCATGATGACGGAACCCGCCGCCAGGAACAGCAGCGCCTTGAAGAAGGCGTGGGTCATCAGGTGGAAGACGGCCACCGAGTAGGCCGAGGCGCCCAGCGCCACCGTCATGTAGCCGAGTTGCGACAGGGTTGAATAGGCCACCACGCGCTTGATGTCGTTCTGGATGATGCCCAGGAAACCCATGAACAGGGCCGTGATGGCGCCTATCACCATGATGAAGCTCAGCGCGGTGTCGCTCAGCTCGAACAGCGGCGACATGCGGGCCACCATGAAGATGCCGGCCGTGACCATGGTGGCGGCGTGGATCAGCGCGGAAATCGGCGTCGGGCCTTCCATGGAGTCGGGCAGCCAGACATGCAGCGGAAACTGGGCCGATTTGCCCATGGCGCCGATGAACAGGCAGATGCAGATCACGGTGATCAGCATCCAGTCGGTGCCAGGGAAGCCGAGCTTGGCTATGTCGCCCGACTTGGCGAACACCTCGGTGTAATTGAGCGTGCCGGCATAGGCCGCCAGCAGGCCGATGCCGAGGATGAAACCAAAGTCGCCGACGCGGTTGACCAGGAAGGCCTTCATGTTGGCGAAGATGGCTGTCGGCTTGTTGAACCAGAATCCGATCAGGAGGTAAGACACCAGGCCCACGGCCTCCCAGCCGAAGAACAGCTGCAGCAGGTTGTTGCTCATCACCAGCATCAGCATGGAGAAGGTGAACAGCGAGATGTAGGCGAAAAAGCGGTTGTAGCCTTCGTCTTCTTCCATGTAGCCGATGGTGTAGATGTGCACCATCAGCGAGACAAAGGTCACGACACACATCATCATGGCCGTCAAGCCGTCCACGAGGAAGCCGACTTCCATCTTCAGGCCGCCAACGACCATCCAGGTGTAAAGGGTTTCATTGAACCGCGCACCGTCGATCGCGACACTCTTGAGTGTCATGGCCGAGATGATGAAGGCCACCAGCACACCGGCGATGGTCAGCGTGTGCGACAGGCGCCGGCCTATCCAGTTGCCACCGAAGGTGGTGCCGAAAATGCCGGCCAGCAGCGAGCCGGCCAGGGGTGCGAGGGGAACGGCCAGCAGGGTGGCGGCGGAGAGGGTCTGACTCATGTTGTTGTTAACCCTTGAGCGTGTTGAGTTCGTCCACGTTGATGCTGGCCTTGTTGCGGAACAGCAGAACGAGAATGGCCAGTCCGATGGCCGATTCGGCGGCTGCGACGGTCAGGATGAAAAACACGAACACCTGGCCGGCCAGGTCGTTGAGGTAGTACGAGAAAGCCACAAAGTTCATGTTGACAGCCAGCAGCATGAGTTCGATCGCCATCAAAATGATGATCAGGTTCTTCCGGTTCAGGAAAATGCCGATGACCGACAGCGCAAACAGCATCGCGCCCAGTGTCAGGAAGTGTCCGAGCGAGAGCATCATGCCTTTTCCTCCGGTGCAGCAACCACGGGTGCCGCCTGCGTTGCCTTCATCTTGACCAGACTGACGCGATCGCCGCGCTTGACGCGGATCTGGTCGGCCGGGTTGGTGTTTTTGGAATCCTTGCGCGCGCGCAGGGTCAGCGCAATGGCGGCAATGATGGCCACCAGCAGAATCACTGCCGCGATTTCAAGCGGATACAGATATTCGGAATACAGCACCTTGCCGATCTCTTTGGTGTTCGAATACTGCGCGGCGGCCTGCCCTGCCAGCACCGCAGACTTGGGCGCGTCGCTCAGGCGGAACCCGCCCATCAGCACAGCAGACATTTCCAGCGTGATCAACGCACCCACGCTGGCAGCCAGCGGGAAATGTTTCCAGAAACCCTTGCGCACCCCTTCCATGTTGATGTCCAGCATCATCACGACAAAAAGAAAAAGCACCATGACGGCGCCGACATACACCAGCACCAGCGTGATGGCCAGGAATTCGGCCTTGAGCAGAATCCACAGGGCGGACGCCTGGAAGAAGGCCAGCACCAGGTACAGGGCGGCATGCACGGGATTGCGCGCCGTGATCACCCGGAATGCGGCAAACAGCAGCACCAGGGCGAAGAGATAAAAGAGACCTGTTTTAGCGTCCATGTTCTGCGAATCTTTCTTGAGCCAACAGCCGTGAGGCGGTGTCAGCGGTACTTGGCATCCGCGGCGCGGTTGGCAGCGATTTCTTTTTCGTAACGGTCACCGACAGCCAGCAGCATGTCCTTGGTGAAATACAGGTCACCGCGTTTTTCGCCGTGGTATTCGAAGATGTGTGTCTCGACGATGGAGTCCACCGGACAGCTTTCCTCGCAAAAGCCGCAGAAGATGCACTTGGTCAGGTCGATGTCGTAACGCGAGGTGCGGCGGCTGCCGTCTTCGCGCACATCCGATTCGATCGTGATGGCCATGGCCGGACAGACGGCCTCGCACAGCTTGCAGGCAATGCAGCGCTCTTCGCCGTTTTCATAACGGCGCAGCGCATGCAGGCCGCGAAAACGCGGACTCAGCGGCGTTTTTTCTTCCGGGAACTGGATCGTGATCTTGCGCTTGAACATGTACTTGCCGGTCAGGGCCATGCCCTTGAACAGCTCGGTCAGCATGAAGCTGGAAACAAAATCTTTGACGGAGGCGACGGCAGACATATCAGTTTCCTGCGAGAGTGGAGCTTGCCAGCGATGCATTCATGCAAGCAGGGGCCACGGAACCGGCTTTGCCGGGCCGCAGGCGCAGCAGCCCCATCGGGGGGCAGAGAGCGACACGAAGTGCGCGAACGTGGGGGCTCATATTTTTCCACCGGGTCGTCCCAGGGAAAAATGCGGCCCCCCCGGGGGGCAGCGCATTACACGAAGTGAAAAGCGTGGGGGCCATAATCATTTCCAGAGGCTGTACGGGGTCTGCATCCAGGCCCCGATGACCACCAGCCAGACCAGGGTCACGGGAATGAAGATCTTCCAGCCCAGACGCATGATCTGGTCATAACGGAAGCGCGGAAAGGTGGCGCGCACCCACAGGAACAGGGTGACGACCACAAAGGTCTTCAAGCCCAGCCAGATCCAGCCCGGCACCCAATTGAAGAGCGCACTGTCAATCGGCGACAGCCAGCCGCCAAGAAACAGGATCACGGTCAGGATGGAGACCAGAATCATGTTGGCGTATTCGGCCAGGAAGAACATGGCAAAGGCCATGCCCGAGTATTCGACCATGTGGCCGGCCACGATTTCGGACTCGCCCTCGACCACGTCAAACGGGTGACGGTTGGTTTCGGCCAGGCCGGCAATGAAAAACACCACAAAAATCGGCAGCAGCGGCAGCCAGTTCCAGGACAGGAAATTAAGGCCCTTGCTGGCCGCCATGCCGACGGCCTGGCCCATCACGATGTCTGTCATGTTCAGGCTGGCTGACACCATCAGCACCACCACCAGGCAAAAACCCATGGCGATTTCGTAGCTGACCATCTGCGCCGACGCCCGCATGGCGCCCAGGAAAGCGTATTTGGAGTTCGATGCCCAGCCGGCGATGATGACGCCGTACACCTCGAGCGAGGTGATGGCCATCAGGAACAGCAGGCCGGCGTTGATGTTGGCCAGGGCCACATCGGGACCGAAAGGCACCACCGCCCAGGCCGCCAGCGCCGGCATGATGGTCATGATGGGGCCCAGCACAAACAGGCCCTTGCTGGCCGCCGTTGGAATGATGATTTCCTTGGTCAGCAGCTTGAGCGCGTCGGCAATCGGTTGCAACAGGCCAAAGGGGCCGACGCGGTTCGGACCCAGGCGGATCTGGGTGAAACCGATCGCCTTGCGCTCCCACAGCGTGAGGTAGGCCACACAGCCCATCAGCGGCAGCAGCACCACGACAATCTTGATCAGGGCCCAGAGCACCGGCCAGACCGTGCCGGGCCAGATACCGCCCATCAAACCCTGGCCGAAACCGAAAATGGCGTCAATCATGCGGTGGCTCCTTCTTCGTGCGCCTGGCGCGCATCGGCCGTCAGCTGCAGCGAGGTGGCGCGACGTACCAGGCTGTCGAGCTGGTAAATGCTGGCGACAACCGGCGCCGCGCCAGCCGCCGTGAGCTTCACCGCCGCCTGCGTCGCATTTCCAAGCCGCTGCGCGGGCACCATCGCGCCGTCGGCGCCGGGAATCTGCCGCAGCACATCCTGCGAGGACTCAAAGTCAAAGCCAGGCAGACCGAGCAGGTTGGCCAGCACACGCAGCACCTTCCAGGCAGGGCGTGTTTCACCGAGCGGCTTGACCACGGCATGAAAGCTCTGCACGCGGCCTTCGGCGTTGACAAAGGTACCGGGCGTTTCAGTGAACGGTGCAATCGGCAGCAACACGTCGCTGAAATCCATGTTCGCCTTGAAGGGGCTCAGGGTCACTACCATGTGTGCGCTGCCCAATGTGGCCCTGGCCGAAGCCCCGGCCGCCGAATCGAACTCCGGCTCGTTGTTGAGCAGAATGACGGCCTTGAGCTTGCCCGCCAGCATCTGGCCGGCATCCAGACCGTTGCCCGCCGGAAACGCACCCGCCAGCTGGGCGCCCACGGTGTTGGCCGCTTCCGTGAGGTAACCGACGGTCGCGCCGGTCTGCTCGCCAATCCAGTTGGCCAGGGCCAGGAGACTGGCGGCGTTGGCGTGGTGCGCGGCAGCGTTGCCCAGCAGGATGGCCTTGCGCTCGCCGCCCTGCAGAGACTTGGCCACTGCTTTGGCAGCGTCCGTGGCCTGACCGGCGGCAGGCGCCGCCATGCCCTTGTCCGCTGCAATCGCCGCGGCCACATCAGCCAGGGCCTGCGCCCAGGCCCCCGGCTCGGCCAGGACAGCATGGGCCACGGGCATGGCCCAGGCGTCGGCCGAAGCCAATTCCGCTTCTGAATTGATAGCACTCAGCGCACAGCCCTTGCGGACAGACTGCCGAATCCGCTGTGCAAACAGCGGATGGTCCTTGCGCAGGTTGGAGCCCACGACCAGCACCCGCTGAAGATCGGACAGCGACGCAATCGAGCTGCCCAGCCAGCGCACGGAGGGGGTCGGCGCGAATTCAGCATGGCGCAGGCGGTAGTCGATGTTGTCGCTGCCCAGGCCGCGCATCAGCGAGGCCGCCAGGAACAGCTCTTCGAGTGTGCTGTGCGGGCTGGCCAGGGTGCCCACGCTGTCGGCACCGTGGTCAGTCTTGATCTGCTTGAGCCCGTTGGCAACATATTCGAGCGCGGTCTGCCAGTCCACAGCCGTCCACTGTCCGCCCTGCTTGAGCATGGGCGTGGTCAGGCGCTCGTCGCTGTTCAGGGCTTCGTACGAGAAACGATCGCGGTCGGCAATCCAGCACTCGTTGACATCTTCGTTTTCGAGCGGCACAACACGCATGACCCGGTTGTTCTTGACCTGGACAATCAGGTTGGCACCGGTCGAATCGTGCGGGCTGACCGACTTGCGGCGCGACAGCTCCCAGGTACGGGCGCTGTACCGGAAAGGCTTGCTGGTCAGCGCGCCGACCGGGCAGATGTCGATCATGTTGCCCGACAGTTCGGAGTCCACGGACATGCCGACAAAAGTCTCGATCTCGGCATGTTCACCGCGGTGCGACATGCCGAGTTCCATCACGCCGGCAACTTCCTGGCCAAAACGCACGCAGCGCGTGCAATGGATGCAGCGGCTCATCTCTTCCATCGAGATCAGCGGGCCCACGTCCTTGTGGAAAACCACGCGCTTTTCCTCCTCGTAGCGCGAACCGCTGCTGCCGTAACCGACCGCCAGATCCTGCAGCTGGCACTCGCCGCCCTGGTCGCAGATCGGGCAATCGAGCGGGTGGTTGATCAGCAGGAACTCCATCACGCCCTTCTGGGCCTTGATGGCTTTGTCGCTCTTGGTGTGCACGATCATCCCTTGCGTGACGGGCGTGGCGCAGGCCGGCATCGGCTTGGGGGCCTTTTCCACATCGACCAGGCACATGCGGCAGTTGGCCGCGATGCTGAGCTTCTTGTGGTAGCAGAAATGGGGAATGTAGGTACCGGCTTTTTCGGCCGCATGCATCACCGTGCTGCCTTCGAGCACTTCCACTTTCTGACCGTCGAGTTGGATTTCAACCATGGTGATTTTGCTTTGAGGAGGCGCTTTTATGCGTAAACCGGGACCAGGCAGGTCTTGTGGGTGATGTGATGTTCGAACTCGGCGCGAAAGTGCTTGATCATGGCGCGCACCGGCATGGCCGCAGCGTCGCCGAGCGCGCAGATGGTGCGGCCCTGGATGTTGTCGGCGATCGAATTGAGCATGTCCAGGTCGCTATCGCGGCCGTGGCCGTGTTCAATACGGTCCACCATGCGCCAGAGCCAACCCGTGCCTTCGCGGCAAGGGGTGCACTGGCCACAGCTTTCGTGCATGTAGAAGTAGGACAGGCGCAGCAGGCTCTTGACCATGCAGCGGGTCTCGTCCATCACGATCACCGCGCCGGAGCCGAGCATGGAACCGGCCTTGGCGATCGAGTCGTAGTCCATGTCGGTGGCCATCATGATGTCGGCCGGCAGCACCGGCATAGACGAGCCACCGGGAATCACCGCCTTGAGCTTGCGCCCACCGCGCATGCCGCCCGCGAGCTCGAGCAGTTTGGCAAACGGCGTGCCCATCGGGATTTCGTAGTTGCCCGGACGCTCAACATCGCCGCTGATCGTGAAAATCTTGGTGCCGCCGTTATTGGGCTTGCCACAGTCCAGATAGGCCTGGCCACCGTTTCGGATGATCCAGGGCACGGCCGCAAAGGTTTCCGTGTTGTTGATGGTGGTTGGCTTGCCATACAGGCCGAAACTTGCGGGAAACGGCGGCTTGAACCGCGGCTGGCCTTTTTTGCCCTCCAGCGATTCCAGCAAGGCGGTTTCTTCGCCGCAGATGTAGGCGCCGAATCCGTGGGCGGCATGCAGCTGGAAGCTGTAGTTGCTGCCCAGAATGTTGTCGCCCAGCAGACCGGCGGCGCGCGCTTCTTCCAGCGCCTCTTCAAACCGCCTGTAGGTGGTGAAAATTTCGCCGTGGATGTAGTTGTAGCCCACGCTGATGCCCATCGCATAGGCGGCAATCGCCATGCCTTCGATGACGATGTGCGGGTTGTATTGCATGATGTCGCGGTCTTTGGCCGTGCCCGGCTCGCCTTCGTCCGAATTGCAGACCAGGTATTTCTGGCCTGGAAACTGGCGCGGCATGAAACTCCACTTCAGACCGGTCGGGAAACCCGCGCCGCCACGGCCGCGCAGGCCACTGCCCTTGACCTCGGCGATCACCTGGTCTTGCGTCAGGCCTTCGCCGCCGTCCTTGCCCAGAATCCTGCGCAGGGCCTGGTAGCCGCCACGCGCTTCATAGTCTTTCAGGCGCCAGTTGGCACCATCGAGGCCCGCCATGATTTGCGGGTCGATATGGCGGCCGTGGAACGAGGTCTGGACGCCGGTGGCCTCGAACTGGGAAAGGATGCTGGAAGCTGACATGGTTACTTTGCCTCGGCAGATTTAAGGCCATCGATCAGCTGGTCGAGCTTGTCGTTGCTCATGAAGCTGCACATGTGCAGATCGTTGACCAGCATGACCGGTGAGTCGGCACAGGCGCCCAGACACTCGGACTGCTGCAGGGTGAACAGGCCATCTTCGGTCGTGCCGCCCATGGTCACGCCCAGTTTGTGCTCGAGATAGGACAGCGCCTGGGCGCCCTCGCGGAGCTGGCACGGCAGGTTGGTACAGACGTTGATCTTGTACTTGCCCATCGGCTTCTGGTTGTACATGTTGTAGAAGGTCGTGACCTCATGCACGGCAATTGGCGCCATGCCGAGGTAGGCGGCGACCAGCTTCTCGCTCTCCGCGCTCACATAGCCCTGCTCTTCCTGCACGATGGCCAGGCAGGCCATGACGGCCGACTGCTTCTGGTCAGCCGGGTACTTGGCGACCTCGCGGGAAAAACGGTCGAGGGCCTGTGCTGACAGCGCAGACGTGCGGGTGGGGTTGGATTCAGAAGTCATGGTTCTTCAGCGGTCAATTTCGCCAAACACAATGTCCATCGTGCCGATGACGGCGACCGCATCGGCAATCATGTGGCCTCGCGACATTTCGTCCATGGCCGCCAGGTGCGAAAAACCCGGAGGACGGATCTTCAGGCGGTACGGCTTGTTGGCCCCGTCACTGACGATGTAGATGCCGAACTCGCCCTTTGGATGCTCGACCGCGGCATAGGCTTCGCCTTCGGGCACGTGGAAGCCTTCGGTGAAGAGCTTGAAATGGTGAATCAGCTCTTCCATGTTGGACTTCATGGACTCGCGGTCGGGAGGAGCCACCTTGTGGTTGCTGGTGATCACCGGGCCGGGGTTGACGCGCAGCCAGTCGACACACTGCTTGATGATGCGGTTGGACTGGCGCATCTCCTCGATGCGGACCAGGTAACGGTCATAACAGTCGCCGGTTTTGCCGACGGGGACGTCGAAGTCCATCTGGGCGTAGACGTCGTACGGCTGCTGCTTGCGCAGGTCCCAGGCAAAACCGGAGCCCCGGAGCATCGGGCCAGTGAAGCCCAGGTTCAGCGCGCGCTCGGGTGAGACCACGCCGATGCCGACCGTGCGCTGCTTCCAGATCCGGTTGTCGGTCAGCAGGGTTTCGTACTCATCCACATAACCCGGAAACTTGTTGGCGAAGTCCTCAATGAAGTCCAGCAAGGAACCCTGGCGATTTTCGTTGAGCGCCTCGATGGCCTTGGCGTTCTTGATCTTGCTGACCTTGTACTGGGACATGGCCTCGGGCAGGTCGCGGTAAACGCCGCCCGGCCGGAAATAGGCCGCGTGCATGCGCGCACCGGAGACAGCCTCGTACATGTCGAACAGCGCCTCGCGCTCGCGGAAGCAGTAGATCAGGATGTTCATCGCGCCGCAGTCGAAACCGTGCGCGCCCAGCCAGAGCAGGTGGTTGAGCAGGCGCGTGATCTCGGAGAACATCACGCGGATGTACTGCGCGCGCACCGGCACGTCCACGCCAAGAAGTTTTTCAATGGCCAGGCAGTAGGCATGCTCGTTGGACATCATCGACACGTAGTCGAGGCGGTCCATGTAAGGCAGCGACTGGATGTAGGTCTTGCTCTCGGCGAGTTTTTCGGTGGCGCGGTGCAGCAGGCCGATGTGCGGGTCGGCACGCTGGATCACCTCGCCGTCGAGCTCGAGGACGAGGCGCAGCACACCGTGGGCTGCAGGATGCTGCGGCCCGAAATTGAGCGTGTAGTTTTTTATTTCAGCCATGGGGTATCTCTTGCCTCGCGGCTTACTGCAGTCCGCCGTAGTTGTCTTCACGGATCACGCGCGGAGTGGTTTCACGCGGCTCGATCGTCACCGGCTGGTAGATCACGCGTTTCTGCTCGGGGTCGTAACGCATCTCGACGTGGCCGGTGGTCGGGAAGTCCTTGCGGAAAGGATGGCCGATGAAGCCGTAGTCGGTCAGGATGCGGCGCAGGTCGTTGTGACCTTCAAAGATGATGCCGAACAGGTCGAACGCCTCGCGCTCGAACCAGTTGGCCGAATTCCACACCTCCGTGAGCGAGGCCACAACCGGGAAATCGTCGTCGTCGCAGAAGACCTTGAGCCGCACGCGCTGGTTCAGGCTGACCGACAGCAGGTGCGAGGCCACACAGAAACGACGGCCGTCGTAGCGGCCGTCGGCGTATTCGGAGTAGTCGATGCCGCAGAGGTCGATGAGTTGTTCAAACTGGCAGCCCGGGGTGTCGCGCAGGATCAGCGCGGCGGCAGCGTAGTCGGGCGCGGCCACAACGACCGTCAGTTCACCCAGCGCAACGCTCACGCGCCTGGCTTTTTCACCGAGGGCGGCAGCAAGCGTAGCTGCGAGTTGTTCAGCAGTAGCAGGATGCAGAGGACCCATCAAGCCCTCGCAATGGTGTTGGTGCGGCGGATTTTCTGCTGCAACTGGATGATGCCGTACAACAGCGCTTCGGCCGTCGGCGGACAGCCCGGCACGTAGACATCGACCGGCACAATGCGGTCGCAGCCGCGCACGACCGAATAACTGTAGTGGTAATAACCGCCTCCGTTGGCGCACGACCCCATGGACAGCACCCAGCGCGGCTCGGACATCTGGTCGTACACCTTGCGCAGGGCCGGGCCCATCTTGTTGCACAGCGTGCCGGCCACAATCATCAGGTCGGACTGGCGTGGGCTGGGTCGAAACAGCATGCCGAAGCGGTCGATGTCGTAACGCGCGGCACCGGCGTGCATCATCTCGACGGCGCAGCAGGCCAGGCCAAAGGTCATGGGCCAGAGCGACCCGGTCTTGGCCCAGTTGACCACCGAGTCGTAACTCGTGGTCATGAAGCCTTCATTGAAAACACCTTCTAGTGACATACCCGTCCCTTTGTGGCGGCTGCGCGGGCAGCCGCTGAGTCTTGGTGAGCTATTCCCAGTCCAGGGCGCCTTTTTTCCACTCGTAGGCAAAACCGACGACCAGAATGCCGAGGAAAATCATCATGGACCAGAAACCGACCGGACCGATTTCCTTGAGCGCCACGGCCCACGGAAACAGGAATGCGATTTCGAGGTCGAAAAGAATGAACAGGATGGCGACGAGGTAATAACGCACATCGAACTTCATGCGGGCATCTTCAAACGCCTCAAAGCCGCATTCATAAGGGGAGTTCTTTTCGCTGTCCGGCTTGTTCGGACCAAGCAGACGGCCCAGCACCTGGGGCACCACGCCGACTGCCACGCCCACCAGGATAAACAACAGGACGGGGAGGTATTGGTCGAGGTTCATCGTCGATTCAACTTCTGCAAGCCGCTTGTGCTCAATGCCGGTTTTGCCGTTCAAGGCCCTGAGCCCTGCATGCGCAGTACTGGCCAGTGCCCGTAGGTGGTGCGGACGGCGAGACTCGAACTCGCACAGCTTTCGCCACTACCCCCTCAAGATAGCGTGTCTACCAATTTCACCACGTCCGCGGTTTTTATCTGTCCGGATTGCATGAGGAACCTTGCGGTTTTTGGCTTTCCGGTCAGTCTCAGAGTTTACCCTGAATTTGTGCCGTTCCCTGAGGAGAACGGCACCTTTGTAGTGCTATTTCGTCGGGATCTGACCTGCACCCGAAGCTGCTGGCGCCGGCGGCACCGCCACTGCACCGGCTGTCGGTGCAGGGCTTGCCGTACCGGGGATCTGACCCGCGCCAGTAGGAGGCGGCGCGGGCGCAGTGATGGCTGCACCTTCCAGCACGCTGGTGCCGGTCTGCGGGCGCGCGTTGCCGAAGTAGGCCAGCAGCAGGGTGCACGCAAAAAACACGGCCGCCAGGACGGCCGTCGTGCGCGACAGGAAGTTGGCACTGCCGCTGGCGCCAAACAGGCTGCCGGAACCGCCGCTGCCAAAAGCCGCTCCCATGTCGGCGCCCTTGCCGTGCTGCACGAGGATCAGGCCAATCATGCCCAGCGCGGTGAGCATCTGGATCGCCAGGACAATGGTTAACAAAACGTTCATGTTTACTCCTAATTAAATAGCATGCTCCGCCCGTCAGACGGCGGTTGCAGCAATAATCGTCAAAAAATCGGGGGCCTTGAGCGACGCGCCGCCGATCAGGCCGCCGTCGATATCAGGCTGGCTCAGCAGCGTTGCGGCATTGGCCGCATTCATGCTCCCGCCGTACAGAATTTTCACGCGCGCGGACTGGTCCGTCGCCGCCTTGAGCTGAGCCCTGAGCACCGCGTGCACGGCCTGCGCCTGCTCGGGCGTCGCGGTCCTGCCGGTGCCTATCGCCCAGACGGGTTCATACGCCACGACGATCTCGCTGATGCAATGGCCGTTGGCATGAATCACCGCTGCCAGCTGGCGCTTGACGACGCTCTCGGTCTGCCCTGCTTCGCGTTCCGCCAGCGTCTCGCCGACACAGACAATCGGCGTGATGCCCGCTGCCAGCGCCTGCTGCGCTTTTTCGGCCACCAGTGCATCGGTCTCGAAGTGGTACTGGCGGCGCTCCGAATGGCCGACGATGGCGTAACGGCAGCCGAAGTCCTTCAGCATGGACGCGCTGACTTCACCGGTGTAAGCCCCGGAGACCTTGGCCGAAACGTCCTGCGCCCCCAGATCAATGGCAGCCAATGCCGGCAAGGCCTGAGCCAGCGCCTGGAACTGCGCCAGGTACGGCGCCGGAACACACACCGCCACCGCGCAACCCGGCTGCGCGGGCAAACCGGCCGCCAGCGCCTGCAGCAAGGCTTCGTTGGCAGCCAGGCCGCCGTTCATCTTCCAGTTTCCTGCGATGAGTTTTTTCATGTTGCGGGTGCCTGCCAGGTCAGAACGATTTTGCCGATGTGCTGGTTCGACTCCATGAGCGCATGCGCCTGGGCGGCATCGGCCGCGGCAAAGGTGCTGTGGATCACGGGCTTGATCGCACCGCCGGCAATCAGCGGCCAGACCTTGTCCCGCAAGGCCGTGGCAATCGCAGCCTTGAACTCAATGGAACGCGGCCGAAGGGTCGAACCGGTGATGGTCAGGCGTTTGCGCAACACCAGGCCCGCATTGAACTCGGCCTTCAGACCGCCCTGCACTGCAATGATCACCAGACGGCCGTCTTCGGCGAGGCACTCGACCTCACGCACCACGTAGCTGCCGGCAACCATGTCGAGAATGACATGGACACCCTGGCCGGCCGTGAGCTTCTTGACTTCTTCGACAAAGTCGCTGGTCTTGTAGTTGATCGCGTGGTCGGCACCAAGGGCCACGCAGGCGGCGCACTTGTCGTCGCTGCCGGCCGTGACCAGCACCGTGGCGCCCAGCGCCTTGGCCATCTGGATGGCCGTCACGCCGATGCCGCTGGAGCCGCCCTGAATCAGCAGGGTTTCGCCCTTCTGCAGACGCACCCGGTCGAACACATTGCTCCAGACGGTAAAAAATGTTTCGGGCAGCGAAGCTGCCTCGATGTCGCTGAGGCCCGCCGGAACCGGCAGACATTGGCCCACCGGCGCCACGCACAATTCGGCGTAACCGCCGCCGGCCACCAGCGCGCAGACACGGTCGCCCACGTTCAGCCTGGCCTGCGCCATGGCCTGGGCATCGCCGCTGACGATGGTCCCCGCCACTTCCAGCCCCGGAATATCCGACGCCCCGGGCGGCACCGGGTAGTTGCCGGTGCGCTGCAGGACATCGGGGCGGTTCACACCCGACGCAGCAACACGGATCAGCAATTCGCCGGGACCGGCAACCGGATCGGGCCGCTCGCCCAGGCGCAGAACCTCAGGCGCCCCAAAAGTGGTGATTTCGACTGCTTTCATGGATTTTCCAGATCATTTGTGGCTGCAGCCCACGTTGGACGTGCACCGACAGCTACAAAATCAATAGCAGATCAGCCCTGATCCTGCCCTTGGGCCGGACGATCCAGCAGCGCCTTCATGGACAGTTTGACGCGGCCTTTTTCGTCGGTTTCCAGAACCTTGACCTTGACGATCTGGCCTTCGCTCAGGTAGTCGCTCACGCGCTCGACGCGTTCGTGGGCGATCTGGCTGATGTGCAGCAGGCCGTCCTTGCCGGGCAACAGGTTGACCAGCGCACCGAAGTCGAGGATCTTGGTGACCGCGCCTTCGTAGACCTTGCCGATTTCGACTTCGGCGGTGATCTCGGCGATGCGGCGCTTGGCTTCGTCGGCCTTGACGCTGTCGTTCGACGCGATGGTGATGGTGCCGTCTTCCTCGATGTTGATCTGCGTGCCGGTTTCTTCGGTCAGCGCACGGATCACGGCGCCGCCCTTGCCGATCACGTCACGGATTTTCT
This sequence comes from Polaromonas sp., assembly GCF_029945895.1. Lineage (GTDB taxonomy): Bacteria > Pseudomonadota > Gammaproteobacteria > Burkholderiales > Burkholderiaceae_C > Polaromonas. Next base: position 3,912 of record NZ_JAQSDL010000046.1, on the reverse strand, counting down.
CGGGGTTGATCTTCATGACATACAGGCGCGGAGCGAAGTCCGAAACCTCGGCCTTGGCTTCGCCCATGGCTTCCTGCATCTTGCCCAGGATGTGCATGCGGGCTTCCTTGGCCTGGGCCAATGCGACCTGCATGATTTCTTTCGTGATGCCCTGGATCTTGATGTCCATCTGCAGCGCGGTGATGCCGCCGGTGGTACCGGCCACTTTGAAGTCCATGTCGCCCAGGTGATCTTCGTCGCCCAGGATGTCGGTCAGCACCGCAAAGCGGTTGTCTTCCTTGATCAAACCCATGGCGATGCCGGCCACGTGGGCCTTCATCGGCACACCGGCGTCCATCAGCGACAGGCAGCCGCCGCAGACGGAGGCCATCGACGACGAGCCGTTGGACTCGGTGATCTCGCTCACGACACGCATGGTGTACGGGAACTCTTCCTTGGTCGGCAGCACGGCGATCAGCGCGCGCTTGGCGAGGCGGCCGTGGCCGATTTCGCGGCGTTTCGGGCTGCCCACACGGCCGGTTTCGCCGGTGGCGAACGGAGGCATGTTGTAGTGCAGCATGAAGCGGTCTTCGTAGTCGCCCGACAAGGCATCAATGCGCTGTGCATCGCGCTCGGTGCCCAGCGTGGTGATCACCAGCGCCTGGGTCTCGCCGCGCGTGAACAGGGCGGAACCGTGGGTGCGGGGCAAGACGCTGTTGCGGATCTCGATGGGGCGCACGGTGCGTGTGTCGCGGCCGTCGATACGCGGGTCGCCGGCCAGGATCTGGCTGCGCACGATTTTGGCTTCAATGTCGAAAAGCATGCCGTCCACAGCCACGCTGTCGAATTCGACGCCCTCGGCCTTCAGGCCCATCTTGGTCCAGGTGGTCACTTCACGCGTGGCGTGGGTGCGGGCCTGCTTGTTGCGGATCTGGTAGGCAGCCACCAGCTTCTCTTCGGCCAGCGCAACCACCTTGGCAATCAGAACCTCGTCCTTGGCAGGCGCACGCCAGTCCCAGACCGGCTTGCCGGCATCACGAACGAGTTCGTGGATCGCGTTGATGGCGATGTTGCCCTGCTCATGGCCAAACACGATGGCGCCGAGCATGATTTCTTCAGACAGTTGTTTGGCTTCGGACTCGACCATCAGCACGGCGGCTTCGGTACCGGCCACAACCAGGTCCATGCTGGAGTCCTTGAGCTGGGTCTTGCCAGGGTTCAGCACGTACTGGCCATCAATGTAGGCCACGCGGGCGGCGCCGATCGGGCCGTTGAACGGAATGCCGGAAATGGCCAGCGCGGCACTGGAAGCGATCAGCGCAGGAATGTCGCCTTCGATTTCAGGATTGAGCGAAAGCACATGGATCACGACCTGCACTTCGTTGAAGAAGCCTTCAGGAAACAGCGGTCGGATCGGGCGGTCGATCAGGCGCGAGGTCAGCGTCTCGAACTCGCTGGGACGGCCTTCACGCTTGAAAAAGCTGCCGGGAATACGGCCGGCGGCATAGGTCTTTTCAAGGTAGTCAACGGTCAGGGGGAAAAAGTCCTGGCCTGGCTTGGCGTCGGCTTTGGCGACCACGGTGGCCAGCACCACAGTGCCATCCATATCCAGCAACACGGCGCCGCCTGACTGGCGTGCAACTTCGCCGGTTTCCATCGTGACCTTGTGCTGGCCCCACTGGAAGGATTTGGTGACTTTGTTGAAAATGCTCATGGTTTATCTCCACTAGTTTCAAGCACTTGAGGCAGTGCAGGAGCCCGGAGGGGTGGCTGGCAGAACACGATGCCATTCCACAAAATGCCTGCAACAACAGGTCTTTTCTTGTGGAATGACACAGCGCGTGATCGTTTTGCCTTGCTCCGAAGTCAATCATCGGCGCCGATGGCGCTTCTGAAATTGTTTTTTTTCCGCTATTTGAAGTGCAAAACGCCTGAGCTAGTGAACTAACTCAGGCGCTTTTTGTTGGGTTTACCGCTTATTTGCGCAGGCCAAGTTTGGCGATCAGTGCAACATAACGGGCCGCGTCCCTGGACTTCAGGTAGTCCAGCAGCTTGCGGCGGCGGCTCACCATGCGCAGCAGGCCACGGCGACCGTGGTGGTCCTTGGCGTGGGTCTTGAAATGGGGCATCAGTTCATTGATGCGGCCGGTCAGCAGGGCCACTTGAACTTCAGGGCTGCCGGTGTCGCCGGCGGCGCGTGCGTTGGCCTGAACGATGTCGGCCTTGATGGATTTCGCGATCATGGATTTTCCTTGAAATGACTTGCGAGCGGTACAGTGTTCCCGACGTGGGAGTTGACCATGGCCGCCGTGTTCTGCGAGGTGCTGTTTCATGAATGAAAAAGCACGCTTTTGGGCAGAGCCTTGGATTATAGCCCAGTCTCCGGCCCGGTTCAGGCGCCCGGCAGCCAGCGGGCCAGGCGCTCCACCCCCTGCTCCAGCCTGGCGACGTCCCGGCTCGCAAAACACCAGCGCAGCCAGCCCTGGGCCTCGGTCGCCGGATTGACCATGAAGGCATTGCCGGGGGCCAGCCCGAGGCCGGCCTCCACCACCAGCCGTTTCGCCGTGGCCAGCGAGTCGCCGAAGCGCGCCTGGTCCGACAGCCTGAAAAACGCATACATGCCGCCCCGGGCCGGCGCCACTTCCACGCCCGGCGGGGCCTGCAGTAGCGGCACCAGCGTGTCGCGGCAGGTTTTCAGGTGGGCCACCAGCTGAGGCGTGACGTCATCGGTTCTTGCCAGCGCCACGAGGGCGGCCCGCTGGACGAATACCGGGGCGCACGAGGTATTGAACTCCACCAGCTTGCCCATGTGCGGCGTCATGCCGGGCGGCATCACCAGCCAGCCCAGGCGCCAGCCGGTCATCAGAAAGCTCTTGGAAAAACTGTGCACGACGACCACCCGGTCGTCCGGGGTCGCAATGTCCAGGAAACTCGGCGCGCAGCCGTTCTCGGCAGGTTCGTAATAAAGCCGCTCGTACACCTCGTCGGCCAGAATCCAGGTGCCGGTTCGGCGGCAGTGCGCGAGCAAGGCCTCCTGCTCGGCGCGGCTCAGGGTCCAGCCGGTCGGGTTGTTCGGTGCGTTGACGATCAGGAGCCTGGTCTGCGGTGTGATCGCGGCCAGCAATTCGTCCATATCGAGTTGCCACTGGCCGGCCACCGGCCGCAGGCTCACGCAGCGAAGCCTCGCACCCATGATCAGCGGCTGCGCGGTCAGGTTGGGCCAGACCGGCGTGACCGCCACCACTTCATCGCCGGCATCGATCAGCGCCTGCATGGCCAGCATCAGCGCGTTCACGCCACCCGAGGTGACGGCAATGCGGTCCGCATCAATCACTGCCGCGCCGGCGCAGCGCAAGCCCGTGGCGTAACGTGCAATCGCTTCGCGCAGTTCCGGCAGACCCAGGTTGTGCGCGTAGAAAGTTTCGCCTTGCTGCAGCGAGGCGATGGCGGCGTCGCGGATGAAGGCGGGGGTGACCTCGTCACTTTCACCAAACCAGAACCTGAGCACATCGCTGCGCCCCATGCCGGCATTGGCTACCTGGCGGATCATTGATTCTTCAAGGTCTAAAACGGCTTGTCTCATGCGTGTCTTTCAGCGTTGGGGTCGGGACGGGTGACGGCCTGCGGTTCAGGGCCGCTGCATCCTGCAGCTGTGCGGCTGGCTGGAGCGCGCCGCATCAATGGTCTTGATCACGCGAAAGCCGTAACCCGAGCCCTCCACATCGAACCTGACGCCGGGCGCACCCTGCTTGTCCATCACGGCCACCAGCAGCGGCTGCTGGAACTGGTGGTCGGCGCCGCGCATCACGCCCTTGTGGCCGGCAAACAGCACCGTCGCCTTTTCCAGCTGCGCGGCGACGGCGGCGGATTCCACCGTACGGGCTTTTTCGATGCTCTGCGCCAGGGCTTCAACCATCAGCTGCATGCGCATGT
>NZ_JAQSDL010000045.1 GCF_029945895.1 Polaromonas sp. | reverse complement strand
AACCCTGGTTGCCCTTGCGCTGGATGAACTCGAAGAAGATCGGGCCGAGCTGGTTTTCGCTGAAGATCTGCAGCAGCAGCTCGCCGGGCGTGCCGTCCACCAGGATGTTGCGCGCCTGCAGCTCGGCCACGTTTTCACCGTGGCCCGGGATGCGCTTGTCGAGCAGCTCGTAGTAGGTGTCGCCCGTGTTCAGCAGCTTCACGCCGCTCAGTTGCAGGGCATCTACCGTGGCGAACAGGTCGTTGGACCCCATGGCGATGTGCTGGATGCCTTCACCCTGGTACTTGTCGAGGTACTCCTGGATCTGGCCGGCTTTCTCGTTGCCTTCCTCGTTGATCGGGATGCGGATCTTGCCGCAGGGGCTGGTCATGGCCTTGCTCTTGACGCCGGTGGCCTGGCCTTCGATGTCGAAGTAACGCACCTCGCGGAAGTTGAACAGGCGCTCATAAAAGCCTGACCACTCGGCCATGCGGCCGCGGTGCACGTTGTGCGTCAGGTGGTCGATGTAGGTCAGGCCGTGGCCCATGGGGTTGAGTTCGGCGCCCGGCAGGGGCTCGAAGTCCACATCGAAGAACCCGATGTTGCCGATATCGCCGTCCTTCGCGCCGTTCTTGCCGCGCCAGCGGTCGATGAAATAGATGATGGAGTCGCCGATGCCCTTGATGGCCGGGATGTTCAGCTCGCCCGGGCCAGCGGTGTGCGCATAACCCCAGGCGCCCAGGCTGATCGCGCGTTCATAGGCGGCCTTGGCATCCTGCACGCGGAAGGCGATGGCGCAGACGCTGGGGCCGTGCTGGCGCGCAAAACGCTGGGCAAAGGAGTCGGGCTCGGCGTTGATGATGAAGTTGATGCCACCCTGGCGGTACAGCGTCACGTTCTTGTGGCGGTGTTTGGCAATCGGCTTGAAGCCCATGCGCTCGAACAAGGCGCCCATGGCGGCTGGATCCGGCGCGGCGTATTCAATGAACTCGAAGCCGTCCGTGCCCATGGGGTTGTCCCAAGTAGCCGCGGCGGCTGGCGCTGCTGAAGAAGGGGTGGGTTTGGTAATGGCGGCGTTCATGTGTGTCTCCGTGCAATTCAGAAAAATAGCGGCACATCCACTTTAAACGCGTGACAGATCAATTTTTATGCAAAACACGGCGCCAAGCTTGATGAATGCGCATCTAACCTGCAAAATATGAGCCATGGAAGCACTCGACAAGCTGGACAAGCTCATACTGCGCAGCCTTCAAGCTGACGGCCGCGCGACTTACGAACAGATCGCCGAGCAAGTCAGCCTGTCGCCCAGCGCCGTACTGCGCCGCGTCAAGCGGCTGGAGGAAAGCGGTGTGATCGACCGGTATGTGGCGCTGGTCAAGCCCGAGTCGGTCGGGCTGGGGCTGACCGCCTACATCAACGTGCGGCTGGAAAAACACACGGAATCGCACAAGCGCAACCCCATGGACCTGTTTCGCGCCAGTGTGCAGACCTGGCCCGAGGTGGTGGAATGTGCGGCGCTGACCGGCGAGATGGACTATTTGCTGCGTGTGGTGGTGGCCGACATGGGCCACTACAGCCGCTTCATCATGGACACGCTGCTCAAACACCCCAGCGTGCAGGACTGCAAGACCAGTTTTGTGCTGGACCGCGTGAAAACGACGACGGCTGTGCCGGTTTGATGCGGGACCCAGGGCTGGCCCGGGCCAGACGAGGTGCTGATTTAGGGCTCTGCCCCCCTTTTGATGTCCACTAGTACCGGTTTGACGGGCCTCAGGCAAGGAAATTGCTATAATATTAATAGCTGCTTGCGCACATCCAGCAAGGGCTGAAGGCCTCTTTGACCATAAATTTCCGCGAATCCCCGGGCCCAGCCGTTTAAATATCCTTCAGGGCTGGACATTCTAGGGAAAACCCTTATATTGAACCCATGGTTACCCCCGGCACATTCATCAAGGCGTCCATTTCTGCGGGCAGGGAGTTCTTCCGCCCACCTGCGGACGACGCAACGCGCGCGCCGCACCGGCCGCCCGTGCTGGTGCCCATCCGTTCCATTGGCCCCACCCACGGCGAACGCATCGAAAAACATCTGCTGTCGCTGGATGCGCATGACCGTTACCTGCGCTTTGGTTACGCCGCCCGTGACGAGCAGATTCACCGCTACGTGGCCGGCCTGAACTTCGAGCGTGACGAGATTTTCGGCATCTACAACCGCAAGCTCGAGCTGATCGCCATGGCGCACTTGGCGCTGTCGATCGACCCCGAGCTGAAAAGCTGCGCGGAGTTCGGCGTGTCGGTGCTCAAGCACGCACGCGGGCGCGGCTACGGCGCGCGCCTGTTCGACCGTGCCGTGATGCACTCGCGCAATGAGGGGGTGAGCATGATGTTCATCCATGCGCTCAGTGAAAACACCGCCATGCTCAACATCGCCCGCAAGGCTGGCGCCGTGATCGAGCGCGACGGCTCGGAAAGCGAGGCTTACCTCAAGCTGCCTCCGGCCGATCTGGACTCGCGCATGACGGAAATCGCGCTGGAGCAGATCGCCCAGACCGACTACCGCCTGAAAGTTCAGGCCAAACAGTTCTGGGACCTCCTGGCCCTGGTCCAGGAAGTGCGTCAGGGCGTGCGCGCCAGCCGCGACCGCATGCCAATGTAGGGACCCACGCTTGTCGCTTCGCGTACTGCGCTGCCCCCCGAGGGGGCGCTGCGCCTGCGGCCCGGCGAAGCCGGTTCCGCGGCCCCTGCTTGTACGGAGGTGCCTTGATGGACTCCAGCGTTTACTTCGTTTGTATTGAGTCTGCCGAGGGATGCCCCGAGCGGCTTTGGCACCCAATCGAAGTACGTTATCCTTGGCAACTTGCCAACTACCGAACACCTCCGTGTCCGACACCCCCCCCAGTAGACCGCCCAAGCCCGAAGACAAACGCGGCTTCCTGCAGAAGCTCGCAGAAATGCTTCATCCCGGGCCCGATTCCAAAGCCGAGCTGATTGAGACCCTGGTCGAGGCGCAGGACAACGAGGTCATCGGCGCGCAAAGCCGCGAGATGCTCGAAGGCGTGATTCGCATGGCCGACATGACGGCCGGCGACGTGATGGTGGCAACGCCCCGCATGGATGTGATCAACATCGACGCGCCGTTCGACGAGCTGCTGCACCTGGTGATCGACACTGCCCACTCGCGCTTTCCGGTTTTCGAGAACGAAAAAGAAAACATCATTGGCATCCTGATGGCCAAGGATCTGCTCAAGCTGCAGCGAGCCCCCGAGCTCAACATCCGCGCCTTGCTGCGGCCGGCGGTGTTTGTGCCCGAGAGCAAGGGCCTGAACGACCTGCTGCG
>NZ_JAQSDL010000044.1 GCF_029945895.1 Polaromonas sp. | reverse complement strand
CTCCCCGCCATCGCCCAGCGGGGCGAGGGAGGGGCGGGGGGAGGGAGTGGGGAGTCGCTTCTACTGCCCAAGGCCGAGCGCAGGCGCAGCGTGATGCTTGATGTCCGCCTTTCCGCTCTGGGCTACTGGAATCGTCTTAGCGCTTTTGATCCTGCTTCTTGCCGATTTCACTGCCGATCACCGCGCCGGCCGCCGCGCCGCCCACGGTACCCAATGTGCCGCCGCCCAAGGCGCTGCCTGCCGCACCACCGAGTACGGCGCCGGTAGCGGTGCCGATCTGTGCGTTCGTCGGATTGGTGCCGCAGCCCGTCAGGGCGATCAGGGACGCTGCTGCAACCGACATCAATAGCTTCGTGTTCATCATGTTCACCTTTGTAAAGTCCAGGCCTGTCGCACGAGGCTTGATATGAAGCTCTGCTACCTGTGCTTTCAGCATAAGCTCGCAGGCGATGTCGCCCTGTAGGAGAGCGCCCAGCCCGCTTGTCAGGGGCCGTGGGAACCTGCGCGGCGTGTCCCGCGTTTACAGCGGACGGTTGCGCGCCAGCGGCGGGTTCTTGGCAAAGTAGCTGCCGATGCCGCGCATCAGCGCATCGGCCAGCTGCACCTGGTAGGCCTCGCTGCGCAGCTTGGCCTCTTCGTCGGGGTTGCTGATGAAGGCGGTTTCCACGAGCACGCTGGGAATGTCGGGTGCCTTCAGAACGGCAAAGCCGGCCTGCTCAACGCGCGGCTTGTGCAGCTTGCCGACGTTGCCGATCTCGCCGAGCATGGCGCCGCCCAGCTTGAGGCTGTCGTTGATCTGCGCGGTCGTGCTCATGTCGAGCAGGGCGCGTTGCACCTGCGCGTCCTTGGCCTTCACGTTGACGCCGCCCACCAGGTCGGCGGAGTTTTCCTTGTCCGCCATCCAGCGCGCCGAGCTGCTGGTCGCGCCTTTTTCGCTGAGCGCAAACACGCTGGCCCCCTGCGGCCTGGGCGTGAAAAAAGCGTCGGCATGAATGCTGATGAACAGGTCGGCCTGCACACGGCGGGCCTTTTGCACACGCACGTGCAGCGGCACAAAAAAGTCGGCATCCCGCGTCAGGAAGGCGCGCATGTTCGGGATGTTGTTGATGCGTTCGCGCAGGCGCAGGGCGATCTGCAGCACCACGTCTTTTTCGCGTGTGCCGCCGGGGCCGATGGCGCCCGGGTCTTCGCCGCCGTGGCCGGGGTCCAGCGCCACGATGATGAGGCGGTCGGTCTTGTTGCGCCCGCCCGCGCCCGCGCCCACACTTTCGGGCGGCGCCTGGGCGACGGGCGGGCTGGCGCCGCCTGCCTGGTTCTTGTCCGCGGCCGTGACCGGCGGCGGCGGCGGTGCGGCCGGGCCGGGCGCGGGCCGGGCCGTCTGCTTTGCCAGCAGCTCACTGATGGCATCGGTCGCGGCCCCCTTATCCGGCTTGTCCTTGAGCCGCTCGGCAATCAGGGCCTCCAGCGGGTCCAGCACCTGGGTCGGGTAGAGGTCGAACACCAGCCGGTGCTGGTAAGCCGCGACCGGCGGCAGGGTGAACACCTGCGGCAGCATGTGCTGCTTGAGGTCGATGACCAGACGCACCACCCCCGGCGCGTTCTGTCCGACACGTATGCCTGAAATGTTCGGGTCGTCGGGCTTGACCTTGGCCACCAGCTCGCGCAGCGCCGGGATCAGGTCGATGCCTTCGATGTCCACTGCCAGGCGCGGTGGCTCGGCGATGAAGTAGGTTTTGGTTTTCAGCCCCGTGTCGGACTCGATGGTGACGCGGCTGTAGTCCTTGGCCGGCCAGACCCGCACCGCGAGAATCGTCGCGCCGCGGGCGATCTGCTGCATGCCCAGCAGCAGCACCAGGCTGCCCCGCTGCAGCACGTCGCGCCGCTTCAGCCCGCCCTTGCCCGCGCTCATGGCAGCAGCGCCGCGCCGGCGTCGGTGTGGGCGATGAGTATGACGGCGCGCGTCTCGCTGGCCAGCATCTCGATGTGGATGTCCAGATCCGCCGGCGGCAGGTGGCTGCCGGCTTTTTCGGGCCACTCGACCAGTTTCAGGCCGGGGCTGGCGAAGATGTCGCGAAAACCGGCTTCCTCCCACTCGTCGGGATCGTTGAAGCGGAAAAAATCAAAATGCCAGATGGACAACACGCTGCCCGCTGCGGCCGGGTCGGCCACGCTGTAGGGCTCCACCACTGCGTAGGTCGGGCTTTTGACGCGGCCCGTCACGCCCAGCGCCTTGAGCAGATGCCGGGCCAATGTGGTTTTGCCGGCGCCCAGATCACCATGCAGCTCAATCACTGCGTTGCCGCCCGTGGCACTGGCGCGCAGTTTTCCGGCCAGGGCTTCGGCAAAGGCCTGGGTCTGGGACTCGCTGTCCCAGGCCATCCTTTTTACAATGTGTCGGTGATCTTCAATAGCCATCAATTCGTTTCTCAAATTCAGTCATGGGCGCGCGAGCTTGGATTTTCGCAAATTGGCATTGCGGGCGTGGATCTCTCATCGGCAGAGCCGGGCTTGTCGGCCTGGCTGGCGGCGGGCTTTCATGGTGACATGAATTACATGGCAGCGCACGGACTCAAGCGCGCCCGACCGGCCGAACTTGTGCCCGGCACCGTCAGCGTGATCACCGCGCGCATGGATTACCTGCCAGCATCCACACCCGCGCAGCCGGGACAGTGGCAGGCTGTGGAGCTGGCGCGCCTGCAGCGGCCCGGCGAGGCCATCGTGTCGGTGTATGCGCGGGGACGCGATTACCACAAGATCATGCGTGCGCGGCTGCAGAAACTCAGCGAACGCATCGGAGCCGAGGTGCAGGCGCTGGGCCACCGCGTGTTCACCGACTCGGCGCCGGTGCTCGAGGCCGAACTCGCGGCGCGCAGCGGCCAGGGCTGGCGCGGCAAACACACGCTGCTGCTCAACCGCGAAGCCGGTTCCATGTTTTTCCTCGGCGAAATCTATGTCGATCTGGCTTTGCCGCCCAGCGAGCCCGTCAGCGAGCACTGCGGCAGCTGCAGCGCCTGCATCAGCATCTGCCCGACGCAGGCCATTGTGGCGCCGCACAAACTCGATGCACGGCGTTGCATCTCTTACCTGACGATTGAACATGCGGGCCCGATTCCGCTGGAGCTGCGGCCGCTGATCGCCAACCGCATCTACGGCTGCGACGATTGCCAGCTGGTCTGCCCCTGGAACAAGTTTGCGCAGCGCAGCGCCTTGCCCGACTTCGACGAGCGCCAGGGCCTGACCGGCCAGCAGCTGACGACGCTGTTTGCCTGGACCGAAGAAGAATTCCTGCGCCATACCGAGGGCAGCGCCATCCGTCGCATCGGCCACGAGCGCTGGCTGCGCAATATCGCGGTGGCGCTCGGCAATGCCCTGCGCGCCGGTGCGGACAGCAGCCTGCGCAGCGCCTTGCTGGCGCGGCGCGAACATGGCAGCGAGGTGGTCAGGGAACATGTGGCATGGGCGCT
>NZ_JAQSDL010000043.1 GCF_029945895.1 Polaromonas sp. | reverse complement strand
CAGACCTACCGCTCGGCCAACTACCGGGACGTGGTGACCAAAACCCTGCAATGGGTCCGGGTGGGTGACCGCTGGCTGATCGTGCGTGAGAGCTCCGTGACGCCGGTGCAGGGCATCCAGTAATTCCCCGAGCGATCCGGCGACGGGCGAAGATTTGTCAGAAGGAGTGCATGTGCGGCAGGCTTCCCTGCGGGCCGTCCGCGTCGGCGAGCGCGGCGTCCTGGGTCGGTTCACCCGGGGTGTGCACTCACCAACAGGCGCCAGAGCAGGTTCCTAGCCCAGATCGGTTTCGCCTGCCACCCGGTCGAGTTCGTCGAACACCTTGTCAAAGTCCACCGGCTTGGTCCAATAACCGGAGAATCCCGCCTGCTCGGCAAGGATCTTGTGCTCAGGCTGGGTGTCGGCCGAACACATGAAGGCCGGCGTTGACCGCAAGCCTGGGATCTCCCGAATGCGTTTGAGCAGATCAATCCCGTGGGTGTCCGGCAGGCGGCCATCGAGCACCAGCACATCAGGCAACCAGCTGCCGGCCACCTCAAAGCCCTGGGCACCGTTTTGTGCCATGCGTACCTCAACGTCGTCGCGTGTTCGCATCACGTCGTCAAACAGCATGAGGTTGTACATGTTGTCCTCGACATACAGCACCCGCATTTTGCGTTGCAAGCCGTGGCTGGCGGCCTTGGGAATCTGCAGGGGTGCCGACAGTGTGTCTGCCGGGCTGGCGCCCTGCACAGCGGCGCCCTGCTCCCAGTAACCATCGGTGGACACCAGGTCCAGTGCCCGGCACAGCCGCGCAGACTGGAGCAGGGCGTTTTCCACCCGTTTGCGCTCGGTCACGTCCAGGCTCATTTCGATATAGGCCAGCGGTCGGCCCTGGGCGTCGGACTCCAGATAGAGCAGGGCATGCACGTCTACCAAGCCGCCATCGGGGCGGATGACGCGGTAGTCCAGTTCGATCGCGCCCGGGCTCTTGCGCAACTGGTCGCGTGCCCTGACCAGCAGGTCCAGGTCGTCCGGATACACCAGGCCCATGGCTGTTTCCAGCGTCATGGGGGTGCCCGCAGGCAGGCCAAACAGCTGATAGGCGCGCGGGTTCCAGCTGAGCTGCTGGGTCTCCAGGTGGAAGACGGATTGGGCCACCCCGGTCATTTCCATCAGCTGCTGCTGCATTCGGCGCTGGGCTTCGGCCAGGCCGAATTCGGGTCCGGGTGTGGTCTGCTTGAAACCGGATGTCTGATCAGCCATGAAATGAAAGCCTGGTGAGTGTGAGTCGGAGGGGGTTCATGTAGGTCTCCAGCCACGTCGACATCAACGTTGCCAATCCAGCCTCATCTTAAGCCCAAAATCCCTGAAACTCCGTCGGCCGGCCTGCGTCTCTGCCGGCTTTCGGGGCAAGGGCCACCTGCTCAATCCGGCAGGACCGCCGTCACTTCAATTTCGATGCGGGCGCGCTCTTCCACCAGGGCGGAGACTTCCACGCAGGTCATGGCCGGAAAGTTCTTGCCCATCACTTCGCGGTACACCGTGCCCAGCTCCTTGAGCCGTGCGATGTATTCCACGCGGTCCACCACATACCAGGTCATGCGCGCCATGTGCTCCGGCCCCGCACCGCCGGCCTGCAGCACCGCCAGGATGTTTTGCAGGGCCTGGCGGGTCTGGACGATGAAGTCGTCGCTTTCAAATTGTTGCTGTGCGTTCCAGCCGATCTGTCCGCCCACGAAAATCAGCGCGCCTCTGGCCATCACGCCGTTGGCATAACCCCGGGGGGCGGCCCAGCCGTCCGGCTGCAATAGTTTCATCATGACTTTTCTTCCAGGGGTGTTTGCAGATAAGGCAGCATCGCTTCGCGCCATCCATCAGGGATGCGCAACGCCTTGCCGTTGGGGATCTCGGCGCAGACGACCACCGAGTTTGCACGCAGTTTAAGGCTCTGGCCCTTGTCTTCAGTGCGTGACGCGCTATGAATTTCATAGTTCATGCCGATGCTGGTGTGGCCCAGACGGGTCAGGCTGAGCTCGATGTCGACCTTGTCGCCATAGCGGCACATGCCGAGAAACTCGGTCTTCATGTCCACGATGGGCACGCCCAGGCCACCGGCAATCATCTCGTGCTCGGGAAAGCCGATGTGGGCCAGAAAATCTTCCTGCGCCTCATGCAGCAGATAAAAGTATTGCGGGTAAAAAACAATGCCTGCGGGGTCGCAGTGGTGAAAGCGGATCAGCTTTTGGGTGGTGAACTTCATGCCGGTCTCATTTCTGGCGCAGCTTGAAGCGCTGGAGTTTCCCGGTCTCCGTGCGCGGCAGGCTGCTCACGAACTCGATCCGGCGGGGGTACTTGAACGGCGCCAGCGTGGTTTTCACGTGATCCTGCAGCAGCCGGGTCATGGCTTCGCCGGCTTCCTGACCGGGCTTGAGCACGACAAAGGCCTTGACGACCATGCCGCGTTCCTCGTCGGGTTCGCCGATCACGCCGCATTCGGCCACCGCCGGGTGTTTGAGCAGGGCATCTTCCACTTCGGGACCCCCCACGTTGTAGCCCGAGGTGATGATCATGTCGTCGGCCCGGGACTGGAAGAAGAAGTAGCCGTCGGCGTCCTGCAGGAAGGCGTCGCCCGGGTAGTTCCAGCCGTCTTTCACATACTTTGCCTGACGCTCATCGTCGAGGTAGCGGCAGCCGGTGGGTCCGATGACCGCCAGTTTGCCGATGGTGCCGCGCGGGACTTCATGGCCCTCGTCATCCACGACCTTCGCCGTGTAACCGGGCACGACCTTGCCGATGGCACCACGACGAACTTCCTCCGGCGCGGCGGAAATGAAGATGTGGAACATTTCGGTTGCGCCTATGCCGTCCGTCATCTCGATGCCGGTCGCGTCTTTCCAGAGCTGGCGCGTGGCGTCGGGCAGGCCCTCGCCGGCGCTGACGCAGATGCGCAGCGTCGGTACGCCATGCTGCTTCGCGAAGGCGGCCATCTGGCGGTAGAAGGTGGGCGCGGTGTAGCAGATGGTGGCGCCCACTTCGTTGATGAGCTTGACCATGGCCTCCGGCGTGTAGGCAATGCCGGGGTAATAGACCGAGGCGCCCGCCCACATCGGGAAGATCAGCATGCCGCCCAGGCCGAAGGTGAAGGCCAGCGGCGGCGAGCCCATCACGATGTCGTCCGGGGTGGCCTGGAGCACATGGCGCGGCCAGGCCTCGCAGGCGGCGAGTACGTCGCGGTGCGTGTGCACCGCGGCTTTTGGCGTGCCCGTGGTGCCGGAGGTGAAGGCCATCATCGCGATGTCGTCCGCCGAGGTCCGGCTGGGCGCGAAGTCGCCGTTCTTGCCGGCGGCACGCACGGCGAGCGAGCCGGGTTCGTTCAGGTTGAAGGGAACAATGGTGGCGAGCGTCGGGTTCAGGTCCCGCGCGGCCTGCAACTCGGCCAGCAGGCTGGCATCACACAGGGCCACCGTGGCCTGGGACTTGGCGATGATTTCGCCGAGCTCCTTGGCGCGCAGCAACGGCATGGTGGCCACGGCCACCAGCCCGGCCTTGACCACCCCCAGCCAGGCCAGCGCCATGCCGATGGTGTTGCCGCCGCGCAGCAACACGCGGTTGCCGGGCACCAGCTGCAGGTCTTCGGTCAGGACCTGGGCGATGTGCCTGACCCGGTCGTGGGCGTCGGCATAACTCAGGACGATCTTGTCGGAGCGCAGGAAGGGTCGGTCCGACAGGCCGCGCTGGTCAGCACGCTCGAACAGCACATCGACCAGGTTGGCCTGCGCGGAAATCTGCAGCTCGGGCAAGTCGTAGCGCATCTGCGGCCACTGGTCCGCAGGCGGCAGGCGGTCGTGCACAAAGCGGTCGGTCTGCACGGAAGGGTGGGAGGGGATGCTCATGACTGCAAGACCGCCTTTCCAATGATCAATTGCTGGACCTCGGTCGCACCTTCGTAAATGCGCAGAGAGCGGATGTCGCGGTACAGGCTTTCCACCTTGGTGCCGACTTTCACTCCCAGGCCGCCGTGCATCTGCAGGGCCATGTCAATCACGCGCTGGGCGTTTTCAGTCGCAGTCATCTTGGCCATCGCCGCCTCTGCGGTGACACGTTTGCCGGCACCGCTGGCTTCGCTGTCGTCGCGCAGCCAGGCGGCGCGGTAGGTCAGCAGGGCGGCAGCATCGATCAGTGCTGCCATCTCGCCGATCTTGGCCTGCGTGAGCTGAAAGTCGGCCAGGGTCTGGCCGAACATCTTGCGCTCGCGCGAAAAGCGGACGGCCTCCGCCAGCGCGCGGCGCGCCATGCCCAGCGCGGCAGCGGCGACCGAAGCGCGGAAGATGTCCAGCGTCTGCATCGCCAGCTTGAAGCCGCCATTGAGCGCGCCCAGTTGCGCCTCGCCGGGAAGCCTGCAATGCGCAAACTTCAGTGTGGCCAGCGGATGCGGCGCCATCACCGCGATGTGTTCGCTGCTGTCCAGGCCGAGGTTGCCGGCGTCCACGATGAAGGCGGTGATGCCGCGAGTGCCGGCTTCGCGGTCGGTCTTGGCGAAGGTCACGTAAAAGTCGGCGATGTCGCCGTTACTGATCCAGGTCTTGCTGCCATTGAGAGCCCAGCCGCCGTCAGACGGGTCGGCGCTGGTCGTCATGGCGCCGGCGTCCGACCCCGCGTCGGGTTCACTCAGCGCAAAGGCGGCGATCTTGTCGCCGCGTGCGACTGCGGGCAGGTAGGCCGCCTGCTGCGCCGGTGTGCCGGCCAGGGTGATGGCGCCGCTGCCCAGGCCCTGCATGGCAAACGCAAAGTCGGCCAGGGGCGAGTGAAACGCCAGGGTTTCGCGCAGGATCACCAGCGCGCGCGAATCGAGCTTGTCCATGGCACCGCCGGCACTGGCGGGAACGCAGTAGCGCAGCCAGCCGCCGTCTCCGAGCAGGCGCACCCACTCCTTGCAGGCGCGTCTGTCGTCACTTTCGTCAACTTGCTGGGCGGGTACCCAGGCCGCGAGTTGCTCGCCCAGGGCGCGATGCGCATCGCCAAAAAATGGCATTGCCAGGTGTCGGGTGTCGGCTTTCACATCAGTCTCCCTGGAACACCGGTTTCTGTTTGCCGGCAAAGGCTTCATAGGCGCGCGTGAAGTCTTTCGTCTGCATGCAGATCGCCTGCGCCTGGGCTTCGGCTTCAATCGCCTGGTCCAGGGTCATGGCCCACTCCTGGTGCAGCATGGTTTTGGTCATGCCGTGGGCAAAGGTCGGGCCGGCGGCCAGATCGGCGGCCAGTGCCTGCGCCTTGCCCAGCAGCTCGGCGGGTTCATGCAGGGCGTTGAAAAAGCCCCACTGCAGGCCTTCCTGCGCCGTCATGGCACGGCCGGTGAACAGCAGTTCGGACGCACGGCCCTGGCCGATCAGGCGCGGCAGCAGCGCGCAGGCACCCATGTCGGCGCCGGCCAGTCCCACGCGCGTGAACAGGAAAGCGGTTTTGGCCTGCGCGGTGCCCAGGCGCATGTCGGCGGCCAGCGCCATCATCGCACCGGCCCCCGCGCAGATGCCGTCGATCGCGGCGACGATGGGCTGTGGACACAGGCGCATGGCCTTGACCAGGTCGCCGGTCATGCGGGTGAATTCCAGCAGTTCCGGCATGGCCATCCTGGTCAGCGGACCGATGATTTCATGCACATCACCGCCCGAGCAGAAGTTGCCCCCGGCGCCGGTCAGCACAATCACCTTGACGTCGGTGGCGCTGTTCAGTGCGCGAAACAGGTCGCGCAGCTCGGCATAGGAGTCAAACGTCAGCGGGTTCTTGCGCTCCGGCCGGTTCAGGCTCAGGGTGGCCACACCGGCATCAAAAGCATAGGCAAAGTGGCGTGCCTGGTAGCCGGCCAGCGCATTGAACTGCGCGTGCATGGGGTTGCTGGGGCCAATGTAGTGTTTCATGCGTTTTCCATTTCCTGGTTCAGATCGGTCTGGTGCTGTTTGACTTTGCCCAGCAGCTTGTGCAGGGTGTCGATTTCGCGCGGCGACAGGCCGCCAAAGGCCTGGACGATCCAGCCTTCATGCTGGCGAGCCATCTCGTCAAAGGTCTTGCGGCCGCGTGTGGTCAGGCGCACGCGGTAGGCGCGGCGGTCGCCTTCGACGTCCATGCGTTCCACCAGCCCTTCGGCCACCAGCTGGTCGGTGATGCCGGTGACGTTGCCGCCAGTGACCATCATGCGGCGCGACAGCTCGTTCATCTTCAGCCCGTCGGGATTGCGCTCGAGCTGCGCCATCAGATCGAAGCGCGGCAGGGTGGTGTCGAACTGTTCGCGCAGTTGGCCGCGCACATGCTTTTCAATCAGCTGTGTGCAGGTCAGCAGGCGCAACCACAGGCGCAGCGCTTCCGGGTGTTCGCGGTGGCCTCGTGCTTCCATGTCCATGGCATCTCTCCTGATTCACTATTGATTTGATAGCTGCTGGCGCTTTCCAGACAAGGGCTCAGGCCTGCTTTTGCTTTGAAAGTTCGCGGTACATCTGGTCCCGCCCGCTGAGGTAGGGTTTCGGCCAGTCCACTGCGCGGCTCTGCAGCTTGGCCGCTTCGTGCAGGGTCCAGGCCGGGTCGGCCAGATGCGGTCGCGCAATGGCGCACAGGTCCGCGCGCCCGGCGGCAATGATGCTGTTGACGTGGTCCACCTCGGAAATCGCGCCGACGGCAATCGTCTGGATGCCGACCTCGTTGCGGATGCGGTCTGCAAACGGCGTCTGGTACATGCGGCCGTACACCGGCTTGGCCGCGCGCGTGGTCTGGCCCGAGGAAACGTCGATGAAGTCGCAACCTGCCGCCTTGAACAGGCGCGCAATCGCCACTGCGTCGTCGGCCGTGTTGCCGCCCGGTGCCCAGTCATGGGCCGAAATGCGCACGCTCATCGGCCGATCTGCGGGCCAGACAGCACGCATGGCCGCAAAAACTTCCAGCGGATAGCGGCAGCGGTTTTCCAGCGAGCCGCCGTACTCGTCGCCGCGCTGGTTGGTCAGTGGCGTGATGAAACTCGACAACAGGTAGCCGTGCGCGCAATGCAGCTCCAGCCAGTCGAAACCGGCCTGCGCGGCATACCGCGTCGAAGCCACAAACTGCGCCTTGATGCGGTCCATGTCGTCCCGCGTCATGGCCGCCGGCGTGGCGTTGGTCGGTCCGTACGGCACGGCACTGGCCGCCAGCAGCGGCCAGTTGCCTGCGGGCAGGGGCTCGTCGGGCGCCTCCCAACCCAGCTGCGTCGAGCCTTTGGGCCCGCTGTGGCCCAGCTGCATGCCCATGGCCACGCCTTCGCCCGAGCGATGCGCAAAATCGACAATGCGTTTCCAGGCCAGCATCTGCGCTTCATTCCACAAGCCCGGACAGCCCGGCGTGATGCGGCCCTCGGGGCAGGGGGCGGTCATTTCGGCAAACACCATGGCCGCACCGCCCAGTGCGCGCGCGCCCAGGTGCACCAGATGGAAGTCCTGCGGCAGGCCGCCCTCGGCGCTGTAGGTGGCCATGGGGGATACCACGATGCGGTTTTTCAGGGTCAGTTCTCGCACCTTGAGCGGCAGCAACATCGGTGGTGGCGCAGATGTGGCCCCCACGCTGGCCACTGCGTGTGCTGCGCTGCCCCCCGAGGGAGCCGTCGCTTGCTCGGGGCGGCCCTTCGCGGCGCGGCCCGAATTGGCCAGCCACTGCTCGTAACCCTGCAGCCAGGAGGCATCGCGCACGCGCAGGTTCTCGTGGCTGATGCGCTGCGAACGCGTCAGCAGCGAGTAAAAGAACTGTTCGGCGTCCAGGCCGCTGTAGCGGTCGACGTTTTCAAACCACTCGGTCGAGTTGCGCGCCGCGTTCTGGATTTTCAGGACTTCGACCGAGCGCACGGCTTCATAGGCCTGCAGGGCTTGGTCCGCAGCCGGGTGTTGCGCAAAGCAGCGGCTCAGCTCGATCGCATCTTCCAGCGCCAGCTTGGTGCCGCTGCCGATCGAGAAATGCGCTGTGTGCGCGGCGTCGCCCATCAACACGATGGGCACGTCCTTGCCGGCAATGGTTTCGTGGTGCACCCAGTGCTCGCAGACCACGCGCGGAAAGCGGATCCAGATCGCCGACCCGCGCACATGGGTGGCGTTGTTCATCAGGGCGTTGCCGTCCAGGTATTTCGCGAACAGCTTTTCGCAGAAGGCAATGCCTTCTTCCTGGCTCATCTGGTCCAGCCCATGGGCCTTCCAGACCGCCTCGGGCGTCTCGACGATGAAGGTGGAGGTGTTGTCATCGAACTTGTAGGCGTGCGCGGCGAACCAGCCGTGTTCGGTCTGCTCGAAGGCAAAGGTGAAGGCGTCGAAGGTTTTGTGGGTGCCCAGCCAGACAAAACGGCAGGCGCGCAGGTCGATATCGGGCTTGAAGGTGTCGGCGTAGCGGTTGCGGATGCGGCTGTTCAGGCCGTCGCTGGCGATCACCAGATCAGCCTGGTACTTTTCCGTGATGGCCTGGTCGTCCTGCACATCGGTTTCAAACACCAGATCGACACCCAGCTCGATGCAACGATCCTGCAGGATATTGAGCAGGCGCTTGCGGCCTATGCCGCAAAAGCCGTGACCGCCCGAGCGCACCGAGCGGCCCTTGAAAAACACTTCGATGTCATCCCAGTGGTTGAACGCGTCACCAATCAGCTGCGCGCTGACGGGGTCGGCCACCTGCAGGTTGCCCAGCGTCTGGTCCGACAACACCACGCCCCAGCCGAAAGTGTCAAACGGGCGGTTGCGTTCCACCACCGTGATCTGGTTGGCCGGATTCTGCAGCTTCATCAGCACCGCAAAGTACAAACCGGCGGGTCCGCCGCCCAGGCAAAGGATGCGCATGGAAAAGACCGTTCACGTTGATTGATCGAGTCTTAATTGTTTAGGTTTAAACTATTTTCGTCAAGCGATTTTGTGCTGCAGGGCGTCATGGTTAACGCTGACCCCGAAGGTCTGCGTGCGGCCGCAACCGCCGCAGGCGAGGCCGCTCTTTTTCAAGCAGGGGCCGCGGGTCCGGCTTTGCCGGGCCGCAGGCGCAGGCCTTGCAGGCCGCCGGGATGCGAGACGCATCCCCCCTGCGTGCCGTCCAAGCCTGCACCTGCAGGCTCGGAGCCGCGGCACGCAGCCCCCTCGGGGGCAGCGAAGTACACGCAGTGAACGAACGTGGGGATCCCTCTTCACCAGCAGGGGCCGCGGGTCCTGCTTTGCCGGCCCGCAGGCGCAGCGCCCCCTCGCGGGGCAGAGAGCTACACGCAGTGAGCGAACGTGGGGGCTCTATTTCCAGGGGGACTGAAAGTCACCCGCCCGGTATGTCAGCACCAGGGTGTCGCGGTAGCCGTCCCGCGCCGCACCATCGAGCGGCAGGATGGGCGTGGTTTCATGGATCACCCGGGCGTCGTCCAGCAACAGCGTGGTCAGCGGCTCCTGCATGACAAAACGCAAGCCGTGCGGACCGTTGGCGTCGAACACCCGGCTCTCGCCGCCCTTGACGCCACGGCGCGCCACCAGCATCACCACCACGAAGTCCACGCCGTCGCGGTGCGCACCTTCCGGCGTCGGACGGCCCACACCGCCTGCGGTGTCGATGCGGAACTGGTGGGCTTCGATGTACCAGCGCGGCACCGGGCGAACCTCGGCGAACAGCTGCCCCAGGGCGCCCAGCAGGGCCGTCCACGCCGGCGCGGCGGCGACGGCCGGCTCGACCGGTTCGAACCAGCGCTCAAAGCCGCCGTGCAGGGCGTTGTAGTCGACGGGCTGCCAGTGGGCGCGGTGCGGCGTCTGTTGCAACTGCCCACCGGGCAGCTCTTGAACAAAGCAGCTGTGCCGGCGCCGGCGGTAGTGGCCGCCATCCTTGAGATGGGCATCGGGCGGCAGCTTGTCCCAGGAGGCGGCCAGGCTGGACCATTGACCGTCCCAGCCAGACGGAAGGGACAGTGTGCCTGGCAGGTCGGCGGCAGAAAGCAAACTCAGGCCGTCCTGGCTCAGTCCCTGAGCGGCGGGCTTTTGAACAGTGGGGATATTGAACATAGCCGCCTATTTTGCGTCACGGGGCCGGCGCATGAACGGGCTGGCTGCCTACAGCCGCGCTTCGCAGACGCGCTCATAATCATTCCTGTTCATGCAAAAAAAGGAGCTGCCATGCTGTACAAGTTCAAGTCCAAGGCGTCCGGTGACCTGATCATGCTGGAGGCCAATGGCCGGCGCATGCTGGAGATCATCGGCAAGGAGGCCGGTCCCAAGGGCATCATCCTGCCGGAGCAGATGCCGGCGGCCATCGCGGCCTTGCACGCCGCTGTCGCGCTCGAGGAATCGCACGACCAGCAGGCCGAAGCCCCGGTTCCCGGAGAGGGGCTGGGCCTGCGCCAGCGCGTCGTGCCCTTCATCGACATGCTGGAGCGCAACCACAAGGCGGGTCACGAAGTGGTCTGGGGGGTCTAGAAATACTGCCCCCACGCTTTTCGCTTCGCGTACTGCGCTGCCCCCCCCGAGGGGGCTGCGTGCTGCGGCTCCGAGCCTGCAGGTGCAGGCTTGGACGGCACGCAGAGGGGATGCGTCTCGCGTCCCGGCGGCCTGCAAGGCCTGCGCCTGCGGACTGGCAAAGCCAGATCCGCGGCCCCTGCTTGAAAAGAGTTTTCCTCCCGGGGCACGCGCCCCTCGTTAATCGACCTTGGCTCCGGACGCTTTCACCACCAGAGCCCACTTGGTGATTTCGGTGTCGATCAGTTTGGCGAATTCCTGTGGGGTGTTGCCGCTGGGGATGGCGCCCTGGGCCAGCATTTTTTCCTTGATGGCCGGTGTTGCCAGGGCCTTGGCCACCTCCTGCTGGATGCGGCTGACCACGTCGGGGGGCGTGCCTGCCGGCGCCAGCAGGCCAAACCAGCTGCTGGCCTCAAACCCCTTGAGCTTGCCGGCTTCTTCCACCGTGGGCAACTCGGGCATGGCCGTCGAGCGCTGGGCGCTGGTCACGGCAAAGGCCTTGAGCTTGCCGCCCTTGATTTGTGGCATGGCCGAGGGCAGGTTGTCGAACATCACATCGACGTTGCCGCCGATCAGGTCCAGCAGGGCGGGGCCGGAACCGCGGTAGGGAATGTGCGTCATGAAAATTCCGGTCTGTGACTTGAAAAGTTCGCCGGCCAGGTGAATGGAGGTACCGTTGCCGCTGGACGCCATGCTGAACTGGCCGGGATGGGCCTTGGCGTATTTCACAAAATCAGCCACGCTGTTGATGCCCAGCTTCGCGGCCTTCTCGGTATTCATCACCATCACATTGGGCACGCCGGCCACCAGCGTGATCGGTGCAAAGTCCTTTTGCGGATCAAACGGCATCTTCGCGTAGATGGATTTGTTGATGCCGTGGGTGCCCACCGTGCCCATCAGCAGGGTGTAGCCGTCGCCAGGTGATTTGGCGACGAGGTCGGCGCCGACATTGCCGCCGGCACCGGCCCGGTTGTCCACGATGAAGGGCTGACCGAAAGCTTTTGTCAACTCGGGCGCCACTGCGCGGGCCAGGATGTCGGTGGTGCCACCGGGCGCAAACGGCACGACGATGCGCACCGGCTTGGTCGGCCAGGTGGTTTGTGCGGCCACCGGAAGTGCTATAAAAATAGTAGCTGCCAGCGCAATGCTGGAAAGGGCCAGACGGCGATTTTTCTTGAAGATTGGCATGATGCGGGGTTCCTGTTGCAGTAGGTCAAAGGGATGGGTCTTACCTTAGCGCGACAACTCGGGTGCTTCAATCGGTGCAATCCCGGCCCGCAACAAAAAAGCCGCCTGGCTTGCGCCCGGCGGCCTTTTGTTTCAGGCGGTGGTGCCGAAATCAGTCGGCGAACTTGCCGGCGGCTTCGATCACCGGCTTGAGCTTGGCGATTTCCGAGGCCACAAAGGCCTTGTGTGCGGCGGGTTCGACGCGATTGTCGGTGACAACGATTGCGCCCAGACCTTCCTGCTTCTTGATGAAGTCGGGGTCTTTCAATGCGAGTTTGAGCGCCGTGTTCAGCTGGGCCTGAATGGCCGGTGGCGTGCCTTTGGGCGCGTACAGGCCATGCCAGATGGTCAGGTTGAAACCCTTCAGGCCCATGTCCTGCAGGGACGGATAGTCCTTGAGCAGCTTGTGTTTGCTCAATGGCTTGGCGGTGGTGACCGCAAAGGCCTTGACACGTCCGGCCTCGATCTGGCCGGTGGTGTTGGTGGTCTGGTCACACATCAGGTCGACCTGGCCGCCCACCAGCGCATTCATGGCCGGGCCGGTGCCGCCGAAGGGAATGGTGGTCATGGCTTCCTTGGCGTTGATCGCCGCTTGCCACATCAGGCCGCACAGGTGCGAGGCTGAACCCAGGCCGGCATGGGCAATGTTGAGCTTGCCGGCGTTGGCCTTGATGTAGTTCTCGAAGTCACGGTAG
The DNA here is from genome assembly GCF_029945895.1 of Polaromonas sp. Lineage (GTDB taxonomy): Bacteria > Pseudomonadota > Gammaproteobacteria > Burkholderiales > Burkholderiaceae_C > Polaromonas. The sequence goes on along the minus strand of NZ_JAQSDL010000043.1, from coordinate 268,882 downwards.
GTGTTGGCCGGCAACTGGGGCTTGCCAATGAGCGTCATCGGCACCTCATTGATCATGCCCAGGTACTCGAAGTCCTCCAGCGGCTTGTATTGCAGCTTGCGGTACAGCGCGGGGGCCGAAGCCATGCCGATATGGTGCAGCAGCAGGGTGTGGCCGTCCGGGGTGGCTTTGGCGACCTTGGTGGCGGCAATCGTGCCGCCGGCGCCGTTGACGTTCTCGACGACGAAATTGGAGCCGGGCATGTTCTTGCGCATGGCTTCGGCCAGGTCGCGCGCCACCCGGTCGGTCGGACCGCCGGCTGCAAAAGGCACCACAATGGACACCGGTTTGGAGCCGGGGTAGGTCTGGGCGTTGGCGAACAGTGCCGTCGCAGCAGCGGCGAGGACTAACAGGCGTTTCATCAAAGTCTCCTTGGAAATGTACCCAGAGAGTGTAGAACCCGACGGGGTCGCTTCCATCGCGGGAACTACGTAAGGGCAAGTCCTCACGCGCTCCGCGACGCACCTTTGGGGGGCATCCCTCGCCAAGTCCCAGGAAGCACGAAGCACCGAGGGAGAGGCTCTCTTTTCAAGCAGGGGCCGCGGGTCCGGCTTTGCCGGCCCGCAGGCGCAGGCCTTGCAGGCCGCCGGGACGCGAGACGCATCCCCTCTGCGTGCCGTCCAAGCCTGCGCCTGCAGGCTCGGAGCCGCAGCACGCAGCCCCCTCGGGGGGCAGAGAGCGACACGCAGTGCGCGAACGTGGGGGCTCTACTTGTAACTCCGGGCGTCCTCAATGACCTTGCCATCGTTGGGCAGACTGCCCGGCGCCATCAGCTCGACGTCACCGCGCAACTTGGTCACCTCGCGGATCGCCTCGCTGATCCGGCCTTCCAGCCCTTGCGGTATGGCGGCCGCTTCCACCTTGAGCGTCATGCTGTCGCTGGCCATCTCACCCGTGACGACCAGGCGCGCCTTGAGAACCTCGGGAAAACGCCGGGTGATGTCGGCCACCTGGCCCGGATGCACAAACATGCCCCGGATTTTTGTGGTCTGGTCGGCCCGGCCCATCCAGCCCTTGATACGGGTGTTGGTTCGCCCGGTGGGACAGGCGCCAGGCAGTATCGCCGACAGGTCGCCTGTGCCGAAGCGGATCAGCGGGTAGTCGGGGTTCAGGGTGGTGACCACCAGCTCGCCGACCTCTCCTTCAGGCACGGGGTCGCCGGTGCCGGGACGGACAATTTCCACGATCACGCCCTCGTCCAGCACCAGGCCTTCCCGCGCGGAAGTTTCGTAGGCGATCAGCCCCAGGTCGGCGGTGGCGTAGCTCTGGTAGACCGCCAGGCCGTGCCCGGCAAACCAGTCGCGCAGGCTGGGTGGAAGCGCCTCACCACCCGTCAGGCCCTTGCGGAGGCTGGAAATGTCGCTGCCGGTCTCAATCGCTTTCTCGACCAGGATGCGCAGGAAACTGGGCGTTCCCATGTAGGCATCGGGCCGGAGTTCGGCAATCGCCTGGAGCTGCTGTTCGGTCTGCCCCACGCCGGCCGGAAAAACGCTGCAGCCAATCGCATGCGCACCGGATTCCATGATGAAGGCACCCGGGGTCATGTGGTAACTGAACGCGTTGTGGGCCAGCTCGCCGGCGCGAAAACCTGCGGCGAACAGGGCGCGGGCGGCACGCCAATAGTCGGGGGCGGTGCCGTCGGGCTCATAGATCGGACCAGGGGAGGAAAAAATGCGCGGCATCCTGGGGCCGCGCAGCAGCGTGGAAAAACCGCCAAACGCGTCGGTGCTGCGGGACGCCTGCTGCCGCGCCAGCAGCTCGTGCTTGCGTGTGACCGGCAGCCGCGCCAGCGCCTGGCGCGAGATGACTTCACCTGCTTCAATCCCCGCCAGAATGGCGCCGAATGCCGGTGCTGCTTTTTGCGCATGCGCCACCTGCGTCGGCAGCGCTGCCATCAGCTGGGTCTCGCGGGCGGCCGGTTCCCGTGTCTCCAGGGCGTCGTAATACTCAGTCATAAGATCTCCGAGGGAGCGTTGGGCTCCCCTCTTTACCAGCAGGGGCCGCGGGACCGGCTTTGCCGGACCGCAGGCGCAGCGCCCCTGCGGGGGGCAGGGCGCTACACGCAGTGAGCAACCGTGGGGGCTTCATGCCAGCCAGCGCTTGCGGCGCTTGTAGCTCTTGACGTCCTTGAAGCTCTTGCGTTCGCCGCCGCCGACGCCCAGGTAAAACTCCTTGACGTCTTCGTTGTTCGCCAGATCACTGGCCTGACCGTCCATCACGATACGGCCGCTTTCCATGATGTAGCCGTAATCGGCGTATTTCAGGGCCATGTTGGTGTTCTGCTCGGCCAGCAGGAAGGTCACTTTTTCCTTCTGGTTGAGGTCTTTCACAATGTTGAAGACTTCCTCGACGATCTGCGGCGCCAGTCCCATCGAGGGCTCGTCGAGCAGCACCATGCTGGGGTTGGCCATCAGCGCACGGCCGATGGCACACATCTGCTGCTCGCCGCCCGAGGTGTAGGCCGCCTGTGAGGTACGCCGTGTTTTCAGGCGCGGGAAATAGTTGTAGACCTTCTCGAGGTTGGCCGCCACTTCGGCCTTGCTTTTGCGCGTGTAGGCGCCGGTCAGCAGGTTTTCCTCAATCGTCAGGTGAGCGAAGCAGTGCCGGCCTTCCATGACCTGAACGACACCGCGTTGCACCAGGTCGGCTGGAGACAGGTTTTCGATGCGTTCGCCGCGCAGCTCGATCGAGCCCTTGGTGACCGCACCGCGCTCGCCCTGCAGCAGGTTGGAGATGGCCCGCAGAGTGGTGGTCTTGCCAGCGCCATTGCCGCCCAGGATGGCCACGATGCGTCCTTCCGGGACTTGCAGGGACACGCCCTTGAGCACCAGGATCACGTGGTTGTAGATGACCTCGATGCCATTGACGTTGAGAACGATGTTGGGTGTGTTCATGTTTGTTTCTCTCTCTACCAATCGACAGGCCTGCAGGCAGGTCTGTCGATTGGCGGCTCCGGTGAGCCGCTGCCCTTTCCTTTGCAGGAAAGGGCGGTTTCTTCAGATCAGGACTGGCAATCCGCCGGCGTGCGGGGTGTCAGCTTCTTTTCGGCGGCGTACTTGCTGGCCGTGGCTTTCACCAGGGGCTTGATGATCTGCTGGTCGGCTTCCAGCCAGTCGGTGGTGAATTCCCACTTGCTGCCATTCCAGGTGTGGATGCGGGCCGCACCTGCACCCACGTGATCGGCACACGAGGTGCTGATCGGGCGCAGGACACCCTTGAAGCCCAGCGCGTCGAGCTTGGCCTGCGTCAGGTTCAGGTTCTCCAGTCCCCAGCGCACTTGTTCGCCGGTCATGACCTTGCCCTTGCCGTAACGCTCCTGTGCGGCGCGTATGCCTTCGATACCCACGGCTGCGCTGACCACGCCGCGCAGGTACAGCACCTCGCCCACTTCGTCCCTGGGTCCCGTGCCCTGACCCTTGTCATGCAGTTTGGCGAGGATTTCCTTGACGATGGGTGCGTTCTTGTCGGCGCCATGCTGCAGCGTGACGGCGTTGTAGCCCTTGGCGCCCTGGCCGACGTCCTTGACATCGGGTTCGGCACCGGACCACCACACACCGTACATCTTCTCGCGCGGGTAGCCGGTGGCCTGTGCTTCCTTGAGCGCGGTGGAGTTCATCACGCCCCAGCCCCACAGCAGTGTGTAGTCGGGCTTGGCCTGCCGGATCTGCAGCCAGGTGGCCTTTTGCTCGACGCCAGGTGCCGTCACGGGCAGCAGCTGCAGCTCGAAGCCATGCATCTTGCTGCGCTCCTGCAGCAGAGGAATCGGCTCCTTGCCGAACGGACTGTCGTGGTAGACGAGGGCGATCTTCTTGCCCTTGAGTTTGTCCAGGCCCCCCTCCTTCTTGCCGATGGCCTGGATGATGGCGTCCGCAGCCACCCAGTAGGTGCCCAGCAACGGGAAGTTCCACTTGAACACGGTGCCGTCTGCGCTCTCGCTGCGGCCGTAACCGGTGGTGATGAGCGGGATCTTGTCGGTGGGGGCCTTTTCCGTGAGTGCAAAGGTTGCGCCAGTAGACCAGGGGTGGATCAGTGCGGCACCGCCGTTTTTGCCCTTCAGGCGTTCATAACATTCGACGCTGCGGGCTGTGTCATAGCCGGTCTCGCATTCCTCGAAGATCAGCTTCACGCCGTTGATGCCGCCGCGCGCGTTGACGAGCTTGTAGTAATCGACGATGCCGTTGGCGGTGGGTGTGCCATTGGGGGCGTAGGGACCCGTGCGATAGGACAGCACCGGCAGGTACTGTTCCTTGGCCTGGGCCCATGCGCTGGTCGTCACGACGGACGATGCGCCAGTGGCAAGAACTGCCGCTGCCAGTAACAAATTGCGAACTTTCATTGTTGTCTCCTAAAAATTAAAAAAACACCTGAAAAAACGGACACCTCGTTAAACATTCGGACGGCGCAGGCCCCATGTCTGGTTCGCTGCCACCCTTCAGTGCGGAAAGGGCCACAGCCGCATCTTCTGCTTGCCGGTTGACCACAACTTGGCCAGTCCATGCGGCTCGACGATCAGGAACCAGACGATCAGCCCGCCGAAAATCATCAGTTCCGCATGGGATACCGCTGTGGTGGTGATGCTGATGCCTATCAGACCGGCAACAAAAGGCAGGAACTGGTTCAGCGCAATCGGCAGCACCGTGATGAAGGCCGCGCCGAAGAAAGCGCCCATGATGGAGCCCAGCCCGCCGATGATCACCATGAACAGCAGGCGGAACGAGTAGTCCACCGAGAAAGCCGAGGGCTCCCAGGCGCCCAGGTAGATGAAGGCCCACAGCGCGCCCGCGACACCAATGATGAAGGAGCTGACCGCGAAGGCGCTGAGCTTGGCGTACATGGGCCGGATGCCGATCACTGCCGCCGCCACGTCCATGTCACGGATCGCCATCCATTCACGGCCGATCGCGCCGCGCACCAGGTTCTTGGCCAGCAGCGCCACCACGGCCAGGATGGCCAGGCAGAACAGGTACTTGCTCACGGCGCTTTCCAGCGGCAGGCCGAACACCTGCAGGTTCGAGACCGCCACCGAGCCCGAAGGCGTGTCCAGCGTGAACCATTTGATGCGCAGAAACATCCAGTCTGCGAAAAACTGGGCTGCCAGCGTGGCCACGGCCAGGTACAGGCCGCGTACGCGCAGGCTGGGCAGGCCGAAAAGAATGCCGAAGAACATGGCGCAGAGACCGCCGAGGATCAGCGCCGGGATCAGGGGCAGGCCTGGAATCCGCACGAAGAAGTTGTAGGCACCGTAGGCGCCTACGGCCATGAAGGCGCCCGAGCCCAGCGAGATCTGCCCGCAGTAACCGACGAGGATGTTCACGCCGACGGCGGCCAGCGAGAAAATCAGGAAGGGGATCAGAATGGCCCGCATCAGGTAGTCGCTGGCCAGCAGCGGCACGGCGACAAAGGCCACGGCCAGCAGCAGCGCAATGGCTATGCGGTCCTGCAGGATCGGAAAGATCTGCTGGTCAGCCTGGTAGCTGGTTCTGAATTGGCCGTTTTCTCTGTAGAACATAGGATGCTTTAACGGTAAGGACGTACTGGGGCTTTATTCAAGCGGGGGCCGCGGAACCGGCTTTGCCGGGCCGCAGGCGCAGCGGCCCCCTCGGGGGGCAGGGAGTTACGCGAAGCGAACGACCGTGGGGGCTTCATAGTCATACGCGATCGATGATCTTTTCACCGAACAGGCCTTGCGGGCGGAACAGCAGGAAGACCAGCGCCAGCACATAGGCGAACCAGATCTCGATGCCGCCGCCGACGTAGGGGCCGAGGAACACTTCCGAGAGTTTTTCGCCGACGCCAATGATCAGTCCGCCAATGATGGCGCCGGGCACCGAGGTCAGCCCCCCCAGAATGACCACCGGCAGGGCCCGCAGCGCCAGGGTGGTCAGCGAAAACTGCACGCCGAGCTTGCTGCCCCAGATCATGCCGGCCACCAGGGCCACCACGCCGGCCACGCACCAGACGATGACCCAGATGCGGTTGAGCGGGATGCCGATGGACTGGGCCGCCTGGTGGTCGTCGGCCACGGCGCGCAGCGCGCGCCCGGTGGAGGTTTTCTGAAAGAACAGGCTCAGCAGTGCCACCAGCCCGGTCGCAATCGCCGCGGCGATCAGGTCTTCCTTGTTGATCAGGAGTCCGCCGGGGAACACCGAATCGAACACGAAGATCGGATCTTTGGGCATGCCGATGTCCAGGTTGTAGACATTGCTGCCGAACATGGTCTGGCCCAGGCCGTCGAGGAAGTAGGCAATGCCCAGTGTTGCCATCAGCAGGGTGGCCGCCTCCTGATTGACCAGGTGGCGCAGCACCAGGCGTTCGATCAGCCAGGCCACGGCAAACATCAGCAGGCCGGCCACAGCAAAGGCCAGGATATTGCCCAGCCACTTGTTGTCTATGCCGGTCCATTGTGGAATCCACTCGGACAGGCGGGCCATGGCCAGTGCGGCAAACAGCACCATCGCGCCCTGCGCGAAGTTGAACACGCCCGAAGCCTTGTAGATCAGCACAAAGCCCAGCGCGACCAGGGAATAAAGCATGCCGACCATCAGGCCGCCAAGAAGAGTCTCTAAGAAAAAAGCCATCAGATTTACCTCACCCCTGTTGCGGGCTCGCTGCGCGTAGCTGCTTCTCCCCTTCCAGGGGACGCCGCATTCGGTCCGGCAAAGCCGGTTCCGTCGCGGCCGCTGGAAAAGAAAGAGTCTGCGTGTTGCTTGTTGTACATGGTTAGTGGCTGGTTCCGAGGTAAGCCTTGATCACGTCCGGGTTGTTGCGGACTTCGTCGGGGGTGCCGTCGCCGATCTTCTTGCCGTAGTCGAGCACCACGACACGGTCGGAAATGTCCATCACCACCCCCATGTCGTGTTCGATCAGGACCACGGTGGTGCCGAACTCGTCGTTGACGTCGAGCACGAAGCGGCACATGTCCTGTTTTTCTTCCACGTTCATGCCGGCCATCGGTTCGTCGAGCAACAGCACCTGCGGCTCCATCGCCAGTGCACGGCCCAGGTCCACGCGTTTTTGCAGGCCGTAGGGAAGTTGCCCGACCGGCGTCTTGCGATAGGCCTGGATTTCCAGGAAGTCGATGATCTTTTCCACGGCTTCGCGGTGTCTGAACTCTTCCTTCTGGGCCGGGCCGATGCGCAGCGCCTGCAGCAGCAGGTTGCTTTTGATCTTCAGGTTGCGCCCGGTCATGATGTTGTCGAGCACACTCATGCCCTTGAACAGTGCCAGGTTCTGGAAGGTGCGCGCCACACCCATGACGGCCACCTGGTGGCTGTTCATGTGTTTGAAGGTCTGGCCGCGAAAAGTGATCGAGCCCTGCTGCGGCGTGTAGACGCCGTTGATGCAGTTGAGCATGGAGCTTTTACCGGCGCCGTTGGGGCCAATGATGGCGCGGATCTCGTGCTCCTTCACGTTGAAGGAAATATCAGAGAGGGCTTTCACGCCGCCGAAGCTCAAACTGATGTTGTGAACGTCGAGAATGACGTCGCCGATTTTTTTGGTCATTGTGTGCCCCCACGCCTGTCACTGCGTGTACTGCGCTGCCCCCCGAGGGGGCCGCCCGCCTGCGGCCCGGCAAAGCCGGTTCCGCGGCTTGAACTGGTCTTTCGGCTGGTAGTCATGCTGCTGCCTTCACCGGTGCAAAGGTCTGGGTGTCGCTGATCTTGAGTGTGGCGCTGACGCTGCCGCTGCGGCCGTCCTCAAACTTGACGACGGTTTCAATGAATTGCTCGGTCTTTCCGCTGTAGAGGGCATCGACCAGCGGCTGGTATTTGTCGCCGATGAAGCCGCGGCGTACCTTGTTGGTACGGGTCAGCTCGCCATCGTCGGCGTCGAGCTCTTTGTGCAGCACCAGAAAGCGGCTGATCTGCGAGCCCGCGAGCAGGACGTCGGCGCTCAGGTCGGCGTTGACCTTTTCGACACATTCCTTGATCAGCTGGTAGACCTCGGGCTTTTGCGCCAGGTCGGTATAACCGGCATAAGGCAGGTTGCGCCGCTCGGCCCAGTTGCCGACCGCGTCGAAGTCGATGTTGATCATGACGCAGACTTTTTCGCGGCCGTCGCCATAGGCCACCACTTCCTTGATATGCGGAAAAAATTTCAGCTTGTTCTCGACGTACTTGGGTGCAAACATGGCGCCGTCGTTGGCGCCGCCCCGGATGCGGCCCACGTCCTTGACGCGGTCGATGATCTTGAGGTGGCCGCTGGCATCGAGAAAGCCCGCATCGCTGGTGTGGTACCAGCCGTCGGCCGTCAGCACCTCGGCCGTGGCGGCCGGGTTCTTGTAATAACCCTTGAGCAGGCCGGCGGACTTGACGAGGATTTCGCCGTTGTCGGCCACCTTGATTTCCACACCCTTGATCGGCACGCCCACCGTGTCGGCGCGCGCCTGGTTGTCCGGCTGCAGGCAGACAAACACGGCCGTTTCGGTCGAGCCGTAAAGCTGCTTGAGGTTGATGCCGATGGAGCGGTAGAAGGTGAACAGGTCCGGGCCAATCGCTTCACCGGCCGTGTAGGCCACACGCACCCGGCTGAAGCCCAGGTTGTTGCGCAGCGGACCGTAAGCCAAAACCTGGCCCAGCGCGTAGAGCAGCCGGTCGCCGGCGCCCACCGGCTGGCCGTCCATCAGGGCCGGGCCCACGCGTTTGGCCACATCCATGAAGAAGTGAAACATCTTGCGCTTGAGCAGGCCTGCGTCTTCCATGCGGATCATCACGCTGGTCAGCAGGCCCTCAAACACCCGCGGCGGCGCGAAATAGTAGGTTGGGCCGACTTCCTTCAGGTCGATGGTGACGGTGCTCGCGTTTTCGGGGCAATTGACCACATAACCGCAGCACAGCCACTGGGCGTAGCTGAAGATGTTCTGGCCGATCCAGGCCGGCGGCAGGTAGGCCAGCACTTCCTCGTGGCTGGTCAGCTTGTCGAACTCTGCGCCGGCTTCGGCGCGGTCGAGCAGGGTGTTGTGCGTGTGCACCACGCCCTTGGGGTTGCCGGTGGTGCCCGAGGTGAAGAACATGGCGGCCACGTCGTCCGGATGCGCCTGTTCGACCTGGTCCCTGAAAAACGCCGGCTGGCTGGCGGCCAGGGCCTGGCCCGAAGCGATCAGCGCGTCGAGGGCGACCAGGCCCGGCTCGTTGTAGTTGCGCAGTCCGCGCGGGTCGTCGTAAATGATGTGGGCCAACTGCGGGCACTGCTCGCGGATGTCCATGAGTTTGTCGACCTGTTCCTGGTCTTCGACCATCGCAAAGCGCACTTCCGCATTGTTGATGGGAAACACACATTCGGCACCGACGGCGTCCTGGTAAAGTGGCACGGCAATCGCGCCCAGCGACTGCGCCGCCAGCATGGTGGCGTACAGCCGGGGCCGATTCGCGCCCACCACGACCATGTGTTCACCGCGCTGCAGGCCGGCCTGGTGCAGGCCGCAGGCGATGTGTTCCACCAGCGCGGCCATGTCGGCCCAGCTGTGCGCCTGCCAGATGCCGTATTCCTTCTCGCGCATGGCCGGCGCCGTGGGGCGCTCTGCGGCGTGTTTCAGCAGCAATCGGGGGAAGGTGGTCTGCATTCGGTACCTTGTCTCCAGTGTTCAGTGCGGCTTCCCGTTCAGGCAAAGCCGTCGGTTGAAATGAATAGTAGGACTGCCTTTGACGTTACGGTGTCATTGCGACGACAATTTCCGGGTAAGTCCTAGTGGGGTGTCCCCGGGGGCGGCCCTGTTATCGGATAAAGCGGCCGTCGCGCGAAACCATGGTGAGTTCGACGAAGCGAGAAGCGTTCGTCGCCGAATCGCTGAAGCTCACTTCGAAACCGCCCAGGTCGTAGCGTTTGAGGTTCCAGGTGCTGTCTATAAAGCCGCTGCGTGTCGGGTTGCGTCCCGCAAGCCGGAGGGCCTCGGCGAAGACCCGGGCATTGATATACCCCTCCAGCGCCAGATGCGACGGCGCCAGTGTCACGCCGGCAGCCTTCCAGGCTTGCTGGAAATCGCGAACGACGGGCACCACGGTGGCGTTCGGCAGGGGCACGACCTGGGAAATGGCGATGCCGGTCGCATCGTCTCCCATGGCCTTGAGGGTGGCGGCCGCACCCATGATGGAGAGGGCATACAGCGGCAGCCCCTTTCGGTGCATGCGCATCGCCTTGACAAAGTCGACGGTGGGTTTGCCCGCCAGGCCGACCAGCACCGCCTCCGGGTTCGAGGTGGCGACCTTGGCCGCGGCTGCGCCGGCATCCGAGGAATTGTTCTCCACGGTCACGATGGCGGTGGCATCGAGCTTGTGCCGTGTCATGGAGCGCTGGGTGGCATCGAACACTTCCTTGCCGAAGGAGTTGTTCTGGTAGACGATCGCGATGCGCTTGATGCCGATGGTTGCGAGGTGCTGCACCAGCTGCTCGGCCTCATCCGCATAACTGGCGCGGATGTTGAACACATTGCGGGCATTTTTGGGGCGCGCTGACAGGGCGCCAGAAAAGGGGGCAAAAAACGGAATGCCCGATTCAATCACTTGAGGCAGCATGGCCTCGATCATGGGTGTGCCCATGCAATTGAAGAGCGCGAAGTTGTTGCGGTCTTCAATGAACCCCTTCACATTGGCGAGCGCGCGCTTGACGTCGTAGCCGTCATCGACCGCGGCGAGTTCGATGGGCCGGCCGTTCACACCGCCTTTGGCATTGATCGCCGCAAAACATGCCTTGGCGCCCTGGTGCATGGCCTGGCCCAGTTCCCCGAGCGGGCCGCTGAGCGCCGTGGACTGCGCAATTTTCAGGGGGGCGGTGTTGTCGGCACGCAGGGATGCATGAAAGGCCGCGGGCAGCGCCGCGAGCGCGCCCAGCACGCTGCGGCGTGTCAGTGGGTTGGCCCGTGGGGCGCATGTCGCAGCATGCCCGTGAGGGGACGTGGAGGGGGGAGTGAGGGTCATGGGGGGTCCTGGCTGGAGGTTGAAATTTGAGTGGCCAGATGCTAGGCGGCAGATTGACAATAAAATGTCTGTTCGACGACAATTCAAGGGTGTGCCCCCTCCGGAGTTTCCCGGGGGGATTTCTTCACCCCACCTTGGTGACCCGTGTCTACTGACCTGACCCTCCACCAGCGCCGCAGGACGCCCACCCCCGAAGAGCAGGAGGGCATTCCCTGGCTGTGGCAGTTGTTGCCCGATGAGCGCGCGCGCGCGGTCGCGCAGCTGCAGGTGGGCGACGCCGCAGCCGGCGACTATGTGTGCCGTGTCGGCAAGCCGGTGACCTACTGGTTCGGCGTGGTTGAAGGCCTGCTCAAGATGAGCAGCGACAACGCCCAGGGGATCACCATGACTTTTGCCGGATTGCCGCCGGGCGGATGGTTTGGGGAGGGGACGGCGCTCAAGCGCGAGCCCTACCGCTACAACATCCAGGCGCTGCGAAAAAGCGTGGTGGCCGGCCTGCCGGTCGACGCCTTTCACTGGCTGCTGGACCACTCGATCGGCTTCAACCGCTTCGTGATGAACCAGCTCAACGAGCGTCTGGGGCAGTTCATTGCCGCGCGCGAAATTGATCGCCTGGCCAACCCTGATCTGCGTGTCGCCCGCAGCCTGGCGGCGCTCTTCAACCCGGTGCTGTACCCGGGCGTCGGCGAAATCCTGCGCATTACCCAGCAGGAAATGGCCTACCTCGTGGGGTTGTCGCGTCAGCGCGTGAACGAGGCGCTGTCCAACCTGCAGACGCAGGGCACGATCCGTATTGAATACGGCGGTTTGCGTGTGCTGGACCTGGAGGCGCTGCGTAACAGCGTTATTCAGTAAATACGGGCCCTGGCCCTTTTCCCTATTGCGCAGGCAGCTATTGATTCCATAGCAAAAAATTGCCTCCCTGCAATCGGTACTGAACGGCCGGCGGCACTGGCCCGGGCGATACCGCCCTAAAATGGGCTCGTCATGGCTGAACCCACTTCCCCCCCACCCCCTAAACCCCCTGCCCCCGGCGCGGCGGTGCGCATTCCCAAGGCCGTGGCCGCCCCGGGCGCCCCTGCGCTGACGGTCCGCCTGAATAAACGCATGGCCGAACTCGGCCTGTGTTCACGCCGCGAGGCCGACGACTGGATTTCGCGCGGCTGGGTCCGCGTGGACGGCCAGCCGGCGGTCATGGGCCAGCCGGTGGCGGCCAACGCCCGCATCGAGGTGGCACGTGAAGCCGAGCAGTACCAGCGCCAGCAGGTCACCATCCTGATCAACAAGCCGGTCGGTTATGTCAGTGGCCAGGCCGAAGACGGGCACGAACCCGCCGTGGTGCTGGTACAGCCGCAAAACCGCTGGCGCGAATGCAACAGCCGCATGCGCTGGGGCCATGAACAACTGCGCGGCCTGGCGCCGGCCGGCCGGCTTGACATCGACTCGATCGGGCTGCTGGTGCTCACGCAGGACGGCCGCGTCGCGCGGCAGCTGATCGGCGAGGACTCGGAGATCGAAAAGGAATACCTGGTGCGTGTCACTTACCAGGCTGAACAAGGCGCCGAGACCGTCAACGTCCAGGCCGTGTTTCCACCGGAAAAACTCGCCTTGTTGCGCCACGGCCTGAGCCTGGATGGCGAGCCTTTGAGGCCGGCGCGCGTCGAATGGCAAAACCCGGAGCAGCTGCGCTTCGTGCTCAAGGAAGGCAAGAAGCGCCAGATCCGCCGCATGTGCGAGCAGGTCGGGCTGTTTGTGACAGGCCTCAAACGGGTGCGCATCGGCATGGTCAACCTCGGCCATCTGCCGGTCGGCCAGTGGCGCTACCTGGCGCCGCACGAACGGTTTTGAGTCTGAATTGCTCCTGTTTCAGGAGCTGCTTGCGCCCGTCCCTGTTGGGCTCAAGCCTGTTTTTATTCATCAAACGAATCAAAAACGATGCGGGTGGACGCCGTCAGCGGCGACCGCGACAATGGCCGCATGACCACCCCATCGTCGCCCCGCCTCGCGCGGGCCCTTCTGGCCGATTGGCGCCACCACCTGCACCTGTCCGACATCCGGGGTCTTGCCCAGCTCGCCACCCAGGGCACGTTGGGCATCACCGAGCTGGTCGAGAAGGTGCAGGGCAATGTCTACAAGGCGGTCGCCGCACCCTTTGGCGCCGCCGGGCAGAAGTTTGTGGACCGCGCGGCGGGTACCTCGGGTGTTCGCAAAAGCGGCATCACCGGCCTGGTCTACGGCAGCGTCAGGGGTGTGACGCGTCTGGCGGGCGGCACGGTCAATGCCCTGTTGTCGAGGGTCGGGCCCAGGCAGGGGCAGCAAACTTCGTCGCCGCAGCGCGAAGCCCTGCTTTCGGCGCTCAATGGCGTGCTCGGCGACCAGTTGCTGGACACCGCCAACCCGCTGGCGATCCCCATGAGCGTGCGCCATGATGGCCGGTCGTTGCCCATGGACAAACTCGAACTGGCGCAGCGCCTGCCGCGCGCGACCGGCAAGATCCTGCTGCTGGTGCACGGCCTGTGCATGAACGACCTGCAGTGGCGCGCGGACCACCCGGCCGATGCGCTGCAGGGCCACAGCCAGGACTACGGGACGGGGCTCGCACAGGAGCTCGGCTACACCCCGGTCTACCTGCACTACAACACCGGCCTGCACACCTCGGTCAATGGCGGGCAACTCGCTGCGTTGATGGAGCAATTGCTGCAGGCCTGGCCGCAGGAGGTCGAGACCCTGAGCCTGCTGACGCACAGCATGGGCGGCCTGGTGGCACGCAGTGCCTGCCACAGCGCAACGGCGCAGGGCATGCACTGGCCGGGCCGGCTGCGACACCTGGTTTTTCTGGGCACGCCGCACCATGGCGCGCCGCTGGAAAAAGTCGGGAGCTGGGTGGACACCGTGCTTGGCAGCAATCCGCTGACCCGCCCGTTTGCAAAAATTGGGCAGCTCCGCAGCGCGGGCATCACCGATTTGCGGCACGGCAATGTATTGCCGGCCGACTGGCAGGGCGTTGACCGGTTTGCCGGCGGGTCAGACACGCGCCAGCCCTTGCCGCTGCCTTCCGGCGTCGCCTGTTTTGCGGTGGCCGCCACATTGGCTGAGCTTCCGGCGGCGGCAACCACAGGGCGCAGGCTTGACGCCGCCCTCGGCGACGGCCTGGTGCCGGTGGCCAGCGCGCTGGGCCAGCATGCGGAACCGGCGCGCTGCCTGGATTTCCCGGCGGACCGGCAATGGGTGGTGGCCGCCACCGGCCACATCGCCCTGTTGCACAGCCAGCCGGTTTACCAGCAGCTCAGGCGCTGGCTGACGTGAGCCTTCAGGTCGCCGCCCGCGTCCGCCTCCTCATCCGCGTGCCGCGCTAATTCAAGGCTAATTCAGTCCGGCGAAGATACCCACTCCACCACCACCCTCTGCCCGCCATGGACACCTTTGCCGAACGTGTTGCCCGCGCCATTCTGCTAGCCGCCGGTGTGAGCGCCGTGTGGGTCCTGCTCGCCTTGCCGCCAGCAGACGGCGCGGCGCTGCCGCTGCTTCTGCACCACCGGTTCCTGATTGCCGTGCTGGCCGCTGCGCTGATGGGCGCCGTGCTGGTGCGGGCCCTCCGGCCGGCCGTGGTGGCGACGGGGCTGCTCAGCCAGGCCGGTTTTGTCGGGATTGCGCTGGCCATGCCCGGCTTCAGCGCGACCACCGCCTTCTACCTGAACCTGGCCGGCATGGCCGCCCTGTTGTGTGCCGGCGTCCTGCTGCTGCATGCGGCCAGACGGCAGGCGCGCTGGGAAGGCCTGACGCCGCGGCACGGGGAGGCCTGATGCGCGTTCTGCTGGTGGAAGACGACGACATGATCGGCCGCAGCCTGCAGCAGGCGCTGGAGACCAATGGCTGGTCGGTGGACTGGGTGCGTGACGGCCTGCTGGCGCAAAGCGCGCTGGCCGATGGCGCTTACGCCTGTGTGTTGCTGGACCTGGGCCTGCCCAGGCGCGATGGTCTCGAGGTGTTGCGCCAGGCCCGTGTCCGCGGGGATGCCACGCCGGTGCTGGTGCTCACCGCGCGTGATGGCCTGGACGACCGCATTGCCGGGCTGGATCTGGGGGCCGACGACTACCTTCTCAAGCCCTACGAGTTTCGCGAGCTGCTGGCGCGCATGCGTGCGGTCATCCGGCGGCGTGACGGCAGCGCGCATTCGGTGATCGGCAACGCCGTGGTGCAACTGGACCTGACCACCCGCGAGGTGCTGGTCAACGGCGAAGCCTCGGCGCTGTCGGCGCGCGAGTACGCGCTGCTTCACGCCTTGCTGGAACGGCCGGGCGCCATCCTGTCGCGCGACCAGCTTGAAAACCGGATTTACGGCTGGGGCGAAGAAGTCATGAGCAATGCGGTGGACGTGCTGATCCACGGCATGCGCAAGAAACTGGGCGCGGACACCATCCGCAACGTGCGCGGGCTCGGCTGGCGCATTGCGGCCGCTCCACCGGCAGCCTCACCTGCGCTGGCGGCGGCGCCACAGGCCGCAACCACAGCCTCCGGAGACCCGGCATGATGTTTCACGTTTTCCCCGCTGGGCGGCTGTGCTCGTTGCGCCGGGCGCTGCTGCTCTGGCTGGTGCCGGTGTTCTTGCTGGTGGGCGCCGCTTCGGCGGGTTTTGCCTACTGGAGCTATCTGCGCATGGCCAGCACCTTCATGGACAACCAGATGGAGTTGCTGGCCGAGTCCATGGCGGCGCAGGAGCAGGACATCGCGTTGCCCCCGCTCACACGCGAGCGGGTGCACAAGCTGGGGACTTATGTGGTGCAGGTGTTTGATGCTGCCGGCCAGCCCCGCTTCAACTCGTGGCCGGAATCGGCCATGGCGCTGCTGGCAACACCGGGTTTTCAGGACGTCAGGACAGGCGGTGAGCGCTGGCGCGTCTACACCACCGGGCCGGGCAAGGCCGAGGCATCGCGCCGCATCCAGGTGCTGCAAAGCGGCGAGTTTCGCCGTCACGTCGCCGTCGGCCAGGCCGGTGCTGCCATCGCGCCCGTGATCCTGCTGCTGCCGCTGTCGATGCTCATCCTGTGGGGCGTGGTGGCCATGGTCTCGCGCGAGGTGGGCACGATCGCCCGCCAGACCTCGGCGCAGGACGAACACAACATCGCCGAGCTGCCGCTGGACCGGGTGCCGCGTGAAATTGCGCCGCTGGTCATTTCCTTCAACAGCCTGCTGACGCGGCTGCGCGATGCATTTGCCACGCAGCGCCGGTTTGTGCAGGATGCGGCCCATGAGTTGCGCACGCCCATCACCGCCGTCGGCCTGCAGCTCGAAAACCTGCGCGGCGACCTGTGCACCGGCGCGCCGGCGCAGCGTTTCGCCCAGCTCGAGGCGGGCATCCAGCGGGCGCAGCGGCTGGTGGACCAGTTGCTCAAGCTTTCACGCCATGAGTCGGCCGGCGCCGAACCGGCCTTGGGGCCGGTCAATGTGCACCAGGTGCTGCACGAAAGCATCAACCAGCTGATCACGCTGGCCGACCAGCGCAACATGGATCTGGGGCTGGACGCCTCCGGGCTATCCGCCGAGGGCGCCATGCTGCACTGTCCCGCGAGTGATCTGCGCAGCGTTGTGGACAACCTGATCGAGAATGCCTTGCGCCATGCCCCCCAAGGCAGCGTGGTGGATGTGCGCGTCGCGAGTGCGCAGGGGCGTCTGCTCATCGAAGTGGAAGATGCCGGCCCCGGTATTCCGCCCGAGCTGCAGGGCCGCGTGTTCGACCGCTTTTTCCGGGTACCGGGAAGTGACGCGGGTGGCAGCGGTCTGGGGCTGGCCATTGCACAGGCGGCGGCCAGGCGTTGCGGCCTGCGCATCACCCTGCGCAACCGCGAAGGCCGTAGCGGCCTGGTGGCGCGTGTAGAGACGCTGTGAGACGGGGCGCTCATTGCCAGCTAAGACTCCGCTCATGATCGCCTAATTTGCCGCAAATACAGTGAGATCACGGTTGAAGTTTGAGCTTGCGAGAGACGGACCCAACCGAATTTTCCGGTTTCAACCACTCACTGAAAGATCATCATGAACAAGTCTTACGCCCTTATCGCCGTCGCTACGTTTGCCGCCATCGCTTCCACCGGTGTGCGCGCAGAAACGCCCGATCCCGCTTCGCAGTTCGCGCTGCAGTCCGAGGGCAGCCGCACCCGCGCTGAAGTTGTGGCCGAGGCCGTCACCACAGTCAAGACCTACAGCAATATTCCCTCCGGTTCGCGTGTGGCCGCGCCCGTGAAGTCTGCCGTGCCCACCGCCATCGTGCGTGGTGAGGCCGCGCAGGCTCTGCGTCTGGGCAAGATCAAGAGTGGCGAGCTGACCGGCCTGGAAGGCTGAGCCCGCCATCGGTCGCGGGCCCGGGGCGCATCCCGGACCCGCGATAATCAGGTCTTGAAATATGCGACGACGCCCCTAACTCCAGGGGCGTTTGTTTATTCCCCCTGATTTTCAAGAACCCCACACATGAGCAAGCAAACCCTTTCCTTCCAGGCCGAAGTCGCCCAGCTGCTCAAGCTGGTCACCCACTCCCTGTACTCCAACCCCGATATTTTCCTTCGCGAGCTGGTCTCCAATGCCTCGGATGCCTGCGACAAGTTGCGTTTTGAGGGTCTGAACAATGCCGAGTTGTACGAGGATGCGCCCAACCTTGAAGTGCGTGTCAGCTTCGACAAGGCGGCGAAAACCCTGACCATCACCGACAACGGCATCGGCCTGTCGCAGATCGAAGCCGTGGAGCACCTGGGCACGATCGCCAAGAGCGGTACGCGCGACTTCATGGCCAAACTCTCGGGCGACCAGAAAAACGATGCCCAACTGATCGGTCAGTTCGGCGTCGGCTTTTATTCGGGCTTCATCGTCGCCGACAAGATCACCGTCGAAAGCCGCCGCGCGGGGCTGCCGGCGTCTGAAGGTGTGCGCTGGAGCAGCGCCGGTACCGGGGACTTCGAGGTCGAGACCATAGAGCGCGCAGAACGCGGCACCAGTGTCATCCTGCATTTGAAGGACGACGCCGGCGAGTATCTCAACACCTGGAAACTCAAAAGCATCATCAGCAAGTACTCCGACCATATCTCGCTGCCCATCCTGATGAAAAAGGAAGCGTGGAAGGAGGGCGAAAACGACCAGCCCGGCGAGATGATCATCAGCGACGAGTGGGAAACCGTGAACCAGGCGGCGGCTTTGTGGACACGCGCCAAAAAAGACATCACGCAAGAGCAGTACGACGAGTTCTACAAGCAGATCAGCTACGACAGCCAGAGCCCCCTGGCCAGCACCCACAACCGCGTCGAAGGCGCCACCGAATACACGCAGCTGCTCTACATCCCGGCCAAGGCGCCCATGGACCTGTTCAACCGCGACAAGGCCGCCGGCGTCAAGCTGTATGTCAAACGCGTCTTCATCATGGACGACGCCCAGGCGCTGCTGCCGGTCTACCTGCGTTTCGTCAAGGGTGTGGTCGATTCGTCCGATCTGCCGCTCAACGTCTCGCGCGAGCTGCTGCAGGAAAGCCGGGCCGTCAAGGCCATCCGGGAAGGCTGCACGAAACGCGTGTTGTCCATGATCGAGGACCTGGCCGCCAACGAGCCGGAAAAGTTCGCCGCCTTCTACGGCGAGTTCGGCGCCGTGCTCAAGGAAGGCCTGGGCGAAGATTTCGCCAACCGCGAGCGCCTGGCCAAGCTGCTGCGTTTTGCCAGCTCAACGACCGACACCGTCAGTGTGGGTTTCGCCGACTACAAGGGGCGCATGAAGGAAGGCCAGGACGCCATTTATTACATCACCGCCGACACCCAGGCGGCGGGCAAGAACAGCCCACAGCTCGAGATCTTCCGCAAGAAGGGCATCGAGGTGCTGCTGATGACCGACCGGGTGGATGAATGGGCGCTCAACTACCTGCACGAGTTTGACGGCACACCGTTGCAGTCGGTCGCCAAGGGCGCGGTGGACCTCGGCAAGCTGCAGGACGAGGACGAGAAAAAAGCCGCCGAGGAAGCGCAGACCCAGTTCAAGCCCATGCTCGACAGACTCAAGGAAGCCTTGAAGGACAAAGCCTCCGATGTGCGCGCCACGACAAGGCTGGTCGACTCGCCGGCTTGCCTGGTGGTGCAGGAAGGCGACATGTCCACGCAACTGGCGCGCATGCTCAAGCAGGCCGGTCAGGCCGCGCCCGAGGTCAAGCCGATTCTGGAAATCAATGCCCAGCACCCCCTGGTCAAGAAGCTCGAAGGAAGTGACCACTTCGACGATCTCGCCCACATCCTGTTCGATCAGGCCCTGCTGGCAGAAGGCGGCTTGCCGGATGACCCCTCGGCTTACGTGAAACGCGTCAACGCCCTGCTGGTTTGACCTTGCGTCCGGTGCGGACCTGGCTCAGCGCCGGGTACCGCCCAGCGGCTCAAACGGGTTGACCGGTTCGCCTTTCCACCACTGCTTTTCGGGGCCCAGGTGGAAGATGGCAAAGTGCAGATGGGGCGCTTCCGGGCTGGCATTGCCGCTGGAGCCGACATAGCCGATCACATTGCCACGGCGCACCGTTTGGCCTTCTGCCAGGCCTTCTGCGTATCTGTCGAGATGGGCATAGTAGTAGGCGAGCTTGTCGGTCGCGTCAAACTGGTAAATGGTGATGCCGCCAGGTTTGCTGAGAAAAAGTTTGACGATGCGCCCGTCGTCCACGGCAAGTACGGGCGTGCCGCGCGGCGCGTGAATGTCAATGGCTTCGTGACCACGCTGGTTGCTGTCGCGCCCATCGGCGAAGGTGTCTCGCAGGTCTCGCGCGGAAACTTCCTGCACGGGCAGCAGCAACGCCGGTATGCCAGTCAGGGAAACGGAAGCTTGCGCCGATGCCGGTGCCGTCGCTGCGGGGGGAGATGTCGGATCTGCACGCCCTGGCCGGGTGGCCGCCGATGCCTCAGGGGCGGGAAGCGTTGCCTGCGCCAGCTCGGGTGATGAGGCGGGGCGCATGAGCACCCAAAGGACGCCCATGAGAAAGGCCGCCGCAGCGAACCAGCCTCCCCAATACTTCCGGACAGGCCGATCAGGCATGGACGTCGACGGCAAACCCTGGCTTCACAACTTGTGCCAGGCGCAGCACGTCCCAGTTGGTCAGGTGAATGCAGCCGTTGGTTTCGGCCGTCCCCACCCGGGAGGGATCGGGTGTGCCGTGGATGCCCCAGTGCGGCTTGCTCAGACCCAGCCAGTACACACCCACCGGATTGTTGGGTCCCGCGGGAATGTCGGTTTTGGCATTGGTCTGCCGGGCATTTTTGAGCAACACCGGATCGTAGGTGAACACCGGGTTCTTCGCCGCATTCCTGATTTCCATGCGACCCAGGGGCAGCGGGTCCGAAGCGCCACCTATGCTGGCCGGAAAGGCCGCAACAGGAAGATCGGCCTTGTCGAGCAGATAAAGCACGCGTTCCGATTTGTCGATACGAATGGATGTTGCCAGAGCCGGTGATTTGTCAACGCTCGTGGCGGGAACGATGATGTTGTCTCCGGGCTCGAACTTGCTTGCCCGATTGGCGTCGCGCAGCCACTTCGCACTGCAGTGAAATTTCTCGGCGAGCGCCTCCTGGATGGTTTCATAGTCCAGCGATTTCAGTTTGGCTCGTTCCATCATGTCCGCAGGCGTTTTTGTGAACGGACCCGCGGCGTCTTCCTTGGTGATGGTGTATTGCTTCAGTACCGGTACCGACGTTTCACCAACCAGCATTTTCCAGGTTTCCGAGTCCACGCGGCCGGTTGATTTCAGGGCGTTGGCGGTCTGGAAGGCGACCACCATGCGGCGCATGTTGGTCCCGAAGGCGCCATCAATTTCCCCCGGGGAAAACCATGCGCGGTCGAGCAGGATCTGCGCGCGCAAGACAGCTTCGCCGCGTGCGCCCGAACCCAGAACGGGGCTGTCAGTGGCCGCATTCATCCGCTCCATGAGCGTCGCACCGCTGGTGCCTTTGGCGGCGGCCGGTGCGCTCCGTCGGATGCTGGTGGCTGCGGAGGCGGGCAGGGCAACCCCTGCGGCCAGCCAGCAGAGCAGGTGACGCCGGGCAAGAAGAGTGTTCGTGAGCATTGGAGGGATCCGGATGTGCGTGAGACTTTCCATGCTGGGCATGCGCGGGTGGGGGCCGTGTCAGCGAACACCCTGTTACCTGGTCGTTGAACGGCGCGACTTGAACCGCGATTTTCCGTCCTCGGCCATTCGGCCTCACAGACAGAATGCAACGCGTGCCGACTGGCGCGCTGGAGTTCCGCTTGCGGGCGTTTTCAGCTTGACGCGGGGCGCGGCTCGCCGCCGCCATGAAGCTCGTTGGCAAAGCCGTGGTTCACGTCGCGGTGACCTGCCTCGTCTTCCCGAACCGCCAGCACCACGTCACGCAAGGTGGCGTTGGCGGGAAGTTTCCAGTAGTCCTTGGCGATCTGCGGGGCGGCGACGTTGGCATGAGCGCCCGAGTCGATGAGCTCCAGGTAATTGGTGTAGCTGGTGTAGGCCTCCTCCTCGAAGTACCCGACCACCCGATGCGCAACCCCCGGAGCGATCAGATACAGCAGGAAGTAGGCGTTGTAGAAGAAGCCCTGCACGAGGATGACCAGACCGCGTTCGAACCAGTTGGGTTGCGCAATTTTGATGAACGTCATCAGGTGCATGCGTTCGTTCTCGGCCTCGTCCATCAACGTGCGTATCCAGCCCCTGTCGTCCTCAATGCGGCGCAGGCAGCGCAGGTGCGTCAGCGTGGCGCCCACCATGCCGGGAACGGCGGCGACGGTTTCCAGCACGATGGCACGGTGACCGTAGCGCTTGGCAAAAAACAGGTCGGCAAAAAAGCGCAGGAAGCGCACAAAGCCATAGGCGAAGCGGTCGCCAAAGGTACGGGGCGTGTAATGGGGATTGTTCATGGGGGCCTTCGGGTGCGCGGGATGTGCACCCTTGAGAACCACCGTACACGAAAAGGGTGCGCCTGTCTGTCCGACAACTGGCCCCGTGGGCCTAGGGCGCCTGCATGCGCAGGCGGCGCGCCGCCTCTTCGGCCCGCGCATCGTCGATCTCGCCCATCACGGCGCCCATGTCCACCGGCCCGAGCTTGTGCGTGAAGCGGCCGGTGAGCACCGTCTCGGGTCGCAACACGCCGCGCTGGTACAGGTCCCAGATTTCATGGCCGTAGTCGGTGCTCAGCAGGTCAGGCGCGAAGCGGCCGAAAAAGCTGCGCAGGTTGGCCACATCGCGCAGCAACATGCGGCTGGCGTGGTTGTTGCCGGCTGCATCGACCGCCTGCGGCAGGTCAATGATCACCGGGCCGTCCGCGGCCAGCAGCACATTGAACTCGGACAGGTCGCCGTGCACGACGCCGGCACACAACATGCGCACTACTTCCTTGAGCAGCGTGGCATGGTGTTGGCGCGCCTCCTCCGGCGTGAATTCCACGTCGTTCAGACGCGGGGCCGCGTCGCCATGCGCGTCGGTGATCAGCTCCATCAGCAGCACGCCGTCGCAGAAGTTGTGCGGTGTGGGCACGCGAACACCGGCGGCGGCGAGGCGGTAAAGCGCGTCGACTTCGGCGCTTTGCCAGGCCGCCTCGGCCGCCTGCCGGCCAAAGCGGGTCCCTTTGGCCATTGCACGTGCCTGACGGGTGTTCTTGACCTTGCGGTTTTCGGTGTAGTCCACGGCCTGGCGGAAGCTGCGCTGGTCGGCCTCTTTGTAAATCTTGGCGCAGCGGGTTTCGTCACCGCAGCGCACGACATAGACCATGGCCTCCTTGCCGCTCATCAACTGCCGCACCACGGTGTCAATCAGGCCTTCTTCGATCAATGACTGCAGTCGCTTGGGTGGTTTCATGGCCCCATTTTGCGCCCTGCGGCTAAAGCGTCAGCGGTCAACCAGCCTGCCCGTCAATACGCGGTCGTGTCAGCACCGGCCAGTAGCGCACGGCATAAAGCGCGAAGCCGGCAGACCACAGCGCGGCCGACCCCAGTGTCGCCTGGATGATCCAGGCCGGGTCGGCGAGCGGCACGAACACGCGCACCACCGCCGCGAGCAGGATAAGGACATAACAGGCCACGTCGCTGCGGTCGGCCCGTAACGGCCGGCCGGTGTGACCGCGTGCGGTACGCGTCATCATGCCGATGATGAGGCCGCCGATGGCGCCTACCGTCAGTGCGTGCGTGGCCAGCGAGGGCGCGACCCATCCCGCTGCTGCCAAAGCGCGCAGCGCGAGATGCACCGGGATCCAGAAGTAGGCGACCTGCAGCACCCAGACCAGCGGCGCACGCCCTGTCTTCCAGGGGCGCCACAGGCTCCAGCGGGCAAGGTGGACCAGCGCGCAGACGCCGGCTACGGCGGCCAGCCACGCGCCATGCAGTTGCACGACGTCGGCCAGCAACAGCACCAGCACGCTGCCCAGTGCGGCCTTCTCCAGCATTGGCTGGCGCGTCGCATGGGCTCCCGGGACGCCGTTGTTGGTGAACATGGGAATCACGCGACCGCCCATCACGGCCATGATGAACAGCATGATGTCCAGCGCGAACTGGATGCCGACCCAACCCGGAAGCTGTACGACGCCAAGTTGTGCCAGGTGAATGCCGAGCACGGCTGCCGACATCAGCAGCAACAAACCGACGAAAAAGTAGTTACGGCGATTTCGCGCGGCGATGAAAGGAATCGCCAGCGCGATGGCGGCTGCAAGCGGGAAAGCGACATTGGCCAGTAGCGCCGCCCAGCCGAATGGCGTGAGTACCAGCACCCGGCCCGCCACCCAGAGGGCGGCCAGCGCGGCCAGGGGCCAGCCGGTGGGGGTCGGCCGGTTTGACCAGTTGCGACCGGCCGTGAAAAGGAAACCGACCACCACGGCCAGTGCGAAGCCGAACAGCATCTCGTGGGCGTGCCACATTGGGCCCCTCAGGTAAGGCAGGCCCAGCCAACCGGAGAATTGCAAGGCCCACAGGCCTATGGACAAGGCAGCGAAGACGCTGGCCAGCAGGTAAAACGGGCGAAAGCCGAGGTCCCAGAGGGCCCAGCCGGCGGGTGCTGGCGATGGGCGGGGGGGCTCCGCGATTTTGGTGATCGGTTTCATGGAAATGTCTTTCGAGTGGGCAGGACGTCGGGCCTGCCATGCTGGATACGCCAGGCCACGGCAGCGCCGGCGATGGTGGCCGCAAACAGTGCCATCGCGACAGCATTGAAGAGTGCGCCGGTGCTGCGCAGCGGGTTACCCGCCATTCCAGCGACCAGGCGTATCAGCAGGGACAAGTGCAGCACGGCCAGCGGCACATAGAAAAAGTTGCCGAACTGCAGCCTGATGCGCGCAATGGCCGGAAGGATGACCGGTGCATGGCCCATCATCATGCTGACGATGAAGCCCAGGCCGAGGGCATGCAGTGCGGCATCGCGCAAAGGCAGCCCCAGAGCGGTGGCGGCCCACGCTAGGCCAGCCACGGCCAGCCAGGCATAGCCGCCGAGGAGGCAAACCGCCATGTAACGGCTGAGTCCGTGCGCGTGGACGGTGTGCCGGGCGATGTCAAACATTCCCAGCCACAGCGCCAGCAGGGTCAACGCTGCGCCGTACAACAGCCCGCCAGCGACCGGCGCCAGGGCTGACCAGGCAGCGCCCGCGAGCAACGCCGCCAGCACAGCCTTCAGTGACCATTCCGCTGCCGGGCGCCGGCGCATCAACCGCGTCATTTCCAGGCGCTCGGCGGCAATGGTCATCACGAGAAAGGCGAACCACCAGGGCAGCGTCGCCACGCTGCCCTGGCCCGTGGCGAAAAGCAGATTGCCGGCCAGCCACGCTGCTGCCGCGACCAGCAACAGCCAGGTGTGGGCGACGCGCTGGCGCCGCACGATCACAATGTTGACCGCGGTAAAAATCGCGGCAGCACCCACACCCAGCCACGCGCCTGGCCCGGTCTGACCCAGCAGCAGGAATGCGCCCCCTGCCCCCGAGGCCAGCGGTGCGAGGAAAGCGGCGCGCAGCTTGACGGCCACAGCCCGTTCGATGCCGATGACAGTGCCGAGAAAGCCGCAGATCATGAGAGCTGCATGGGACAGCGCGGCCTGACCGGGCCAGACAGCCTCCGGCAGGGCGGGAAGGGCCACGCCCACGCGCAGCAGGCCGCCTGTGATACCGGCCAGCAGCGACAGCGCGACCAGGCCCAGCAGCAGCGGCCGCATGGCCAGGGTGATCCACCGGGGCGCCGTCTGGCGTTGCGTTTGCCCGGTGCGACGCGACGTGGTCACCACTGCATGAAGCGCTTTGCGCGCTCGCTCATCCGGTCGGCGGACCAGGGCGGTTCCCATACCAGTTCAACTTCAATCAGCAATTCCGGCGGTGCCACCCGGTCCAGCTCTGTTTCGACCTCGTCGATGATGAGATCGGCAACCGGGCACGCGGCCGATGTCATGGTCAACCGGACATGCAGTTTCCCGTCGGTCACGGTGACGCCATAGATCAGCCCGACATCGACGATGCTCATGGCGACTTCCGGGTCGACCACCCGCGTCAGTGCCTCCAGCAGGGGCTGCCGAAGCGCTTCTGGACCTTCGTAGGGAAACGGCGCTTTGGGCTCAGTCATGGCAGCTCCGGTATCAGCACTCAAGCGGCGCGCTTGGTGGCCGGGCTGGGTGCATTCCTGTCAATAAACAGCACCTTGGCCAGCGACTGACGGTTCTGGACCAGGTCGGCCAGGGTGTAGCGGTCCAGCACGGCGTAGAAAGCCTCGACCGCTTCACCGAGCACACCACGCAGCCGGCAGATGCGGGTGATCGCGCAATGGTTGGTCTCATCGGAAAAACATTCGGCCACCACAGCCGCGCCCTCGGTCTGGCGCACCACCGCGCCAACACCGACCAGTTCGGGCGGCATGGCCAGTTCGAGCCCGCCGCCCTTGCCGCGCACATTGGCCAGCCAGCCTTTTTTGCCGAGCAGATGCACCACCTTGGTCAGATGATTTTCCGACACGTCGAACGAGGTCGCAATTTCGGCAATCGTGGCGCGTTTCTCGGGCTGCGCGGCCAGATAGATCAGCACACGCAAGCTGTAGTCGGTAAAGGCGGTAAGTTTCATAGGGTGAATGTAAGGCCTCAGCCGCGTACCTGGAAGTCGATCACGATTTCCCCTGGTTCGCGCCGCACGTAGTCGATGCCCAGTTTTTCACCGAAGGCCTGTTGCAGCTGGCCCAGCAGGGGCAGGGGATCGTGGTCGTTGACGAAACGCATGGTTTCGCCGGGGTGCAGGCTTTCCAGTGCGCCGAAAATGGCCGCGTGGCGGAACCGTTTGGCGACACCGCGGGCGTCGAAGGGGTAGACGTTGTGGAGGGTCTGGATCTCGCTCATGGTGAAAGCTCCTATAAAAAAAGTAGAAAGAGACGAAAGGCCGGTGCGGCCGGCCTTTCGAGGGAGGTCAGAGACCGGCCACTGCCTTGGCGGTAAGGGCGTTGGCAGGTTGAGCCGCTGGACGCCGCAGAAGGCGGACGGCATACCAGGCCAGCAGGACTGCGCCGATGGCGAACAGGATGTCGCCCGGCACCCGCATCCAGACCAGGGTTTCCATCACGGGTGAGTGGATGATTTCCGGCGAGCGGGCGTACCACAGGCCTTTGCTCACGCTGGCCCAGGCCTGGTAAATACCGGCCGGCAGCAGCGACAGGAAGACCATCATCGCCAGGCCGATGTTGAGGCTCCAGAAGGCCGGCTTGAGGATGTTGTCGGCGTGCAGATGGCGCGCATACAGGCCGCGCAGGCAGAACAGCATGAGGCCGATGCCAAGCATGCCGTAGACACCGAACAGAGCGGCGTGGCCGTGGGCTGCAGTCATGTTCAGACCCTGTACATAGTAGAGCGAGGCGGGCGGGTTGATGGCGAAGCCGAGCAGGCCGGCACCGACGGTGTTCCAGAAGCCGACTGCAACAAAACACATGACAGGCCACTTGTAGGCGGCCAGCCACGGCAGGGCGTTGGAACGGCGGTAGGTCTGCAGGGCTTCCAGGCCGATCAGCGTCAGGGGGACGACTTCAAGCGCCGAGAACACCGCACCGACGGCGATCACCGAAGTGGGCGTACCGGTGAAATAGAGGTGATGGAGCGTGCCCAGGATGCCGCCGAACAGGAACACGATGGTCTCGGCGATGATGGCGCGGTTGGCGCTTTCGGTGCGAACCAGTCCCAGCTTGGTGAAGATCAGCGCAACCACCGCGGTGGCGAACACTTCAAAGAAGCCTTCCACCCACAGGTGAACCAGCCACCAGCGCCAGTACTCGACCATCGAGTAATGCGTGTTCTGTCCCCAGGTCAGCGACGTTGCATAGAAGCCGCCGATGCAGGTGGCCGACAGGAAGACCATGGCGATCAGACCGCGGGTTTCCGAAGGCTTCTTCAGCGCAGGCCAGAGCGCGCGGCCGAGCAGAAACACCCAGAACAGCAGGCCCACGAACAGCAGGATTTGCCAGACACGGCCCATGCTGGTGAATTCCAGCCCCTGATTGCCGATCCAGAAACTGAAGTCCACGCCGCGGTGCTGCAGCGTGCCCAGCCAGCCGGTCACGGTCGACCCGACCACGATGGCAATCAGGGCCCAGAACAGAACGTCCACGCCGAGCTTTTGCATCTTGGGTTCCCGTCCCGCCAGCAGTGGGGCGATGTAGAGACCGGTGGCCAGCCAGGCGGTGGCGATCCAGAAGATGCCGATTTGCGTATGCACGGTACGGCTCACGACATAGGGCAGCACTTCCGCGAGCGGGAAGCCAAAGAAGGACTGGCCTTCAACGGCGTAGTGCGCCGTGACCACGCCCATGGCAATCTGCAGCAGCATGAGACCGACCACGGCAAAGAAGTACTTGCGCGTCGCCTTCATCGAGGGTGTGGCGACGGCGCCCAGCAAAGGATCGGCCTTGGGCGGCAGAGCCTCCGGCTCATGGCGCTGGCTGCCGTGCAGCCACAACATGGCGGCGATCGCACCGAGCAGCAGGACGATGCTGACCATCGACCAGATCGCGGCAGAGTCGGTCATCTTGTTGCCGACCAGCGGCTCGTGTGGCCAGTTGCTGGTGTAAGACAGGTTCTCCTCGCCCGGCCGGTCGGTGGTCGCGGCCCAGGACGTCCAGAAAAAGAAGGCGGCGAGCGCGTGGCGATCCGCCGCGTCGGGTAGCAGGTTGCCCGTCATTGCATACTGGTCACGCAGCTTGTCCAGCAGAACATCGCTGCCGAACAGTGCGCTGTAGTGACTCGCCACTTCACGGATTGCCTGTGCACGGTCGCGTGACACGGTGACGGTTTCGCTGGTGGGGTCATAGGTGTTGCGCCGCATTTCCTCCTTCAGCGCAGCATCGACCGCGCCTCGATCCGACGCCGTGATGGCCGCCGGATCCTTGCGCAATGCCTGCGTATGGATGGTCTGGAGCGCCACGGCTTCGCGGTGCAGCCAGTCGGCCGACCAGTCCGGCGCCAGGTAGGCGCCGTGGCCCCAGACGCTGCCTTGCTGCTGGCCGCCGCTGGCCAGCCAGACCTGCTGGCCTTTCTGGACCTGCTCGCCGGTAAAAAGTACCTCCCCCGAGGTGGTGACGACGGCCTTGGGGATGGGAGGGGCTGTCAGGTAGATCTGTACGCCAAGGTAACCCAGGGCCCCAAACGACAGGACAAAGATGAAGCCGAGCCAGCGCCACAGCATGTTGTTGTTTTTCATCGCATATTCCTTCTGGTTTCTTTAAGGGGATCAGGCGCCGCCGCAGGATCCGCAGCATTGACCGTCGCTGTGCGCAGGTGCCAGCCGGGTGATGGCCACGCGCCAGGTGGCCGGTCCCTGTTCCAGGTAGGACCAGCTGAACTTGCCTGGCCATTCGGCCTGGAACTGGTGACGAAGCGGCTGGGGGTCATGGTCGTTGATCAATTCCATGGCCTGGCCGGCGCTGAGCTGGCTGAAGGTCGAGAAGATCAGGGAATGGCGCTCGCGGGGCGGGAGAGTGCGGATGTCTAGCGCGGCAGGGGCAGAGGTATGGCTCATGGAGACTCCATTCGATAACAAGTAAAAACAAGGACGATTTATAAGGTGCATCTATAATACATCTATAAGTTCGAGCAATGACAATTCCCCTGTTGATTCAGGTCAAATGCACGACTGATCAACTCACCCCTGTCTACCAACAGGTTTTATCCCGGCGTGCGGCGCTGCTTCCCGCCTTGAAGGTCTTGAGCCCATTTCTTGACGGGGATCAGAAAGTATCTGGAAGGATTGACGTATGGTCGTGCGCTGTGACGGCTCCGTTCGGGGCCGACGTCCGATCGCTGCCTGCATGACCCACTCCACACCTCTCGCCGAATCTGCCCTGTCTCATTCCATCGCGCCGGAACTGGTCTGCCCGGCCGGCAGCCTGCCGGCCCTGAAGGCCGCGGTGGACAACGGCGCCAGCTGTGTCTATCTGGGCCTGCGCGACGCGACCAATGCGCGCAATTTCGCCGGCCTCAATTTCGACGAGGCCGCCATTGCCACGGGCGTCCGGTATGCCCACGAGCGCGGCTGCAAGGTCTTCATGGCGCTCAACACCTATCCGCAGGCCGCCAACCCCGGTCCCTGGCGCGCGGCGCTGGATCAGGCTGTGGACCTGGGGGTGGATGCCGTGATCCTGGCGGACCCCGGGCTCATGCAGTACGCCGCCTTGCGTTATCCGGCGCTGCGCCTGCATCTCTCGGTGCAGGGTTCGGCCACCAACTACGAGGCCATCAACTTCTACCGCGAGCAGTTCGGCGTCGTTCGCGCGGTGTTGCCGCGTGTGTTGTCGCTGGAACAGGTGCGGCAGGTCATTGACAAGACACCGGTGGAGATCGAGGTGTTTGGGTTTGGCAGCCTGTGTGTGATGGTGGAGGGGCGCTGCGCGCTTTCGTCCTATGTGACGGGCGAATCTCCCAACACGCACGGCGTATGTTCGCCGGCCAGGTCCGTGCGCTGGCAGGAAACACCGCAGGGCCTGGAATCGCGTCTGGGCGGTGTGCTGATAGACCGATATGCCGGCGGTGAGAATGCCGGCTATCCCACGCTGTGCAAAGGACGCTTCGACGTGGGTGATGACGAGAGTTATTACGCCATTGAGGAGCCTGCCAGCCTGAACACGCTCGAACTGCTACCCCAGCTCATGAAGATGGGTGTGCGCGCCATCAAGATCGAGGGTCGCCAGCGCAGCCTTGCTTATGTGGCGCAGGTAACGCGAGTCTGGCGCGAGGCGATCGACCATTGTGTTGCCAACCCGCATCGTTACGCACCAAAAACCAGCTGGATGGCCAGCCTCGACCAGGTCGCCGAAGGGCAGCAACACACGCTGGGCGCTTACCACCGACCCTGGAAATGATGGAAATCCGCACCATGAAAATCGCTCTGGGGCCATTGCTGTACTACTGGCAGCGGCAGACTGTCTTCAATTTCTACGACGCCATCGCTGGGACGCCGGTGGACGTGGTCTACCTCGGCGAGACCGTGTGTTCGCGGCGTCATGAGTTGCGCCTGGCCGACTGGCTGGACATCGCGGCCCGCCTGCGCTCTGCTGGCAAGGAGGTGGTGCTTTCAACCCAGGTGCTGCTGGAGTCGGGCAGCGATGTGGGCACCATGCACAGGATCACGGCCAATGGCGATTTTCGGGTCGAGGCCAATGACATGGGTGCCGTCCACCGCCTGGCGGGCAAGTTGCCGTTTGTGGCCGGCCCGCATCTCAACCTGTACAACCAGGCTTCGCTGCAATGGATGGCGTCGCTGGGCGCGAGCCGCTGGGTCATGCCGCTGGAGATGAAGCAAGGTGATCTTGCGCTGTTGCAGCAGGACCGCCCGTCCGGACTGGAGACCGAGGTGTTTGCCTATGGACGCATGCCGCTGGCCTACTCGGCGCGCTGCTTTACCGCGCGGCAACGCAACCTGCCCAAGGACGACTGCCGCTTCAGTTGCCTCGACCACCCGGACGGCCTGATGCTCAGAACCCGCGAGAGCGAGGAGTTCCTGGTGCTCAACGGCACGCAGACCCAGTCGGCCCGCGTCTACAACCTGGTCGATGCGCTGGAGGACATGCGTGCTGCGGACGTGGATGTGATCCGCCTGAGTCCGCAGGCGCAGCACATGGCAGAGGTGATCGCCCTGTTCGATGCAGCACGCAAGCAGGTGCTGACGCCGCAGGAGGCGCTGGCGCGCATGCAGGCCCTCATGCCGGAGAAGGGCTGCAATGGCTACTGGCACGGCCGCCCCGGTCTGGAGCAGGTGGCTTTCGCGGTGACGGGCTGAGGGCTGACAACGATGTACCACGGTGAACGTTTCAACAGCATCAGCCACCTCGTCGGTGCCGGATTGGCGGTGGCGGGTTCGGCCGCACTGATCGTGCCCGCCGGCTTCGTGGGTGACCCCTGGAAAATTGTGAGCTTCAGCATCTACGGTGCCATGCTCGTCGCGCTGTACGTTTTTTCCACGCTGTATCACAGCGTGCGCGGCCGCGCCAAAAACGTGCTGCGCAAGTTTGACCACTGCTCGATCTACCTGCTGATTGCAGGCAGCTACACGCCATTTGCGCTGGTGTCGCTGCGCGGCGCCTGGGGCTGGTCCTTGCTGGGCGTGGTGTGGAGCC
This sequence comes from Polaromonas sp., assembly GCF_029945895.1. Classification (GTDB taxonomy): domain Bacteria; phylum Pseudomonadota; class Gammaproteobacteria; order Burkholderiales; family Burkholderiaceae_C; genus Polaromonas. The sequence continues at coordinate 237,359 of NZ_JAQSDL010000043.1, read as the reverse complement.
TGGCGCTGCTGGGCATCGTGCAGGAAATCTGGCTGGCCAAGGGCGCGCGTGTGCTGTCCCTGGTCATCTATGTGCTGATGGGCTGGCTGGCGCTGGTGGCGGTGTCGCCCTTGTGGACCGCCCTGACGCCTTCGGGCTTTGCCTGGCTGGCCGCGGGCGGCGCTTGCTACACCATAGGCATTGGTTTTTACGCCACTGACCACAAGCTGCGCCACGGCCACGGCTGGTGGCACCTGTTTGTGCTGGGCGGCAGCATCTGCCACTTCATCACCGTGCTGCTGTATGTGGCCTGACTCTGCGGACCACCATGAAACCCCTTTCCTCATCTCCTCCCCTTGTTTTGCCGCCAGCCCTCGGTTCGCTGCTGCAGCGCCTGCCGGCTTATCCCGGCTCGGTTCTCCTGGTGAGCGCGCTGAACCTGGGCCTGGCGCACCAGCTGCCGGCCGATGTGGGCCGCCTGCTGCTGCACAAGAAGCTTCGCATCCACGTGCGTGACGCGCGCCTGACGTTTGATTTTTCCTGGACAGGGCAGCGCTTTGCCGCCTGTCCCCGGCAGCAGATCACCGACCTGGCTATCAGTGCCAGCGCCCACGATTTCATGCGCCTGGCGCAGCGCCAGGAAGACCCGGACACGCTCTTTTTCAGCCGCCGCCTTGCCATGGAGGGCGACACCGAACTGGGCCTGGTCGTCAAGAACGCGCTCGATGCCCTGGAGTTGCCGGTGCTCGACCTGCAGCAGTGGGCGCCGCTCCAGCTGCTGGCACGCCTGGGGCCACGGCAACGGTCGGCCGGTGTCGGCCCGCGTCAGCATGCAGGAAAAAACCATGACTGAGGATAGGCGCAGTTTGCCGCTGGTCTATTCCTGTTCGGGATGCTCCAGCGCCGCGCAGCTGGCCAACCAGGTGGCGCTGCAGCTGGACAGGCGCGGCGTCGCCGAGATGTCCTGCATTGCCGGGGTGGGTGGCGACGTGCCGCATCTGATGAAAATCGTGCGATCCGGGCGGCCCGTCATCGCACTCGACGGCTGCCCGCTGGCCTGCGTGAAAAGTGTGCTGGCGCGCCATGGCATCACGGCTGACCGGCATTACCCGCTTCAGCAATACGGTGTCAAAAAACGCACGCATGAGGACTTCGATCCCGCGCAGGCGGCGCTGGTGCTCGAGCGGGTGGCGGCCGACCTGCTGGCGGCGCCGCTGCGTGCGGCCCCTCCCGGTAGCGGGGCTGCCGCCACAGGAACGGGCGAGCATGACCCCCGGTGACCGCGCACTTTCACCCCGCCGGATCATTGTGGCGATTTCCGGGGCCAGCGGCGCGGTGTACGGCACGCGCCTGCTGCAGGTGCTTCATGCCATGGCGGAGATCGAAGCCCACCTGGTGGTGTCCGACGCGGGCTGGCGCAACCTCGACCAGGAACAGGGCATGAACCGCGTCGCCGTCGAAGCCCTGGCCGACCAGGTGCACGATGCGTACGATGTGGGCGCCTCCATTGCCAGCGGCTCTTTTTTATGCAGTGCCATGGTGGTGGCGCCGTGTTCAATGCGTACGCTGGCCGCCGTGGCGCACGGGCTGGCGGACAACCTCATCACGCGCGCCGCCGATGTGGTGCTAAAGGAGCGCCGACGGCTGGTGCTGATGGTGCGCGAATCACCGCTGCACCTGGGTCACCTGCGCAACATGGTCAGCGCGACCGAAATGGGCGCCATTATCTGTCCGCCCATGCCGGCGTTCTACCAGCGCCCGCAGTCGGTGGCGGAGTTGGTGGACGGCAGCGTGGCGCGTGTGCTGGACCTGCTGGACCTGCCGCACGACCTGGCCCCGCGCTGGGACGGACGGTCTCCGGCCACGGCCGGAACCTGACCCATGCGCTACCGCGACCTGCGCGATTTCATGGCCCAGCTCGAGCAGACAGGCGACCTGCGCCGCGTGGCCGAGCCAGTGTCGCCGCACCTGGAAATGACGGTACTGTGCGACCGCGTCCTGCGCGCTGGCGGACCGGCCCTGTTGTTCGAACAACCCACCGGACATCACATGCCGGTGCTGGCCAACCTGTTCGGCACGCCTGCGCGTGTGGCGCGCGCCATGGGTGTGAGCGACCTGCGCGCGCTGCGTTCCTTTGGCGAGGTGCTTGCCGCCCTCAAGGAGCCTGAGGCGCCCAAAGGGCTGAAAGACATGCTCGGCCTGGGCGGGCTGCTCAAAACCCTGTGGCACATGGCGCCGCGTGAATTGCGTTCAGCGCCCTGCCAGGATGTGGTCTGGGAAGGTGCTGATGTCGATCTGGCGCGCCTGCCGGTGCAACACTGTTGGCCCGGCGACATCGCACCCCTGATCACCTGGGGCCTGGTGATCACCCAGGGGCCGCACAAGCCACGGCAGAACCTGGGCATTTACCGCCAGCAGGTGCTCTCACGCAACCAGCTCATCATGCGCTGGCTGGCGCACCGCGGCGGCGCACTCGATTTTCGCGACCATGGGGCGGCGAACCCGGGCCAGCCTTATCCCGTGGCCGTTGCCCTGGGAGCTGATCCGGCCACCATCCTCGGCGCGGTGACCCCGGTCCCCGACAGCCTGTCCGAGTACCAGTTCGCCGGCCTGCTGCGCGGCGCACGCACCGACGTCGTGCAGGCGCTGGGCAGCGGTTTGCGTGTTCCGGCCACCGCCGAGATCGTGCTCGAGGGCCACATCTATCCGGATGCCGGCCACGCCACCGGCTACCAGCACGCGCTGGAAGGCCCCTTCGGCGACCACACGGGGTATTACAACGAGCAGGCCTCGTTTCCGGTGTTCACGGTGGACCGCATCACCTTGCGGCGCGACCCGATTTACCACTCCACCTACACCGGCAAACCACCGGACGAGCCTGCCGTGCTCGGCATGGCCCTGAACGAGCTGTTCATTCCCCTGCTGCAGAGACAGTTTCCCGAAATCACCGACTTCTACCTGCCGCCGGAAGGCTGCAGCTACCGCATGGCCCTGGTGCGCATCAAGAAGGCCTACCCTGGCCACGCACGGCGCGTGATGATGGGCGTGTGGAGCCATTTGCGCCAGTTCATGTACACCAAGTTGGTGGTCGTGGTGGACGATGACGTGGATGTGCGCGACTGGCGCGAGGTGGTCTGGGCCCTGACCACCCGCATGGACCCGGCGCGCGACACCATGTTGATAGAAAACACCCCTATCGACTACCTGGACTTCGCCTCGCCAGTGAGCGGTCTGGGCAGCAAGATGGGACTGGACGCGACGAACAAATGGCCCGGCGAAACCCAGCGCGAATGGGGTCGTCCCATCGTCATGGACCCGGCGGTGCAGGCGCGCATGGACGGGATCTTTCAGTCCCTGGGGCTGTGAAGGGCGCGGTGTCGCCTGCGTTCTGACAGCGGATGACCCGAATCGCACAATGCCTCATGGACTTCAATCACTCTCCCAGGGCGCTGGCGCTGCGTCAACAGCTCGAAGCCTTCATGCAGCAATACCTGCTGCCCTACAACGCAGCCTGGCATCGCTCGGTGCAGGAGGGGATTTATCCGCCGCTTTTTCTCGAAGGCCTCAAGGCTCTGGCACGCGAGGCGGGCTTGTGGAACCTGTTTTTGCCCGGCCTGCAGGAGGACGAGCCCGGCACGCGCCTGGGCCACCTTGACTATGCGCCACTGGCGGAGACCATGGGCCGACTGCCCTGGGCCGCGGAGGTGTTCAATTGCAGCGCCCCCGACACCGGCAACATGGAACTGCTGCACCGCTTTGCCACGCCCGGCCAGCGCGCTCAGTGGCTGAGGCCGCTGCTGGAGGGCCGCATCCGGTCTGCCTTTGCGATGTCCGAGCCCGACGTGGCTTCGTCCGACCCGACCAATCTGCAGACCACCGTGCGGCGCGAGGGTGGCCAACTGGTACTCAACGGCCGCAAGTGGTTCATCACGGGTGCTGCGCACCCGAACTGCCGGTTGCTGGTCGTCATGTGCCGTAATGACGAAGCGCAAGGCGAGGGTGAGCCGGCCGGCGCGCACCACCGGCACAGCATGGTGCTGGTGCCCATGAACACGCCGGGTCTACAGGTGTTGCGCAATATTTCCGTGGTTCACCACCATGCGCCTGAAGGGCATTGTGAAATTCTGCTGCGCGACGTGCGCGTACCACTGGACCACCTGCTGGGCGGCTGGGGCGAGGGTTTTGCCATGGCGCAGGCACGGCTCGGGCCCGGGCGGGTGCACCACTGCATGCGCACCATCGGCCAGTGCGAGCTGGCACTGGAGCTGGCCACGGAGCGCACGCTGGAGCGCCAGGCCTTCGGGAAATACCTTTCGGATTTTTCCAACGTGCAGGAGTGGATGGCCGAGTCGCGCATCGAGATCGACCAGGCGCGCCTGCTGATTCTTCACGCGGCCTGGGCGCTTGACGAAGGCAAGGATGACGCGGCGCAACTGCGCGCACGCGTGGCTGCGATCAAGGTGGTGGCAGCGCGGCTGCAGACGCGGGTGGTAGACCGTGCCATGCAGGCCTTCGGTGCCATGGGCCTGTCACCCGATACCCCGCTGGCCTATTTCTGGACCTGGGGCCGGGCCCTGCACCTGATGGACGGGCCCGACGAGGTGCATTTGCGCACCGTGGCTCGGCACGAACTGGCGCAGGCGAAGGCGCGCGCGGGCAGCACCGCCGCCTACTTCACCACGCCCGGGCAGTTGCAGGCGCCGCCGCGCATCCGTTAGCGCCGCGGCGGACAGCTCACACCATTTTTCGAATCGATTTCTTCTTCCACACCACGAAGAAGTAGGCCGTCTGCAGCAGCAGTGCTACCGCGTAGGTGGCTGGGTAACTCATCCAGATGCCGCGCAGCCCGAAAGTCTGGCTGAACGCCCAGCCCAGCGGGAACAGCAACAGGCTCAGGCAGCCCAGCGAGATGAGCGTGGGCACCAGCACCGTGCCGCTGGCGCGCATGACGGACGTGAACACACTGGCCAGGCCGAAAATCAGGCTGGCCCACACGGTGATGTGCAGCAGCCCGGCCGCCAGGGTGACCACCGCCGGGTCGGTGATGAACAGCCCGACGATGGTCCTCGCAAACACCAGCACGCCCACTGCCAGACCGCCGGTGATGGCGATGTTCATGCCCAGCCCGACGCGGGTCACGCTGTCGATCTGGTGCAGCCGTCCCGCACCGATGGCCTGCGCCGCCAGCACCGACGCCGCAATCGCGATCGACATGGCGGGAAACTGGACATAGGCCATGACCTGGCTGACGGCTCCCCAGGCGGCCGTGGCATGGGAGCCATAGCCGTTGACCAGGCGCAACAGGGCGAGGTCTGCCACTGAGCCGGTGATGAAGAACAGCCCGGTGGGAAAGCCCAGCCGGACGACGGGCTTCAGGAATTTCCTTTGAAGACGCACATGCCGCCAGAAATCCTTGTCCGGTGCAATGGTCCGGCCGCGCCGCTTCAGGTACCAGGCCACCCAGAGCAGGGCCAGCGCCATCGACACCAGCGTGGCCCAGGCACCGCCGGTCACGCCCAGTGCCGGCAGGCCGAACCATCCCTGGATCAGGGCCGGGGTCAGCATGAGAATGATGCTCGAGGAGACCGCCAGCGACAACAGGGGGGTGACGGTATCGCCCACGCCGCGGAGCACCGCTGCTGTCAGCATGGAGACAAACATCAGCGGCAAGGCAGCCATCATCACCCGGGCATAGGCGATGGCCTGGGGCAGCACATCCGCCGGCGTGCCCAGCAGGCGCATGATGGGCTCGGCCAGCAGCATGCCGCACAGCCCGACCACCACGCCAAGCAAAAAGCCTGCGCAAAGTACCGTGCCGGCAATGGCACGCACCTTGTCGACATCCCTGGCGCCCCAGGCTTGGCCGGTCAGAACGGATGCGCCTGCACCCAGGCCGATCACGAAGGAAATGAAAAACAGCAGCAGGGGGAAGAAACTGGCGACGGCCGCCAGTGCACCGACACCCAGCATCTGCCCCACATAAATGTTGTTGAGCGTGCCCGACAGGGCGTTCAGCATGTTGGTCAGGATCAGCGGGCTGAGGAAAACCAGAAAGGTCTTCCAGAGTGGTCGGTCTGGGGCGGATTCCGTTTTGCTCTCTGGCATGGGCAGCGATGGGCCGAATTCAGTGGTTGAGCGAGCGGTAGAAGTAAGTCGTATCGCACGGCTCGCCGTTCGGGAAAAGCGCGTAACCCGGAATCACCCCGCAGCGTTGCCAGCCCAGCCGCGCATAGAGTCGCTCGGCATCATCGCTGGCAGTGTCCAGCACCAGCAGGGTTTTGCCATATTCGCGCGCCACCTGCTCGGCAGCCTGCATCAGTGCTTCACCCAGACCCTGGCGCCGCGCCCGGCGATGCACCAGCATTTTTGCCACGTCGGCGCGGTGCGGTTGATTCTCGGGCTGATCCAGCACCACCTGCACGGTACCCACGATGCCTGCGCCATCTTCGGCCACCAGCAGCGCCCGTTCACTCCGGGCTGCGCTGTCCGCCACACCGCGCCAGAAGGCCAGAGCCCTGGACATGGGCAGGGGATGCATGAAACTCACGGAGGCGCCACCTTCCACACAATCGATCAGCAGCCTGGCCAGCGACTGCAACTGGCTGTCGGTGACGGTTTTCAGGCGGCGAATGGTGTGGGCAGAGGATTCGGCGGACATGGTTTCTCCCGAAAATGGATCTGGAAAATTATTACGCCACCAGCGGCGCTTCCTGCATGGCTTCCGTCTGTTCTTCCAGCATGTTGACCTGGCCTTTCCAGTAGTCGCTGGAGCCGAACCAGGGGAAGTTGATCGGGAAGATCGGGTCGTGCCAGCGCTGGGCCAGCCAGGCGCTGTAGTGCACCAGGCGCAGGGTGCGCAGCGGCTCGATCAGCGCCAGCTCGCGGCGATCGAACTCGCGGAATTCCTCGTACCCATCCACCAGGGCGCCGAGTTGCTGCAGACACTGCGCGCGCTCCCCGGAGAGCAACATCCACAAGTCCTGCACCGCCGGGCCGCTGCGTGCGTCGTCGAGGTCGACAAAGTGCGGGCCGGCGCCTTCCAGGCCCTCGGGCGTCCACAGGATGTTGCCGGGGTGGCAGTCGCCGTGCAGGCGCAGTGTGCGGATGTCTCCTACGCTTTCAAAAACCGCTTGTGCCACGTTCATGGCTTCTTCAAAGGCCTTGAGCCAGCGCGATTCCATGTCCAGCGGCAGGTGGTTGCCCGCCAGCAGCAGGTCGCGGCTGGCCAAACCAAAGGTCTGCAGGGTCAGCGCGGGCCGGTGTTTGAAGGGCGTGGCGCTGCCGACCGTGTGGATGCGCGCCAGGAAGCGGCCAATCCATTCGAGCACGCTGAAATCCTCCAGCTCGGGCCGCCGGCCGCCGCGGCGCGGCGAGACGCTGAAGCTGAAGCCGTTGAAGTGGTGCAGGGTGCTTCCGCCCAGCGCCAGGGCGCCCACGACGGGAATTTCCGCCGCCATCAGTTCGGCGGCAAATTCATGTTCTTCGAGAATCTGCGGGTCGCTCCAGCGCCCGGGCCGGTAGAACTTGACGACCACGATGTCACCCGCCGCAGAGCCCGTGCCCGCCGGCGCTTCCAGGTGGACCTGGTAGACGCGGTTTTCGTAGCTGGACAGCGCCATCAGCCGGCCGTCGCCATACAGACCCACGCTGGCCAGCGCGTCCAGCACCACGTCGGGCGTGAGTTTTTCGTAGGCATGGACGGCCTCCGGGGTCGGCGCGGCCAGGGGTTGTTCGGTCATGCCCCCATTGTCGTTGTAATCCGGATCTGCCCCGAAATTTCAAGTAAAAAGTGGCTCCAGCCCTTGATGGGTATGCGCAAGCAGCTATTGAAATAATAGCGACCTGACCTTGCCCCCGGACGCGTCAGAGCGTCAGGATATGCCCGATGTGCGGGTCGCCCTGGCCGGCCAGCACCTGCTGGTAGGCCGCGGCGACGGCGGCCGCGCCCTGGTGGTGCTGTGTGATCAGCCAGGGCGAGGGTGATTGTGTCGCGCGCTGGCTGAACGTCTGCCACGCCTGCACCAGGCGCTGGCCCAGACCCTCCGCGCCCCAGTCGGCGCTGCGCTTCTTGATCTGCGCCGGCGCAAAAAACAGGGTGGCGCGCGGACCCGGCAGATCCCGGGCGCCGCCAAGCTCGGCCACATGGGTGCCGCCTATGGAGCAGCTGTACTTCAGGTTCGCAAAGCGGCTGTGGATGGCAAGGCGCAGCCCGGCGTTGCCGGCAAAGTCCACGTAAATGCACGGCGCATCGGCAGAAATCTGGTCGAGCTGCTCATACGTCAGCACCCGGCTGTAGCAACCCAGGCTTTCGCAAAAGGCGACATTGCCCGGGGAGGTCAGGCCGATGACTTCGATACCGGGGCGCTGGGCCAGCTGGAAGGCTGTGCCGTAAGCGGTCTTGCTCGATGCGCTGGACAGCAGCATGGTCCGGGCGCCGAAAAAATCGTTGTCGGCCAGAAAGTCGTCAATCAGGAAGGAGGTGATGAACAGCGGCCGCAGCAAGGCCTGGATGTCTTCGGTCTCGGGTGTGTAAAACGGGTCGGCACTGCAGCGCAGATACTGGTTGTAGACAGGGTGCAGTTCGCGCCGGTGCGGCGCGCCGTCGTGAAAACCGGCGGTGTTCAGGCGCGCGGGCGTGAGCACGGTGGCCGAGGCCATGGGGTAGTAGCCGTACAGCCGCTCGCCCACCGCCACACCCGGGTGCAGCGACTGCACCACACTGCCAAAACCCCAGACCGGGATGGTGCCCCAGCCTTCTTCGCCGGTGGGGAAGAACTGCCAGTAGTTCATCGCGTCGCCAAAGGCGGCGTAAGTGATGTTGTTGGACGTCAGTGCAAAGGCTTCGACCCGCACACGCACCTGGCCATCGGCCAGTGGCGTGTCTTGTGCCGTTGCCAGCCGCGTGTTGGCCAGATCGTTTTTGCGAACAAGAAAGGTGGTGGTGCTCATGTCGGCAACTTAAGCGAAAAAGCCCGCCGGTTCAAGACCGGCGGGCCGCTTTGGCGACAGGGGCGCCTAATTTCTGGCCGCAGGCCTGTCCAGCCACAGGACCAATACCAGCGCGATGATCGCAGGCAGGGCCTGGGTAAAGAAGATCTTCGGTGCGGCCGTGGCTGCCCCAAAGACGCCAGCCACGATCACGCACGCCAGGAAGAAAAGCTTGAACGTGCGGTTGCCCGTGAACAGCCCGAAGAAAAGGCCCGCCGCGAGAAAGCCGTTGTACAGCCCCTGGTTGGCCGCCAGGGCCTGGCTCGCATCGGCAAACTCCTGCGTGAGATTGAAGGTTTTCATCCCGAGTGGTTTGTTCCAGAAGAACATTTCCAGAATCAGGATATAGACATGTTCAATCGCCACCAGGGCAACGGCGGCGTGGGGAATCAGACGCCTGTTCATCGCTTGGCTCAGACCAGGGTGATAGTTACTTCGATGTTGCCGCGGGTGGCGTTCGAGTAGGGGCAGACCTGGTGGGCGGCGTCGATCAGCGCCTGGGCAGCGGCGCGGTCCATGCCGGGCAAGCTGATGTCCAGGCGGACAGCGATGCCGTAACCGGCGGGGATCTTGCCCAGGTCCACGCTGGCGTCAATGCTCAGGTCGTCGGGCAGCGCGATCTTTTTCATGCCGGCCACGGCCTTCATGGCGCCGATGAAACAGGCGGAGTAACCGGCTGCAAACAGCTGCTCGGGGTTGGTGCCGGTGCCGGCGGTGCCGGGCGAGCTCAGCGTGACGTCCAGGCGGCCGTCGTCGGTTTTGGACTTGCCGTCACGGCCGCCGGTGGTGTAGGCGTGGGCGGTGTAAAGGACTTTTTCGAGTTGGGTTGCCATGGTGATTTCCTTGAAAAAATGCTTCAGGGGTGAAGCGGGTTGAAAAATGAAGGGTTTATGCCACCAGTCGCTGGCGCAGGGCCTGCACCTGCTGCGTCAGCGTCACCAGTTCGGGAATCGAGCACTGGGTGGCGCTCAGGACGCAGCCCGGAATGCCGGCAGCCCGGCTCTTGAGCTTGCGGCCCGCAGTGGTCAGGGTGATGTGGACGCGGCGCTCGTCTTGGACATCGCGCAGGCGAGACACGAGTCCGGACGCCTCCAGGCGCTTGAGCAGGGGGGTCAGCGTGCCTGAATCCAGGAACAGGCGCTCGCTGAGCTCGCTCACCGTGAGGCCGTCCTTTTCCCACAGCACCAGCATGGCCAGGTACTGAGGGTAGGTCAGCCCCAGTTCGTCGAGCAGCGGCTTGTACAGCTTGGTCATGGCCAGCGAGGTGGAATACAGCGCAAAACAGAGCTGGTTGTCCAGCCGCAGCATGGCGTCGGCGGAGATGGTTTTGCTTGTCATGCCTGAATTATAGCGAACAATTAAATTGTGTGCAATATAAAACGATGAACGGGTGCCGCAAGGATTTTGTAGCGGTTCCGCCGGTGCTGCGTGCCGGCTACTAAACTGGGGCCATGCAACATTCCCGTTCCGCCGGTTCCGGCAAGCCCGCCCGCCTCGCACCCCCCGCCCAAATCGCGCAGGTGATCGAAGAGCTCCGGCCCGGCCAGTCCATCGAGCTGCTCAAGGAGCTGCACATCCTGACCCGCGAGGGCAAGCTCAACCAGGACACGCGACGCAAGCTCAAGCAGGTCTACCACCTTTACCAGTTCATCGCGCCGCTGCTGGAGGAAGTTTCGGCCAGCGGCCGGCCGTTCACGCTGGCCGACCACGGCGCCGGCAAGTCTTACCTCGGCTTCATTCTTTACGACCTGTTTTTCAATGTGGCGCACCCGGGCGGGAAAACCGGCGGGCATATTTACGGCATCGAAACCCGCGCCGAACTTGTCGACAAGTCGCGTGCGCTGGCGCAGCGTCTGGGTTTTGAGCGCATGACCTTTCTCAACCTGTCGGTGCAGCAGGCCACCACATCGGAGCAGTTGCCGGCGCAGGTGGATATCGTCACCGCCCTGCATGCCTGCGATACCGCCACCGACGACGCCATTGCCTTCGGCCTGCACAAACATGTGCGCCACATGGTGCTGGTGCCCTGCTGCCAGGCCGAGGTGGCCGGTGTGCTGCGCAAGAACAAGGCGCTGAGCCTGTCAAAAACCCCGCTGGCCGAACTCTGGCGGCACCCGTTGCACACGCGTGAATTCGGCAGCCAGATCACCAATGTGCTGCGCTGCCTGCAACTCGAAGCCCATGGCTACGACGTCACGGTGACCGAGCTGGTGGGCTGGGAGCATTCGATGAAAAACGAGCTCATCATTGCCAGCCGGCCGCCATCGCCAAACGGCGCGAAAACCCGTCAGGCGCAGGCGCGGCTGCAAGAGGTGCTGGCAGAACTGAACCTGGGTGAACTCACGGCGCGTTTTGCACTGCCGACCGGCGGTTAGGCGTTAGCCCGCGCAAGCTGAACAGCCTGACGGGTCAACGACTTGCTATGAATTCAATAGCTGATAGCGACCGTCGGATCAGGGCTGAAGGCCGAAAACGATCAATAGTTGGGGTGAAAGTGCGCTCTCATGCCCGGAACCGCCGGCGTGTCAGCGCCAGCGCCACCCAGAAACCCGCCAAGGTGTAACCCACCAGCACCAGCCCGTGGCGCCACGGCGACGCCGGCCACTGGTCCATGAACATCGGGCGGATGATCTCCACCGCGTTGGTCAGCGGCAGCCAGTCGGAGATGATTCGCACCAGGGGCGGCAACTGCTCACGCGGGAAAAAGATGCCGCTCAGGAACATCATGGGTGTCAGCACCAGCGTGAAATAGTAGGTGAAGAAGTCGTAGCCCTTGGCCAGCGCGTTGAAGATCAGCGCAATGCAAGAAAACATCATGCCGACCAGCAGCAGGATCGGCCAGGCCAGCAGCAGCTTGGGGCTGTGGCTGATGCCCAGGGCCAGCATCACGCCGAGGATGGCGGTCACGGTGAACAGCGCCTTGAAGGCGGCCCAGAGCATTTCGGCCAGCAGCACGCTGTCCAGGCTGATGGGGGCATTCATGATGCCGTCCCAGGTTTTCTGCACATGCATGCGGGAGAACGCGGAATACAGCGCCTCGAAGCTGGCGGCGTTCATGGCGCTCATGCAGATCGAGCCACTGGCCAGGAACAGGATGTAAGGCACCTTGACCGCGCCGTCGCCGCCCACGTTGATTTCGCCCACCAGTGCGCCCATGCCGTAGCCAAAAGCCACCAGCCACATCAGCGGCTCGGCTATGTTGCCGACCAGGCTGGGAATGGCCAGCTTGCGCCAGACCAGCAGGTTGCGCATGAAGACGGGCCACCAGCGCGCCGACAGGTCCGGCGCGCGCCATATGGAAGGAGGAGAGGAGGGAGAAGAGGTTTTCATGGATGTCTGTTCCAGGGCCATCGCGGAACCGGCTTTGCCAAGCCGCAGGTGGCGCCCCCTCGAGGGGCTGAGGAGCGCGGCTCCAAGTCTGCCTGCGCAGGCTTGGACGCTCTGAAGGGCCCCTGCCTCCGGCAGGGGTGCCGGGCTTTTCGCAGGCCGCTACGGGGGGGAGTCATCCTTCCTCCCTGATCTGGCGGCCGGTCAGTTTGAGGAACAGGTCCTCCAGGTTGGCGGGTCGATGCAGGGTGCGCAAACTGCCGTGGGCCGCCAGGCTGTCCAGCAGCGGGCGCGCATCCTGGGTATAGAAAAACACGGTTTCGCCGCTGACTTCCACCCGTGCGGCCAGCGCGCGCAGCCCGGCATGGCCGGGCGACCGGGCCAGCTCCAGCGCGCCGACCCCATACACCTCGACCACGTCGGGTTCCAGATGCTGTGCGATCAGCTCGCGCGGCTTGCCTTCGGCGATTTTTTTGCCGTGGTCCAGCACCAGCAGGCGCGAGCACAGGCGCTCGGCCTCGTCCATGAAGTGGGTGGTCAGCAGAATCGACTTTCCCTGGTGCAGCAACAGTTGCAGCCGCTCCCACATCAGGTGCCGTGCCTGCGGGTCCAGCCCGGTGGTGGGTTCGTCGAGCAGCAGCAGGCTCGGGTCGTTGACGAGGGCGCGCGCCAGGCTCAGGCGCCGCTTCATGCCGCCCGACAGTTCGCCGGGCTTGCTGGTCGCCTTGTGTGACAACGAGGCAAATTCCAGCAGCGCCGGCACACGGGCGCGCACCTGCGCCGCTTTCATGCCGAAATAGCGGCCATAGACCTGCAGGTTTTCAGCGCAGCTGAAGTCCGGGTCCAGCGTATCGAACTGGCTGACCACGCCCAGCCTGGCCTTGATGGCCAGCGCGTCGCCGGGCATGCGCAAACCGCGGTCCTGAGCGCCCGCAAAATAGGTGATGTCGCCGCTGTCCGGCGCTGTCAGGCCCAGACACATGCGGAGGGTGGTGGTTTTTCCGGCGCCGTTGGGCCCGATCACGCCCAGACATTCACCGGGCGCAATCTCGAAGGACAGGTCATTGACCACCACGGCGCTGCCGTAGTGTTTGGTCAGGCCCCGGATCTGGAGAAGGGGAGAATTCATGCGGCTATTGTTGCCTATCGACAGCGGGCTTCTGCCGCGTTGTGCGGCAGCCTGGAGGGCCTGGACTCAGGCGTCGTCGCCGTAGTCGTGGTCGGGGTGGTTGACCACGTCCAGTTTCCAGTAGCCCCGGCCCACGATGTGGTTGCGGTTCACGCCCAGATCCGTGATCAGCAACTGGCGAACGCGACGCATCGCAGCGGCCTCACAGGCCAGGTAAACACGGGTGCCGGGCCCTATCGGCGCAACCGCATGCAGCGCCTTTTCCAGGGCTTGTCCGGCCGCCCGGTGGTCGGTGCCGCGCGCCAGCCAGACCACGTCCAGCGGCGCCGCACTGTGCAGCGGCCGCTGCTCGGCATCACTGATGACTTCCAGCAGCACTTGTGCGCGGGCGCTGGCGGGCAGCGCGGCCAGTATGGTCTCGACCGCCGGCAGCGCGCTGTCGTCCGCGATCAGCAGGTGCTGCGTGGCGGCGGTGTCCACGGCATAACCGGGTCCGGGCCCCATCAGGAACAGCACCTGGCCGACGGTGGCCTGGGCTGCCCAGGTCGACGCCGGGCCTTCGCCATGCAGCACAAAATCGACATCAACTTCCAGCGCCTCCGGCCGCACCGCCAGCGGCGTGTAGGTGCGCATGGATACGGCGCGCGGGCCGTCCGGCAAAGGTCGGGTCGGCTCGGTTTGCCCCGGCTCCGGGAAGATGAGCTTGATATAGCTGGCGGGTCCGGCCGGGGCGAAGCCCTCGAGCTCTGCGCCCTTGAGCGTGATGCGGCGCATGGCCGGGCTCAGGACGGTGATGCGGCTGACTTCCACGCGGCGCGGCGGACGGCGTTTGCGAACAGGCGCAGGGCTGGACTCTTCCTGTGCGCGTGTGAGGGGTGAAATGGGATGGGTCAAGAAAGGCTTTCTGAAGAAGGGGCGTCAATGCGAACGATTTTCATCCAGAACCTGCTCGTCCGTATTTCGTAGGGCCATCTGCCGAGGCGGACCGTACCCGGAGCAGGGCGTTTTTCCGGGTGAAGTAAAGTGTTGGTTACAGCGCTTCGCTCCCCGGCGCGTTTGCATGGCAACCTGGCCTCCTACCCCTCTACCTTCTGCACTTCCCATGACCACCTTCGGTACCCCCCTGTCCCCCCACGCAACCAAAGTCATGCTGCTCGGCTCTGGCGAGCTTGGCAAGGAGGTGCTGATCGCGCTGCAGCGCCTGGGCGTGGAGACCATCGCCACCGACCGGTATGACAACGCCCCGGGCCAGCAGGTCGCGCACCATGCTCGCACCATCACCATGAGCGACCCGGCCCAGCTCAAGGCATTGATAGAAAAGGAAATGCCGCACCTGGTGGTTCCTGAAATCGAGGCGATTGCCACGCCCATGCTGGAAGAACTCGAAGCCGCCGGTGTGGTGCGTGTGGTGCCGACCGCGCGTGCCGCCCGGCTGACCATGGACCGCGAGGGTATTCGCCGGCTCGCCGCTGAAACCCTGGGCCTGCCGACCAGCCCGTACGTGTTCTGCGATTCACTGGCCGAGTTACAGGCGGCCATCGACACGAAGATCGGTTACCCCTGCGTCGTGAAGCCGGTGATGAGTTCTTCCGGCAAGGGCCAGAGCAAGATTTCCGGCCCCGCCGACGTCAAGACCGCCTGGGACCACGCCATGGCCGGCGGCCGCGTCAGTCATGGCCGGGTGATTGTCGAAGGTTTTATCGACTTCGACTACGAGATCACCCAGCTCACGGTGCGTGCGATGGGCGCGAATGGAAACATCGAAACCCATTTCTGCGAGCCCATCGGCCATGTACAGGTCAGCGGCGACTATGTGGAAAGCTGGCAGCCACAGCCCATGGCCTCCGTGGCCCTGCAGAAAAGCCGCGACATCTGCAAGGCGGTGACCGACAACCTGGGGCTGGGCCATGACGGCAAGCCGGGCGGCCTGGGCCTGTTTGGCGTCGAGCTGTTTGTCAAGGGCGACGAGGTCTGGTTCAGCGAGGTCAGCCCGAGGCCCCATGACACCGGCATGGTGACGATGTGCACGCAGTGGCAAAACGAGTTCGAGCTGCACGCCCGCGCCATCCTCGGCCTGCCGGTCAACACCGCGCTCAAGACCCCGGGTGCCAGTGCCGTGATCTACGGCGGCGTGGATGCCCAGGGCATTGTGTTCGACGGTGTGGCCGACGCCTTGCGGGTGCCCAACACGGACATCCGCCTGTTCGGCAAGCCGGAGAGTTTTGTCAAGCGCCGCATGGGCGTCGTTCTGGCCTTTGATGACGATGTGGAGACAGCGCGGGCTCATGCCAAGCTGGCCGCTTCGCGGGTCAAGCCCCGCATGGCTTGACGAGACCGTCTGTGAAATACCCGGAACTGATGGAAATGCTGGCCTGGGCGGACGATTCGTCGCTGCGGCTTCTTCTGGTGGCGGGCATTGCCGTGGTGCTGGCCCTGCTGGTGCACCGTGTGGGCCTGGCCGTGCTGCTGCGACTGACACGTTCCATGCCGGTCGCTGCGGAGGTGGTCCGTCACTGCAGGGCGCCAGCCCAGCTGCTGCTGCCGCTGATCGCCCTGCAGGCTGTCTGGCAGGGCGCGCCCGAGGACCTTGCGCTGATGGGCGGCGTGCGCCACGCCAATGCCCTGCTGCTGCTCACCGCATTGACCTGGCTGGGCCTGCGTGCCGTTCGCGGTGTGGCGCACGGTGTCACCAGCCTGCACCCGGTCGATGTCGAAGACAACCTGCACGCGCGCCGCATTCACACCCAGACCCGCATGCTGGCCCGAATCGCGATGTTCACCATCCTGCTGGCCGGGCTGGCCCTGATGCTGATGACCTTCCCTGGAGCACGGCAATTCGGTACCAGCCTGCTGGCGTCGGCGGGCGTGGTGGGCCTGGTGGTCGGAATTGCCGCGCGGCCGATCTTCAGCAACCTGATTGCCGGGCTGCAGATTGCGCTGGCGCAACCCATCCGGCTTGACGACGTCCTGATCGTGGAGGGCGAGTGGGGCCGCGTCGAGGAAATCACCGGGACCTATGTGGTGCTCAAGATCTGGGACGAGCGCCGGCTCATCATTCCCCTGCAGTGGTTCATCGAGCATCCTTTCCAGAACTGGACCCGCAAAAGCGCCAGCATCATCGGCACGGTTTTCCTGTGGGTGGACTACCGCATGCCGATGGCGCCCCTGCGCACCGAAGCGCAGCGTCTGTGCGAAGCCTCACCCGACTGGGACCAGCGCCTGTGCAAGCTGCAGGTGACCGAAGCGGGGGAGGGGGCCATGCAACTGCGCCTGCTGGTGACTTCGGCCAGTTCCGGCCGCAACTGGGATCTGCGCTGCCATGTACGCGAGGGACTGGTCGATTTCATGCAGCGTGAGTATCCGCAGCACTTGCCGTTGATGCGTGCTGAACTGGGAAGCTCCGAAAAAAACAAAGCCATTTGAGCCTTCAGCCCTTTAGCAGCGAGCGCAAGCAGCTACCAAGTTGATAGCATTTGCGAATGACCGTTGATCTACTGAAACGCCACCTCTGAAAAACTGCGCAGCTTGCGGCTGTGCAGCTGGCTGCTGCCCTGCTCGCGCAGCAGCTCGATGGCGCGCATGCCGATGCGCAGGTGCTGGTCGACCCGCTCGCGGTAGAAATGGTTGGCCATGCCGGGCAGCTTGATCTCGCCGTGCAGCGGCTTGTCGCTGACACACAGCAAGGTGCCGTAGGGCACGCGGAAGCGAAAGCCGTTGGCCGCAATCGTGGCGCTTTCCATGTCCAGCGCGACCGCCCGGCTCTGGCTGAAACGGCGTTGCGGCTGGTTGCCGGGCAGCAGTTCCCAGTTGCGGTTATCGGTGGACGCCACCGTGCCGGTGCGCATGATGCGCTTGAGGTCCGGCCCTTCCAGCCGGGTCACGTCCTTGACCGCCCGCTCCAGCGCCACCTGGATTTCGGCCAGCGCCGGGATCGGCACCCACAGCGGCAGCTCTTCGTCCAGCACATGGTCCTCCCGCACATAGCCGTGCGCCAGCACGTAGTCGCCGAGCTGCTGGCTGTTGCGCAGGCCGGCGCAGTGGCCGAGCATGATCCAGGCATGCGGGCGCAGCACGGCAATGTGGTCGGTGATGTTTTTGGCATTGGCCGGCCCGACGCCGATGTTGACCATGGTGATGCCGCTGCGGTCGGCGCGCATCAGGTGGTAGGCGGGCATCTGCGGCAGGCGCGGCGGCGCCATGCCCAGCTCGTCGCCGGCAAGGGGCGGCAGTCCGGTGCGCCGGGTCACGACGTTGCCCGGCTCGACGAAGGCGATGTACTCACTGTCGGGTTTGGCCATCTCCGCGTGGCCCAGGCGCACGAACTCGTCGATGTAGAACTGGTAGTTGGTGTACAGCACGAAGTTCTGGAACCAGTCAGGCGAGGTGCCGGTGTAGTGGCGCAGCCGCTGCAGCGAATAGTCGACACGCGCCGCCGTGAACAGCGCCAGTGGCTGCGGCTCGCCCGGCCGGGGTTCGTAGGTGCCGTTGGCGATGCCGTCGTCCATGGCAGCCAGGTCGGGCAGGTCGAACACGTCGCGCATCAGCATGCGCCGGTCGGCGCTCAGGTTGCCTTCGATGTGGTCGTGTTCGGCAAACGAGAAGTGCACGGGAATGGGCTGGGTGCTGGTGCCCACCTCGATTTCCACCGAATGGTTCTGCATCAGCAGGCTGAACTGTTCCAGGAAGTAGTTTCCATAGAGGTCGGGGCGTGTCAGCGTGGTTTCAAAACGGCCGGGTCCGGCGACAAACCCATAACTGAGCTGGGAGATGTCGGGGGTCTCCAGAATCGCGCGGGCCACGGTTTCGGTGTGCAACCGCACAAAGGGGTAACAGGCTCGCACGTGGCCGGGCAGGGTTTCGCCGGCCACGTAACGGTGCATGGCATCCCGCAGGTGAGTGATCTGCTGGTCATAAATCAGGCGAACCTGGGCCAGCGCGGCCGCTGGGTCGGTGTAACGGGTGGGCGCGATGAAGGCGGGCAGGTAAGGCATGGGCTTATTGTGCCCCGCTCCCCGAAACGAGGTTTTTGGCGGCTGCTGACACGAAACCGACACATTGCGACCCTAGATTCAACGGCAACACCACTTGGAGAGACCATGGACGCTGCCATCCGGATCAACACCCTGAACAAGACATTTGGCAATGGCCGCAAGGCCCTGCAACAGATCGACCTGAGTATTGCGCCCGGCGAAATGGTTGCGCTGATCGGAGCTTCCGGCTCCGGCAAGTCCACCTTGTTGCGGCACATGGCCGGGCTGATGGCCGGCGACGCATCCGGGGAAGGGTCCATCGTGATCCACGGAAGGACTGTGCAGCGCAACGGGAAAATCGCGTCGAACATCCGTTCCGTGCGCTCGGGCATTGGTTTTGTCTTCCAGCAGTTCAACCTGGTCGGCCGTTTGCCGGTGATTGTCAACGTGCTGGCCGGCACCCTGCACAAGGTGCCGATGTGGCGCAGCCTGATCCGCTGGTTCACGCCTGAAGAGAAGGCCAGGGGCATCGAAGCCTTGCGCCGCGTCGGTATTGCCGAATGTTGTGCACAGCGTGCGTCCACGTTGTCGGGCGGCCAGCAGCAGCGTGCCGCGATTGCGCGGGCCATGGTGCAGGGCGCCAAAGTGGTGCTGGCCGACGAGCCGATTGCCTCGCTGGATCCGGAATCCTCGCGCAAGGTCATGGACATCCTGGCCCGCGTGAACCGCGAAGACCGGTGCACCGTGGTGGTGTCGTTGCACCAGGTCAATGTGGCCATGAAGTACTGCGCCCGCACCATCGCCCTGCACCAGGGCAAGGTGGTGTACGACGGCCCTTCGGTCGGTCTGACGCCCGCCGTGTTGCGCGACCTGTACGGCGCCGAAGCCGACGACATCCTGTCCCTGGGCGATGCCATTTCCAGCCTGGAAGACAAGGTCAAACCCGTTCCCCACCTCGCCTGGCCAACACCGATGGCGCAGGCTGCCTGAGTTCATCCTTTTCACCCACCCTCCCAAGGAAATCACCATGATCAAAAAACTGTTGACCGGACTGGCCGCCACGGCGCTGGTCGCCCTGGCGCCCGTCCATGCCCAGGACCTGAAGGAAATCAATTTCGGCATCATTTCGACCGAGTCGTCGCAGAACCTGAAGTCGGACTGGCAGCCCCTGCTGGAAGACATGGCGAAAAGGACCGGTTACAAGGTCAACGCTTTCTTCGCGCCGGACTATGCCGGCATCATCGAAGGCATGCGCTTCGGCAAGGTGCATCTGGCATGGTACGGCAACAAGTCGGCCATGGAGGCAGTGGACCGCGCCGGCGGCGAGGTGTTTGCCCAGATGGTCAATGCGGACGGCACGCAGGGCTACTACTCTCACTTTGTGGTGAACAAGGACAGCCCGCTCAAGACGCTGGACGATGTGCTCCAGAACGCCAAAAACCTGTCATTCGGCAACGGGGATCCCAACTCGACCTCCGGCTTCCTGGTCCCTGGTTACTACGTCTTTGCGAAAAACAAGATCGACGCAAAAACGGCCTTCAGGGTCACCCGCAGTGCCAACCACGAAACCAATGCACTGGCCGCCATCAACAAGCAGGTCGATGTGGCCGTGACCAACAGTGAGGCGCTGGACAAGATCAAGGACCGCATGCCCGAGAAGTTCAAGGAGATCCGCGTGGTCTGGACTTCGCCCCTCATCCCGCTGGACCCGCTGGTGATGCGCAAGGACCTGCCTGAAGCCACAAAACAGAAGCTCAAGGACTTTTTCTACAGCTACGGCAAAGGTGGCCAGCAGGAAAAGGATGTGCTGATGAAGATCTCCAAGCTGTCGGCTTTCAAACCCTCTACCAATGCCCAGTTGATCCCGATCCGCCAGCTTGAGCTGTTCAAGGAGCGCAACAAGTTCGAAGCCGATGCGACGCTCCCGGCCACGGAGAAGCAAGCCAAGGTCGCGGAAATCGACCGCCGGCTCGCCGAGCTGTCCAGGAACTGAGGCCGGCTGTGACGACCCCAGTCCACCTATCCATCCCGGTGCCGCCGGCGCCGCTGCAGGTGCCGCGCGCCAGTTTGCTGGGCCTGATGGCCTGGGGCGTGTTGCTTGCACTGCTGGCCCTGTCCTGGAAGGGTGCCGACATGCGCCCGCTGGATCTGCTGCGCGATTCGGGCAACATGGCCGAATACGCGGCCAGCTTCTTCCCGCCCGACTTCAGCCAGTGGCGCATCTACCTCGCCGAGATGGTGATCACCGTGCAGATCGCGCTGTGGGGAACGGCGCTGGCCGTGGTCTGTGCGGTGCCGCTGGCCCTGCTGTCTTCGGCCAACATTGCCCCGCTCTGGGTGCGTCAGCCGGTGCGCCGGCTGATGGATGCGGCACGCGCCATCAACGAGATGGTGTTTGCCATGCTGTTCATCGTGGCTGTGGGCCTGGGGCCGTTTGCCGGTGTGCTGGCACTGTGGATTCACACCACCGGCATTCTGGCCAAGCTGTTTTCGGAAGCGGTGGAGTCGATTGATCCGCAACCTGTCGAAGGCATACGCGCCACCGGTGCCCATGCGCTGGAGGAGATTTTCTACGGTGTGATTCCGCAGGTGTTGCCGTTGTGGATCTCCTACACGCTGTACCGCTTTGAGTCGAATGTGCGCTCGGCTTCGGTGGTGGGCATGGTGGGCGCCGGCGGCATCGGTGTGGTGTTGTGGGAGATCATCCGCGGCTTTCAATACGCAGAGACCTGCGCCGTGATGATCATCATCGTGGTCACCGTCAGTGTGATCGACCTGATTTCGGCGCGTATTCGTAAAGCGCTGGTTTAGTTAACGCCTGTGCACACTTCCGTCAAGGGAGTGAACAGGCCCTGGGAGCCGCCATGGCATTGAAAGTTGAAGAGATCACCGCGCTGTTTCAGGAGCGGGGCGCCGTGCAGTACGGCGGCGAGGCAATCAACCAGTTGCAGCATGCGCTGCAATGTGCCCATCTGGCCAAGCGGTCGGGCGCATCCTCCGAACTGGTGGCGGCCGCCCTGCTGCACGACCTCGGTCATTTGCTTGTCCAGCGGGAACCGGCGAAGCAGTCAGGCGTTGATGACCTGCACCAGTTCATGGCGCTGCCGTTTTTGCGTGGTGTTTTTACGGACGCTGTGCTCGAACCCATTCGCATGCATGTGGACGCCAAGCGGTATCTTTGTCAGGCGGACAGCGCCTACCACGCCAGCCTGTCACCGGCGTCGCAGCGCAGCCTCGCATTGCAGGGCGGCCCGTTTTCCGGAGAGGAAGCCGCCACCTTCATGGCACAGGCCTTTGCCGCCGATGCGGTGGCGCTGCGGCGCTGGGACGACCACGCCAAGGACCCGGCGGCGACACCGCCCGGCTGGGATCACTACCTCGATGTTCTGGAACAGGCCGCCTCTGCCGGCCTGGCTGACGCGGTCAGGTAGTCCGCCAGGCGTTGGCCGGCAATTTGCAACTCTCCATCGTTGACGATCACGCAGTCGGCGGCCATGCCGGAAAAAGTAGCGTTGCGCGCCAGTCTCTCTGCAACGGCCGCGTCGCTGTCGCGCCCCCGCTGTGCCAGGCGGACGGCCAGACGGCCCGGGTCGGTGCTGATCCGGACCACCCGCAGATCAGGTGAAAGCGGCAAACTGTTGACATGTGCACGCGAGCCGTTGACGATCACGAGGCATCCGGCCCTGACTGCATCGGCGTAAGAGCTGGCAATGCCATAGCAGAACCCGTGGGCCTGCCAGTGCCAGCAGAGGCCGTCCGACTGCAGAAGTTGCGCAAACCTGGACGCCGTCACCGGGTCGTGGTCGGAGCCCGGCTGCATGGGGCGCGTCACCATGCGGCGCGCAAACACGATGTCGGACCGGGCGCCGAGCGACCGGCGTGCTGCATCCATCACGCTGTCCTTGCCGGAGCCGGACGGTCCGCAGACAAACACCCAAAGGCCGCTCATGACCCCAGCCTGACATCCATGACACGCTGAAACGGCGTTCCCGGGCTTCGTTCGACGAACAGGCAGAGCCGGTCCAGCACCAGGGGGGCCTGGGTGTTGAGGCGGTCCACGTCTGCGGCGACCGCCTGGCAGACCTGCCGTGCAAGGGGCGCATCGACGGGGCCGGTCAATGTCAGATGCAGACGAAACCTGTCCATCACGTAGGGGTAGCCATAACGGTCCAGCAGCTCGGTCTCGCGGGCATCCAGCGGGGCGGCGCGCCGGCGGGCCAGTTCCCCCGCTTCGGGAGGGGCGCGCAAGTCGTCCAGTCCGGTCACGCAGGCCGCGGCCAGCGCTTGCAGGCCCTCGGGTTCAGTTGTCGGAACGAGGGCCAAGAAGTTGCCCAGTGCTGCGACATGCAGCGAGCCCAGCGGCACGGGGGCCAGTGTCTGTGCCAGCCTGCCGAGGCGCGCCACCAGATCGGATTCGTCGTGCGCGGAAGACAGCCGGAACGGCGCTTTCAGGGTGGCGTGGAACCCGTAACGCCGCGGCTCAGCGGTGATGCCGGCAAACTCCGCGGGTGACAATCCTTCCGGCAAGGGTTGGGCCAGCGCTGTGTTGTCGTGTTCGTTGCGGCCCAGCCAGTGCGCGCCAAACGTCCACCATGGCGAATGCCGGTCCGGGGCGAAATAAATGGCGTAACGCGCGCTCATGCGACCGCTCCCGTTTCATTTCCTGCATTGATCACCAGCTGGACCCGGTCGCCACAGAACACGGTTTCTCCGTACTTGATCGGGACGCCGGCCATGTCGACGTCCAGGCATTCGACACACAGCACCGGCCGCGTCAGCGCCTGCTTCAGCAGCCGTGCGGTTTCAGCAGACGGCATCTGGGTGGTGACGCGGCTTTCGGCGCGGACGTAGTCTTCGACACCAAAGTGCCGCAGGATGTCGGTGGTGCAGGTGCCGCGCCCCAGCATGTCGAGCAGCCCCGCGAATCGCCCGGCGGGATAGTAGGCCGTGGCCAGCGCGATCGGCTGTTCATTGGCCTCATCGAGCATTTCCACCATCAGCACCTTGCCGCCCCGGTCCAGCCTGAGTTCCTGCGCCGCACGCTCGGGCGCGGGCATTTCCCGGGCGGTAAGCAGCTGTTTGCTCGGCAACAGCCCCTGGCGCTGGAGGTTTTCGCTGAAGCGCGTACGGCGCGACAACACGTAATCGAGCAGCTCGTGCTGGACAAAGGTGCCGCGGCCCGGTTCGATCCGCACCAGACCATCGACCTGCAGCGTCGCGACTGCCTGACGCAGCGTGTGGCGGTTCACGCCGAAACGTGTGGAGAGTTCGTTTTCACTGGGCAGGCGTCCGGTTGCCGTGAAGGCGCGGTCACGGATTTCGGTGCCCAGTGTGTCGGCAATCTGCTTCCACACAGCCACACCGCTGCGCCGGCCGGGCGCGCTGGAAAGAGGGCGTTCGCTTGTCATCATTTGGTCATGTTGTCCGGTTGAACTAGGGTCTTGCTGCAACCCTTGTGGTTGTTTTTACTGACACACCCAACTCTAGTGACTGATTTAGACATCTGTATGACAAACGAGTCAATCAACCCAAACCACAAATCCCGCAGGCGCTGGCTGGCCGTGCTGGCACGTGCCAGCCGGCCCGAACTTGAAAAGGCGTGGTCGCTCCTGGGCGTCGTGCCGCCGCTGGCGCATGTCCGCCCTGCCGAATCTGGCATGGTCATGTTGCGCGGCCGGGTCGGGGGCACCGGCGACGCCTTCAACCTCGGGGAGGCCAGTGTGACGCGTTGTGCCCTGCGCGTCGGTTCGGGCGCGCTCGGCGTGGGTTACGCGCTGGGGCGCGACCGCCGCAAGGCCGAACTGATTGCCGTGCTTGATGCACTCCTGCAGGACCCCGCACGCCACGCGGACCTCATGCGCGAGGTGCTTGAGCCGCTGGCCAGGCAACAGGCCGCACAGCAGGACGCGACCAGCCGCGCCGCGGCGGCATCGAAAGTTGAATTTTTCACCTTTGTGCGGGGCCAGGCATGAAGCAGGCCCCTCTGATGAGTGCCGGTTTCGCTGATCCGGTGCATGACGCGCAAACCGCCTTTCGCCGCGTGCTCGATGCGCTGTCGCGGCCGGGCCGGCCTTTCGTGCTAGGCGCCCAGGTCCAGGGCCTGACTCTGGGCCCGGCCATGGCGCATCTGCTGCTTGCTCTGACCGATGACGACACCCCGGTATGGTGGCAACGCGCTGAGGGGGCCGCTCCGGACTGGCTGCGGTTTCACACGGGGGCGGGTCGGGCTGCCGCACCGCAGGAGGCCACCTTTGCCGTGCTGGTTGATGCGGAGGCCATGCCGCCGCTAGACAGCTTTGCGCCAGGCTCGGCGCAGGCGCCCGAACGCTCGGCCACCTTGCTGGTGGAAGTCCCCTCGCTGGACGGCGGCCCGGCCGTCGAGTGGCGCGGTCCCGGCATCCAGGACATGCAGACGGTGCGTATTGCCGGCCTGCCCGACCCCTTCTGGACGCAGTGGCAGGCCAACCATGCCGCGTTTCCGCAAGGGGTGGACATTGTTTTTACCTGTGCAGGCCTGGCGCTGGGGCTGCCGCGCACGACCCGCGTACGCCGTCTGGAAGGAGTCACATGAACCCCCTCGCTCACATTTTTTCGCTGCCCCACGAGGGGGCGCAGGCCGCCCTTGAGGCAGTTCGGCAGGAGTCTCGACCATGTATGTAGCAGTCAAGGGCGGTACCGCCGCGATCGAGAACTCCTGGCAGCTGCTTGCCGCGCAGCGCCGCGGTGATCTCTCGTTACCGGAACTGTCGGTGGCGCAGATCCGCACGCAGCTGTCGCTGGCAGTGGATCGCGTCATGTCCGAAGGCTCCCTGTACGACCCCGAACTGGCCGCCCTCGCGATCAAGCAGGCCAGTGGCGACCTGATCGAGGCGATTTTTCTCCTGCGTGCCTACCGCACCACGCTGCCGCGTTTCGGCTACAGCTTGCCGCTGGACACGGCACAGATGAAGCTGACGCGTCGCGTCTCGGCCACTTTCAAGGATGTGCCCGGGGGCCAGGTGCTGGGCGCCACCTACGACTACACCCAGCGCCTGCTTGACTTCGCCTTGCTGGCCGAAGGTGACAGCGCGCAGGGCCCGGCAGCGCCGCAGCCCGTGGCGCAGCCCTTGCCGGCCAGCATGCCGCGTGTCAATGAACTGATGGCGCGTGAAGGCCTGATGGAGACACCGCGACCCGTCGCAGACAGCGAGCCGGGAGACCTGACGCGTGAGCCCCTGATGTTTCCTGCGGACCGGCCGCTGCGCCTGCAGGCCCTGGCGCGCGGCGACGAGGGCTGGCTGCTGGGCCTGGGGTACTCCACCCAGCGCGGGTATGCCAATGCCCATCCCTTTGCCGGTGAGATCCGGCGCGGTACGGTGTCGGTGGAAATTCTGGCCGACGAGCTGGGCTTCGAGATAGATATCGGTGAGGTGGAAGTCACCGAGTGCCAGATGATCAACCAGTTTGCCGGCAACCGCGAGGTGCCGCCGCAGTTCACCCAGGGTTATGGGCTGGCCTTTGGCGGTGCTGAGCGCAAAAGCATGGCCATGGCGCTGGTCGATCGCGCACTGCGTGCCCGCGAATTGGGCGAGCTGGCCGTGGCGCCGGCGCAGGACGAAGAGTTTGTGTTGTCCCATGCCGACAGCCTGGAGGCCTCCGGCTTTGTGCAGCATCTGAAGCTGCCGCATTACGTGGACTTCCAGTCCGAGCTGGAACTGGTGCGCCGGCTGCGGGCTGCCCACGCGCAGCAGGGGCAGGACGAAAAAAACGCAGACCCGGGCCATCGAGCCCCGGCCCCTCACCCCGAACCGGCGATACAGAAAGCAGCATGATGGACGAACATTACAACTTCGGATTTCTTGACGAACGCACCAAAAAAATGATCCGCCGCGCCATGCTCAAGGCGGTCGCCATTCCGGGTTACCAGGTGCCTTTCGGCTCGCGTGAAATGCCCTTCGCCTACGGTTGGGGTACCGGTGGCGTTCAGGTCACGGCCAGCATCATCGGCCGAACGGATGTGCTCAAGGTGATTGACCAGGGGGCCGACGACACCACCAATGCGGTCAACATCCGCCGTTTTTTCGCACGCACCACCGGTGTGCCGACGACGGAAAAAACCGCCAAGGCCACCATCATCCAGACGCGGCACCGCATTCCGGAAGCCGCCTTGACTGAAGCGCAAACCATTGTTTACCAGGTGCCCATGCCGGAGCCGCTGTTCCGGCTGGAGCCGCGCCGCCTCGAAACCATCACCATGCATGCGCTGGGAGAATACGGGCTGATGAACGTCAAGCTCTACGAGGACATCGCCCAGCTCGGCGCGATCTCCAAGACCTACGATTATCCGGTGCTGGTCAACGAGCGCTACCTGACCTCTCCTTCGCCGATACCGAAGTTCGACAACCCCAAGATGCACATGAACCCGGCCCTGCAGCTGTTCGGCGCAGGGCGGGAGAAACGCATTTACGCCATCCCGCCTTACACCGCTGTGCGCAGCCTGGATTTTGAAGACCACCCGTTTGAAGTGCAGCGCTGGGAGCACGCCTGCGCCCTGTGTGGCGCGGCGGAGAGTTTTCTCGACGAGATGATTGTGGATGACGAAGGAAGCCGCCTGTTTGTCTGTTCGGACAGTGACTTCTGCAGCGGACGCCGTGAGGCCGGGCATGTGGGCCTGCAGCAGGCCGTACAGATGCCGGACGCGCTGGCGCGCCAGGCAGTGGGGGGCGCGCAATGAGCGACGATCTCCTCCTGTCCGTACGCGACGCCGGCAAGCAGTTCATGCAGGGCCAGCGCCTGCGCTGGGCCTGCCGCGGTGTGAGTTTTGACCTCTACCCCGGCGAGGTGCTGGCGGTCGTCGGTGAATCCGGCTCCGGCAAGTCCACGCTGCTGCGTTTGCTGGCATCCCGCCTGGCGTGTGACGAAGGGTCGGTCCATTACGACCTGCGGGAGGAGGCCGGCAGCGGCGTTGCCGCAGCACGCGGTGCGTCCGGGCTGGTGGATCTGGCCGGGCTGTCCGAGGCGCGGCTGCGCTGGCTGGCCCGCACCGACTGGGGTTTTGTCGAGCAGCATGCGCGCGACGGCCTGCGCATGAATGTTTCCGGCGGCGCCAACATCGGCGAACGCATGATGGCCCTGGGGGCGCGCCATTACGGCAAGCTGCGCGGCGAGGCCCTGAGCTGGATGGAACGGGTCGAACTCGATGTGGACCGCATCGACGACCTGCCCGGCACCTACTCGGGCGGCATGCAGCAGCGCCTGCAGATTGCGCGCAACCTGGTGACCCATCCGCGGCTGGTCTTCATGGACGAGCCGACCACCGGGCTGGATGTCTCGGTGCAGGCGCGGCTCCTTGATCTGCTGCGCGAACTGGTGGACCAGCTCCACCTGGCGGCCGTGATTGTCACGCATGACCTCGCGGTGGCGCGCCTGCTGGCGCACCGCATGCTGGTCATGAAAGACGGCTGCGTGGTCGAGCAGGGCCTGACCGACCGTGTGCTCGACGACCCGCAGCATCCCTACACCCAGCTGCTGGTGTCTTCCGTTCTCACCCCCTGATTCGCCACCCGAACATCACCATGACATCTGTCCTAGAAACCAGCGATCTCTCCAAGACCTTCACCCTGCACGCGCGAGGCGGCATCGCGCTGCCTGTTTTTTCCGGCATCAGCCTGAGCGTCGCCTCCGGTGAGTGCCTGGCCTTGACCGGCCATTCCGGCAGCGGAAAAAGTTCCTTGCTGCGTTGCCTGTACGGCAATTACAGCGCCAGCAGCGGGGAGGTGCGCATCCGCCACCAGGCGCAGTGGATCAGCCTGTCCGCGGCACCACCGCGGGAGGTGCTGGATGTGCGCCGCCGCACGCTCGGTTATGTGTCGCAATTCCTGCGCGTGATTCCACGGGTCTCGACGCTGGACATCGTGGCCGAGCCGCTGCGGCGCCTCGGCGTGGCCGCAGACGAGGCGCGCGACCAGGCCGCACAGTGGCTGGCGCGCCTGAACCTGCACGAGCGTCTGTGGCACCTGCCGCCCGCGACCTTTTCCGGCGGTGAGCAGCAGCGTGTGAACATCGCGCATGGCCTGATCGCCAATCACCCCGTGCTGCTGCTCGACGAACCAACCGCCTCGCTGGACGCCGACAACCGCCGCGTCGTGGTGGAGTTGATTCATGCGGCGCGTGCGCGTGGGGCCGCCGTGGTCGGAATCTTTCATGACGACGAAGTGCGCGAAGCGGTGGCCAGCCGCTGCCTGGATGTTGAAAACTATCGAAAATCAAACTGAACCGGAAGATCTCCATGAAGCAGAAAATCATCAAAAACGCAAGAATTGTCACGGCTGACGAAGAGTTCACCGGCTGTCTGGTGGTCGAAGCTGGCCTCATCCGATCCGTCGAGCGCGGTGACACCTCGGTGACCGGGGCGGAAGACTGGGCCGGCGACTGGTTGCTGCCCGGCCTGGTCGAGTTGCACACCGACAACCTCGAAAAACACCTGGTGCCGCGTCCGGGCGTGTTGTGGAACGCCCACTCCGCCACGGTCATGCATGACGCGCTGTGCGCGGCCGCTGGCATCATGACAGTGCTCGATTCCGTGGTGATCGGGGACATGGACCAGGGCGGTACACGCAGCCAGACCCAGCATGTGTCGATCGAGGCCTTGCACGAGTGCCGCGCCGAAGGCCTGCTGCGGGTCGAGCACCTGCTGCACCTGCGCTGCGAGGTCTCGGCTCCCGACATCGTGGAAGTGTTCGAACACTATGCCGACGACTCGCTGCTCGAACTGGTCAGCGTGATGGACCACACGCCGGGCCAGCGTCAGTGGCGCGACCTCGGCAAGTACCGGCGTTATGCCGAGCGTTACGGCAGCTTCAATGACGCGGAATATGAGACCCTGGTGCAGGAACGCCGGGCACATCAGGAGCGTTTTGCCATTCCCAACCGGGCGGCTGTCATTGCCGGCAGCCGCGCCCGGGACCTGCCGGTGGCGAGCCACGATGACACGGAAGTGGCGCATGTCGAGCAGGCCAGCAAGGAAGGCATCGCCATCTCGGAATTTCCGACCACTGTGGCGGCCGCCCGGGCGGCCCGCGCGGCGGGCATGGGCATCGTCATGGGCGGCCCCAACCTGGTCAAGGGCGGCTCGCATTCGGGCAATGTGTCGGCGGCGGAACTGGCGCAGCTCGACCTGCTCGATATTTTTTCGTCGGACTATGTGCCCGCCAGCCTGCTGCAGTCAGCCTTTCTGCTGCGTGATACGGCCGGCTGGAGCCTGCCCAAGGCCGTCAACACCGTCACACGCAACCCGGCCCGCGCCATCGGCCTGACAGACCGCGGAGAACTGGCCCCCGGCCTGCGCGCGGACCTGATCCGGGTCCGCATGAGCGGTGACATGCCCATTGTGCGGGCGGCCTGGCACCAGGGCGTGCGCGCGTTTTGAGTCTGCCGGCGGGAACGCGGCACCGCGTGCCCGCCGGCTTGCTCAGGGACCGCGCGCCGGCTCTTTCACCGGCTCGCGCATCGTGACAAACTCCTCCGCCGCCGTCGGGTGGATGCCGATGGTGCTGTCGAAAACGGCCTTGGTGGCTCCGGCCTTCATGGCCACGGCAAAACCCTGAACCACTTCACCCGCGTCGGCGCCCACCATGTGCAGTCCGACCACACGGTCGGAGGCGTCGTCCACCACCAGCTTCATCAGCGTGCGTTCTGTGCTGCCGCTCAGCGTGTGCTTGAGCGCCTTGAACTCGCTGCGGTAGATGCTGACCTTGCCGAATTCCTTGCGCGCATCGGCTTCCGAATAACCCACGGTGCCAATGTTCGGATGGGTGAACACCGCGGTCGGGATGAAGTCGTAACTCATGTGGCGCGGCTTTTTGCCGGCTGCGGCGCCGAACAGGTGGTCAACCACCACCATGGCCTCGCCCAGTGCCACCGGCGTCAGCTGGATGCGTGCGGTCACGTCGCCCAGCGCGTAGATGGACGGCACCGCCGTCTGGTAGTGCGCGTTGACCTCAATCGCCCCCTGGTGGTTGAGCGGGACGCCCGCGTTTTCCAG
The DNA here is from genome assembly GCF_029945895.1 of Polaromonas sp. Lineage (GTDB taxonomy): Bacteria > Pseudomonadota > Gammaproteobacteria > Burkholderiales > Burkholderiaceae_C > Polaromonas. Next base: position 206,944 of record NZ_JAQSDL010000043.1, on the reverse strand, counting down.
GCCCAGGCCGGCCACGTTCGGCAGGCGGCCCGTCGCGTACAGCACCGCGTCCACCGTGGTGCTGCTGCCGTCCTGCAGTTGCACATGCAGCCCGTCCGCCGCCCGGCTGATGGCCGCCACGTCGGCGTGCAGCCGCAAGTCCACGCCGGTCTTGACAATTTCCGCGGCCACGAAGGAACGCACTTCCGCGTCGAAGCCGCGCAGCACCTGGGCGCCGCGGTACAGCTGGGTGACTTTCGCCCCCAGGCCGTTGAAGATGGAGGAAAATTCGCAGGCGATGTAGCCACCGCCCACCACCAGCAGGCGCGTGGGAAAAGGAGCGATGTCGAAAATCTGGTCCGAGGTGATGACGAGCTCGCGGCCTTTCACCTCCGGCAGGCTGGGCCGGCCGCCGGTGGCGACCAGGATGTGTTTCGCACTGTAGCGACGGCCCTCCACTTCCACCGTGTGGGCGTCGGCCAGTGTGGCCCAGCCCTCGATGATCTGGACGCCCGAGCCCTGCAGCAGCTGGATGTAGACGCCGTTCAGGCGCGAGATTTCCAGCGCCCGGTTGGTCTTGAGCCGCTCCCAGTCGAACACTGGCGCCTCGCCGGTCCAGCCAAAGCCGCGCGATTCTTCAAAGGCTTCGGCATAGTGTGCCGCGTAGCTGTACAACTTTTTCGGAATGCAACCGACGTTGACGCAGGTGCCGCCCATGGCCGCCACCTCGGCCAGCGCCACGCGTGCACCGCGCTGCGCGGCCATGCGTGCAGCGCGCACGCCGCCGCTGCCACCGCCTATGACGAACAGGTCAAAGTCGAAATTTTTCATGGGTTGCCATCATTGGAAAGAGTTGGCGCCGACCTTACCACCGGTCCGTCGCCCATGCCCGGCGGGGGTCATCGTTCCCGATGCGGCTGAGGCGGGGCAGCGTGATTGAGCTGCAACAGTTCGGCCTTGATCCATTCAATGAAAATCCGCGTGCGCGCCGGCAGAAGGCGCGAGTGGGGATAAACCACGCTGACCGGACGCAGCGGCGGCTCAAAACTGTCGAGCACCACGGTGAGCCTTTTCTGCTGCACGTAGGGGGCGACCTGGTACGAGATGAACATGCCAAAACCCATCCCTGCAACGCAGGCCTCGACCGCAGGCGCAGCGTTGTTGAATTCGAGATTGCCAGTGACAGGTACCGTGAAGGTTTTCCCCTTTTCGTGAAAAGTCCACCACGGGCCCGTCGGCGCGGTAAACCGAACGCAATTGGCAGACCGCAGGTCGCGCGGATGTCCCGGCACACCGTGTTTGCGCAGGTAGTCCGGGCTGGCGACCACCAGGCGGCGTATCCCGAAGACTTTCTGCGCTACCAGTGAAGAGTCTTCCAGCTCGCCGATGCGGATGCCCACGTCGATTCCCTCTTCCAGGAGATTGAGCACCCGGTCGTGGAGCATCACCCGGCAACCCACCTCGCTGTAGCGTTGCACAAATCGGGTGACCGCAGGCGCCACATACATCTGTCCAAACAACACCGGCGCGGTGATGACGAGCTGGCCGCGTGGCTCCCCCATCTGGGGGCTTACCGATGCCTCGGCCTCCTGCACCGTTGCGAGTACCTGCTCACAAAAAATCAGGTAGCGGCGCCCCTCGTCTGTGAGCGCGATGCGCCGGGTCGTGCGGTTGAAAAGCCGCACACCCAGGTGGCTCTCGAGACTGGCGAGGGTGCGCACCATGGCGGGTAAAGACGATTCCATGACCCGCGCCGCGGCGGTCAGGCTGCCTTCTTCCGCGATGTGGATAAATGCCTGCATGGCCTTGAATTTGTCCATGGGCTCATGCTAAATGAATTACTCCGAATTTTGGATGAGTTAAATCCAATTTTGAGTATTTATTCATGTTATCGGATCAAACAAAATACCTTCACCTGAACTCATTTTCGAAGGAATATGCATGAGCACACACCACACGGTCGCCCCCGCGCAGCCCATCAAACTCCACCGCGTCGTCATTTCCGGGCACTCTCACCGGGTCGAACTTTTCCTGTCCCTGCTCAAGCTGCCTTTTGAGTTGATCGAGATCGACCTGATGGCCAAAGGGCATAAAGCGCCGGCGTTTCTGGCCATGAATACGTTTGGTCAGGTGCCGGTGATTCAGGACGGAGAGGTCACCCTGGCGGACTCCAATGCCATCCTCGTGTACCTTGCAGGTCGGTATGCCGCTGGGGCTGATCATCAGTGGTTGCCGCGCGAGCCACTGGCCGCCGCCAACGTTCAGCGCTGGTTGTCGGTCGCCGCAGGACAACTCGCTTTCGGCCCGGCCGCAGCGCGCGTCAACCAGTTGTTCAAACGGCCGGAAAATGCCGAGGCCGTGGCAAGTGCCCATGCCCTGTTCGAAGTGATGGAGCAGGAGTTGGCCCGCGCCCCCTTTCTGGTCGGCAGCGCGCCGACGCTGGCCGACATCGCCAACTACAGCTATGTGGCGCATGCGCCTGAAGGCAAGGTGTCGCTGGATCCCTATCCGGCGCTGCGCGCCTGGCTGGCCCGTATTGAGGCCTTGCCGGGTTTTGTGCCGATGGTGAGGACCCCTGTTGGGCTGGCAGCATGAAACGAAGGATTGTTTCCGGGGTGAATACCGCAGGGGGGATTTCATGACCCCGCCCGTGTTTCACGAAGGCGAACGTGCAGTGCAGGCGCGCGTGGGCGTGCAGGAGCGCCTGACTCAGATCGGCCCGCAGGTGATCCGCAACTTCATGCCGGATCAGCATCGGGATTTTTTTGAACAGCTGCCATGGGTCATTGTCGGTACCCTGGACACCGACGCCCAGCCCTGGGCCTCGGTGCTGGTGCAAGCACCGGGATTTATCCGTTCCCCGGATCCGCAGCATCTGGTTCTCCAGGCGCAGCCGCTGGCGGGTGATCCGCTGGCAGCCAACCTGGCAGAAGGCGCCCCCATCGGCCTGCTCGGCATCACGCCGCACACGCGCCGGCGCAATCGCATGAACGGCGTGTTGCACGGGGTGGGTGCTGCGGGTTTCACGGTGGAGGTCAGCCAGAGTTTCGGCAACTGTCCCAAATACATCCAGGCGCGCGAGCCAGTGCATCCGGGCGACCGAAGCAGTGCCGCGCCAGTGGTGCACGAGCTGTTGAAACTCAACGCTGCGGCGCGCCGGATCATCGCCGGTGCCGACACGTTTTTTATCGCCACGGCCTACGCCGGCGACAGCGTGCAGGCGGGCCGCGCCGGAGGCGTGGACGTGTCTCACCGCGGCGGCAAGCCCGGCTTTGTACGGCTGGACGGGGACGACGTGCTGACGGTGCCGGACTTCGCCGGCAACCATTTCTTCAACACGCTGGGCAACCTGGTGGTGAATCCGCGCGCCGGGCTGCTGTTCATGGATTTCGCCAGGGGCGACCTGCTTTACCTGGCGGTCACGGCCGACATCATCTGGGACGGTCCGGAACTGCAATGCTTTGCCGGCGCGCAGCGCCTGATGCGTTTCAGCGTGCAATCGATGCGCCTGGTAGAGTCCTCTTTGCCCCTGCGCTGGGGCAAGGCGATCCTGTCGCCGGCGCTCGAAGGTACCGGCGCCTGGGCCTAGGAGCCTGTTCCGGCCTCCATGGTCATTCGCCTCAGCCGATGGCTTCCTGTGCGAGTTCGCGCTCCAGCCAGGCACGGAATTTTTGCACCGCCGGCCGTTCCCCGCCATGAGTCGACGTGACGATGTGGTAGCCCAAACCCGCCACCGTCTGGCCGGGCAGGACCACATTCAATTGGCCACTGCCCAGCAGTGGCAGCACCAGCGGTGTGCGACCGATGGCGACCCCGGCGCCCTGCACGGCGGCGGCCAGCACGTGCTCGTACTGCGAAAAATACAGGCAAGGCTGCCGGGCCGACGGCGGCAGGCCCAGGCGCTCGTACCAGGCCGTCCAGGACATCCACGAAAAGCGCATGGCCGGGTCGTGGTACACCAGCAGCGGCGTGTGCAGGATGTCGGTGGCCGAGCGGATGCGCGCCGCCACGGCGGGCGCCGCGACCAGCAGCGCTTGTTCCTGCAGCAAGGGCGGCGGGCCTTCGCCGGCGGGCAAGACAGGCTTGAGCCGCACGGCCAGGTCCATGCCTTCGCGCTCCAGGTTCACCCGGGCTTCCGAGGCATCGACCCGCACGTCAATGGCGGGTTCGAGGCGCTGGAATTTCGCGAGTTTGGGCGCCAGCCACAGCGCGGCGAATGAGGGCGTGGTGGTGACCGCTACCGACGCCCGGTCGACCGCCAGCAGGCGGTCCACGGCCGAGGTCAGTTGCGCCAGCGCAGCGCGGGCCGCCTCATAAAGCTCACGGCCCTGCGGCGTCAGGCTCAACCCCTTGCCGCCGCGCAGAAAGAGCGCTGTGCCGAGCGCGTCTTCCAGGGTTTTGATCTGCTTGCTGACCGCCGACTGCGTGATGCACAACTCCTCGGCCGCTGCCGTGAAGCTCAGGTGCCGCGCCGCCGATTCAAAGCCGCGTATCGCGTCCAGTGACATGGCGCGCAGGGCATGGGAAGAAGAAGGACTCAGCATGGCATGAATGGCAGGAATACCCCGGATGACAAACCATCCGGCCGCGCGGGCCGGGACGAGGGAAGAATCAAACCACACTTTTCAAGGAGACTGCCATGTGTGTTGCCCAACCCCCGTTGACGCTCGGGTCCATCCCGAAACCCCTGCGCCTGCGCCGCGGCCAGATCCTGACCTGCACCGGGGGCTGCCTCTGGATCACCAGTGATGCGCTGGCCGGGCGCCGGGACAGCGACGTCGTGCTCGAAAGCCGTCAGTCCTTTGTCACGCCGCAAGCGGCGATCTACTTTGTGGGTGCCCCGCGTGGCTGGGGCGTCCTGTCATTTTCGTCCCTCTCTACCCCTGCCCCACACCCGATGGAAACAACATGCTGATAGAAACCGAACGCCATGGCCACCATGTGGTGCTCACCCTCAACCGCCCCGAGAAGCTCAATGCGCTGAGTTATGAACTGATAGACGAACTCATGGACAGGCTCAACGCCCTGGAGCGCGACGACAGCGTGCGCTGCCTGGTGGTGACCGGGCAGGGCGGCAAGGCCTTCAGTGCGGGCGCTGATATTGCGGGTTTCGCCCCCGACGTCGCGGCATCGCCCGAGACGGCCTGGCGCAATTTCGTCATGCGCGGCCAGGCGATGACGCGCCGCATCGAAAATTACCCCAAGCCCGTCATCGCGGCCGTCAACGGCATCGCCTTCGGCGGCGGTTGCGAAATGATGGAGGCCTGCAGCCTGGCAATCGCGGCTGAACATGCGCGCTTTGCCAAACCTGAAATCCGGCTCGGCTTTCCTCCCCCTTTCGGTGGCACGCAGCGCCTGCCCCGCCACATCGGCCGCAAACGCGCCAACGAGATGATCCTGACCGGCGACGCCATCAGCGCCGAGGAAGCCCTGTTGCTCGGCCTCGTCAACCATGTGGTGCCGGCCCATGAGCTGCTGACGGCTTGTCTGCGGATGGCCGATCGCATTGCCGAAAACTCCGCCGTGGCCGTGACGGCCTCGCTGCGCGCCGTGACGAGGGGGCTCAATGTGTCCATCGACGAGGGCCTGGCCATCGAAGCGGCGCAGTTCATGATTGCGGTGGCTTCGCCGGATGCGCGCGAGGGAACTGACGCATTCGTGGAAAAGCGCCGGCCCGTGTTCTGTCACCGCTGAAGTGATGCAGGCGCACAGCCTGTGGCCGATGCTGATGGGCCCGGCCTTGTCCTTATCTTGAGGCGGCGGCTTGGGGGCGGCCATAGTGGCGTGTCAGCTCGATGCTGCTCACACACACGGCCAGCCAGGCCGTGCCGGAAGCAAATCCGGCGAGTACGTCAGTGGCGAAATGGACCTGGAGAAAAACCCGGCTGCAGCCGACCGAAAACGCCAGGGCGGCGGCCAGCAGCACCAGCGGCAGGCTGGCGAGACGCGTCATGGCTGGCGACAGGCTGCGAATCAGCACATAAGCCAGCATGCCGTAGACGACCACCGACCCGGAGCTGTGCCCACTCGGGAAACTCCAGCCGCTGGCGTGCGTCAGGGCACTGTCGTGCACCGGCCGGGTTCGTTCAAACAGTGCCTTGAGGGTGGTGTTGAGCAGAGCGTTGCCGCTGACGGCCAGCACCCAGCCCAGGGCCAGCCAGCGACGACCGCGCAGCAGCAGCACCGTTGCCACCCCCCCACCCCAGGTCGCCAGGATGGCGGTGTCGCCGAGCCGCGTGATCCACGCGAAAACCTGCAGGGCCCAACTGGCAGTGCTGCCGCGAAGCGCGTCCGAAAACAGCTGGTCGAGCTGGCCGGCGCGGGGTCCGTCACCGAGGACTTCGGCAATTTCGGCAAAAACGGCCGCTGCCGCCACCAGCACGGCAAAGCCCGCTGCCAGCCGGATCAGAAGAAAGGCGCCGGCGGGGAGTGTGCTGGTCTTGTCAGGCACCGCGTAACGCTGCACCAGCCACCACAGCAGGGCAGTGACCGGCAGCAGCAAGGTCAGCAGCGCCAGGAAAAGCGTCAGGCCCTGCTGGCCCAAGGCCTGGACCAGGGCGGCGGAAGTATCAGTTGAGGGCATGGCGGGCGGGAAGGGGGTGGCGGGCAAACAAGAAAGGCATTCCGGCAAGCTTACGCCGTGTCGGGCCTCCGGGGACGGGAAGCTGCGCCGGTCCTGGCGAGCGCCTGCATGCTATAAATACAGTAGCTGGTGGCGCTTGCTACATAAGGGCTGATGCCTGTTTTGACTGATATTTGGAGCGCTCGCGGCGGGGGGCTACCTGTACCGGCCGGGGGCTCTCCAGGTGCGCCAGCGGGTCGGAAAAGCCCCAGCGCCGATAATCAGGGGATGACTTCTTCCCCTTCCACTTCCGGCGCAGCAAGCACTGACTTCAGCACGCTGCCACTCAATCCTGCAATGCAGGCCAATCTGAAAACCCTGGGTTACCTGGCCATGACACCGATCCAGGCGGCCAGCCTGCCGCTGGCGCTGGCCGGCAAGGACCTGATTGCGCAGGCCAAAACCGGCAGCGGCAAGACCGCCGCCTTCGCGATCCCCCTTCTGGCCAACCTCAATGCACGGCGTTTTGCGGTGCAGGCCATGGTGCTGTGCCCGACGCGCGAACTCGCTGACCAGGTCGCCACCGAAATCCGCCGCCTGGCGCGCGCCGAGGAAAACGTGAAGGTGGTGGTGCTCTGCGGCGGCGTGCCGTTGCGCAACCAGACCGCGAGCCTGGAAAACGGCGCGCACATCGTCGTCGGCACGCCGGGCCGCATCATGGACCACCTGGCGCGCGGCAACCTGACGCTGGAAGCCATGAACACGCTGGTGCTCGACGAAGCCGACCGCATGCTGGACATGGGCTTTTTCGAGGACATCGTGACGGTTGCCAAACAGTGCCCGAAAGAGCGCCAGACCCTGCTGTTCTCGGCCACCTACCCGGAAGGCATTGCGAAAATCAGCCAGCAGTTCATGAAGACGCCGCAAACCATCACGGTCCAGGCGCAGCATGAAAAAACCAAGATCCAGCAGCGCTGGTACCAGGTGCCCGACAGCGACCACGACGAAGCCCGGCTCGGCGCTGTGGCGCAGGTGCTGCGCCATTTCCGGCCGGCCAGCACGCTGGCGTTCTGCAACACCAAGTCGCAGTGCCGCGCGCTCGTGGCTTATCTGAAGGACCAGGGCTTCAGCGCGCTGGCGCTGTTTGGTGAGCTCGAGCAGCGCGAACGTGACCAGGTGTTGGTGCAGTTTTCCAACCGCAGCTGCTCCGTGCTGGTGGCCACCGACGTGGCGGCGCGCGGGCTGGACATCACGCAGCTCGAAATGGTCATCAACGTTGACGTGACGCCGGATGCCGAAGTGCACATTCACCGCATCGGCCGCACCGGCCGCGCCGACGAAGAGGGCTGGGCCATCAGCCTGGCCAGCATGGACGAGATGGGTTACGTCGGAAAAATTGAAGTGCTGCAGAAGGCCGAGTCCGAGTGGCACAAGCTCAGCGAACTGCTGCCTGCCAGCAATGAGCCGCTGCTGCCGCCCATGGTGACCTTGCAGATCGTCGGTGGCCGCAAGGAAAAAATCCGTGCCGGCGACGTGCTGGGCGCGCTGACCGGCGAGGCCGGCCATGTGCCGCCCTTCACGCGCGAGCAGGTCGGCAAGATCAACGTCAATGAGTTCTCCACCTATGTCGCGGTAGACCGCGCGATTGCCAGCCAGGCGCAGCAAAAGCTGGCCAATGGGGGCGTCAAGGGCAAAAGTGTCAAGGTGCGGTTCATGGACGAGGCCTGAGTGGCAGTCCTGTGAGCGAGTCCCGACCCGGTCTGGCGGTGGTGGTGGGCGCCAGCGGGGCCTTGGGCGCGGCCCTGCAGGTGCAACTGCAGCAGGAGGGGCACTACGGCCGCGTGCTGGGCCTGGGTCGCGCCAGCGAGATCCGCATCGACTATGCGGAGGAGGCCAGCATCGCCGCTGCGGCGCAGGCTGTGGCCAGGATCTGTGCCGAGTCGGGGCTGGCGCTGCGCCTGCTGTTGGTCGCGACCGGTTTTCTGCATGGCCCGCAAGGCCAGCCCGAACGCGGCTGGCGCCACCTCGATGCCGGCTACCTGCAGCAGGTCTTCCTGGTCAACACCCTGGGCCCGGCGCTGTTGGTCAAACATTTCTTTCCGCTGCTGCCCCGGCAGGGACGCTGCGTGGCCGGCTTTGTCTCCGCCAAGGTCGGCAGCATAGGCGACAACGCGCTGGGTGGCTGGTATGGCTACCGGGCTTCGAAGGCGGCGCTCAACCAGCTGGTCAAGACTGCGGCCATCGAGCTGACGCGCAGCAACAGGGACAGTATTTGCGTGGCGCTGCACCCGGGTACGGTGGACTCGCCACTGAGCCAGCCCTTTGTCAAAACCGGGCTCACGGTGCGCCCGCCGCAGGAAGCTGCCAGTGATCTGCTGGCTGTACTTGCTGGTCTGGCCCCAACCCATACCGGGGCCCTGCTGGACTACCGCGGACAGCTTCTGCCCTTTTGAGTTTTTAAGTCAAAAAGGCCGCTAGCCCCCATCGGTATTGCGCAGGCAGCTATAAAAACAGAAGCAAATCGGGTTTCACCCGAGCGCCGGCCGAGCGTCCGTTGCGGGCCCCGCGTGTGTCTGTAGGTGGCCGCACCTGGTGCGCGTCAGCCCTTGCGCCGTTCGAAGATGCGCCTACATCGCCAGCATCATGGCTGTTCGGCCCCTTGCAGTCCGCTGCCGGCTTTTGCGCGCCACAATCGATGTAACGCGGCGATGTCAGCGGTCTTCCGTAGTCACGCCCCCGCCATTTCTCTGCGAACGCAGCCTGCGTATAGCAGGCGGGGCTGCCGCATCACTTCAGGAAGACACTGTATGGTCAGGCTTAAATTTTCGATTGAACTGGGTTACCAGGTCGCCGATGCGGGCTGCGATTTCCTCTTCAACATCCAGGCGGCCCACACGCGCGAACAGGCGGTGGTCAGCGAAACCCTGGGTATCAGCCAGGTGTTGCAGCCCGAGTTTTATACCGATGCGGTCAGCCGCAATCGCTACCTCAAGTTCAGGGCTCTGCCCGGTCCCCTGACGGTCAGTTACGGCGCGACGGTGGACATACGCCACCATGTGGCGCAACCCGATCAGGTCGCTGAAGTCGGGGTGCTGCAGCTGCCAGGCGCGGTGTTGCCCTACCTCTACCCCAGCCGCTATTGCCAGTCCGACCGCCTGCACCGGCTGGCCGTCAAGGAGTTTGGCCAGCTGCGCCAGGGTTACAGCCGGGTCCAGGCCATCCGTGACTGGGTCAACCAGCGCGTGACCTTCATGTCCAACAGCTCCACTGGCAACACCACGGCCATCGACACGCTGATCGACGAGGCCGGTGTTTGCCGCGACTTTGCGCACCTGATGATTGCGTTGTGCCGCGCGGTCAACATTCCGGCGAGGTTTGTGAGCGGCATTGATTACGGCGCCGATCCGGCACTCGGTCCGACCGATTTTCACGCCTATGTCGAGGTCTATGTGGGCCACCGCTGGTACATGTTCGATCCCTCAGGCACCGCGATTCCGATGGGTTTTGTGCGCCTGGCCACCGGACGCGACGCGGCAGATGCCGCGTTTGCAACCATGTTCGGCGGGGTCAGCTCCTCGGCGCCGGTGATCAGCATCGAGGCCTTGCCCGATGACCAGGGCCAGTTGGTGGTGCCCCAGCATGTTGCGGAGGCGTTGTCGACCGACGCAGCAGCAGACGCACCAGCAGACAACTAGGCCATCTTGACCGGGCGGGCCTGCCGGACCCGTGCGCGGCTTACGCGTCGGGCGCCGCCACAGCGCGCCGGCGCCGCTCCAGATAGGCCTGCAACTCGCCGACCACACCCTTGCGGAAGGCCAGCACGCACATCACAAAAATCACGCCGATGATCACCGTGACCCACGAGCCCACCTTGTCGGCCAGCATGTTCTGCAGCGAGATCACGATGCCGGCGCCGAACACCGGGCCGAAGAAGGTGCCGACACCGCCGAGCAGCGTCATCAAAATCACTTCGCCCGACATCGACCAGTGCGCGTCGGACAGGGTGGCAAAACCCATGACCAGGGTCTTGAGCGATCCGGCCAGGCCGGCCAGCGCGGCCGACAGCACAAAGGCCAGCAGCTTGTAACGGTCCACCTGGTAGCCCAGCGAAATCGCGCGCGGCTCGTTCTCACGGATCATCTTGAGCACCTGGCCGAAAGGCGAACGCACAATACGTGAAATGGCCAGAAAACAGCCGACAAACACCGCGACTACCAGGTAATACAAGGCAATGTCCGATTCCAGCGAGAACAGGCCAAACAGCGCGCCGCGCGGCACGCCCTGCAGCCCGTCTTCACCCCCGGTAAAGGGTGCCTGCAGGCAGACGAAATACACCATTTGCGCAATCGCCAGCGTGATCATGGCGAAGTAGATGCCCTGGCGCCGGATGGCGACCAGGCCGACCACCAGGCCAATCAGGCCCGAGGCCACCACACCGGCCAGGAGGCCCAGCTCGGGCGTCCATCCCAGCGACTTGACGACCCAGCCAGTGGCATAGGCGGCCGAACCGAAAAATGCCGCATGGCCGAACGACAGCAGGCCGGTGAAACCCAGCAACAGGTTGAAGGCGCAGGCAAAAATGGCGAAGCACAGCAGCTTCATGACAAACACCGGGTAGAGCCCGAGCATGGGTGCCACCAGCGCCAGGATCAGCAGCGCGATGTAGGTGATTCGAATGAGTTTGGCGGCTTGGGTCATCTGCTTGTTGTCATGAGGGGAAGTGATGGCAGGGCTCATGGCTCAGGCCTCCTTGCCGAACAGGCCAGCGGGCCGGAACATCAGCACGATGACCATGATGACAAACACCACGATGTTGGACGCTTCGGGGTAGAACACCCGTGTCAGCCCTTCGACGATGCCCAGGCCGAGACCGGTCAGGATGGAGCCCATGATGGAGCCCATGCCGCCGATCACGACCACGGCAAACACCACGATGATCAGGTTGGAGCCCATCAACGGGTTGACCTGGATGATGGGCGCGGCCAGCACACCGGCCAGCGCGGCCAGCGCGGCGCCGGCGCCGTAGGTCAGCATCACCATCATGGGGACGTTGATGCCGAAGGCCTGCACCAGCGCTGCATTTTCGGTGCCGGCGCGCAGGTAGGCGCCGAGCCGGGTGCGCTCGATCAGGTACCAGGTGCCAAGGCAGACCACCAGCGACACCAGCACCACCCAGGCGCGGTAGTTCGGCAGGACCATGAAGCCCAGGTTGGTCGCGCCCGAGAGCAGTTCAGGCACGTTGTAGGACTGGCCCGACGCGCCGTAGAGCTCGCGGAACACACCCTCGAGAATCAGCGCCAGACCAAAGGTCAGCAACAGGCCGTACAGCGGGTCGAGCTTGTACAGGTGTTTGAGGAAAAGACGTTCGATGACCACGCCAAGCGCGCCCACCAGCAGCGGCGCCAGGATCAGCGCCGCCCAGTAATTGATGCCGAACTTGTCGAGCATGATCCAGGCGGCAAATGCGCCCAGCATGTAGAGTGCGCCGTGCGCAAAATTGACCACGCCCAGCAGGCCGAAGATCACCGCGAGCCCGAGGCTGAGCATGGCGTAAAACGCGCCATTGACCAGGCCCAGCAGCAGCTGGCCCAGAAAGGCTTGATGGGGAATACCGAAAATTTCCATGGAGACCCGTCAGTTCACGCTGTGAGAGTACAAACAATATCAAAGAAAAAAGTGGCCGGCCGCGCTGCGACCGACCACTTTGGGGTCAGCTTACTTCTTGAGCAGGGCGCACTTGGATTCGGCGACCGTGGTGAAGGCCTGGTCGCCGGGGATCTTGGCCACGGTTTTGTAATAGTCCCATGGCGTGGTCGATTCCTTGGCCGACTTGACCTGGAACAGGTACATGTCGTGGATCATGCGGCCATCGGCGCGGATCTGGCCCTTGTGGTAGAAATCGTCGATCTTCATGCCCTTGAGCGTGGCCATGACCTTGTCGCCGTCGGTCGTGCCGGCTGTCTGCACGGCCTTCAGGTAGTTGGTGGCGGCCGAGTAATCGGCGGCCTGCAGGCTCGAAGGCATGCGCTTGTACTTGTCAAAGAAACGCTTGGCAAACTTGCGCGACGCATCGTCCTGGTTCCAGTACCAGCTGTCGGCCAGCTGCAGGCCTTCGGTATTGGCCAGGCCCAGGCTGTGCACGTCGTTGATGAACACCAGCAGGCCGGCCACTTTCATGGTCTTGTTGATGCCGAATTCCTTGGCCGCTTTCATGGCGTTGGTGAAGTCGCCGCCGGCATTGGCCAGCGCCAGCACCTGGGCCTTGGACGATTGCGCCTGCAACAGGAAGGACGAGAAGTCGGAGGCATTGAGCGGGTGGCGCACGGCGCCGGCCACGGTGCCGCCGTTGGCCTTGACCACGGTCGAGGCATCCCCTTCGAGCGAATAGCCGAACGCATAGTCAGCCGTCAGGAAGAACCAGTTCTTGGCGCCGGACTTCACCAGGGCGCCGCCGGCGACCTTGGCCAGGGCCACGGTGTCGTAGGCGTAATGCACGGTGTAAGGCGAGCAGGCTTCATTGGTCAGGCGTGCCGAGCCGGGGCCGATGGCGATGAACGGGCGCTTCTTTTCCTGGGCGACCGTGGCCATGGCCAGCGCGGTGCCCGAGTTGGTGCCGCCGATCAGCATGGACAGGTTGTCCTTGTCCATCCATTCGCGGGCCTTGGAGCTCGCCACGTCGGCCTTGTTCTGGTGGTCGGCGGTCAGCACTTCGATGGGGCGATTGAGCACCTTGCCGCCGAAGTCCTGCACGGCCCACTTGACCATTTCACCGCCGGCCGGGCCGTCGATGTCGGCGTAGAGGCTGGACATGTCGGTGATGAATCCGATCTTGACGGGGCCGGTGTTCTGCGCGGAGGCAGCGGCGGCGAAGCCGATGGCCAGTGCAGCGACGAGGGTTTTGAGTTTCATGGAGTCTCCTTGGGTTGTGGTCGAAAACGAAAAAAGGGGAAAGGGTCTGGCCTGGCTGCGGTCAGACGCCGAGGTATTCCTGCAGCATGCCCATGTTCTGGGTCAGCTCGTTCTGCGCAAACTGCTTGACGATGGTGCCGTGCTCCATGACGTAGAAGCGGTCGGCCAGCGGCGCGGCGAAGCGGAAGTTCTGCTCGACCAGCACGATGGTGTAACCCTTGGCCTTGAGCGTGAGAATCATCTCGGCGAGCTTTTGCACGATGACGGGCGCCAGGCCTTCGGAGATTTCATCGAGCAGCAGCAGGCGCGCGCCGGTGCGCAGGATACGTGCCACGGCCAGCATCTGCTGCTCGCCGCCCGACAGGCGCGTGCCGGGGCTGGATGCGCGCTCTTTCAGGTTGGGAAACATGGCGTAGATTTCGTCAATACTCATCCCGCCCGGTGCCAGTGTGGGCGGCAGCATCAGGTTTTCCTCGGCCGTCAGGCTGGCGAAGATGCCGCGTTCTTCAGGGCAGTAACCCACCCCCATGTGTGCCACCTTGTGCGGCGCCAGTTTGATGGTTTCTTCACCGTTGATGCGGATCGAGCCCTTGCGCGAGCCGGTCAGGCCGACAATGGCGCGCATGGTCGTGGTGCGACCGGCGCCGTTGCGGCCCAGCAGCGTCACCACCTCGCCTTCGTGCACCGTCAGGTTGACGCCATGCAGGATGTGTGACTCGCCATACCAGGCGTGCAGGTTCTCGATTTTCAGGAGTTCTTTGGTCATGCGAAGCTCCCGAGAATGGTGAGGGAGCCCTCTTTGCCAGCAGGGGCCGCGGAACCGGCTCCGCCGGCCTGCAGGCGCAGCGCCCCCTCGGGGGTCAGCGTATTACACGCAGTGAAAAGCGTGGGGGTCAACATCTAGTGCGCTCCCTGCAGTTCGGTGTTGGTCGTGCCCATGTAGGCCTCGATCACCAGCGGGTTTTTGGACACTTCGGCGTACGGCCCGTCGGCAATGATGGCGCCGCGCTGCAGCACCGTGATGCGGTCGGCAATCGACGACACCACGTTCATGTTGTGTTCCACCATCAGGATGGTGCGCCCGGCAGAAACCTTCTTGATCAGCTGGGTCACGCGGTCCACGTCTTCGTGGCCCATGCCCTGTGTCGGTTCGTCGAGCAGCATCAGCTCGGGTTCGAGCGCCAGGGTGGTGGCCAGTTCCAGTGCCCGTTTTCGGCCGTAGGGCAGGTTGACGGTCAGCTCGTCGGCGAAGTCCTGCAGGTCCACCTCGGCCAGCAGCTGGCGGGCGCGTTCATGCAGGGGAAACAGCGTGCTCTCGGCTTTCCAGAAATGAAACGAGGTGCCCAGGTTGCGCTGCAGCGCCGCGCGCACATTTTCCAGCACGGTCATGTGCGGAAACACCGCCGAAATCTGGAAGGAACGGACAATGCCGCGCCTTGCCGTCTGCGCCGGCTTTTCGGTCGTGATGTCGTTGCCGTTGAACAGGATGGTGCCGGTGGTCGGGTGCAGAAATTTGGTCAGCAGGTTGAAGAAAGTGGTTTTGCCCGCGCCGTTGGGCCCGATCAACGCGTGGATATGGCCGCGCTGGACTTTCAGGTCCACCTGGTTGACGGCCACGAATCCCTTGAATTCCTTGGTCAACCCACGCGTTTCAAGAATGAACTCCGCTGACAAATTGCTCTCCGGCTACAGACATTGAAATGGCGGGCGCACGGGCCCGTCACAGAGAACTGCATGCTAACGAGTCGCGTTGTGGCGCGTGAGCGGGTTAGGACTTAGGTAGTTTTACGTGCCGGGCTACCGGAGGAAAAACACGCAGGGCAAGCCGCCTCAAGCATGGGGCGGGCCGGCGGCTGCGTCAGGGTTTTGTCAGAATAGGCGGCCGCCCGCGCTGGCCGGTTTTCTGCAGAACGGGTGTCGGCCTTTTAGCGTGCGTGGGTCACGCCGCCATCGACCACCAGCGTGGAGCCGACCACGTAGTCGCCAGCGCGCGAGGCCAGGTAGATGGCGGCGCCGGCCATGTCGGCGTCCTGCCCGACACGGCCGGCCGGGATGCGCGCGGCGACCGCCTCGCCATGGTCACGGGCGTCCTTGTTCATGTCCGAGGCGAAGGCGCCGGGGGCGATCGCGCTGACCACGATGTTGTCCTGGATCAGGCGCAAGGCCATGCGCCGGGTCAGCTGGATCAGGCCGGCCTTGCTCGCCGCATAGGAGTAGGTTTCCATGGGGTTGACGGAAATGCCGTCGATGGAGGCAATGTTGATGACCTTGGCCGGGCGCTGCTCACCGGACTTGCGCAGGGCCGTGATCAGTGCCTGCGTCAGGAAGAAGGGCGTCTTGAGGTTCAGGTCCATCACCTTGTCCCAGCCGCTTTCGGGAAACTCGTCAAACGGGGCGCCCCAGGCGGCGCCGGCGTTGTTGACCAGGATGTCGAGCTGCGGTTCGAGCGCACCGTAAGCCGCGGCCAGGCCCCTGGCCCCCTCGACCGTCGAAACATCGGCGGGCAGCGACACGCAGTGTCCCAGGCTGGCCAGTTCCCTGGCGGTCTGGTCGCAGGCCGCGGCCTTGCGCGCCGAGATGTAGACCCGCGCGCCCTGCGCCAGGAAGCCGGCGGCAATCATGCGGCCGATGCCGCGCGACCCGCCGGTGATCAGCGCCGTGCGGCCCTGGAGGGAAAAAAGATCGTTCATGGCAGGCTCCTGGCTGGGGTGGTGAGGTGAAGGCTTGCCAGGCAGCTTATCGCCCCTGGGGCGGCGAAGGCGTCGCCTGCGTGTCTGCGCTGCACGGCCCGGGGCGGCAGACGCCTGATTCTTATGGCAAAAAACGACTCCAGCCCTTGATGTACAAGCGCAGACAGCTATCAAAAAAGGAGTGTGTGAGATCCCGCGGCGGGATCGTCCGTCCGTGCCAGACCAGCCACGCAGGGGAGTCCGGGTACCCAGCAGGGGCTTTCCGCCAGGCGGGAGCCGGGCGGGGGTAAGGTGGAGGACTCAGCCATCTGCCAAGGAGACCTCATGCGTGTCGACATTTACCGCCGGGCCGAAGCCAATCGCCAGTTTTCCTACCTCGCCGTGCCCGAAGGGCGGCTGATTCCCGAGGAGGCCACGAACAGTGATTGGGAGACCGAAGCCAGGGCGGTGGAAATGGGTGCCAGCGCCGAGAGGATCAGCCAGTACGCGATTCCGCGCCCCGAGCAGCAAATTGCCGAAAAAGGATATGCGATCACCAGCGTCAACGGCGCCGGTCACTGAAAAACCTAGTCTCCTCGCGCTGCGGCGGCCCGGAGTTTGTCTTTCTTGCTGGGGCGTTTGCCCTTGATGCCGCCCGTCGCAGGCGGGCTGCCGGCCTCGTCAGTCGATACCTGCACCTGCAGCGGTTCAAAGCCTTCGATCTGCTCGAGCGGCAGGCTCAGCTGCTGGCGTTTTTCGATCAGGCGCCAGTGCGCCAGTGTGTCGGCGCTGACAAAACTCAGGGCGCCGCCGCTTTCCCCGGCGCGGCCGGTGCGGCCAATACGGTGAATGTATTCCACCGCCGAACGCGGCAGGTCGTAGTTCACCACCACCGGCAGCTGCTCAATGTCCAGGCCGCGGGCCGCGACATCGGTGGCGATCACCACCTTGAGCCGCGAGGCCTTGAAGTCGGCCAGCACCTGCGTGCGTTTGCCCTGGCTCAGCTCGCCGTGAAAGGGTTCGGCGTTGATCCGCACCTTGCGCAGCTTGTCGGCCACGATTTCGGCCGCATGTTTGGTGGCCACGAAGACCAGCACGCGGCGCCAGCCCTTGGTCTGGATCAGGTGGCGCAGCAGCTGGGTGCGCCGGCCGGCGTCCACGGCAATGGCCCGCTGCACGATGTCGGGTGCCTGCTCGGGCCCGGCCAGCACGTCGATGCGGACCGGCTCGCGCAGCAGCGTCTGCGCCAGGGCCTGCACGGCGGGCGGCAGGGTGGCCGAGAAAAACAGGTTCTGGCGCTGCGGCGCGAGCAGGGCGAGGACGCGCCGGAGTTCGTCGGCGAAACCGAGCTCGAAAAGGCGGTCGGCTTCGTCCAGCACCAGCGCCGTGACGCTGGTTAGCACCAGTGCGTTGTGGTCCACCAGGTCCAGCAGCCGGCCGGGGGTGGCGACCACGATGTCGGCCCCGCCGCGCAGGTTCATCATCTGCGGGTTGATGGACACGCCGCCAAACACAGTCGCCACCTTCAGGGCCTGCGGCAGCTGCTGCGCCAGGCTGCGGACGGTCTCGCCAACCTGCGCCGCAAGTTCGCGTGTGGGAACCAGGACCAGCGCACGTACCCTGCGCGGCTTCTCGTGCGGGCCGGTCAGCAGTTGCTGCAGCAGCGGCAGCACAAAGGCCGCCGTCTTGCCAGAACCGGTTTGCGCCGAACCCAGCACGTCCCGGCCCTGCAGGATGGCGGGGATGGCGGCGGCCTGAACCGGTGTGGGCGCCAGATAACCCTTGTTGCTGACGGCATGTATCAGGGCGGGGGACAGGCCCAGGGAAGAAAAAGGCATGAAGTAGGGCTTTGTGAGGGGGCGGCGGCAAAGGCCCAGTTTAAGCTGTTGCGCCACAAGGGGCCGCCGTCGGGGCCGCATAATCGAAGGCTTGCGAATCACGTCCGTCCGGGCTGATACCAGACCCCCCGAAAGGCAAGCGTGAAAAAGACATTCCAGCTCAACATCGAAGGCAAAAACCGGGATCGCGTGCTCGACGCCGTCAAGCACGACATCCGCAAATACGTCAAAAGGCAGCGCCGCGTGCCGCTGCCCGAGGGCGTGGACTACTGGGATTTCGACTGCCGTTTCGGCAGCAGCCCGGAAACGGCCGCCGTGGTGCATTTTGCGACCATCATGGGCTTGATCGACGCGCTTGCCGCGGAAGGCGGCGCTGCGTTTTACCTCGAACTGCTCGCCAAAGAGGGGCGCCGCACGGCCAGGCCCGTTGGCGTACCCGAAGAAAGCAGGGATGGGCAGGACGCTTCGTCCTGAAGCTTCCCTTGCATTTTCTCGAGTTCGACTACAGCGAAGACGCGCAGGGTGTGGGGACTTTTGACGCCATGGCGTCGGTCCGGCCCGACCAGGTGGCGGCCGTTCGCGCGGAAATCGTGCAGGTGCTGGAGTGGGCGCATTCGGCCTTTCCCGGCCTGCAGGCGCCGCTGGACGATGGCGGGGAGTGGGACTTCAATCTGCAGGAGCAGGAAGAGGAGGCGGGCGAGCGCTGGTACACGCTGACCCTGTCGATGGGCGGCAGCCCGCAGTTCTGCGCCGCCTTCAGGCAGCGTTTCGTGGCCGCTTGAGCCTCATTCCATTTCTAAATCATCCGTGCACGTTGTCGGCTTCGCTAGCCGTACGTCTGTGCTGTCGTCGCTTCGCCTTCGCGTTCACGAATGATGTAGAAAAGGAATCAAGCCTGCGGCGGCGGCAGTCCCAGCGCGTGAAAGACCTGGATTGCCGCCCAGGCGTCGTTGGCTGAATAAACGATCTGGCTTTCGGTGAGTTGGCGGTTCGCCCAGTTCGAGGTGGTGGCTTTTCTCGACTTGATGAAACGCCGGTTGAACACCACGGCCACCGCTCCGCGGACGCCGAGCTCTTTCGCGTAGCCGCGGCTCCTGAACACGACGTTGAGGTCCAGCACGTTGCGCGGCGAGACACCCAGCGTACGCCGGATCTGCTGATGGTCGCCGGCCAGCCCGAAACCCACCTTGGCGGCTGTTTCCAGTTCGAGCAGGGCCGACACGGTGTCGCGGCATCCCGCGTCATGCAACTGGAACACCCAGGCCTTGTGCAGGGTGGAAAACTGCACGACGTGCGGGCCCTCGGATACCTGGTCGCGGAAGAAGGTGGGTTTCGATTCGGTGTCAAAACCCAGCACGGTGCTGCCCGCCAGTGCCTGGAAGGCCTCCTCGGCCTGCTGGCGCGTCGAGACCACAAAAATATCGGGCAAGCCAAGCTGCGCCAGGGGCTCGAGCCGGGCAAGCTCCTCCCTGGTCGGAGACGGCAGATGCGGCATGCTGGGCGCCGGTGTTCAGGCCGGGGTGACGACGCTGGGGATGTCCGTGGCCGGCGGCGTGTTGCGGCTGCGGCCGCTGCGCACAATGCCGTCGATCATCACCATGCCCACACCGGGGATGTCGCCGCGCTGGACGCTGTCGAGCAGGTTCAGGCCGGATGAATGCTGGGCCTTGTCCATGAACACGAAGTCGGCATCGCGGCCGACCTCGATCAGGCCGCAGTTGAGCTGGCGAATGCGCGCCGTATTGCCGGTGGCAAAACAGAAGGCCAGTTCGGCCGGAATGTTGCCCAGGCTGGACAGCAGGGCGATGAGCCGCAACATGCCCAGCGGCTGCACGCCGGAGCCGGCGGGCCCGTCCGTGCCGAGGATCACGCGGTGCGGGCATTTGAGCTGTAGCGCGGCCTGCGCCGCCGCGATGGCGACTTTCTCGTTGCCGTTGTGCACGATCTCGATGGCGCGCGAGGACTTTTCACAGAGCTCGCAGACATGCTGCTCGGACAGGGCGGTGTGGCCGCCGTTGATGTGGCCGATCACGTCGGCGTCGGCTTCCAGCACCACGTCCTTGTCGATCAGGCCGGAGCCGGGAATCGACGGGCCACCGGTGTGGATGGTGCTCTGGATGCCGTACTTGCGGGCCCAGGCCACCATCTCCCTGGCTTCGTAGCCGGCCTTGACCGAGCCCAGTCCGACCTCGCCGAGCAGGGTCACCCCGGCTTCTGCCAGCTGTTTGAAATCGTCCTCGACCATGCCTTTTTCGATGATGGGGGCGCCAGCCAGCACCTTGACGCCACCGGGTCGGAAGTTGTCGAAAGCCCGCTGCGCGGTGATGGCCAGGGCCTTGAGCCCGACGATGTCCTTGGGCCGGCCGGGCAGGTGCACTTCGCCGGCCGAGATCATGGTGGTGACGCCGCCGTGCATGGTCGAATCAATCCAGCCAATCTGGTTTTGCCGTGGCGTCCAGTCCCCGAAGACCGGATGGACATGGCTGTCGATCAGGCCCGGGCAGACACAGGTCTGGTGCGCATCGATGATGGTCTGCGCGCCCTCGGTGTTGCAGTCCTTGGCCTTGCCGACGGCGACGATCAGCCCGTCGTTCACGACAATCGTGTCGGCGTCCAGAATCGGCTGGTCGATGTCCCCGGACAGCAGCAGTCCGATGTTCCTGATCACCACTTTTCCGGATTTTCCGGTCGATACAGCTTCTGCCATGTTGTTTGCCCTCTCAAAGGTCGTGGGTGGGAGTGTCCGCTGGCGGCGCGCAGGTGTCAGGGGTTGAGCCTCACTGTGCGCAGCACGGTGCTGGTGATGAAAGCCTGCCAGTCGGCCAGGGCTTCGGGTGTCTGCAGGTCTTCCCCCAGGAAGGCCGACAGTGTGTGGCGGTTGGAGATGTAGAAATAGCCGGTTGCGGCAATCAACAGGTAGACATTGCGTGCGGAAATATCAGCGCGAAACACCTTTTTCTTCACGCCACTTTCCAGCAGCTTCTGGATGATCGCGATGGCGGGCGACGAATACTCCCGGGCGCGCATGGACTTGGAGATGTGTTTGCCGCGGTGCAGGTTTTCGGTGTTGAGCAGCGTGATGAACTCGGGGTTCTTGCTGTAATAGGTCACGACAAAACGGATGACTTCCCTGAGCGAGTCTACCGGCTGTTCCAGGTCAAGATCGAGCTCCAGCTCGGCATCGTTCATCCGGCGGTACATGTCTTCCAGCACTTCGATGAACAGGCCTTCCTTGCTGCCGAAGTAGTAGTAAATCATGCGGTCGAAGGACTTGGCCGACTGCGAGATCTTTTCCACGCTGCCGCCTTCGTAGCCATACCGCGCAAAAACCTTGGTGGCAGCCCGCAGGATGTTGTCGCGCGTGGTTTGCGCGGCCTGCTCCCGCACACCCGTTCGTTTGGCAGGTGCGCGTTTGACTGCTGCCGGTCGGGGTTTGGTGGTCTTGGCAGTCATGGGCTCTCGTGAAGTGTGGGGGCTCTTTCCCTACCAACCGGGGCCGCGGATCTGGCTTGGCCAATCCGCAGGCGCAGCGCCCTCCCGGGGGGCAGCGAAGTACACGCAGTGACGAGCGTGGGGGCCATTTCATTGTTCGGCAAACGCACGCTCGATCACGAAGTCGCCGGGTCTGGAGGTGTTGCCCTCCACAAAGCCGCGTTTCTCAAGCATGTGTTTCAGGTCCTTGAGCATGCCCGGGCTGCCGCAGATCATGACGCGGTCTTGAGCGGGGTCCAGCGCAGGCAGCTTCAGGTCTTCAAACATCTTGCCGGTTTCCATCAGGTCGGTGACGCGGCCCATGTTGCGGTAACTCTCGCGCGTCACGGTCGGGTAATACAGCAGCTGTCTGGACACCATCTCGCCAAGGAACTCGTGTTGCGGCAGATGGTCCACGACCAGGTCGTGGTAGGCCAGCTCGTCGGTCTGGCGCACGCCATGCACCAGAACGATCTGCTCGAACTGTTCGTAAGTTGCCGGGTCGCGGATGATGCTCATGAAGGGCGCCAAACCGGTTCCGGTGGACAGCAGGTAAAGCCGCTTGCCTGGAAGCAGGTAGTCGATCACCAGGGTGCCGGTCGGCTTGCGTCCGACAATGATGGTGTCGCCCACCTTGATGTGCTGGAGACGCGACGTCAGGGGACCGTCGGGCACCTTGATGCTCAGAAACTCCAGGTGTTCCTCATGGTTGGGACTCACGATGCTGTAGGCCCGCAGCAGCGGCTTGTCGTTGACCCGCAGGCCTATCATCGTGAAATGGCCGTTGCTGAAGCGCAGCGAGGGGTCACGGGTGGTGGTGAAAGTAAACAGGCGGTCCGTCCAGTGATGCACGGACAGGACACGTTCTTCGTTAAAGGCGCTCATGGTGGTGAAGGTAGGCTGAGGGTTCGGGTTGGATGATTCAGCCGTCGAGATGAATGCTCGCCAGCTTACCGGTTTTGTCTTTCCATTGCTCCGCCGTTGCCAGGGGCGCGATGCGCCTGGAAATGGTGGGCCATTGTCGGGCGAGGCGCAGGTTGAGCTCGGAAAAGGGTTCGAACTGCGCGGGCATGTCCACATCCGCATAAATGGCGGTGACCGGACATTCGGGAATACACACGGCGCAGTCAATACACTCGTCCGGATCAATCACCAGAAAGTCCGGGCCCTCCCTGAAGCAGTCCACCGGACAGACGTCCACACAATCCGTGTATTTGCATTTGATGCAGGCATCGGTGACGACGTGGGTCATGAGGTCCTTGAGGGGGTCTGCCGGGGAGGCTGCCGGCGGTCGATGGCTTCAATGTGCCATACAAATGTAGTGAACGCAACATTTAAATGTAGTGTCCCCGACATTTTTTGCCGGATTGCGGATTGGACGTGTAAACACTATTGCGCGGCCCCCGCGTATGCGCTACATTGATTTCAAATGTAGCAAGTGCAACATCAAAGTTGAGCAAGCGCTACATCCGCAGTGGCGCGCAGGACGAAGGCAAACACGATGACCGAGCATACAAAGACGGACGGCTTACCAGGCATGGATTCCCCGGAACTTCCCCAGATGCTGGAGAAGGCCCGGCCACGCAGCGAGCGGATGAACAGCGAGAAGATCGAATGCAACGCCTGTCCGGTCCTGTGCCAGATTTCCGATGGCCGCAGCGGTGCTTGCGACCGGTATGCCAACCAGGGCGGGACGCTGGTCCGGGTCGACCCCGTGCTGCTGCTGCGTCGCACCCTGGGCGGCGCCGAGCCGGTGGTCGTGCCGTTCACCGGCCGTCCCGTTGTCGCGGGTGGGCCTGATCCGGCCGCGTCGCCGGATGCTGCGCCCGACGAAACATCCTGGAACGGTGATCTGCTGCTGGCCGACGAGGTGTTCATCACCGGCGTCGGTTCCTCGACCACCTATCCCGACTACAAGCCGGCGCCGTTCATCGTTTCCTCGCAGGCGGCAGGCGTGGACCTCGTGACGGTGGTCACCGAGGGCATCTTCAGTTATTGCAGCCTCAAGGTGAAGATAGACACCGACCGCTTCCTCGGCGCTGAACAGGCCAATGTACGCTGCAAGGGCGAAGTGGTGGGCCATGTGACCACGGCGGAGTACGGCTCCCAGATGCTGTCGCTGGGTGGCGTGCACCACCTGACCGGAGGCAGCAAGAAAGAGGGCCGCGTGACCGTCGAGATGATGATGGCGCTGGGCAACAAGCAGCCGGCCGAACTCACGATCGACGGCGGCTCCCAGATCCTGATCCAGGCCGGCCGGGCACCCATCGTCAACGGGGTGGAGGAAAAACGCATGCGGGTGGGCTGCGGGTCGGCCACCATCGGCATTTTTGCGAAACAGTTTTTTGGCAAGCTCGACGAGGTGGTGGTGGTCGACGACCACATCACCGGTGTGCTGACCGAGCACCAGGCCGGCCGCTGCCTGGACATGCGCCCCTCAGGCATCCGCATGCGGGGCCGCAAATCCACGCCGGGACGTTACTTCCAGGTGGCCAACCCCGGAACAGGGTGGGGCGGCACGGATATCGCCGATCCGCTGGCGATCATCGAGCGCTGGGATGCCGAGGCGGCCTGGCCTGGCCTGCGCCTGCTCATGACATCGACCACCGGCGAGCACGCGAGCTGGTATGTGCTGGATGACCTGCTTCAGCCGGTGGAGCAGCCTATGCCCGAAGACGTGCGCCGCATCGTCGAGCGCATCGGCGAGAACTGCGAACCCTCCCTGGCCACCGTGCTGTTCCTGGGCGGCGCCGGCGGCAGCCTGCGTGCCGGCGTTACCGAAAACCCGGTCCTGCTGACGCGCGCCATCAAGGAGGCGCTGGTCAATGTCACCTGCGGCGGCGCGCCGGCCTATGTCTGGCCCGGCGGCGGAATCACCGTGATGGTCGATGTCATGCGCATGCCGGACAACAGCTTCGGCACCGTACCGACACCAGCCATCGTCGCACCCATCGAATTCAGCATGAGGCTCGATGACTACCGTGCCTTGGGCGGCCACATGGACCATGTGCGTACGCTGGACGATGCACTGCGCCGGGGAGCCTGGCACAACGAAGGTGCGCCCATGTCCCGCAAGTGGGTGCCCTTGCCCGCCGCCAATCCGTGGCCGCTCGCGCGGCCGCCATTGCTGGGCTGAGGCGGGCGACGTATGAATGCCCAACGCACGCAACTGCCCGACGGCCGCTGGCATTTTCAGCACGGTCCGATGGACATCGTCATTGGGGCCAGCGGCCGCCCGGCCAGTGTCGAGGCTGCCCATGCGGCGGCGTGGGAGCGTTTCACCGGCATGCTGGATGAATTGGTGCAGGAGCTCGCCGTCCTGCGGCAACCCGTGAACGGCGACTGCCCCCTGCGGGGACCCATCGCACGGCGCATGTGGCATGCCTGCCAGCCCTACAAAAGCAGTTTCATCACACCGATGGCCGCGGTGGCCGGCGCCGTGGCCCAGGAGCTGATCGCTTCTTACGCCCTCAGCGGCGTGACGCGTGCCTGGGTCAACAATGGCGGCGACATTGCCCTGCATCTCACCCCCTCGCATTCGGTGCGCATCGGCCTCTATGCCGATCTTTCGCGCCTGAGCATGGGCGAAATCCTGGATGGTGTGCAGACCGATGGCCAGTTCGAGGTGGACAGTATGCTGCCCGTGCGCGGTGTCGCCACCAGCGGCTGGCGCGGTCGCAGCTTTTCACTCGGCATCGCCGACAGCGTCACGGTTCTCGCACGCACCGCGTCCGAGGCCGACGCCGCGGCCACCGTCATTGCCAATGCGGTCAATCTGCAGGATGACCGCATCCGCCGCCGGCCGGCCTGCGAATTGAAGGATGATTGCGACCTCGGCGCGATTCCCGTCACGGTGGATGTCCCGCCACTGGAGCCGGCGCTGGTGCATCAGGCCTTGCGGGCAGGCCTGAAGCGCGCGCAGGCCTTGCGCGCCGCGGGTCTGATCTGGTCGGCCGCGCTGGTTTGCCAGAATCAGGTGATGACCACCGATGCGGCGGAACGGGTTACCCTGAAAAATCGGGTTTCCGACGGTCGCAGAATGCAACTTGGTTCAGTATTTGCTTAATGAAATGGATGGACGCCAAGCGATGATTGAAATACGACGTATCTTCACGCATGTGGAGCAGATCTGGCACGAGTTTGGCCCGGTCGCCCCGGTGCCGCTGCTGCGCGGGGCGATTGGTGTTGTATTGACCAACCCCTTCGCAGGGCGTTACGAGCCCGACATCCTGCCGATGATGGCTGCACTGGACCCGGTCGGCCTGGATATGGCGCAGAGACTGCGCGCCGCGATGGACGTTCCCGCCGGAAGTATCGAGGGTTATGGCAAGGGCGCCATTGTGGGTGCTGCTGGTGAACTGGAGCATGGTGCGCTCTGGCATGTGCCAGGTGGTTATGCCATGCGCGAACTGCTGGGCTGGAAGGGTGATCCCAAGGCTTATGCCCAGGGTCAGGGCGAGGAGAAAACCGGTCAGCCCGGCAACGCCCTGTCCATCGTGCCTTCGACCAAAAAGGTAGGTGCGCCCGGCACGGCGCTGGACGTTCCGCTGACCCATGTCAATGCCGTCTATGTGCGCAGCCATTTTGACGCGATCGAAGTTCGCGTGCCCGGCGCCCCGCTGCCGGACGAAATTGTCTTTATTCTTGCCATGAGTACCGGTCCCCGTGTCCATGCGCGGGTGGGTGGGCTGGCAGCCCACGCCATCAGCAAGTGGGACGGCCTGCGCTGAGGCGCCATCGACACAACAACCCTGAGCAAGGAAGAATCAGCATGACAGCCAGCATCAGAAAAATCATCGTCCAGGTCGACGAGACCCGGATGGAAATGGGGCAAGCGGTCCACCCGCCGACACGGCGGGCGCTGGCCATGGCGGTGATCGCCAACCCGTTTGCCGGCAAGTACGTCGAGAACCTCGACGAGCTGATCGCCATCGGTGAAGAGCTTGGCGGCCTGCTGGGCGCCAAATGTGTGCAGGCGCTGGGCATCTCGCCCGCCCAGGCACAAAGTTACGGCAAGGCGGCGATTGTCGGCGAGGCCGGAGAACTGGAGCACGCTGCAGCCATCCTGCATCCCAAGCTCGGGGCGCCCCTGCGCCTGGCGGTCGAAAAAGGCGCGGCCCTTGTGCCCTCCAGCAAGAAGCGGGGCGGCCTGGGTACCGCGATCGACGTTCCGCTCGGGCACAAGGACGCGGCTTTTGTGCGCAGCCATTTTGACGCCATGGAAGCGCGGGTCGCCGATGCACCGCGTGCCAATGAAATTGTGGTTGCTGTCGTCGTCACAGACAGCGGCCGACCACTACCGCGCGTGGGCGGCTTGCAAGTCCACGACATCAAGGGCGAGGACGGGCTCCGCTAAGCAGCGCTCCTCAACAACCATTCCGATCCACGACAAGCAGGAGTTTTTATGAAGATGCAATACAGGGTGCTGGGCACCATGACATTTCTGGGTCTGATGGCCTCGCTGGGGACCGCCCACGCGCAGGGGGTCATCAAGATCGGCGAGATCAACAGCTACAAGGCCCAGCCCGCCTTTCTCGAGCCCTACAAAAAGGGCATGGAGCTGGCTGTCGAGGAAATCAACGCCGCCGGCGGCGTCAATGGCAAGAAGGTTGAACTGATTGTCCGTGACGACAACGCCAACCCCGGTGATGCGGTGCGTGCTGCCGAGGAGCTGGTTTCGCGCGAAAAGGTGGACGTGCTCACTGGCTCCTTTCTCTCGCACATCGGCCTGGCGCTGACGGACTTCGCGAAACAGAAGAAATTTTTCTTTCTCGCTGCCGAGCCGCTGACCGACAAGATCGTCTGGCAAAACGGTAACCGCTACACCTACCGCCTCCGCGCTTCCACCTACATGCAGGTGGCCATGCTGGTGCCCGACGCGGCTGCGATGAAGAAAAAGCGCTGGGCCGTGGTCTACCCCAACTATGAGTATGGTCAGTCGGCGGCCGCCAGCTTCAAGAAGCTGCTCAAAGAGGCGCAGCCCGATGTGGAGTTCGTCGCCGAACAGGCACCGCCTCTGGGCAAGGTGGACTCCGGCAGTGTGGTTCAGGCCCTGGCCGATGCCAAGCCGGACGCCATCTTCAATGTGCTTTTTGGCGCCGACCTGTCCAAGTTCGTGCGTGAGGGCAACACCCGCGGCCTGTTCCAGGGCCGCGAAGTGGTCAGCCTGCTGACCGGCGAACCCGAGTACCTGGATCCGCTGAAAGACGAGACGCCCAACGGCTGGCTGGTCACCGGTTACCCGTGGTATGGCATCCAGACGCCCGAGCACAAGGCCTTCTTCCTGGCTTACCACGGCAAGTACAAGGACTACCCGCGCCTGGGTTCCGTGGTGGGCTACAGCGCCATCAAGTCGCTGGCCGAAGGTATGAAAAAAGCCAAGTCGACCGATACCGAAAAAATGATCGCGGCCTTCAGCGGCCTGAAGGTCAGCACGCCTTTTGGCCCGGTGGTCTACCGTCCTGAAGATCACCAGTCCACGATGGGCGCCTACGTCGGACGCACCAAAAACGAGGGTGGCAAGGGTGTGATGGTGGACTACCGCTACATGGACGGCGCGAAATTCCAGCCGTCGGCCGCAGAAGTCAAGAAGCTGCGCCCAGCCGACTGAGCAGGCTGGCGCACGGCGACACCATGTTCGGTCCCGCGCCTTGCGCGCGGGTGCCGGCCGGAGGTGTCGCCGGCGACGGACTCCCGCATCGCGGCCCATGCCTGCCACGGCGCCTGCAAGAAGCTGTCTCCTCCCGTAAAAAAAGGTAATTCATGAGCTTTTCAGGCTTTGTCGTCCAGTTGCTCAACGGTCTGGCCGGTGCGTCGTCGCTGTTTCTCGTGGCGGCCGGGTTGTCGCTGATCTTTGGCGTGACGCGTATCGTCAACTTCGCGCACGGCTCATTTTTCATGGTCGGCATCTATGTGGCCTATTCGCTGGTGGCCACACTGGGCGGCACGGTTGGCTTCTGGCCGGCGCTGCTGCTGGCGGCACTCGCCGTTGGTGTGCTCGGTGCGCTGGTTGAAGTCCTGCTGCTGCGCCGCATCTACCGTGCACCAGAGCTGTTCCAGCTGCTGGCCACCTTTGCGCTGGGCCTGGTGATCAAGGACGGGGTGTTGTGGTTCTGGGGACCCGAGGAGTTGCTGGGCCCGCGGGCGCCCGGTCTGACAGGCTCGGTGTCCATCCTTGGCCGGCAGTTTCCTTCCTATGACCTGTTCCTCATTGTTGCTGGCCCGGTGGTGCTGGGCCTGCTCTGGTTGCTGTTGACCAAAACCCGCTGGGGGACGCTGGTGCGCGCCGCCACGCAGGACCGGGAGATGGTGAGCGCGCTCGGCGTCAACCAGGCCTGGCTGTTCACCGCGGTGTTTGCACTGGGCGCGTTGCTGGCAGGACTGGGCGGTGCGCTGCAGCTGCCGCGCGAACCCGCCAACCTCGAGATGGACCTCAACATCATTGGTGCCGCCTTTGTGGTGGTGGTGGTCGGCGGCATGGGTTCCATCCCGGGCGCCTATGTGGCGGCGCTGCTGATTGCCGAGTTGAAGGCCATCTGCATCTGGCTGGGCCTGGTGGAAATCTGGGGCGTCAGCATTTCGTTTTCCAAACTCACCCTGGTGGTGGAGTTTCTCGTGATGGCCGTTGTGCTGGTGGCCCGGCCCTGGGGCCTGTTCGGCCGGCCCCAGGCGACCAGCCGCCATGCCGGCACGGCCGAGGAGCCGCTGCGGCCGCCTGATCGCCTCTACAAATTCGGCGGCGCAGCCCTGCTGGCCCTGTTGGTCCTGATGCCTGCGCTGACCGCACAGTCGCCCTACGTCACGGTCCTGTTGATCGACCTGCTGGTGGCCGTGCTGTTTGCGGCCAGCCTGCACTTCATCATGGGTCCGGCCGGCATGCATTCCTTCGGCCATGCGGCCTATTTCGGCCTGGGGGCCTATGGCGCGGCCCTGCTGGTGCGCAGCCTGAACCTGCCGATGGAGGTGGCCCTGGTTGTTGCGCCTGCGCTGGCGGCACTGGGCGCCTTCATCTACGGCTGGTTCTGCGTGCGGCTGTCGGGCGTGTACCTGGCCATGCTGACACTGGCGTTTGCCCAGATCACCTGGGCGATCTGTTACCAGTGGGACGCCTTCACCGGCGGCAGCAACGGCCTCACCGGCGTCTGGCCGTCCGAATGGCTGGCCGACAAAAAAATGTACTACTACCTGACGCTGGCACTGGTGGCCGGAGCTGTGCTGATGATGCATCGCATGCTTTATTCACCCTTTGGTTACGCCATGCGTGCTGCGCGCGATTCAGTGCTTCGCTCCGACGCGATCGGCATCGACGTCAAACGCATGCAATGGGTGGCTTTTGTCATCGCCGGCACCTTCGCAGGCCTGGCCGGTGCGCTGTATGCCTTCTCCAAAGGCAGCATTTCCCCGGAAAGTCTGCATGTGAGCAAATCCATCGACGGGCTGGTCATGGTGCTGCTGGGCGGTGTGCAGACGCTGGTGGGGCCCATCGTCGGCGCCGTCACCTTCACCTGGCTGCACGACACGGTGGCGCGCAACACCGACTACTGGCGCGCCATGCTGGGTGCCATCATCCTGATCCTGGTGCTGCTGTTTCCGCAAGGGATTGCCGGCTTTGTCCAACAGCTGCTGTCGCGCCTGCGCGGCGCGAAAGAGGGGCAGTCATGAGCTTGCTCAAAGTATCCGGTCTGGGTAAATCGTTTGGGGGCGTCAAGGCGGTCGACGGCATCAGTTTCGAGCTGGCGGCCGGCGAGCTGCTGGCGCTGATCGGGCCCAACGGCGCCGGCAAGTCCACCACCTTCAACATGGTCAACGGCCAGTTGCGGGCCGATGCCGGTTCCATCGAACTGGGCGGCCAGGAACTGATTGGCCTGGCCCCGCGCGACATATGGCGGCTCGGTGTAAGCCGGACCTTCCAGATTGCAGAAACCTTTTCCTCGCTGACGGTGGTGGAGAACGTGCAGATGGCCTTGCTGTCGTCGGACCGCAAGCTGTTTTCCATGTGGCGCCGCGCGTCTGGCCACAAGCGCGACGAGGCGCTGGTGCTGCTCGACCAGGTCAACATGAAGACCCAGGCAGACCGACCCTGCAGCGTGCTGGCCTATGGCGACGTCAAGCGGGTGGAGCTCGCGATGGCCATGGCCAACAACCCCAAGCTGCTGTTGATGGACGAACCCACGGCCGGCATGGCGCCCAGGGAGCGCAACGAACTGATGGCCCTGACCAAACAACTGGTCGTTGACCGCGGCATGGCGGTGCTGTTCACGGAGCACAGCATGGACGTGGTGTTTGCCTATGCCGACCGCATGATTGTGCTGGCCCGGGGGCGCTTGATTGCAGAAGGCAAGCCGCTGGAAATCCGCGACCACCCCAAAGTCCAGGAGGTCTATTTCGGCAGCGGAAAAACCTTCGAGAAAAAGACACTGGAAAAGGATGCCGCCTCATGAGCGCCGTGAATCAAGTCCTGCTGCAGGCCCAGGGCCTGTGCGCCTGGTATGGCGCCGCCCAGATCCTCTATGACGTGGGCATCGAGGTGCGGCGTGGCGAGGTGGTGGCCCTGATGGGGCGCAACGGCGCCGGGAAATCGACGACGCTCAAAACGCTGATCGGCATGCTGGACAAGCGGCGCGGCAGTGTTTCCTTCCTCGGGACCGACATTTCAAAAAGCGAACCCCACCATGCGGCGCGCATGGGTCTGGGTTTTGTGCCGGAAGACAGGCGCATCTTCACCGACCTGACGGTGATGGAGAACCTGGAAGTGGGGCGCCAGCCGCCACGCCGCTGGCCGGACGGCAGTGAAGCGCCGGTCTGGACGCCCGAGCGGCTGTTCAAGCTGTTCCCGAACCTCGGCGAGATGCCGGACCGCCAGGGAGGCCGCATGAGCGGCGGCGAGCAGCAGATGCTGACGGTAGCGCGCACCCTGATGGGCAACCCCTACCTGGTGCTGCTGGATGAGCCCTCCGAAGGGGTGGCGCCGGTGATTGTCGAGCAGATGGCGCACATGATCCTGGAGCTCAAGTCGCAGGGCGTCAGCATCCTGCTGTCTGAACAGAACATGCATTTTGCGGAGCTGGTGTCGGACCGGGCCTATGTGCTCGAGAAGGGCCAGATCCGTTACGAGGGTTCCATGGCCGAACTGTCGGCCAACGAAGAGGTGCGGCGCGCCTATCTCAGCGTTTAGTGCGCCGGTGTCGTGTTGTCTTAACCCGTTTCAAGGAGATCCCATCATGCATCCAGCTACCCGCAGAACCCTGTTGAAAACCCTGTCCGGCGCCGGCCTCGTGGCGGCTGCCGGCCTGGCAGGCCGCGTGGCCATGGCCGCCGGCATCAAGCCTGACGCCAAAAGCGCGCTGATTGTTGTTGATGTGCAGAACTGTTTCGTGACCGGCGGCACGCTGCCGGTCAAGGGCGGCGAAGAGGTGGTTCCGGTCATCAATAAACTCGCCGCGGCTTTCGAGAACATCGTGATCACGCAGGACTGGCACACCAAGGGCCATGCGTCCTTTGCCAGCACCCACGCGGGAAAGAAGCCCTTCGAAGTCAAAAAACTGGCCTATGGCAACCAGGTGCTCTGGCCTGACCACTGCGTGCAGGGGACGGACGACGCGGCCCTGCACAAGGACCTGTCGCTGCCCACGGCCCAGGTCATTGTGCGCAAGGGCTACCACCAGGAAGTGGACAGCTATTCGGCCTTCACCGAAGCCGACGGCAAGACACCAACCGGCCTGGGCGGCTACCTCAAACAGCGCGGCATCAAAAAGGTGTTTGTGACCGGGCTGGCGACCGATTTCTGCGTCGCCTGGACGGCGATGGATGCGCGCAAGGCGGGCCTCGAAGTCTATGTGATCGAGGATGCCACGCGCGCCATTGACCTGAACGGATCGCTGGCCGCAGCCTGGAAACAGATGACGGCCAAGGGCGTCAAACGCATCCAGTCCACCGACCTGGCCTGAAGCGCGACCTGACTTGCTCCTGCATTCAATGAATCCGCAGGTCGTGACCTTTAGCGTCAACCGCTTGACGCACACGCTGACGGTTTCGCCGCAGGCCTCTCTGCTGGGGGCGCTGCGCAACGACCTGGAACTCAACAGCCCCAAATACGGCTGTGGCCTGGGTGAATGCGGAGCCTGCACGGTGCTGGTGGACGGCGTGGCCGCGCGCGCCTGCGTGATCCCGGCCAGCGGCGTGGCCGGCCGCGAGATCACCACGCTGGAAGGCCTGGGGTCTCTCGAGGCGCTGCATCCGGTGCAGCAGGCTTTTATCGACGAGCAGGCGGCCCAGTGCGGTTACTGTCTGAGCGGCATGATCATGATGACGGTGGCGCTGCTGGCGCGCAAGCCGGATCCGACGGATGAAGAGATACGCCGCGAACTGTCCGGCAACCTCTGCCGTTGCGGTACCCATCTGGAGATCATGAATGCGGTGCGGCGTGCGGCAGAACTCTTGCGGCGGGCTGGTGCCCCGGGCCCCCGGCCATGACGCGCCGCGCGGACACCCCGCTCACCCGTGCCGACTTTCATGCGGCAGGGGGTGTGTTGCTGGTCACGCGCGAGCCCCCACCTGCGCCGGCGCCCGCGCCGGGCCAGCCCGCGCTGGTCAGTGGCAATCCGCTGGAGGGCGTGGAGATACTGCTCGCTGTCTGGGATGACGGCAGCGTCACGGCCCTGAACGGCCACGTGGACCTGGGCACCGGCATTCGCACCGCGCTTGGCCAGATCGTCGCGGAAGAGCTCGATGTGGCGCTGGCCCGTATCAACATGGTGCTGGGTGATACCAGCCGCGCGCCGAACCAGGGCGCCACGATTGCCAGTGCATCGATACAGATTCACTCGGTGCCGCTGCGGGCGGCGGCAGCCCAGGCGCGCGCCTGGCTGGTGGACCGGGCCGCCGGTGTGCTGCAGGTGGACAGGGCGCTGCTGACGGTCCGTGACGGCCAGGTGTCGGTGATCGGCAGTGACGGCCGGTCAGTGGCTTACGGCGCGCTGGTGGCCGGGCAGCATGTGGAGCTTTCGCTGGCGCTGGACTCGCCGCTGAAGTCCCCGCAGGACTACCGCATCGTCGGCACCAGCACGGCGCGGGTGGACATACCAGCCAAGGCCACCGGAGCGTTGACCTTTGTTCACGACATGCGCGTGCCGGGCATGCTGCACGGCCGCGTGGTGCGCCCGCCCTATGCCGGGGCCGACCATGGCGACTTCATTGGCAACACGCTGGAGGCTGTGGACGAATCGTCGATCGCCCACATTCCAGGCATCCGGGCGGTCGTGGTCATCCGCGATTTCATCGGCATCGTCGCTGAGCGCGAGGAACACGCCGAGCAGGCACTGCGCGAGCTGCGCGTCCAGTGGAAGCCATGGCCAGGTTTGACGAAGCTCGATGATCTGGAAGGCGCCATCCGCGCCAACCCGGCAACGCAGCGCAAGCTGATTGACGAAGGCGATGTGGATGCCGCGATGGCGGGCGCGGCACAGCGTTTGCCACGCAACTACGTCTGGCCTTATCAAATGCACGGGTCCATCGGCCCGTCTTGCGCGCTGGCGGACTGGCAGGCTAAAGAGCCCCCACACTCGCCCACTGTGTGTGGCTCACTGCCCCCCGAGGGGGCCGCGTCCCGGCTTGGGAGCGGCCCGGCGGCGGAACACCGCCTGACAGTCTGGGCCGGTAGCCAGAACCCGCACGTGCTGCGCGCCGACCTGTCGCGCCTCATGGGCCTGCCGGACACGGCCATCGACGTGATCCGCATGGAGGCGGCTGGCTGCTACGGACGCAACTGCGCCGACGATGTGGCGGCCGATGCGGCCCTGCTCTCGCGCGCGGTCGGTGCGCCGGTGCGGGTGCAACTGACGCGCGAGCAGGAGCATGCCTGGGAGCCCAAGGGCGCGGCCCAACTGATGCAGGTCAACGGCGGCTTGAATGCCGACGGCTCGGTCGCCGCTTACGACTTCCAGACCTCTTACCCGTCCAATGGGGCGCCGACGCTGGCGCTGTTGCTCACACGCACCGTCGAGCCGGTGGCGCGCGCCTACGAGATGGGCGACCGCAGCGCCCGCCCGCCTTACGACTACGAGAACCTGCGCGTGTCGGTCAACGACATGCCGCCCATGCTGCGCGCCTCCTGGCTGCGTGGTGTGTCGGCCCTGCCCAATTCCTTTGCGCACGAGTCCTACATTGACGAGCTGGCCACGGCCGCCGGCGTGGACCCGGTCGAGTTCCGGCTGCGTTACCTGAGCGAGCCACGTGCCGCCGAACTGCTGCGCGCCACGGCCGACCGCGCCGGCTGGAAAGTCCATACCCAGCCGCAGCAACAGGCGGGGGAGCAAGGCGAGGCGTCCGACATCGTTCACGGCCAGGGTGTGGCTTACGCGCGTTATGTGCACAGCAAGTGGCCGGGTTATGGGGCGGCCTGGGCCGCCTGGGTCGCTGACGTCGAGGTCAACCGGAAAACCGGTGAGGTGCAGGTCAGGCGCGTGGTGGTGGGCCATGACGCCGGCACCCTGATCAACCCCGCAGGAGTGCAGCACCAGATCCATGGCAACGTGGTGCAGACCACCAGCCGGGCGCTGACCGAGCAGGTGACCTTGAACCCGAAGACGAACACCGTGGCCAGCCTGGAATGGGGCAGCTACCCCATCCTGAGTTTCCGGGATGTACCGGTGATCGAGGTGGTGACCATGGCGCGCCCGGGCGAGCCGCCGCTGGGCGCGGGAGAGTCCTCGTCGGTGCCGGGTACCGCCGCCATTGCCAATGCCATTTTTGACGCGACCGGCGTGCGCTTTCGCCAGCCACCTTTCACCGCGGAAGTGGTGCGTGCCGCGTTACAGCCGGCGCCCGATCCGGTGACCTCTGTGGCGCCGGCCCTGGTCGCACCGCCCGCGTTGGTCCGCCCGCCCGACAACGCGCCCTGGCCCCGGGGCCTGGGCCGGTGGTCGCGTGCCGGCGCGATGCTGGCAGGGGTGTTTGGTCTGGCCGCTGCGCTGCTGGGCTGGCGTCCTGCGATTGCGCCGGTGTTGTCCGGCGGTTCATCGATTTACACCGCGGCGACGATTGAACGTGGCCGGCAACTGGCGGCGGCTGGTGATTGTGTGGTGTGCCACACCGCGCCCGGTGGCATCCCGAATGCGGGCGGCCGCGCCATGGACACGCCCTTCGGAAAAATAGTCACCACCAATCTCACGCCCGATGCCCAGACCGGCATCGGCCTGTGGTCCTTCAGCGCCTTCCAGCGTGCCATGCGTGAAGGCATCTCGCGCGATGGCCACCACCTGTACCCGGCTTTTCCCTACACGGCCTTTGCCAAAACCAGTGACGACGACCTGACCGCGCTGTATGCCTGGCTGATGGTCCAGCCGGCCGTGTCTTCGAAGACGCCCGCCACGCAGCTGACATTCCCCTTCAATGTGCGTCCCCTGATGGCGATGTGGAATGCGATGTTCCATGACCCGTCGCCCTACCAGGCGAATCCGGCCCAAACCGTCGAATGGAACCGCGGCGCCTACCTGGTCAATGGCCTGGGCCATTGCAGCGCCTGCCACACGCCGCGCAATGCGCTGGGCGCCGAACGTGACGGCCCGGCCTTCCTCTCCGGTGCCGTGGTCGATGGATGGGAGGCGCCCGCGCTGACGGCCCTGTCACGCGCGCCGGTACCCTGGACCTCGGGCGAGCTGTACCGCTACCTGCGCAGCGGCTACAGCCTGCAGCACGGCGCCGCTGCGGGGCCCATGGGTCCGGTGGTCAGAGAACTCGGGGCCTTGCCCGATGACGATATCCGCGCCATGGCCAGCTACCTGAGCTCGTTCAATCGCCCCCTGGCCGAGCCCGAAAGTGCTGAACGTGTACGGCAGGTGGTGCTGGCGGCGCAGCAAAGCGGCGCGGCGCTGCCCGGTCCTGGCCAGCGCCTGTTCAACGGCGCCTGCGCCTCCTGCCACCATGACGGCGACGGCCCCAAGCTGCTGGGTGTCAACACACCGCTGGCCCTGAACAGCAAGCTGCACAGCGAGCGGCCTGACAACCTGGTTCGCGTGATTCTGGACGGCATTCGCGCGCCCGCAACGACAGAGATTGGTTTCATGCCGGCTTTCCGCCACAGCCTGGACGACGACCAGATTGCCACGCTGGCAAGCTACATGCGCAGCCGGTTTGCGCCGGGGCAGCCTGCCTGGAAAGACCTGCCGGCCGCCGTGTCCCGCTTGCGCGCCACAGCAGGAAGCCATGAGGGTACAGCTGGTTTGCTATCGAATAAGTAGCTGCTGGCGCACGCCAGTATTGGGCTAGAGCTTATTTTGACACGCCAAGCCACTGCGCCAGCACCTCGGCCGTGTGTTCGCCCAACAGCGGCGGCGGCCGCTGGTAAGCCACCGGCGAGCCGGACAGGCGGATCGGATTGGCCACCAGCGGCACACTGCCGGCCAGCGCGTGCGGCATGTTGATGTGCAGGCCGCGCGATTGCACCTGCGGGTCGGCAAACACCTCATCAATGCGGTTGATCGGGCCGCAGGGCACACCGGCGGCTTCCAGCGCTGCAATCCAGTCGGCCGAAGTCCGCATCACCGTGGCCTGGCGCAGCAGGGGCACCAGCACGGCGCGGTTGGCCACACGCTGCGCGTTGGTGGAAAAACGCTCATCTGCCGACCATTCGGGGTGATCCGCGACCTCGCAGAATTTGACAAACTGCCCGTCATTGCCAATGGCCAGGATGATGTCGCCATCGGCCGTGGGGAAGGCCTGGTAGGGCACGATGTTCGGATGCGCATTGCCCATGCGGCGCGGCACCAGCCCGCCCGCCAGGTAGTTGGACGCCTGGTTCGCCAGGCAGGCAATCTGCACGTCCAGCAACGCCAGGTCGATGTGTTGTCCCAGGCCGGATGTTTCACGCTCTGCCAGTGCCGCCTGCACGGCAATCGTGGCATAAAGCCCGGTCATGATGTCGGTCAGTGCCACGCCGACTTTCTGCGGGCCGGCGCCTGGCTCACCATCGGGCTGGCCAGTCACACTCATCAGCCCGCCCATGCCCTGGATCAGGAAGTCGTAACCCGCGCGCGCCGCATACGGGCCGGTCTGGCCGAAGCCGGTGATGGAGCAATACACCAGGCGCGGGTTGGCCGCGCTCAGGCTCGCGTAGTCCAGCCCGTAGCGCTTGAGGCCGCCAACCTTGAAGTTTTCCAGCACCACGTCGGCCTGCTGCGCCAGGGCGCGAACCTGTGCCTGGCCTGCCGGTGTGGCCATGTCGATGGCAACCGAACGTTTGTTGCGGTTGGCGCAAAGAAAATAGGCGGCCTCGGTGGTGTCGCGGCCCGCCGCATCTTTCAGGTAGGGCGGGCCCCAGGCGCGCGTGTCGTCACCGCCCTGCGGTTTTTCCACCTTCACCACGTCGGCACCCAGGTCGGCGAGCAGTTGCCCGGCCCAGGGGCCGGCGAGCACACGCGACAGATCCAGCACCCGGACGCCGGCGAGCGGCGGCGGGCGAACAGCGGGGTCTGTCATGACTTCAGGAAAACGCGGCGATGCCAGTGATGGCGCGGCCCAGGATCAGCGCATGCACGTCGTGTGTGCCTTCGTAGGTGTTGACGACTTCGAGGTTGACCAGGTGGCGCGCCACGCCGAACTCGTCGCTGATGCCGTTGCCGCCCAGCATGTCGCGCGCCATGCGGGCAATGTCCAGCGCCTTGCCGCAGGAGTTGCGTTTCATGATGGAGGTGACTTCAACCGCGGCCGTGCCTTCGTCCTTCATGCGGCCCAGGCGCAGGCAACCCTGCAGGCCGAGTGCGATTTCGGTTTCCATGTCGGCGAGTTTTTTCTGGATCAGCTGGTTGGCGGCCAGCGGGCGGCCGAACTGCTTGCGGTCCAGCGTGTATTGGCGCGCCTTGTGAAAGCAATCTTCCGCTGCACCCAGCGCGCCCCAGGCGATGCCGTAACGGGCCGAGTTCAGGCAGGTGAACGGGCCCTTGAGGCCACGCACCTCGGGGAAGGCGTTTTCCTCGGGGCAGAACACCTCGTCCATGACGATTTCGCCGGTGATGGACGCGCGCAGGCCGACCTTGCCGTGCACGGCCGGTGCGCTCAGGCCTTTCCAGCCTTTTTCCAGCACAAAGCCGCGAATGGAGCCTTCGTCGTCCTTGGCCCAGACCACAAACACGTCGGCGATCGGGCTGTTGGTGATCCACATCTTGGCGCCCGAGAGCTTGTAGCCGCCGTCCACCTTTTTGGCGCGCGTGATCATGCTGCCGGGGTCGGAGCCATGGTTGGGTTCGGTCAGGCCGAAGCAGCCGATCCATTCGCCGGTGGCCAGTTTCGGCAGGTATTTCTGTTTCGTGGCTTCGTTGCCGAACTCGTTGATCGGCACCATCACCAGCGAGGACTGCACACTCATCATGGAGCGGTAGCCGGAGTCGACACGTTCGACCTCACGCGCGGCCAGGCCGTAACAGACGTAGTTCAGGCCGGCGCCGCCGTAGGCTTCGGGAATGGTGCTGCCCAGCAGGCCGAGCGAGCCCATCTCGCGAAAAATCGCCACATCGGTTTTTTCATGGCGGAAGGCTTCCAGCACGCGCGGTGCCAGTTGCTCCTGGCAATAGGCGCTGGCGGTGTCACGCACCATGCGTTCGTCGTCGCTCAGCTGCTGGTCGAGCAACAGGGGGTCGGCCCAGTGGAAGCTGGCTTTTTGGGGGCTGGTGCGCATGGGGAATCTCCAAAGGGAAAAGGATTGGTAAGGCCTGTCTGTGTGCATAAATCGCAACTCAGGAGACCGGCGAACGCGTGGCGATGGGTAAAGCATACGCTCAGCCCGCGCCCCGGCGCAACCGATGATTTGGAACGGGTTTGTGCAAAAATGGAACTCCAACCAAGCCACCCCCGCAGGAGCCCGCCATGCGACGAAAAATCCCTTCCACCACGGCGCTGGCGCTGTTTGAATCAGCGGCGCGGCATCAGAGTTTTACCCAGGCGGCGCAGGAGCACGCCGTCACCCAGAGTGCGGTGTGCCGTCAGATCGCCGGCCTGGAGGACTTCCTGAGCGTCAAGCTGTTCCGGCGCACCAAACGCGGCGTCCTGCTTACCGAAGCGGGCACCAACTACGCCCGCAACGTACGTGCCCGTCTCGATGATGTGGAACGCGATACGCTGGCCCTGATGGCCAAGGGCGGCGCCGGCGGTGCGCTGGAGCTCGGC
Organism: Polaromonas sp.; assembly: GCF_029945895.1. GTDB lineage: Bacteria > Pseudomonadota > Gammaproteobacteria > Burkholderiales > Burkholderiaceae_C > Polaromonas. The sequence continues at coordinate 167,360 of NZ_JAQSDL010000043.1, read as the reverse complement.
GTGGTGCCGACGTTTGCCGCCAGATGGCTGGTGCCGCGGCTCGGCGATTTCCAGCGCCAGCACCCCGATATTGCCGTGCACCTGTCGTCGCGCACGCGGCCCTTCCTGTTTGCCGATACCGCGCTGGATGCGGCGATTTTTGCGGGCGACGCCGGCTGGCCGGGCACCGAGTCCTGTTTCCTGATGGACGAGCAGCTGGTGGCGGTCGGCAGCCCGGCGCTGGTCAAGACGCGGCGCACGCTGAAAGCTGCGGACCTGGCGCAGCTGCCGCTGCTGCAGATGAGCACGCGGCCTTACGCGTGGCGGCAGTGGTTTGAATCGCTGGGCCTGCAGATCGACAACGACCTGGCCGGCGCGCGCATGGAGCTGTTTTCCATCACCACCGAGGCGGCCATTCACGGGCAAGGCCTGGCGTTGGTCCCGCGTTTCCTGATTGAAGAGGATCTGAAGCAGGGCCGGCTGGTGCCGCTGATCGAGCACGCGTTCGTCAGCGACCGGCGTTATTACCTCATTTACCCGGAGCAGAAGTCCGACAACACGGTGCTGGCGTTGTTTCGAGCCTGGCTCGACGACCAGGCCACCCGTTACCGGGGTGCACCGAGTTCTGTTCCCGAGGTGGCCTAGCAGGCTCTAGCGCTGGGTGCCGCTGGAGAGGCGGCCCTGTTCGCGCCGGTTCTGGGCCTGCTCGCGCAGGGCGCGCTGGCCCAGCGACTCCTCGCTTTGCCGTTGCCGCTGGTCGTCCTGGCGTGTCAGCTCGCGCTGCTGCCGCCATGCGTCGCGTTGCAACTGCTGCTGTTCGCGCCAGGCCAGTTCCTGGTCGCTCGGGCCGGGGCGCTGGGGCTGCCAGGTGCCGTTGCGCTGCGCCTGCTCCCGCAGCGCACGTTCGCCCAGGCTTTCCTGGCTCTGCCGGATCTGGGCGTCCTGCTGGCGCGTCAGCTCGCGCTGCCGGCGCTCGTGTTCGCGTTGCATCTGCCATTGTTCCCACTGCGCCCGCTCGATGGCGCTGTAGTCGGACGGCGGGCCTGACCCTGTTCCTGTCCAGGTTTCGGTCCGGGTGGTGACGGTCGGCAACTGCGCCCAGGCGGGCGCCAGCGCCAGCACCAGCAGGCTGGCGACTGGCCAGGGCAGCATGCGTGCCCGGTATTTGCGTGGTTTCAGCGTTGTGCTCATAGGTGTCTCCATCTGTGCGCCCGGCGCATTTCAACACCCTACTGTACGCAAAGCGAAAAACAGCGTCGGCAACCCGGACGCTGGACGGGGTGGGCTGCTTCGGCAGTTTTTACCAGGGCCAGTCAGTGTCGATCCGGTTTTTCGGGTCCTTACATAAGAAATACGCTGTGGGCCCTTATTCCACGGGCGCAAGCAGCTATTTAATTAATAGCAATTTGCCATCATACGCAATGTGCGACGATTGCCCCCATGCAAAATTTCTGGCCTTCCAGCGGCTTCCGCCAGCTTCAGATCACCCCGCGGGGCTGGCTGGCCCCCACCGACGATTACCTTCGCCTCTTCCTGAACCGCCCCGAACTGGCCCTGGTGCCCGAGTCCTGCGCGGCTGAGCATGCTTTGCACGCGGCCCTGCTGGCCGCACCGTCGGGGCAGGTGGCCGAGGCGGAATTGCAGGCCCTGCAGGACCCAGACGCCCGCGAGAGTTACGGGCTGTTTCTGCGCTTTCGCGATGGGCTGCTGGCGGCCGGCACGCTGGAGGCTTATTACCTGGGCTTGTTCCGCAGCGGCAGCATCGCTATTCCGCCGCTGTTCATCGACCTGCTGGCCCAGGCCATCCTGCGCCAGGTGCTGGACGACGCCACCGATGCCTACGAGGTGCGTGCTGCTGAAATGTTGTTCCGCGTCCAGCGCATCAGCACGCAGGACGGCCAGGTGCTGGCCGGCGACCGTGATGTGCTCGACATGTTCAACGAAACCGGCGGCCTGGGCGACTTTGGGCGTTTCCTGGCGGAAGCGCAAGCGCCGCTGCGCAGCATCAACATGCAGGTGCTGTCGGACGATAACGCGCCCGACTACTGGCCCGCCAGTGACCGCCACAGCTTTTTGCTCGACCTGACCCATGAAATCAGCAACGACCTGAGCCACGGCCTGGTATTCACCATGACGCGCGCCCGCTCGGGCCTGACCGCGCTGGCGCGGGTGCTGGAGAAATGGGTCGCCCATTTCCTGGGTGTTGCTGTCAGCGTCAAGCCTCTGCAGAAAATTGAAGATGAGGCCTGGCGCTGGCATGTGGGGCTGGACGTGGAAGCGACGGCGCTGCTCAATGACCTGTACGAGGGCAGGGAGGTGGAGGCCGGGCGCATGCAGCGCCTGCTCAGCCTCTTCAGGCTGGATTTTGCGGAGCCGCAGGAGATGCGCGCCGATGTGGCCGGCAAGCCGGTCTACCTCGGCCTGATGATGAATGCCGAGGACGTGTTGAAGCTGAAACCGCAGAATCTTCTGCTGAACCTGCCGCTGAAGGGGGCGATGTAAATCGGGTCCGGACGGCCGCTTGGCCCCGCACGGACCCGACCGCGGCGCGGTAGCTTAAAATGTCGGGTTCTGCCAATTTTTAATCCGGAGTCTTCCATGTCCAAAAAAATCCGCGTCGAAGCCGACATCTGCGCACCCAAGCCCGTTCCCGCCCCCGGCATGACCCGCACGGCCGGCCGCGGCCAGAAGATCAGCCTGGAGCGCGGCACCTGGACCCGCAGCAAAAAGAACCCCGGCAAGCGCCCGCACAAAGGCGGTTAAGCCGTTCGCGGCAACACCTTCCCTCATGATCCACTGAGGGGGGTCGATTGCAGCAAGCCCCGGCTCGCGGGGCTTTTTTCTGCCCGCCGGCGGCAAGGGGCTGAAGAAATGGCCGAGGCGTCAGGATGACAGGCGAAATTGGCCACTGGCCCGCAATGGGCGGGCGGGAGCAGCTATCAAAAGCATAGTGAATCCACCCGCTCGTGGCGCCTTTACATATTGCGCCGGTACTGCCCGCCGACTTCAAACAGCGCATGGGTGATCTGCCCCAGTGAGCAGACGCGCACCGCGTCCATCAGTACCTCAAACACGTTGCCATTGGCAATCACCGCCTGCTGCAGGCGCTTGAGGGTGGCCGGCGCTTCCCTGGCGTGGCGCTGGTGGAAGTCCTGCAGACGGGCCAGCTGGTTCCGCTTTTCCTCGTCGGTGGAGCGCGCCAGCTCCAGCTTGTCCTGTACCGCGTCGCCATGCGGGTTGCGGAAGGTGTTGACGCCGATGATGGGCAGCTCGCCGGTGTGTTTGAGCATTTCGTAGTGCATCGACTCGTCCTGGATGCGGCCGCGCTGGTAGCCGGTTTCCATGGCGCCCAGCACGCCGCCGCGCTCGGCGATGCGCTCAAACTCTGAGAGGACAGCTTCTTCCAGCAGCTCGGTCAGCTCCTCGATGATGAAAGCCCCCTGGGACGGGTTTTCGTTTTTCGCCAGGCCCCACTCGCGGTTGATGATGAGCTGGATCGCCATCGCGCGGCGCACCGACTCTTCGGTCGGCGTGGTGATGGCTTCGTCAAACGCGTTGGTGTGCAGCGAGTTGCAGTTGTCGTAAATCGCGATCAGTGCCTGCAGCGTCGTGCGGATGTCGTTGAACTGGATCTCCTGCGCGTGCAGGCTGCGGCCACTGGTCTGGATGTGGTACTTGAGCTTCTGGCTGCGTTCGTTGGCGCCGTATTTTTCCTTCATGGCCACAGCCCAGATGCGGCGCGCCACGCGCCCCATCACCGTGTATTCGGGGTCCATGCCGTTGCTGAAGAAGAAGGAGAGGTTGGGCGCGAAGTCGTCGATGTGCATGCCGCGCGCGAGGTAGGCTTCGACAAAGGTGAAACCGTTCGACAGCGTGAAGGCCAGCTGGCTGATCGGGTTGGCCCCGGCTTCGGCGATGTGGTAGCCGCTGATGGAGACGCTGTAGAAATTGCGCACGCGGTTGTGCACAAAATACTCGGCAATGTCGCCCATGACTTTCAGGCTGAACTCGGTCGAGAAGATGCAGGTGTTCTGGCCCTGGTCTTCTTTCAGGATGTCGGCCTGCACCGTGCCGCGCACGTTTTCCTGCACCCATTCGCGGATCTTTTCCAGCTCTGTCGGGGTCGGGTCGCGCCCGTTGTCCTTTTTGAACTTGTCGATGTTCTGGTCGATCGCGGTGTTCATGAACATCGCCAGGATGGTGGGCGCCGGGCCGTTGATGGTCATGCTGACAGACGTGCTGGGGCTGCACAGATCGAACCCGTCGTACAGCACCTTCATGTCGTCCAGGGTAGCGATGCTGACGCCCGAATTGCCGACCTTGCCGTAAATGTCGGGCCGCAGGTCAGGGTCGTTGCCGTACAGCGTGACCGAATCAAAAGCCGTGCTCAGACGCTTGGCGGCCATGCCCTGGCTCAGCAGCTTGAAGCGTGTGTTGGTGCGGAACGCATCGCCTTCGCCGGCAAACATGCGGGTCGGGTCTTCGCCCTCGCGCTTGAAGGCAAAGGTGCCGGCTGTGTAGGGGTAGCTGCCCGGCACGTTGTCCAGCATCAGCCACTTGAGGATTTCGCCGTGGTCCTCGTATTGCGGCAGCGCCACCTTGCGGATCGTGGTGCCTGAAAGGGATTTCGTGGTCAGCGCCGTGCGAATCTCCTTGTCGCGGATCTTCACCACGTATTCCTCGCCGGCGTAAGCCTGCTGCATGTCGTGCCACTGGGCCAGCAGCTGCCGCGCATCGCTGTCCATGCGGGCCTTGCGTTTGCCTGCAAGGTCCAGCGCGGCCTCGGCGGCGGGTGCGCGGTCTGGCTTGTCGATCTTCAGCATGGCGGCCGCGGCCTGCAGCTGCTGCACTTCGCGCGCCAGCCGGGCCTGTTCGCGGGCGCGCTTCTTGTAGCCGCGCACGGTGTCGCTGATCTCGGCCAGGTAACGCGTGCGCGCGGCAGGCACCACCGGCGTCTGGTTGGTACTGTGGCGCACATTGACCGTGGGCAGGGCACCCTCCGACAGTGTCAGCCCAAGTTCTGCCAGGCGCGGCTTGAGGGCCTGATACAAGGCGGTGACGCCGTCGTCATTGAACCGCGCGGCCATGGTGCCGAACACCGGCATCTGGTCGGGGGCCGTGCCCCAGGCTTCCTTGTTGCGCTGCACCTGCTTGGCCACGTCGCGCAGGGCGTCGAGCGAGCCCTTGCGGTCGAACTTGTTGATGGCGACAAACTCGGCAAAGTCCAGCATGTCGATTTTTTCGAGCTGGCTGGCGGCGCCAAATTCGGGGGTCATCACATACATCGGCACATCGACATGCGGCACGATGGCTGCATCCCCCTGGCCGATGCCTGAGGTTTCGACCACGATCAGGTCAAAGCCCGCTACCTTGCAGGCGGCAATCACCTCGGGCAGTGCCTTGCTGATCTCGCTGCCGAACTCGCGTGTGGCGAGTGACCTCATGAAAACACGTTGACCCCCGTCGCCGGGCCGCCCCAAGACGGGGACGGCCCCCTCGGGGGGCAGCGCAGCTCCCGAAGGGACAAGCGTGGGGGCTTGTGAGCTCCAGGGACTGATGGCGTTCATGCGGATGCGGTCACCGAGCAGCGCGCCGCCGCTCTTGCGCCGTGAGGGGTCGATGCTGATGACGGCCACGCGCAGCTGGTCGTTCTGGTCCAGCCGCAGGCGGCGTATCAGCTCGTCGGTCAGCGAGGACTTGCCGGCGCCCCCGGTGCCGGTGATACCCAGCACCGGTATCTTTTTAATAGCAGCCTGCGCTTGCAATGCCTCGACCAACGCCGGATTGGCTTTGTCATTTTCAAGCGAAGTGATGAGCTGCGCCAGCGCGCGCCAGGCCATTTCGCCATGGCCTTCGATCGCCTGCAGGTCGGTGGGAGCGAAACCGGTCAGGTCCTTGTCGCAGCGCATGACCATTTCGCCGATCATGCCGGCCAGGCCCATTTTCTGGCCGTCTTCGGGGCTGTAGATGCGCGAGACGCCGTAGGCATGGAGCTCGCGGATCTCGGGCGGCACAATCACGCCGCCGCCGCCGCCGAAGACCTGGATGTGCTCGCCGCCGCGACTCCTGAGCAGGTCGACCATGTACTTGAAGTATTCGACGTGGCCGCCCTGGTAGGAACTGATGGCAATGCCCTGCGCGTCTTCCTGCAGCGCCGCGGTGACGACTTCGTCCACACTGCGGTTGTGGCCCAGGTGAATGACTTCGGCGCCCATGCCCTGGAGGATGCGCCGCATGATGTTGATGGCCGCGTCATGGCCGTCAAACAGCGAGGCAGCGGTGACAAAACGCACTTTGTGCGTGGGGCGGTAGCTGGCAAGGGCCTGGTATTCGGCGGACAGATCGGTCATGGCGGCGCTCTCTGGAGGGTTGTCTCGTGGCTGGTGTGAAATTATTCGATCTTCAGTCCGGCCAGCGCCGGATCGTCAGGCGGGTAGCGCAGGTCCAGCGACTTGAGTTTGTCGCGCACCAGCGTGGCCACCATGAGGTTGCGGTGGGTCTTGGAATCAGCGGGCACCACCGTCCAGGGCGCCCAGGCGGTGCTGGTCGCCCCCAGCAGCGCCTCGTAGGCCGTCTGGTAGTCGGCCCACTGCTTGCGGACCTCCAGGTCGCCCATGCTGAACTTCCAGCGCTTGGTCGGGTCGTCCACCCGCTCCTGCAGGCGCTGGCCTTGTTCCTCGAAGCTGATGTGCAGCATGAACTTGAGGATCACCGTGCCGGTTTCTGCCAGCAGGCGTTCGAACTCGTTGATGTGGGCAAAACGCTGCGCGGTCTGCTCCGGGGTGATCCAGCCCTTCACCACCGGTACCAGCACGTCTTCGTAGTGGCTGCGGTTGAAAATCATGGTTTCGCCCGCCCCGGGCATCTGGCGATGGATGCGCCACAGGTAGTCGTGCGCCCGCTCTTCCTCGCTTGGCGCTTTCCAGCCGACGGTATGCACGCCCAGCGGGCTGGTCCGGCTGAACACGGCGCGAATCGTGCCGTCCTTGCCGGAGGTGTCGGTGCCTTGCAGCAGGACCAGCAGCTTGTAGCGCTTGTCGGCGTAAAACAGGTCTTGCAGGCCGTCCAGCTCCATGGCCAGGGCTTCCACGGCGGCCTTGTCGTCGGCTTTGGCCCCGCTGGAAAAGGGCTTGGCCGAGGGCTGGAGTCCGGACAGCCCAAACGGCCGGCCCCGCCCGGTGGTGGGCGGTTGCCAGGGGGCCAGCAGGGCCGCGCGCTTGCTGTTGCCGTTGGACATGGCTGTCTCCGTGTGGGTGATTGACGTTTACGTAAACGTCAATCTTACCGTTTTTTCAAAACAAAGGGGGCGCCTGCGCGCCCCCTTTGTTTGCTCACAGCTGGGCGCCGCTCGCTTATTTGTACAGCAACTGCGGCAACCACAGGCCAATGGCCGGGAACTGGTACAGCAGGATGATGGCCAGGATCTGGATGCCCATGAAGGGAAGCATGCCCAGGAAAATCTGGTTCAGTGTCACATGTTTGGGTGCCACGCCCTTGAGGTAGAACGCGGCCATGGCCACCGGCGGGCTCAGGAAAGCCGTCTGCAGGTTCAGCGCCACCAGCAGGCCGAAGAACAGTGGATCGACGCCGAAGTTGTCCAGCAGCGGAATGAAGATGGGCATGAAGATCACGATGATCTCGGTCCACTCCAGCGGCCAGCCCAGAATGAAAATGATCGCCTGGCTCATCACCAGGAACTGCGTCTTGCTCAGGTTCATGCTGAGCACCCAGGTCTCGACCAGCTCCTGGCCCCCCAGCAACGCAAACGCCGCCGAGAAAATGGCCGAGCCGACAAACAGCCAGCACACCATGGCCGAGGTCTTGGCCGTCAGGAACACCGACTCCTGCAGCACCGACAGCGTCAGTCGCCGGTAGGCTGCTGCCAGCAAAAAGCCCCCCAGCGCGCCCATCGCGGCCGCCTCGGTCGGCGTGGCCAGGCCCATGACGATGGAGCCCAGCACCGCAACGATCAGGATCATCAGCGGGAAGAAGGACGACAGGAGCATCTTGAAGATCTCCAGTCGCGCAAAACTCAGAAACAGGTAGAACATGGCCACCAGCGCGCCGAGGATCGCAAAGCAGACCCACCACCAGGTCGGTGCATCACGTGTGGTGGCGCCGGCCGGTGTGTTGTCCGCCGTGGCGGATGACGCAGCCGGAGGCTCGGCCACCGCCGCTGCGGCCGGTCCGGACGATGCTGCTGCTGTGCCGGCGGGCTCTTGCACGGCGCCGGACGGCGGCTCCTTCACATCCCCGGATGGTGGCTCTTTTACGTCGCCCGATGGGGGTTCCTGCAAGCCGCCTTCGGCGGGCGGTTCCTGCAGACCCTGGCTGGGGGGCTCCTGCAAACCGCCGGTGTCCTTGGCGCGCTCCGATGAATTCGAGCCGATCTGCTGGATGTCATAAACCGCTTCGGCCTCCACGGTGGTCACCGCGCGATAGCTGGTGACCAGCACCAGCAGGAAAAGCAGGCCCGGCAGCACCACAATCGCCAGCTGCCGCATCAGATGACCCATGGGCACATCGGTGTTGCGCTTGCCCTTCATGGCGCCGATCAGGCTGGTCAGTGCGTGGCTGGAGGTGTCAGTCGTCAGGCGCTGTGTCAGCGGCGGAAGTGTGACCACACGGTCCGCTGCCGACAGGGGCGGTGCCCACTTCGGTTTGAGCTTGGCGACCAGGACCACATAAAGGATGTACAGGCCGGTCAGCATCAGGCCCGGAAAAAAGGCGCCTGCGTAGAGCTGGACAACAGAAACACCCGCGGTGGCACCATAGACGATCAGCAGCACCGACGGCGGGATCAGGATGCCCAGGCAGCCGCCGGCGGTGATGGAGCCTGCCGCCAGCGGCACGCTGTAGCCGGCGCGCAGCATCGCCGGCAGGGCCAGCAGCCCCATCAGGGTGACCACGGCGCCAACGATGCCGGTCGCGGTCGCAAAAATCGCGCAGGTGACCAGGGTGGCGACCGCAAGGGAGCCCGGTATCCGGGCCATGGCCAGATGCAGGCTCTTGAACAGTTTCTCGATCAGGTTGGCCCTCTCGACCAGGTAACCCATGAAGACAAACAGCGGCACGGCAATGAGCACGTCATTGGCCATGGTTTTGTAGGCCGCCTGAACCATCAGGTCCAGCGTTTTGGTCGCGTCCCGGTTGTAGGCGAGCCAGGTGAAAATCATGCCCATGCCCATCAGCGTGAACGCCGTCGGGAAACCCAGCATGATGGCCGTCACGACCAGCGACAGCATCAGCAGCCCGAGGTGGCCATTGGTGATTTTTTCGACGCTCAGCAGCAAGGCGCATGCGCCGATGATCACCACGGCCATGAAAGACAGGCCAAACCAGAGTTCTTTGCGGATTTTCATTTGCCGCTCTCCTTGAGGGCCAGCTCGCGCTCGAGGGCGGCCATGTCTTCGTCCTTCACATGCACCATGGCCTTGAGTTGCTCGACGTTGACTTCCTCGACGTCGCCGTCACGCGCCGGCCAGGCGCCTGTCTGAAGGCAGAGGATGCAGCGGATGATCTCGACCACGCCCTGCAGCAGCAGCACACTGCCAGCCAGCGGGATCACGAATTTGAACGGGTACAGGGGCAGGGCGTCGGCAGAAAAAGTCTGTTCGTTGATGGCCAGGGATTCCTGGAAATAAACCCAGCCGGCCCAGGTCAGTGCCACCACGCCGGGCAGGAAAAAGATCAGGTAAAGCGTCAGGTCGATGACGGCCTGCGTGCGGGGCTTCAGGAAGCCGTACAACACGTCGCCGCGCACATGGCCGTTCTTGCTCAGCGTGTAGGCGCCGGCGGTCATGAACAGCGTCCCGTAGAGCATGATCTGTGCGTCAAGCACCCAGGCGTGAGGTTTGTTGAGCGCATAGCGGGAGAACACCTCCCAACTGATCAACAGGGTCAGCAGTACCACGCTCCACGCGAAGGCTTTACCTATCCAGGTGGAAAAACGGTCCACCGACAACAAAACTGATTGCATTTCAACTCCAGGCACGACGTTGCGTGGTTGCAAAAAACAAAAGGGGGCACCGGGATGGGTGCCCCCCTTCAGGTCACAGGCTGATCAGGCCTTCTTGGCGTTTCGGCCAAAGTAGTGGTTGAACGCCATCTTGAAGTCGACGGTGTAGTCGTTCTGCCACTGGCCGGCGCGCTGGGCAAAGGCCTTTTGCGACTCCAGCACTTTCTTGAACATCGGGTTCTCGGCGGATTTTTTGGCAATGGTCTTGTCCCACGCTGCCAATTGGGCGCGCAGGATGGCGTCCGGCGTCTTGTAGAACTTGATGCCCTGTTTTTTCAGTGCCTCATAGTCTTCCGAATTGCGCGAGATGGCTTTCCAGCTCATGTCGGCACTGGCCGCCTGGACGGCGTAGTCGATGATGGCTTTCTGCTCGGCAGGCAGCCCCGCCAGCTTGGTCTTGTTGAACAGGATCTCGAACTGCTCGCCGCTCTGGTGGAAACTTTGCAGCATGCAGTTTTTGGCCACGTCGGGGAAACCCAGGATACGGTCAGAAGTTGCGTTGTTGAATTCGGCTGCATCGATCAGGCCGCGGTCCAGGGCCGGAACGATTTCACCGCCGGGCAAGGGGTTCACCGCCGTGCCCATTTCGGTGAACACGTCCACCGCCAAGCCGACCGTGCGGAATTTCAGACCCTTCAAGTCCTCGACTTTGGAAATGGGCTTCTTGAACCAGCCCAGCGGCTGTGTGGGCATCGGGCCATACAGATAGGACTGCACGTCAAGGTTCAGGCTCCTGTAGATCTCGTCGACCAGGGCCTTGCCGCCGCCGTAGTTGTGCCAGGCCAGGACCATGTTGGCGTCCATGCCGTAACCCGGACCGGAGCCCCACAGAGCCAGCGCGGAGTTCTTGCCGTACCAGTAAGCGACCACACCGTGGCCGCCGTCGAGTGTGCCCTTGCTGACAGCATCAAGCAGCTGGAAGGCGGGCACCACGGCGCCGGCGGGCAGCACGTCAATCTTGAGCTTTCCGCCGGCCATGTCGTTGACCTTCTTGGCAAAGTCATTGGCGTATTCGTGAAAGATGTCCTTGGCTGGCCAGGTGCTCTGAAAGCGCAGCGTGGTGGCGGTTTGCGCGGTTGCCAGCATCGGTGCGGACATGGCACCGGCGCCAGCGGCGACGGCTGCGCCCTTGAGCAGGCTGCGGCGGCGAGGGGTCTTGATATCGGTCATGGCTTGTCTCCTGTTGTAAAAATAACGTTAGCGCACTATCTTTTGTCATCGACGCTTTGCACGTAAGAGGGTTTTTACCAACGGCCCGTCGCAGATTGCGCCTAATTGGGGTGAAACTGTTTATCAGGGCTCTCTCAAATGCTGTTTCGTCAGCTTTTCGTCAAGCTTCGTAGCCTTCGCGTGGCCACTTCCCCAGTAGGTGCGCCAGACGAGCGTTATGAATCATTTTGGCCTTCAGCCCTTATCTGGCGGGTGCGAGAAGCTATAAAAAAGAGAGCAGATAGAGCCGAGGTCCCTCTTTGCGGCAGAAGGCCCTGAGGTTCTAAACTTGTCATGCAGGCCGGTCGGCCTGTCGCCTGCCCCCGTACGGAAGCCTGCCATGACACCTGTTCAGCTTTTTGACCCAGCCTCCAGCACCTATACCTACCTGCTGTTTGACCCGTTCACGCGCGAGGCCCTGATCATCGATCCGGTGGACCAGCAGGTCGATCGCGACCTCGAGGTGTTGCGCGAGCACCAGCTCACGCTGTTGTGGACCGTGGAGACGCACGCCCATGCCGACCACATCACCAGCGCCGGGCAGCTGGCGGAACACACCGGCGCCCGGACGGCGGCACCGCAAGGCTGCGGCATTGCCACGGCCGCCCGGCAGCTTGGCGATGGTGAGGTGTTGCAGGTCGGCGCAGAGCAGGTTCGCGTGTTGAACACCCCGGGGCACACGGCCGGCAGCGTGAGTTACCTCTGGCGCAACCATGTGTTCACCGGCGATACCCTGCTGATCAACGGCTGCGGCCGCACCGACTTCCAGTCCGGCAGCGCAGAAGACCTCTACCAGAGCATCACCGGGCGGCTGTTCACGCTGCCGGACGACACCGTGGTCTGGCCGGGTCACGACTACCAGGGCCGGACCCATTCAACGATTGGTGCCGAGAAGGCCGGCAATGCCCGCATCGCGGGAAAAAGCCTGGCCGGGTTTGTCGCCACCATGGCGCAGCTCCAGTTGCCGCGGCCCGCGCGCATGGACGAGGCGGTCCCCGCCAACCAGAGTTCCGGCATGGGGGCCGGCCGTCACGATGCCGGTGGGGCCGACGCGCTCCAGGTTCTGCCGGCCGAGGGTTATGCCGGCAATGTGTCGCCCGAGCTGGCCTGCCAATGGTGGCAGACGGGCCAGGCGGTGCTGGTCGATGTGCGCACCGACGCGGAGCGTGAATGGGTGGGTTTTGTGCCTGGGGCGGTGCCGCTGGCCTGGAAACAGTGGCCCGGCATGGTCATGAACCCGCAGTTCGACCAGGGTCTGCAGGCCGCCGTGCCGGCGGGCCAGAAGGCTGTGCTGCTGTGCCGCAGTGGTGTGCGTTCGATCGCCGCCGCCCGACGCGCCACTGAACTGGGGCTGGAGGCCTACAACATCCTGGAGGGCTTTGAGGGCGACCCGGATGCGCAGGCACATCGCGGTGCACGCGGTGGCTGGCGTTATCGCGGCCTGCCGTGGCGGCAGCAATAGAGCCCCCACGCTCCCCACGTCGTGTGGTCGCTGCCCCCCCGAGGGGGCGCTGCGCCTGCGGACTGGCAAAGCCAGATCCGCGGCCCTTGTTGGTAAAGAGAACGTGCCCCCTGCGCTTGTGGTTCGTGTCCTGCGCTGCGCCTGCGGGCCGGCGGAGCCGGACCCGCGGCCCCTGCTTGAAAATACAAGCGCCGAGACCGCGAGACAGCGCGGCTGGGTTCCCCTAAACTGGCTGCATGAACAATGACAGTCTGCTCAAGCGCATTGAATCGAAACGCGACGAGGTGGTTGCGCTCACCCAGGACCTGGTTCGCATTCCCACCATCAACCCGCCGGGGGACGCTTACGAAGCCTGCGCCCGCCTGCTCGGGGAGCGGCTGAGAAAACGGGGCTTTGCCGTCGAATACATCCGGGCCGACGGCGCACCGGGCGACCGCAACTCCCATCCTCGCATCAATGTGGTGGCCCGCTACGAAGGCGCACCGGGTGGCGAGTGTGTTCACTTCAACAGCCACATCGACGTGGTGGAGGCCGGGTCCGGCTGGACCACCGACCCGTTCGGCGGCGAGGTCCGGGACGGCAAGGTCTACGGCCGCGGCACCTGCGACATGAAGGGCGGATTGGCCTCCAGCGTGATCGCCTGCGAGGCGATTCTTGAAGAAGGCCTGCCCTTTGCCGGCGCGCTGGAAATTTCCGGCACCGTCGATGAAGAGTCGGGTGGCTTCGCGGGTGTGGGCTACCTGGCCGAGCGTGGGTACTTCACGAAGCCGCGCGTGCACCATGTGATCATCCCCGAGCCGCTCGGCGTGGACCGCATCTGCCTGGGTCACCGCGGTGTCTGGTGGGGCGAGGTCGAAACCCTGGGCCGCATCGCCCATGGCTCCATGCCTTTTCTGGGCGACAGCGCGATCAACCACATGAGCGCCTTCCTCCATCTGCTGGAAACGCAATTGCAGCCACGCCTGTCGCAGCGCCACACGGCCGAGCCTGTGGAGCCCCCCGGCGCGCGGGTCAGCACACTCAACATCAACAGCCTGCATGGCGGCCAGGTCGAGCAGTTGTTCTCCATGGACGCTTTGAGCCGGCCGACCGGTGACTTGCCTTCGCCGGTGGTGGCACACTCCTGCCGCGCCGTGCTGGACCGGCGTTTCATTGCCGAGGAAAACCTGGAGGCCGTGAAGGCCGAGATCGTGGCCATGCTCGACGAGCTCAAGCGCAGCCGGCCCGGGTTTGACTACGGCATCCGGGACATCATGAGTTTTGTGCCGACAGCCACGCCCAGGGATGCACCGGTGGTGCTGGCCACCGCGCGTGCGATCGCCCGGGTACTGGGCCGCGATGCCAGCTACATCTCCAGTCCGGGTACTTACGACCAGAAACACATCGTGCGCACAGGCAAGCTCGATGCATGTATCGCCTACGGTCCGGGCATCCTCGATCTTGCGCACCAGCCTGACGAATATGTGGGCATCCAGGAGCTGGTGGACAGCGCGAAGATCATGGCATTGGCCGCTTTGAGCCTGACCAGTGGTGGCCAGGCAACATCAAAGTAATACCAAGGTAGTGATTTAAGACAATCGCTACACCCGAATCCGACTTTCCGGGGCCGACCCCTGTCAATGTTGACAGGGGGGGAACCCCCGATTTTGTCAAATTCATCTTCAATGGTGGTACTTTTTCACAAGGTAACCACCATGCACGCTCAACTTCTCGAAAAACTTCCTGCACAACTCGTAACAAAAACTGTTGTCAACCCTGGCCTCTCGCCGCATCTGCAGCAGCGTATTGCGCGCGAATTCACACCGCGCTGGCAACAGCAGTGGGGCGGCAAGTTTGTTCTTCACGGCAGAACCGCCGGTCCGGATGCCGTCCGTCTTGACGGCAACGATTACCTCAGCGTGACCGGGCATCCCGACATCGTCAGCGCCCAGGTGGCAGCCTTGCGCAATGACCGGGAGTTCGTGATCCAGTCCGGCGTGTTTGTACATGGCGAGCATCCCGCCCGGACACTGGAAAAGTCCCTGGCCCAGTGGGTCGGAAAGGAAGACGGGTTTGTCTGCCAGTCCGGCTATGCCGCCAATGTCGGCTTGCTGCAGGCCATTGCCGATCCACAAACCCCGGTGTACCTCGACACCCTGGCGCACACCTCGCTGTGGGAAGGTGCACATGCGGCGCGCGCACCGGCGCATCCGTTTCGCCACAACGATCCGGCCCACCTGGACCGGGTGTTGTCGCGGCACGGGCCGGGCGTGGTGGTGGTCGACTCGGTGTACAGCACCACCGGTGCCCTGTGTCCGTTGCGCGAGATGGTGGAAGTGGCCGAGCGCCACGGTTGCATGATCCTGGTGGACGAGTCGCATTCGCTCGGCACCCACGGACCCGGTGGCGCCGGCCTGTGCGCCGAACTCGGTCTGACGGACCGGGTCCATTTCATCACAGCCAGCCTGGCCAAGGCCTTTGCCGGGCGCGGCGGTTTCTTCACGGCGCCCGCTGACTTGCGTTACTACATCCTCAGTTCCAGCTACCCCAATATCTTCAGCTCCTGCCTGCTGCCCCACGAGATTGCCGGCCTCGGCGCCACGCTCGCCGTGATCGGCAAACGCGACGAACAGCGTCGGCGTCTGCGGGCCCATACGCTGCGGCTGCGCGGCAGCCTGTCTGACATGGGCTACCCGATCCACCAGGGCACGGAGCAGATCATTTCCCTGGAGGCCGGCACCGAGCCCGACACCATGGTGCTGCGCGACCATCTGGAGGAGCGCGGTGTTTTTGGCGCTGTGTTCTGCGCCCCCGCAACCAGCCGCAACCGGGCCATGGTGCGCCTGACCCTGCATGCCGGGCTGACCGATGCGGAACTCAGCCACGTGGAGGCGGTGGCGTACGAGATCGCGCCACTGGTCAAGCCCTGGGACTGGCCGATTGCGCGTCGGGCGAGGACGGCTGAAACGAATTGAGGCCGGTGCCGGCGGGGCGCCTCAGTCCCGCACGGTGCGCCGGCCGTGTTTTTTGAGCCAGTGCTTGTAACCGGTCAATCCCGGCGGACTGGCGGCCAGCTCGACCGGAAACAGGGCCCCCAGCAACGTGCCTTCGTGGCCGATGGAAAAAGCCGGAATCAGCCGCGCCGGTCCGGGTTGTCCCAGGGCTTGCTGAAGCTCAAGGTCGACCAGGTGGCGACCGGCCCGGATGTCTTCAGCGGCAGCCGCCTTCAGGCCCTGGGACTCAGCCAGCTCTGCCAGGTCGGCCAGGCCCGCGGCAGACTCCAGCTGCAGCCAGCTGGCCCGTCCGTCCGCGTCCATGCCCAGGACGCCGAAGGGCTGGCCAATGACCACATGTTCGACCCAGTGGCTGCTGGCCAGGCTGGCCAGCTGGCGGGCCACCGACGGCACCTGCAGCAGCGCGTGCTGGGGCTGGGTCAGTGCGGCGCGCCAGATCTGCGAATGACGCATTTGTGGCTGCGCCAGCATGCGCTGGATGACGGTGATCAGGTGCTGGGAAATGTCGACGGTCTGCTTGGCAATGAACTGGTCGATCAGCCCCCGGTTGAAGGCGCTCACCGCCACATGTTCGTCGGCCTGTCCGGTCAGCAGCACCCGGCCACCGGGCCAGTCTGTCAACTCGCCCAGAGCCTGCAGGCCATCCATGCCGGGCATGGCGTAGTCGAACACGCAGACCCGGGCCAGTCCGAAACGTTCGCTATGGCTGGCCCAGTAGTTCAGGACTTGCGGAATCAGCGGTCGACCGGCCCGCCAGCGTTCGATCATTTCCTGCTGCGTCCATGCGTCGGCCTCCCACAGCGGAGGTTCCTGTTGCAGCTGGTTGATGCAGGTCTGCGGCCGCAGGTACAGCTTGACGTGCCACTGGCGCGGCAACACCATCGCCAGCATCTCCAGATAGGCCGGGTCATCGTCAAGAAAAACGATGGCGCCCGGGCGGTGGAACAGGGGAAAACTCATGAATGCGCGTCGGGTTGGGTTACCTGAGAGTCGGAAGCTCGATGATGAAGATGGCGCCGCGCCCGGGTTCCGACTTCACCCGGATGGTGCCGCCGGAGCCCTCGACGACCTGCTGGCAAAAAGCCAGTCCCAAGCCGTGACCGGTGCCCCGATCGGTCGAGAAAAATGGTTCGAAGATGCGGGCCTGCAATTCAGGCGCGATGCCGGTCCCCTGGTCGGTGACGATGATGCGTCCGTAGCCGTTGAGCACCCCGACTTCAATGCGCAGGTCGCCGGGTTTGGGGGCGGAACTGGTAGCCGCCAGCGCTCGAAAGGCGTTTTTGAGCAGGTTGTTGATGACCTGCGCGAACAGCCGGTAGGACGACTCGAAGGAGAAGTCCTTGCGCAGCACCAGCACCACACTTTCACGCTCCCGTGAATTGCGATAGGGGTAGTCCTTGACCACATTGCGCAGCAGTGCGGCCGCGGCCACGGATTCCCGGTGTGTCGGCAGCCGCAGCAGGCGGGCGTTGGCAATCTGTGTGTCGATCTGCTGGTTCATGTTGCGCACCAGGGTGTGCAGTCTGACGACCAGCTGGTCCAGCCGCTCTCCGCCACCGGGCTCCTTGACCTGGCGGCTTTCATTGCGCACGGCGTCGCCGATCAGCGACATCGTGGCCAGCGGCGTGCGCAGTTCGTGCGCCATGATGCCCATGGTGGTCAGCGTGTGTTGCAGGTGCTCGCGCCGCAGGTTGGCTGATGACAGCCCCAGCAACAGCGCACTGGCCCAGCTGAACGCGATGACAACAGCGTTGATGGAAAACTGCTGCTCGCTCAGGGGAAGAACGGCGGGGCCGAATGCCTGAAACAGTGCCCAGGCCAGCAGAGCGCCGCTGACCGTCCCCAGAGTGGCCGCACGCCAGTCGGTCACGTGGTAATAAATCAGCACCATGGCGCAATAGCTGGCCAGCCAGACAGTGTTGCCGTTGTTGCAAAGATACATCCAGCTGAAAAAGACCGGCAGCTGGATCCAGAAAACCACGGAAAAAATCCGTGCCGAGAGTTTGCTGGAGGGATCGTTGGTGATGCTCTCCGAGATCAGCAGCAGGCCCAGCGTGCCCATGACAGCGCGAAGCGCGGGGCTCTCGTAAGGCTGCGGCAACCACTGTCCCCAGATCCATCCAAACAGGGGATGCCCCACCAGCGTGAACAGTCCGAGCCAGCGCAGACGCCAGCGAGACGGGTGCAAAATGAGCACCAGCTGCTCCTGGAGCAGTTCAGTCCTGATTCGCTTACTCCACAGCCGCACCCACGCGCCGGGGCTGATCCACAGCGTGCGAATCATTTGTTTGATCCTGGCGGGTACTCCGGAAGTCATGCTTAAATTTTCGAACATATCACAATACATTGTCACAGTTCCGGAGCAAAAATGACGATGCGTCCCCCTGTCAACTTTGACAGTATTGCGCTGGACAGCATGTTGAGTGACTGGATCTCCGCATTGCGCGAATATTCCGTCGAGGCGGTGGTGGTGCTGAGCCCTGACCCGTTTGGCCAGCGGCAGGACCGTCTGGTGGCGGCGGTCCATCCGCCCCGGTTTATCGACGCTGCGCTGGCGCTGGCAGAAAGCCAGGACTTCGGTGCGCCGTGGCGCGAGTCAGATGCCTCCCTTGTGGCCTGGCAGCACATTGGCAAGGCGGAGGCCGGCAACACCAGCCGCTGGCGCCTGTTGTGGCTGGCCCACGGCTTTCAGAGCGTGGTGCGCATCGAGTTTCCCCTGCCATCAGGGCGGGCCTTCGAGTGTTTCATTTTCAGCCCACGGCAGTTTCACGACCGCGCCGAGGCTGCGGCGCTGGTCTGGTCGGCCCTCAATATCTGGCCCTTGTTCAAGCGCACGATGGCTCAGGCCAGCAGTCCGCTGAGTCCGCGCGAGGGCGAATGCCTGGCGCTGGCCTTTGAAGGCCTGACGGCACGCCAGACCGCTGAGCGCATGCATTGCGCCGAACGTACCGTGAACTACCACCTGTCCAATGCCATGGCCAAACTCAAGGTGGACAACAAGATGTCGGCGATTCAGCGCGCCTGCTGGCTCGGCGTGATCTGAAGAATGTCCTGCGCCACCTCTTCGTAGGCCTGCGCCAGTTGCAGGACCGCCCGGTCGCCGCGCGGTTTGCCGATCAGCTGCAGGCCCATCGGCAGGCCCTGCGAGTTGAAGCCCGCCGGCACGCTGATGCAGGGCAGGCCGGCGAAGGTGGCGTAAATCACCACCTCCATCCAGCGGTGGTAGGTGTCCATGGTGTGACCGTTGATCTGCCGGGGCCAGCGTTCGCCCGCATCGAAAGGCCACACCTGCGCCGCAGGAAGGGCCAGAAAGTCGTACCGCTCGAACAGCGTGAGCATGTGCTGATAAAAGGCGGTGCGCTGCGCACTGGCTGCCGAAAAGCCGCTGGCGCTCAGGCCCTGGGCCTGGTCGTATTCCCACAGTGCTTCCGGCTTGATCTTTTCGCGGTTGCTGCCCTGGATCAGGAACGGCGCAATGCGCGAGGCGACCAGAGCCCGCCGCCACACCAGCCAGGCCTGCCAGACCCGGTCGGCGGGCGTGCCCAGCGCCGTGGGTTCGACCGCACAACCGAGCTGCTCGAAGCGCCGCAGGGCCTGCCCGCAGGTGTCCAGGATGCCGTGCTCCATCGGCAGGTAGGCGTCGAGGTCTCCCAGCCAGCCAATCCGTAGCTGGGTGGTGTCCAGCGCGGGCAGGGTCAGAAACTGGGCGCCATCTTCGGCGATCGACAGCGGTGAGCGCGCATCCCAGCCGGCCTGGATGCTGAGCAGCCGGGCGACATCCTCGACGGTGCGGCCCATCGGGCCCTCTGTCCCCAGCTGGCTCAGCCAGGCGTCCTGCACCGGCCACATCGGCACACGGCCCTGGCTGGGCCGCAGGCCAAACACGTTGTTCCAGGCGGCAGGGTTGCGCAGGCTGCCCATGAAGTCGCTGCCGTCGGCCACCGGCAGCATGCGTGTGGCCAGCGCCACTGCTGCCCCGCCGCTGCTGCCGCCCGCGCTTTTTGAGGGATCGTACGCGTTGCGCGTGACGCCGAATACCTCATTGAAGGTGTGCGAACCCAGGCCGAACTCGGGGGTGTTGCTTTTGCCGATCACGATGCAGCCGGCGGCCTTCATGCGGGACGCCATGAGCCCGTCCTCCCGGGCGACAAACTCCCGCATCAACGGTGAGCCCAGTGTGGTGGGCAGACCCTGCACGGCGGCCAGGTCCTTGATGGCCTGCGGCATGCCGTGCATCCAGCCCATGCTGCCGGTGCGCGATTTGCCGGGCGCCAGCTGTGCATCGCGTTCGTCGGCCTGCGCCAGCAGCGTGCCCGGTTCCTGCAGGCTGACCAGCGCGTTGTGAATCGGATTGACCTGGGCGATGCGCTCCAGGTAGGCCTGCATCACTTCGCGACAGGAGACCTTGCGTGTATGGATGACGCTGGACAGTTCGGTGGCGGACCATGCGGTGACCGGGCCGGCGGGCTGTGTGCTGATTTTCATATGGCTTGAATATTGCATCAGAACTGTGGTTACATTACAAAGCAGCTTGTGATTGCTGCCTGACTCTCCCCAACTCTTGTTGCCAAGGAAAAATTGTCATGAAACGTCGCTCCCTTTTCACCCTGGCCGCTTCGGTGGCCCTGGTTTCCGGTTTGCTGTTGCCGCCTGCGGCCCAAGCCCAGGCAAAGACGCTCAGGGTCGTGCCGCATTCGAACATCACCATTCTGGACCCGATCTGGACCACCGCCTTTGTGACCCGCAATCACGGCTACATGATTTATGACACGCTGTTCGGGACCGACCTGGCCGGCAAGGTCAAGCCGCAGATGGTGGACACCTGGAGCGCTTCCAAGGACAACAAGGTCTGGACCTTCACGCTACGTGACGGCCTGGAGTTCCACGACGGCAAACCCGTCACCAGCGAGGACGTGGTGGCATCGCTCAAGCGCTGGGCCAGCCGCGACAGTTTCGGCGGCGTCATGGCCAAAAGCCTGGCGAGTTACGAAACCCCCAATGCCAAGACCTTTGTTGTGAAGTTCAACCAGCCCTTTGGGGTGATGCTCGAGGCGCTGGGCAAACCCTCGTCGAACGTGCCCTTCATCATGCCTGCCCGCATCGCAGCCACGCCCGGCAGCGAGCAGATCAAGGAAAACATCGGCTCCGGCCCCTACAAGTTCGTCACGGCCGAGTACAAGCCGGGCGAGAAACTGGTGTACGTCAAGAACGACAAGTACAAGCCGCGTGCGGAGGCGCCGGACGGCACCACCGGCGGCAAGGTGGTGTACCTGGACCGGGTCGAGTGGATCATCATCCGCGATCCGCAGACCCAGTTCAATGCGCTGATCGCCGGTGAGGTCGACATCATCGAGCAGCCCGCCTTCGAGCAATACGCTTCGCTGAAGGCTGCCAAGGATGTGCAGATTGTCGATGCCCAGCCGGCCGGCCTGCAGTACATTTTCCGCTTCAATCACCTGCATGCACCGTTTGACAACGTGAAGATCCGCCAGGCGGCCATGGTGGCGATGGGTCAGGAAGCTTTCCTGAAAACCCAGGTGGGTGCGCCCGGCATGTACAAGTTCTGCAAGAGCATTTTCCCGTGCGGAACGCCTTATGCCAGCGACAACACCGGCATCTACACCGGCATGGCCAATCCGGCCAAGGCCAAGCAGATGCTGGCCGATGCCGGTTACAAGGGCGAGCCCATCGTGCTGATGCGGCCGACCGACCTGGCCTCGATTGCCAAGCTGCCGCTGGTTGCCAAACAACAGCTCGAAGCTGCGGGCTTCAAGGTGGACATGCAGCAGTCCGACTGGGCCACGCTGCTGGCCCGCCGCGCCAAGAAAGATGCACCGGACAAGGGCGGCTGGAACGCCTTCATGACGGCCTGGACGGCCGGCGACATCCAGAACCCGCTGACCATGGCCATGCTCAACGCCACCGGCGACAAGGGCTGGTTTGGCTGGCAGGATGACAAGGTCATTGAGGAGCTGAAGGTCAAGTTCGCACAGGCCGGCACCGAGGCCGAGAAGAAGAAACTCGCCGAGCAGTTGCAGCTGCGTGCGATCGAGACCGCCACCCATGTGCATCTGGGCCAGTACAACAACCCGGCGGCCCTGCGCTCCAACATCTCCGGGCTGGTGCCCGGTGGCGCGCAGGTGTACTGGAACATCAAAAAGAACTAAGGCCCCCACGCTTGTCGCTTCGCGAGCCTTCGGCACCTCGCTGCCACTTGCACGAAGAAGAGGGGCGCTGCGCCTGCGGGCCGGCAGAGCCGGACCCGCGGCTCCTGTTTGAAAGGAGAGACCACGTTCGTTGGTCTCGTCTTCGATGCTGAGATTCCTGCTCCAGCGCCTGCTCGCGACCATTCCGGTATTGCTGGTCGTGGCCGTCGTGGTGTTCCTGATCCTGCGGCTGACGCCGGGCGATCCGGCCGCCGTGATTGCCGGCAACAACTCAACCAACGACGACATCGAAAAGATCCGCGAGACCCTGGGCCTGAGCAAGCCGCTGCTGACCCAGTTCTGGATCTGGTTCAGCGGTGTCTTGCAGGGTGATCTCGGTTACTCCTTCTACCTGAACAAACCCGTCACCGACCTGATCATCCAGCGGCTGGAGCCAACGCTCAGTCTGGCGGCGGGCACGCTGGTGCTGGCGGTGCTGGTGGCGGTGCCGCTGGGCACCATCGCTGCCTGGCGCATGGGGGGCTGGCTGGACCGGGTGTTATCGGGCTTTTCGGTGGCCGGGTTTTCGATTCCTGTGTTTGTCACCGGTTACCTGCTGATTTACATCTTTGCGGTGCAACTGGAGTGGTTCCCCGTGCAGGGCTACCGCCGGCTGTTCGGTGCCGATGGGCAGGGCGTCTGGGCCTGGGCGCGCCAGCTGGCCTTGCCCTGGCTCACGCTGGCCATGATTTATGTGGCGCTGATTGCCCGCGTCACCCGCGCCAGTGTTTCCGAGGCGCTGACCGAAGACTACATCCGCACGGCCCGGGCCAAGGGCCTGACCGAATCGGCCGTACTGATGCGGCATGCGCTGGCCAATGCGGCGGTGCCCATCGTCACCGTGATTGGCATCGGCGTCGCGCTGCTCATAGGCGGCGTGGTGGTCACTGAGACGGTGTACTCCATTCCCGGCCTCGGCTCGCTGACGGTGGACGCTGTGCTGAACCGCGACTTTCCGGTGATCCAGGGGCTGGTGCTGTTTTTCAGCCTGCTTTATGTGGGCGTGAACCTGCTGGTGGACGTGAGTTACCTGTTTCTGGACCCGAGGATCCGCTACTGATGCAGTTCTGGCAACTTCTTTCCCGGCGCCTCTGGCGCAACAGCGCTTTCCGCTTCGGCGTGGGGGTGCTGGGTGTGTTGCTGGCGCTGGCCGCGTTGGCGCCCTTTCTCGGCACGGTGGACCCGGCGGCCATGGACTCGGCGCATATCAACACCGCTGCCGGGGTGCGCGGCGAGTTTGCGCAGCTTGACGGCACGGTGGTGGCGCACACCTTCTGGATGGGCGCTGACAACTTCGGCCGCGACATTTTCAGCCGCGTGTTGTACGGCACGCGCACCTCGCTGCTGGTGGCGGCTTTTACCGCAGCGGTGGCGATTGGCGTGGGTGCCCTGCTGGGCATGCTGGCCGGCTACTTTCGCATGGTGGATGCCGTGCTGATGCGTTTCATGGACGGACTGATGGCCATACCGGCCATTCTGCTGGCGATTGCACTGGTGGCGGCGCTGGGCGCGCAGCTGTGGACCGTGGTGGTGGCCATTGCGATTCCCGAGATTCCGCGCGTCACACGCCTGGTGCGGGCCATGGTGCTGACCCTGCGCGAAGAGCCGTTTGTGGAAGCAGCACGCGCGCTGGCCACCCCCACACCGGTGATCCTGTGGCGGCATATTTTGCCCAACGCCATGGCGCCGCTGATCGTGCAGGGCACTTTTGTGGCGGCCTCCGCCGTGCTGACCGAAGCCATCCTGAGTTTTCTCGGCCTGGGCCTGCCGGCCGACATCCCTACCTGGGGCAACATCATGGCCGAGGGCCGGGTGCAGTTCACCCAGTACCCGGGCAATGTGCTGTTCCCCGCGCTGTTCCTGGTGCCCACGGTGTTGGCCATCAACCTGCTGGGTGACGGGTTGCGCGATGTGCTGGACCCGAAATTTTCGAAACGTACTTCATGACCGACAACCTGGCACCTGTCCTGGTCATCGACAGACTGCATGTGGCTTTGCCGCCCGGCAGTGACCGGCCCTATGCGGTGGAAGACATCAGCCTGAGCATCCATGCCGGCAAAACCCTGTGTGTGGTCGGTGAGTCAGGTTCCGGCAAATCGGTCATGGCCACGGCGGTGATGGGTCTGCTGGCGAGCGAGCTCCAGCCCGGCCCGGGCCGCATTGTGCTGCAGGGCGAGTCGCTGCTGGAAGCTTCGGACCCGCGTCTGCGCGCCTTGCGCGGCCAGGCCATGGGCATGGTGTTCCAGGAGCCGATGACCGCGCTGAACCCGGTCATGACCTGTGGCGACCAGATTGACGAGCTGCTCAGGCAACACACCGACTGGGGCGCGAAGCGGCGCAGTGAAGCGGTGCTGGACATTCTTCGGCGCGTCAAGCTGCCGGAACCCGAACGCATGATGCGCAGCTACCCGCACCAGCTTTCGGGCGGTCAGCGCCAGCGCATCGTGATTGCCATGGCCGTCATCTTGCAGCCTGCCCTGCTGATCTGCGACGAACCGACCACCGCACTTGACGTCACCACGCAAAAGGAAATCCTCCGGCTGATCGAGGAGCTGCAAGCGGACCTGTCGGGCGGCCACCGCTGTGCCGTGCTCTTCATCACGCACGACATGGGTGTGGTGGCCGAGATTGCCGATGACGTGCTGGTCATGCATCAGGGCAGGGCGGTCGAATACGGCACGCGTGATGCGGTGCTGCAGACACCGCAGGCCGACTACACCAGGATGCTGCTGGCAGCCGTTCCCAGCATGACACCGCCGCCGGCCCGGCCGGCGCCGCAGGGTGCGCCCTTGCTGCGCGGCCAGGAGGTCAGCAAAACCTACAGCGCCCGTGACTGGCTGGGCCGCAGCCGGTTGACCCATGCGCTGAAGGCTGCGTCGGTGGCCGTGTCGGCGGGTGAGACCGTTGGCATTGTGGGCGAGTCCGGATCGGGCAAGTCGACGCTGGCGCGCTGCCTGATCCGGCTGATCGACCCGACCGGTGGCCAGGTTTTGTGGCGCCAGGATTCGCGGGGCGGGGACGATGCCCTGCTCGACGTGGCCCGGTTCAGCGAAGGGCGGCTGCGGCCCTTGCGCAGCCAGGTGCAGGTGGTGTTCCAGGACCCGAATCGCTCGCTTAACCCGCGCCGCAAGGTGGGTGATTCCATCATCGAAGGCGCCATGAATTTCGGAGCCACCCGCGCCGAAGCCATGAAGCTGGCGGCCATTTTGATGGAAAAGGTCCGGTTGCCCGCCGAAGGCCTGCAGCGTTACCCCAGCCAGTTTTCGGGCGGGCAGCGCCAGCGCATCGCGATTGCCCGCGCACTGGCTTGCCGGCCGCGTGTGCTGGTGGCCGACGAAGCGGTCAGCGCTCTTGACGTGAGTGTGCAGGCGCAAATCCTGAAACTGCTGCGCGAGATCCAGACCGAACTGGGCCTGGGCATGCTTTTCATCACCCACGACCTGCGCGTGGCGGCGCAGCTGTGCGACCGCGTCATCGTCATGCACCAGGGCGAAATTGTGGAAGAGGGCCCGACCACCGATCTGTATGCGAGCCCGCAACACGACTACACACGCCGGCTCTTCGCGGCCGCGCCCGGAGCGATATTTTGAAAAGTCTGAAAGTCCTTGTTGCTGGTTACCAGCATGAAACCAACACCTTTGCACCCACCCGGGCCGACTGGGCGGCGTTCAACCGGGGCGACTCCTTTCCCGCCTTCATCCATGGCCAGGCCATGCTGGACAAGCTCGCCGGCGTCAACATTCCGATCGGCGGCTTCATCGAGGCGGCGCGGACCCTGGGGTGGCAGCTCGTGCCCAGCAGCTGGTGCGGCGCGATTCCTTCGTCCTATGTGACCGAGGACGCGTTTGAGCGTATCAGCGCGTCCATCCTGTCCGACGTGCACAAAGGCGGCTTTGACGCGGTCTACCTCGACCTGCACGGCGCGGCGGTGGCCGAACATGTGGCCGATACCGAGGGCGAGCTGATCACGCGCATCCGCCGCGTGGTGGGGGCCGATGTCCCCATCATCGCCAGTCTGGACCTGCACGCCAACGTCACCCGGTGCATGCTGCAGCAGGCCGATGCGCTGGTGTCCTACCGCAGCTACCCCCACGTGGACATGGCCGCCACCGGCGAGCTGGCGGCGCAGTTGCTGGCGCGCCGGCTCAAGCTCGGGCGGCGCGAGCCGCTGCATTTCCGGCGCCTGCCCTTCCTGATTCCGCTCAATGCGCAAAGCACCTGGATGGAACCGGCCAAAAGCATCTACGAAGAACTGCTGGTGCTGGACCGTGACTTCGGTTCGGTGCTGAGCTTTTGCATGGCGTTTCCGGCGGCGGATTTTGCGGAGTGCGCGCCCATGGTCTGGGCTTATGGCGAACACGCAGAGCAGGCTGTGCAGCGTCTGGGCGAACGCGTGTCCGAGCCCTCCCAGTGGCGGCTGAGCACACTGGACGCGCCTGACGCCGTGGTCCATGCCATGGCGCTGGCCTCGAGGCGCAACAAGCCCGTGGTGATGGCCGACACCCAGGACAACCCCGGCGCGGGCGGCGACAGCAATACAACCGGACTGCTGCATGCCTTGCTGCAGCAGGGCGCCGGGCGGCGCTTTCCCGGGCAGGTGGCGTTGGGACTGATGTTCGACCCTGCGGCGGCCGCGATGGCGGTGGCGGCCGGGGTGGGTGCGACGATCAACACCACGCTGGGGACGGCGGTGCCGACCTTCACCGGGCACCTGAGCGATCCGCCCGTTTCCGGTTCGTTCAAGGTGCGCGCGGTCCACGATGGCACCGTCACGCTCAAGGGCCTGATGATGACCGGGCTCACTGTGCACCTCGGCCCCTGCGCCTGCCTGGAGATCGACGGGGTGCTGGTGGCCGTCAGCAGCGGCAAGAAGCAGATGCTGGACCGCGAGCTGTTCCGCATGGTCGGCATCACGTCCGAGGCGATGAAGATCATCGTGGTCAAGAGCTCCAACCACTTCCGCGCGGACTTCACGCCGCTGGTGGAAAATGCGGCGACCGACATCCTGATTGCGAAAGCCGCCGGGCCGATGGCGGCGGACCCGGCCGATCTGCCCTGGAAAAACCTGCCCGACGCGATCCGGCGGCGTCCTTGAGGGACGGCTCGACCGGACCTGGCCACGACTGGAGTAGCTGATGACCCCTTCCCCCACTTTGCCCACCTTGCCTGATCTGGCTGATTGCACCGCCACCGAGCTGCTGCAGCTGTACCGAAGTGGCCAGGCCTCGCCGGTAGAAGCCACGCGCGCCGTGCTGGCACGTATTGATGCGCTCAACCCCGGTCTCAACGCTTTTTGCCTGGTGGCGCAGGAGTCCGCGCTGCAAAGCGCGCGGGACAGCGAGGCGCGCTGGCAGAAATTCCGCCAGGGTGGTGCGCCCTGCGGCGAGCTCGACGGGGTGCCGGTGTCGATCAAGGACCTGATCCTGACCCGCGGAATGCCTACCTTGCGCGGCAGCCACACGGTGGACGCCAGCCAGCCCTGGGACGTGGACGCGCCGGTGACGGCACGGCTGCGTGAAGCCGGGGGGGTGATCCTCGGCAAAACCACCACGCCCGAATTTGGCTGCAAGGGCGAAACCAATTCACCGCGCACCGGCATCACGCGCAACCCCTGGGACCTGTCGAAAACACCAGGCGGATCCTCCGGCGGCGCGGCGGCGGCGGTGGCGTCCGGCATGGGGCCGCTGGCCATAGGCACCGACGGCGCCGGCTCGGTGCGTATTCCGGCGGCGTTTTGCGGCAACTTCGGCCTCAAGCCCAGCTTCGGCCGTGTGCCGGCTTACCCGTTGTCGCCGTTCGGCTCGGTCGCGCACCTGGGCCCACACAGCCGTAGCGTGCGTGACGCGGCGCTGATGATGAACGTGCTCAAAAAGCCGGACGCCCGGGACTGGACCTCGCTGCCGCCTGACAGCAGCAATTACCTGCAGGGGCTGGAAGACGGCATCCGCGGCCTGCGCATCGCGTGGTCGCCGGCGCTGGGTTATGCGCGCAACGTGGATCCGGAAGTCGCGCAGTCTGTGGCTCGTGCCGTGGCGCTGCTGGCCGAGCTCGGCGCGTTGGTTGAACAGGTTGATCCCGGCTTTGAAGACCCGCTGGAGATCACCACCGGCCTGTGGTTTGCTGGTGCCTGGACCGTATGGAACACCCTCACCCCCGCGCAGCAGGCGCTGACCGACCCCGACTTTCGCGCCCAGGCGCTGCTCGGTGAAAAGTTCAGCCTGCTCGACATCCAGCGACTGCACCTGCAGCGCGGCGCGCTCGGTTCCCACATGCGCCAGTTCATGCAGCGTTTCGACCTGCTGGTCACGCCCAGCGTGGCCGTGCCGGCTTTCGAGGCGCGGCCGGCCGCACACAGTCCCATGAACCCGGCAGCCATGCTGGGCTGGACGCCGTTTTCCTACCCCTTCAACCTGACGCAGCAGCCGGCCAGCACGGTGCCCTGTGGCCTGACCGCAGCCGGCCTGCCCATCGGCCTGCAGTTTGTCGGACCGATGTTTGGTGATGCGCTGGTGCTGCGCGCCTCGCGTGCGTACGAGGCCGCACGGCCTGCCGGTGTTGACTTCAAGCGACCGGTGGCGCTCGCCTCATGAAGGGCCTGCGGCCAACGGCTGCCGCGGCGTGCGCCACCACTTACTGGAAAACCTCTAGGCCTGCCGGCGTCCCTGGCCCCGGAAGCTGTTCATAATCGGGTGGCATGACTTTTTTAGCACTCGATGTGGGCAACACCCGGTTGAAGTGGGCCCATTACGCGGCCCCGGTGGTCGGGTCGCCCGTTCTGGCCCATGGCGCGGTGTTTCTGGAAAACATCGACAAGCTGGCGGACGAGGAGTGGTGTGGCCTGCCCACACCGTCACACATCCTGGGCTGCATCGTGGCCGGCGACGCGGTCAAACGCCGCGTCGAGGAACAGATGGAGCTTTGGGATGTCCTGCCGCGCTGGGTTGTTTCCAGCGCCCAGGAGGCCGGCGTGACCAACGGCTACGACCACCCGACCCGTCTGGGTGCCGACCGCTGGGTGGCCATGATAGGTGCGCGGCACCGCCTTCTGGGCCGCGGCATCCGCAAACCCTGCGTGGTCGTGATGGTGGGCACGGCGGTCACGGTCGAGGCGATCGACGCTTCCGGCAGGTTCCTGGGCGGCATCATCCTGCCAGGCCACGGCATCATGCTGCGTGCGCTTGAATCCGGCACGGCCGGGCTGCATGTGCCCACGGGCGAGGTGAAAGACTTCCCCACCAACACCAGCGACGCGCTCACCAGCGGCGGCACCTTTGCGATTGCCGGCGCCGTGCAGCGCATGGTGGAAAACACCACCCGGCATTGCGGCGAGGCGCCCGAATGCATCATGACCGGCGGCGCGGGCTGGAAGATGGCGCCCAGCATGTCGGTCAAGGTGGAGCTGGTCGAGAGCCTGATTTTCGACGGCCTGCTGGAAATTGCCGCGCAGCGCCTGGCGGTCTCGGTCTGAAAGCAGTATCGATTGCTATCAATTCAATAGCTGTTTGCGCTTTCCCCATCAGGGCTGAGGCCCTGAAGCACTGAAAATCACGACGCAGCGTCGCCCCAGGGCAGCATCAGGGTGACGATCGACAGCTTGGCAAACTCGGGCACAAACTCGTCAATGATGCGCTGCGGCTCCGGGCACAGCGTGCTGTCGGTGATCACGCCGAACTGCACGCCGCCGCCGTAGCTGAGGATGGACACGCCCAGCCCGACATCGCCCGACTGCGGCACCCAGAACATGCTTTGCTCCAGCGTGGCGCCGCAGAAGCTGAGCTTTTCGCGCGGGCCCGGCACATTGGTCATCACCGCCGTGGTCTTTTTCGAGAACAGGTTGAGCATCGCGTCCTGCGCCGGCTTGATCAGCAGCCCGGCAATCGCCAGCAGGCTGAAGGCCAGCAACGGCTGGTAACTGCCCTTGAGCGCCGCCATGCGGCGCCGCACCTCGTACACACGTTCCACCGGGTTGTCCACGCCGATGGGCAGCACCAGCGGCACCAGGCCGAAGCGGTTGCCCAGCTTGTAGGCCTGCTCGATGGGCCGAAGGTTCACCGGCACCATGGCGCGTATCTCCTGTCCCTTGACGTCGTCGCCGTGCGACTTGAGGTATTCGCCAATCGCGCCGGCCACACAACTGAGCAGCACATCGTTGATCGAGCAGTTCAGCGCCTTGCCGACAGCACGGACTTCGTCCAGTGGGATCGGCTGGCACCAGGCCACCTTCTTGGTGGTGCCCGGCTTGCCCTTGAGCCGGGTTTTGGAGTCGTCAGGCATCAGGGCCAGGGCGGCGCTGTCTTTCAGTACTTGCAGCATGACCTTGGCCATGTCGAGCGAGCCGGCCATGCCCTTGTGCGGGTCGCTCAGCAGGTTCAGCGACCGGGCGGCGCCCTCGCCGGCTGCGCCCAAGGCCCTGACGGCAAGGTCGGTAAACGGTTTGAGCAGGGTATCGGCAATCCAGTCTTCGGCGCCGCCACCGGTTTCCTTTTTCCGGCGTTCAGGAGGCGCCAGCCCGCCGTCCACCAGCGACATGGTCACCGAAATCAGCGCAATGCCGTCGGCGATGCAGTGGTGGATGCGCACAATCATGGCGCTGCCCTTGACGCCATCGGGGCCGGTGTAGTCCTCGATCAGGTGAATTTGCCAGAGCGGGCGCTTGCGGTCCAGCGGCTGCATGGCGAGTTCGGCCACCCGGTCCTGCAGCGCTTCCTGCTCCTTGCCTTTCGCCGCCTTCGGCAGCCTGTCGGCCACCACGTGGTTCTGCAGGTCGAAGTAGCGGTCCTCGACCCAGGTCGCGCCGGCGGCGTCTTCCATCACGCGCTGGCGAAAGCGCGCGTACTTCAGCAGGCTGTTCTCCATGCGCTCACAAACCGCCGCGTGGCTCACGCCCGGCGTGAGCTGCCAGACGCCGACAATCATCATCAGGTTGGACGGTGTATCCATGCGCAGCCAGGCGGTGTCCACCTTGCTCATGCGCTCGCCCGACAGGCCGAGCGTGCCCGAGACCGCGCGCTTGACGTTTTTCTGGACGTTCTTTGCGACCTTTTTGCCCGTTGCCTGGGCCGAAACGCGTGTGACCATGAAAACTCCGTGTACCCGACACCCCGGATGGGGTGAATTCCCTATTCTGCAGGCAAGGCAGTGGCTAAGATACCGGGCAGTTACCCGAATTCATTCTGATCTTCAACCACAAGGGAGCACTCTCATGGCAGACATCAAGGCAGCATTCGACAAGGCCATGGCCGATTCCAAAAACCTCAGCGAGCGGCCTGACAACGCCACGCTGCTGAAAATTTATGCACTGTACAAGCAGGGCAGCACGGGCGACAACACCGACAAGAAGCCCGGCTTCAGCGACATGGTGGCGCGCGCCAAGTGGGATGCCTGGAACAACCTGAAGGGCACATCGCAGGAAGATGCGATGCAGCAGTATGTGGATTTGATTGAGTCGTTGAGCTGATTGGCTGTGGGCTGCGAGCCTCCTAAGGAGGCCGAGTTGCAAACCAACTTGGCTGGAAAGAGTTAGGGTTTTTTTCGCAGCAGATTGCGACGAAAGCGCAGATGGATGATGGGCTCCGCAACAGGGGCAAGCTTTAGCTCGGATCTCAGCGACCTGCGCAACTCTTCAAGCAAGGTTGTAGCAAACGCGGTCTGTCTCTGCGCAATTTCCCTGGCGAACTGCTGAGCAAGATTGACTTGTTCGCCAGATCCGAAGAGCTGAATGTCGGCGATGGCAGACTCCATGTCCTTCCATGATTCCTGCGGCTCTATCGGATCTGCGGATTTCTCTAGTTTCCGGTATGCATCTATCAGGTATCCGACAATCAGCTCTCGCCTTCGGGCAGCGAAATCCTTCGCTGAGTTGAAGCGATGGACCACGAACCAGCCTGCAACTACGACAGCTTCAGGGACCAAGAGTGAGATGGCGAGTCTCCAGTCCATGTGCGTTATCGTTTGATTAGGCGGCACTTCCATCTTGCGCGGTCATGCCAAGTGCCAGCACTTTTTCAAGGGTTGACTTGTGCAGGAATAACGCGCCAATGCTTGAGACACCACCGACGAGCAATAGTACCGAGATAAGAAACGCCGGCCATGACTGCAGCATTGCAGGAAGCGGCAGGGCAGACGTAGACGAGGCAAGCGCGGCGGCGACCTGCAGCATGAATGCAACAACGAGCAAAATTGCGCCAACGACGTACTGGGCTCGCTGTGCTGCAAAGGTGCGAGCTAGCGGTTCACTGAAGTCCCAGCGTGGCGTAGCTTGGGCAACGATGGCGGTGGGTGTATTCATAACGTTGCCGACACAGAAATAAACCGCAGCCACGAAGCCTATGGCTGCGGCGGCAATTGTGAGTGCAAGTTGTTGCGACATGATGTGCCTCAATATATGTCGCACAGCCTGCGACGTAACTCCGTTTGCTGATATTGCGCTAATTCCTTGTTGCGCCCAGAGTGTTTATGCATCGAAGCCTCCCGTCGTGTAGTTAAAACGCAAGCTAGCACCGCGATTCTAGGTTTAACCTGAATTAGTCGAAAAATCTGCTGTCAGCCCTTACCCCACAAGCGCGACCAGCTATTAATAACATAGCATTTCGCCCCTCACCCCACCACCCCACGTTCCCGCAGTGCGGCAATCTGCGTTTCCGTCAGCCCCACCTCACGCAGCACCGCATCGGTGTCCTGGCCCAGGGCCGGCGCATTGCGGCGCTGGCTGCCGGGGGTGGCTGAGAGTTTGGGCACGAAGCCGGGCACGGCGAGTTGCGAGCCGTCGTCCATCTGCACGGTTTGCAGCATGCCGCGCGCGGCGTAGTGCGGGTCGGCGGCGATGTCGGCGACGGTGTAGATTTTTCCCGCGGGCACCTCGGCGCCTTCCAGTGCTGCCAGCACCTCGTCCACCGTCAGGCCCGCCGTCCATTGGCCGATCGCGGCGTCGATCTCCTGCACACGCGCCACGCGGCCGGCGTTGTCGGACAGCGCGGGGTCGTTGCCCAGGTCCTGCCGATGCATCACTGTCATCAGTCGTTTGAAAATGCTGTCGCCATTGCCCGCAATGAGCGCGTAGCCGCCATCCTTGCAGCGGTAGGCATTGCTGGGCGCAATGCCGGGCAGGGCGCTGCCCGCCGGGCCGCGCACGGCGCCAAAAGCACTGTATTCGGGCAGCAGGCTTTCCATACAGTTGAAGACGGCCTCGTACAGCGCCACATCAACAACCTGACCTTGGCCCGAAGCATGGCGGTGTTGCAGCGCCAGCAAAATGCCGATCACGCCGTGTAACGCGGCCAGCGTGTCGCCTATGCTGACGCCGACACGCACCGGCACGCGGCCGGGTTCGCCGGTCAGGTGGCGCAGGCCGCTCATGGCTTCGGCCACCACACCAAAACCTGGGCGGTCGCGGTAGGGGCCGGTTTGCCCGTAGCCGCTGATGCGCAGCATGATGAGGCGGGGGTTCAAGGCCAGCAGTTCCTCAGGCCCCAGGCCCCATCCTTCCATGGCGCCGGGGCGGAAGTTTTCGATCAGCACGTCGGCGTCCGTGGCCAGCTTGCGCACAATTTCCTGCGCTTCCGCCTGCCGCAAATCGAGCGCCACGGAACGTTTGTTGCGCGACTGCACCTGCCACCAGACCGAGGTGCCGTCTTTCAGCAGCCGCCATTTGCGCAGCGGGTCGCCCGTGCGCGGTGCTTCGATCTTGATGACGTCGGCGCCAAAGTCGGCCAGCGTCTTGGCGGCAAAGGGGCCAGCGATGAGCTGGCCCAGCTCCACCACCTTCAGGCCCGCCAGGGGGCCTGCGGGGGCTGCGGCGGTCATTTCGCTGCAGGCTTCTTTTTGGCGGCGGGTTTTTTCTGCGCCAGCAGCGTGTCGAGGTTTTTCACGATCTCGCCTTCGATCCTGTCCTTGAAGGCACCGAGCAGAAAGCCCAGCTTCGCGTCCAGCTCGAAAACGTCCTCGCTCACCTTGAGCGTGCCGCTGACGCCCGAACGGGTGAAGCTGACTTCGTCACAGCTGTCGCCTTCTTCGTAGGTGCAGCTCATGTCGAACTTTTCCTCGACCTGCTCGGCCCACTGGAATGCGATCTTGCGGGCCTGGGCCAGGCCCAAGCTGTGCTCGCGTTCGATGTGGATGTCAGCCATGGGGTGTCTCCTCTGTTTTCGTGGTGATGGAAGGGCGCAGGGCGTCGTGCCGCGCCTGTTTGGGCAGGGCGGCCAGCCGCCTGACCGCATCATAAAACCGCGGCCAGTTGCTGCCTTCGCGCGCAAACAGCGCCTCGAAGCCTGGTACCAGTTCGTCATAGGCGGCGAGTGCGCCCAGCGAGGCATTGTTCGTGCGGGCCACCCAGGAGTCGTAACCGGCATAACCGTCCCAGCCGGCCTTGAGGGCGGCGTAACGCGCATGGAAGGTCTGCATTGCTACGCTTTTCATAGCGGCTTGCGCACGGTGGTCAAGGGCTGGAGCCTCTTTTGGCTCATAAATTTCGCTGAGTTCGCGGCGCAGCCCCAGCGTCAGCGCGCGAAACTGCTGGCGGCGCTCGCTGTACAGCGCGTATTCCTTGCGCACGGCGGCGCTGCCGTGGGTGTCCAGCCAGCGCGCGCTGCCCAGGCGTTCCACGGCGGTGGCAAAGGATTCGTTGAAGTCCATGTCGTCGGCGGCATACACCACCTGATGCGCCAGCTCATGAAAGATCAACCGCGCCAGTTCGCCCTCGGGGTAGCCGATGAAGGTGCTCAGCAGCGGGTCGCCACCGGCCCAGTTCATCCAGCCCAGGGTGGAGTAGGCCGGCACACCATAAACGCTGACCTCCAGCCCCTGCGCGCGCAGCTTGTCGGCTTCGGCGCGCGCCTGTGCCTCGTCAAAATAGCCCTTGTAGCCCACGCAGCCGGTGACCGGAAAACACCAGGTCTGCAGGGTCAGCGAAAACTCGGGCGCGGCCGACACATTCCACACCACGGCCTTGCGCCGCAGGTCGGCGTAGCGCTGGTAGCTGGCGTTGTCGGGCAGCTTCAGTTCGCTCACCGCAAAGCGCCGGATCTGCTGCGTCAGCGCCAGCCGGGCCTTGAGTTTGTCGGGGGTCTCGCTGTCCTGCAGCCAGTCATCAATGGGCCGGGCGGCGTTCATCAGCTGCAGGTGACCGCTGACCGACTGCCAGTAATAACCGAGGCTGGCGCAACCGGACAGGCCCAGCAACACGGCGGTGAGCAGGGCGACGGTTCGGGGCGACGGCCGGAAGGAGGTCATTTCCGTCAGAGTACTGATCCGGCGTCAAGTTGCACCTGGACCAGGCAGTCGTAGAACACCGGGCCGCGTCCCAGGTCGGTCAGGTGCTGGCTGGTCAGTTCGTTGACATTGGTGCCGTCCAGGCCGAACTTGCGCCACCAGACACCCAGGCCGTGGACCACGCCGGCGCGCGCCCGATCGGACACCCTGGCCTTGCAGCGGTAACTGCCGCGCTGGTTGAACACCTTCACCACGCTGCCGGTGCTGATGCCGCGCGCGGCGGCGTCCTGCGCGTTGATCTCCAGCAGCGGCTCGCCCTCGATGTCGCGCAGGCTTTTGACGTTGACAAAGGTGGAGTTCAGGAAGTTGCGCGCCGGCGGCGAGATCATTGCCAGCGGGTAGCTGGCCGAGCTGCCGGCCGCCTCGTAATTGGGCACATGGTCGGGCAGGCCGTCCAGTCCCTGCGCGGCGAGCCGCGCGCTGAAAAATTCGCATTTGCCCGACGGGGTCAGAAAGCGGCCCTCGGCAAACGGTGCGTCGGGGCCGGGCAGGGTGGCAAAACCCTTGTCCAGCAGTTCGTCGAAATTTATCCTGTCGCCGTCCGGGTGGCTGAAGGCCGTGCGGCACAGGGTTTCGTCGTCTTCAAGAAAACACGGTTCGGAAAAGCCCATGCGGGCCGCGAGTCCGCGGAAGATCTCGGTATTGGTACGCGCCTGCCCGACGGGCGCGATCGCGGGGCGGTTCAGCAGAACGTCGGTGTGGCCGTAGGCGCCGTGTACATCCCAGTGCTCCAGTTGGGTGGTGGCCGGCAGGATGAAGTCGGCGTAGTCGGCGGTGTCGGTCTGGAAATGCTCCAGCACCACGGTGAACAGGTCCTCCCGCGCAAAACCCTGCACCACCTTGCCCGAGTCCGGGGCCACCGCGACCGGGTTGCTGTTGTAGACAATCAGTGCTTCTATCTTCGGGCCGAAGTCTGCGGAACTGCTTCTCAGCAGGTCGTCGCCGATGGTGATCATGTTGAGGGTGCGCGACTGGCGGCCGGCGCGCAGCTCGGGCCGCTGCAGCGCAGCCTGGTTGACCGGAAACATGCCCGAGCTGGACAGCAACACGCCGCCAGCACGGTGGCGCCAGGCACCAATCAGGGCCGGCAGGCAGGCCACGGCCCGCGTGGCGTTGCCGCCGCCGCGCACACGCTGCATGCCGTAGTTCAGGCGGATCGCCGCCGGTTGTCCGTTGACGAAACACTCGCCATAGTCACGCGCCAGCGCACGCACCTGTTCCACCGGAATCCCGCAGACCTGTGCCACGCGCTCCGGATTCCATAGCAGCGCGCGCTCACGCAGCAAGGGCCAACCGATGGTATGGCTTTCAATGTAGGCGTGGTCCAGCCAGTCGTGGACGATCAGCTCATGCATGATGCCCAGTGCCAGGGCGGCGTCGGTGCCGGGCTGCAGCGCAATGTGTTCGTGGCACTTTTCGGCGGTTTCGGTCTTGCGCGGGTCGATGCAGATGATTTTTGCGCCCTGGCGCTTGGCCTCCTGCACGTGGCGCCAGAAGTGCAGGTTGCTGGCGATCGAGTTGCTGCCCCAGATGAGGATCAGCTTGGCTTCGGCAAAAAACTCGACCTTCATGCCGACCTTGCCGCCCAGGGTTTGCGTCAGCCCTTCGGTACCGGCGGCCGAGCAGATGGTGCGCTCCAGCAGCGATGCGCCCAGCTTGTTGAAAAAGCGCCCCGCCATGCCTTCACCCTGCACCAGGCCCATGGTGCCCGCATAGCTGTAGGGGGCGATGGCCTGCGGGTCGCGCTGCGCGATGGCCTGCAGCCGCGCGGCAATTTCGCCGAGCGCGCTGTCCCAGCTCACGGCCTCGAACTGTCCCGAACCCTTGGGTCCCACCCGCTTGAGCGGCTGCAGGATGCGTTCAGGGTGGTAGCTGCGCTCGGTGTAACGCGAGACCTTGGTGCAGAGAACACCACCGGTGTGCCGGTGGTCGGGGTTGCCCTGGACCTTGACAGCCACGCCAGCTTCCACCGTGGTGAGCAGGGCGCAGGTGTCCGGGCAGTCGTGCGGACACGCGCCCCGCACCTTGATGGCGTCTTTCGCGGAACCG
Organism: Polaromonas sp.; assembly: GCF_029945895.1. Lineage (GTDB taxonomy): Bacteria > Pseudomonadota > Gammaproteobacteria > Burkholderiales > Burkholderiaceae_C > Polaromonas. The sequence goes on along the minus strand of NZ_JAQSDL010000043.1, from coordinate 130,178 downwards.
GGCCTAGGGGAGATGCTGATGGAAGCTGGCATGAATAGAACTACATTTTCGGGAAAGGAACCGCCCTGGCTGCGAATCAGTCAGGGCAAAACAACATGAAAAAAATACAGACTCTCGGACAGACCCTCATCGTAGCCGCCTTGCTGCTGACAGGTACAGCGGGGCGCAGCCAGGACGGCGTGAGCAAGACCGGCATTGTGCTCGGCCAGTCCCTGGCGCTGACCGGCCCGGGCTCCTCGCTGGCCCAGCCCTTTCACCAGGGCGCGAAGTTGTACTTCGACAACGTGAACGCAGCCGGCGGCATCAACGGCCGCAAGATCGAGCTGGTCACGCTGGACGACCTGGGCAACCCGGCCAACACGACTGCCAACACGAAGAAGCTGCTCGAGCAGGGCGTGCTGTCGCTGTTTGGCTTTTACGGCTCGCCGCAAGTCACCGCGGCCTACCCCCTGATCAAGGACGGCGACGTGTTGCTGTTTGCGCCCATGGCGGCGGCCGACGAGTTTCGCGGCGCGCTGTATGGCAATGTCTACTCCCTGCGTCCCGGTTACTCGGAAGAGGCTGCAGCCATCACCAAACATGCGGCCACGCTGGGCGCGCGCAAGCTGGCCATCCTGCATGCCAGCGACGGCGAATCCATGGCCGCCCTCGACTCGGCCCAGCGCACCATGACGAGTCTGGGCGCCAACCTGGTGGCCAATGCTGCCTTTGCCAGCGGCAGTCTGGCCGGCAGCGTGGACAAGGCACTGGCCGAGCGTCCGGAGTCGGTGCTGGTCATCAGTGACGCCGCGGGCGCTGCCAACGCTGTGCGCGACCTGCGCACCAAGGGCTTTCGCGGGCCGATTTACGGCTTTTCCAATACCGGCGAGAGCCTGCTGGCCGAGCAGCTGGGCAAGGCCGGGGCCGGCGTGGTGGTGGCACGGGTGGTGCCCAAGAGCGACAGCAGCAAGGTGGCCCTGGTGCGTGAACTGCAGACCGATGCGGCCGCTGCCAAGCTGGGCAAACCCAATGTGTACATGCTCGAAGGTTACATCGCCGCCCGCGTGTATACCGAAGCGCTGCGGCGTACCGGCAAGGACGTGACGCGGGCCAAACTCCGCAAGGCGATCGATGCTATGGACGACGTCAGCGTCGGCGGCTTCCGGGTCCACTTTCTGGACGACCGCGTGGGTTCCCGGCTGGTCGAGCTCGGGTTGATCGATTCGCAGGGGCGGGTGCGCGAATAGTGGGGGCCGCGCGACAGAAGGCTGACGAATTTCTGACGAAAAACAAAGGGTTTACCCGTATTCTGGTTAATTCCTAGAACTAAAGTACCGATTTTCTGAAAAGCGAAAGGTGGCGCGTCCCGGACGCGATTAGCCCGGCCTCGTCTTTGGCGAGAATGTAAGCATGCTTATATCTCGCAGAAAACTTTCCCTCACCGCCGGCGCCGCCATGCTGGCCGGATTCAACATTGCCCGGGCCCAGTCCGACAGCAAGATCATCCTCGGCCAGTCGGCCGCCTTTACCGGGCCTGCCGCGCAGCTGGGCATCCAGTTCTACCAGGGCGCCAAGGTCTATTTTGACCAGGTCAACGCCCAGGGCGGCGTCGGCAAGCGCCAGATTGAAATCCGCAACCTGGACGACGGTTATGAGCCGGATCGCTGCGCCGAGAACACCCGCAAGCTGATTGCAGACGACGTGTTTGCGCTGTTTGGCTACATCGGTACCCCGACCAGCCTGGCGGCCCTGCCGCTGGCGACCAAGGACAAGGTGCCTTTCATTGCCCCCTTCACCGGCGCCATGGGCCTGCGCGAGCCGTTCAACAGATACGCCTTTCACGTCCGCGCGTCGTACAACGACGAAACCGGCCTCATCGTCAAGCAGCTGACCAGCCTGGGGCTGAAAAAAATTGCGGTGTTCTACCAGAACGACGCCTACGGCAAGGCCGGCCTGGACGGCGTCACCCTGGCCCTGAACGGTCTGGGTCTCAAAACCGTGGCGCAGGCCACGGTGGAGCGCAATTCCGTCGATGTGGCCAAAGCGGTCCAGACCCTGGTCGCCGCGGCCCCTGATGCCGTGGTGCAGATCAGCGCCTACAAATCCTGTGCCGCCTTCATTCGCGCTGCGCGCAAGGCCGGGTATGGCGGCACGTTCTACAACGTGTCTTTTGTCGGCACGCAGGCGCTGGCCGACGAGCTGGGCAAGGACGGTGCCGGTGTGGTGGTGTCCCAGGTCATGCCTTCACCCTACAACGCGGCACGCCCGATTGCGCGTGAGTTTGCCGATGCCGTCAAGGCAGCCGGCAAGGATGCCCAAGCCAATTTTTCCAGCATGGAAGGGTATGTGGCCGCCAAGCTGTTTGTCGAAGGCCTCAAGCGTGCCAGTGGCAAACTCAGCCGCGAGTCGCTGATTGCCGGCCTGGAGGGCCTGGGCAGCCAGTCGCTGGGCGGTTTCTCCGTGTCCTTCTCGCCGACCGACCATGTGGCCTCCAGCTTTGTGGAGTTGTCCATGCTGACCGGCGACGGGCGCGTCAGAACCTGACTCGCGCCGAAGCAGCCTGCGGCTGCCTCTTCCTCTTCCTCTTCCTCAAGGGGGCGCCACCAGCGGCCCGGCAAAGCCGGTTCCGTGGCGGCCTGCGCGAAAGCCCGCCGCTTAGCGAAGCTCGCTCGTGGCCGCCAGGCCTTGCAAAAAGGCCTCGCAGCGTGCGAGCTGTTCCAGGCTGACAAATTCATCGGGCTGGTGTGCCTGCGTGATGCTGCCCGGTCCGCAGACCACGGTGGAAATGCCGGAGTTCTTGAAGATGCCGGCCTCGGTGCCGAATGCCACCTGCGTGGTGCGTGACTCGCCGCTCAGGCGCTGCGCCAGCCGCGTCACCGCGTCGCTGGCGGAGCCCAGAAAACTCGGCACTTCGCAAATCGTCTCGAAGCTGAAGCCGGCCTCCGGCGCTATCTTTTTCATAGCTGGTTCCGCTTGCCGGGCGTAGGCCAGCACCTCTTTTTGCATTGCGGCCGCGTCGGCCGTGGGCAGGTCGCGGAATTCGTAGCGGAACTCGGCATCACGCGGCACCACATTGTCGGCAATGCCGCCGTGGAACTGGCCGACGCTGGCGGTGCTGAAGGGCACATCGAAACCTTCGTAGCGCGGCTCGTCGCGCTCGAAACCCTCGGCCATGTCGCGCAGCTTGCCCACCACCCGCGCGGCCATCTCGATGGCGTTGACCGATTGGGGGGTCAGCGACGAATGCGCTTCCTTGCCCCGCACGCAGCAGCGGTAGCGGTAGACGCCCTTGTGGGCGATGGCCGGCACCATGCTGGTGGGCTCGCCCACGATGCAGGCCAGCGGCGCGATGCCGGCGTCCTTCATGTCGGCCACCAGCTCCCGCACGCCAAAACAGCCGACCTCCTCGTCGTAGCTGAGTGCCAGGTGAATCGCAAAAGGCGCGGAGCTGTTCAAAAAGGAGTCCGTCTGGGCCAGCGCCAGTGCGATGAAACTTTTCATGTCGGCGCTTCCGCGCCCATACAGCTTGCCGTCGCGGACCAGCGCCGACAGCGGGTCGACCGACCAGTCCTGCCCGTCCCAGGGCACGGTGTCGGTGTGGCCCGACAGGATCACGCCGGCGGGTTTGCCTTCTCCCAGCGTGGCAAACAGGTTGGCCTTGGTTTTATCGGCGTTCCAGGTGATGCGGCTGTCCACGCCGGATTTTTTCAGCGTGTCGCGCACAAAATGGATCAACTCCAGGTTGGAGTTGCGGCTGACGGTGTTCATGCGCACCAGCGTCTGCGCAAGCGCCAGGGCCGGGGCAGACAGGACGGAAAGGGGAGGGGTGTTGGGGGCGGTCATGCCTGATTCTGGCCCAATTGCGCCTGCGGCGGAGGCGGTTATGCTTGAACCCGACCGCGCCCACGTGGTCTATGCTTGCCCGCCCGACCGCCCCAACCGACTTTTCTTCTGCCCATGCGTTTATTGTCCAGCCTCGTCACCTTGATGCGCCCCCACCAATGGCTGAAAAATGCCTTTGTGTTCGCCGGGCTGGTGTTCAGCGAGAGCTGGAGCGAGGGGCCCATGGCCTTCAAGGTGCTGAGGGCCTTTGCCGCGTTCTGCTGCTTTTCGAGCATGGTCTACATCCTCAATGACTGGCTGGACCGCGCCAGCGATGGCCGCCATCCGGTCAAGCGCCACCGGCCGCTGGCCAGCGGTGCCGTGTCGCCCGCCATGGCGCTGGCGCTGGCAGCGCTGCTGCTGGCTGCGGGCCTGGCCTTTGCCGCCGGCAACGTGACCCTGCTGGTGCTGCTGGGCCTCTACGTGGCGCTGAACCTGGCCTATTCCCTGCGCCTCAAACAGGTGCCGGTGGTCGATGTGTCCATCATTGCCTCGGGTTTCATGCTCAGGCTGCTGGCCGGCACCCTGGCGGTGGGGATTCCGCCTTCGCGCTGGTTACTGCTGGCGGGCCTGTTTGTGGCCTTGTTCCTGGGGTTTTCAAAACGCAAGGCCGAAACCTTTCAGGACGAGACCGCCCAGCGCGCCGTGCTTGATCACTATCCACCGGCCCTGCTGGACATGTTCATGGCCGTGACCATGACGGCCAGCCTCATGACCTATGGCCTGTTTGCCACCAGCGCCGAAGCGCAACTGCAGCACGGCAACCGGCTGGTTTACAGCGTGCCGATTGTCGTTTTTGCCATGTTGCGCTACGCCTACCAGGTGCACAGGGGGCGCGGTGAAGACGTCTCGCGCGACCTGGTGCGAGACCCCTGGATTCTGGCGGCGCTGGCGGTCTGGCTGCTGGTGTTTCTGGGGCGCCGCTTTTGAAGCCGCCGGCCGGGCCGGCGCCGCGCCTGTCGCTCAAACCGCTGTTGCTGATTCTGGGGCTGGCCGCCACCGCGTATGCGGTGGCCCTGGCGGTGTTTGGCGAAGGCAGCGCCCTGGCGACCCTGCAGCGGCTGGGTTCGCTCGCGGGCCTGCAGGCGGCCGCCCTGTGCCTGCTCAACTACCTGCTGCGCGGCCTGCGCTGGCGCATGTGGATGGCCCGCTACGGCCGTGTACTCGGTCTTGCGGAAGGACTGCGCCTGTACCTGGCGGGATACACCTTCACACCGACGCCCGGCAACATCGGCGAGGCGGCGCGTGGTCTGATGCTGGCCCGCCATCCGCTGGGCGCCGCGCAAAGCCTGGCGATTTTTGGTGCGGAACGCCTGGCTGACCTGCTCTGCCTGCTGCTGATGTGCCTGCCGGTGGCCTGGTGGCTGGCGGCGCTGGGCAGCCCGATGGCTTACCGCCTGGCGCTGGGCAGCGGCGTTGCTGCACTCGTCCTGCTGGTGTTTCTTTTTGTGTTCCGGCGGCGCCTGTTGCTGCGGCTGTCCTGGCTGCGTGATGCCTGGCAGTGCCTGGCGACCCGTCCCGCTACCTGGTTGGCGCTGACCGGCGTGGCCTGGGCCGCGCAGGGCCTGGCCGTCTGGCTGCTGTGCCGTGAGGCGGGCCTGTCCATTGGCATGTTGCAGGCCGCCGGTTTTTATGCCGTCGCCATGGTCGGCGGCGCGCTTTCCCTGTTGCCGGCAGGCCTGGGCGGCATGGAGGCGCTGTTGACCGGCCTCCTGGTGCTCCATGGCGCCGGTGCGGCGCAGGCGCTGGGCATCACCGTGCTGGTCCGGGTGCTGACCCTGTGGCTGGCCGTGGCCATCGGTGCGTTGGCGCTGGCCTATAGTGCCGCCATTCGCGACATCAGTTTCAGATAATTCTTCCTGCCCATGCTTGAACGCTCCGCCGCCCCGGCTGCCCCCCTTCTTTCCCCTTTCCTGGTGCGCTGGCTGGTCGCCGCCGGTGCGCTTTCGCTGGCTTTGCGGCTGTGGATCTCCGCCACCTTCCCGATCACCGGCGATGAAGCCTTTTTCTACTGGTGGGGCGTCTACCCCGACTGGGGCTACTACGACCATCCGCCCATGGTCGGCTGGCTGATTGCGCTGCTGCGCGCGACGCTGGGCGACACCACCTGGGCGATACGCCTGCCGGTGGTCCTGCTGCCGCTGGCCCTCGGCGGCCTGGTCGGGTGGGCGCTGGCTCCGCTGGACCGCGTGCGTGCGGCCTGGGCCGTGCTGTTTTTCTGGCTGGCCCCGATCAACTGGCTCAATGTGCTGATCACCACCGACACCCCGCTGATCTTCTGGTCGGTGCTGTCGGTGGCCCTGCTGCTGCGTGCCGAGCGGCGCGGGCGCATGGACCGCACGGCCTGGGGGCTGTACGCGTTGTCAGGCCTGGCGCTGGGTTGTGCCTTCCTGTCCAAGTACTTTTCTGTCGTGCTGGGCTTGACCTATTTCGTGTATTTCGCGGTCTACCGCCGCGAACGCTGGGGCGCGTTTGCACTGCTGGTGCTGTGCGCCTTGCCCGGCCCCGCCATCAACATTGCCTACAACATGTCGCACGGCTGGTCGAACATCATGTTCAACCTCTACAACCGGAACGAAGGCGAGAGTTTTGCCTGGAACAAGCCGCTGCTCTACCTGGCCATGCTGGTCTACCTGGTTACGCCGGTGGCGGCCTGGCTGGCCTGGAAGCAGCGCGGGGCGTTGGCCGCCGCTGCGCGGCAGCAACGGCTGCTGGCCTGCGTGGTGGTCGTGCCGCTGCTGTTTTTTGCATTGCTGTCGCTGAAAAAGGTGGTGGGACTGCACTGGGTGCTGTCGTTTTATCCCTTCGGTTTTGCGCTGCTGGCCTTTGCCCTGCCGCGCGACAAGCTCAAGACATGTGCACTGGGCATGGCCGTGTTCGCGGGCCTGCATGTGCTGGTGGTCGCCGGCCTTTACGCCAGTTCGCTCGAAAACTGGAAAAGCACCCGGCTTTATCCGCAAATCATCCGCAGCTACAAAACCGCCGAGATGCTGCAGCAGGTGGCAGCCCCCGGCGTGGAACTGATGGCCAGTGCCTACACGCCCGCGTCGATTTATGGCTACTCGCTGCGCAAGTACGTGCCGGTGTTCGGCCCGGGCAATTTCCATGCGCGGCAGGACGACATGCTGGTGGATTTTTCCCTGTACCAGGGGAAAACCGTGCGCATCCTGCGCATGGACGCGCCGCGCATTGAAGAGTATCAGCCTTACTTCGACAGCGTGCAGGTGCTCAGCTTTTCGCAGGACGGCGTGCCCTTTTACGCGGTCGAGGGCCGGGGCTTCAAGTACGCTGCCTACAAAACCGGCGTGCTGGCCAGCATTTACAGCCGCTACTACAACATCCCGGTCTGGTTGCCCATGACCGGCTGCCCGTTCTGCGAGCGCCTGTGCGGCCAGGTGCGATGCACGAAATAGGGGCCGCAGGCAAACCCCCGGTCGTCGAAGTCGCGGCTTTTGATTTCGACGGCACGCTCACCCGGCGCGACACCCTGCTTCCCTACCTGCGCCGCAGCCTGGGCTGGCCGCGGTTTCTGCTCGCCGTGCTGCGCAGCAGCCCCTGGCTGGCGGCCTACGCCTGCCGGCTCATCAGCAATCACCGGGCGAAGGCGTGCTTGTTGCAGGCCAGTCTGGGCGGGTGCAGCGCGGCGCAGATCCAGCGTTGGTCGGCCGACTTTGTAACGCATTACCTGCCCCGGCAATGGCAGGAAAAGACGCTGGCACGGTTGCGCTGGCACCAGCAGCAGGGCCATGCCTGCGTGATCGTCAGCGCCTCGCCCGGCATTTACCTGCACGGTGTGGGTGAGGTACTGCGCATCGATGCGGTGCTCTGCACCGAGCTGGAGGTCCGGGACGGCACGCTCACCGGTCGCATGGCGACGCGCAACTGCCACGGCGAGGAAAAAGTGCTGCGCCTGCAGGCCTGGCTGGCGGGCCGCGGCGTCGCTGCTGAGTCGGTCGTGTTGCATGCCTATGGCGATTCGCGCGGCGACGTGCCGCTGCTAAATCTGGCAGACTATGCGCACTACCAAGGTCAACCCTGGGCTCGCCCACCATCCGGAAACCGGCCGGCAGGGCGAGCCTGATCACCCAAAGGTTTTCATGAAAGTCATTGATTCCATCGTCACCCAGGCCGCTGGCATTGCCGCTGTGCGCCGCGATATCCACGCTCACCCCGAGCTGTGTTTCGAAGAAGTCCGCACTGCCGATGTGGTGGCGCAAAAATTGACCGAGTGGGGCATTCCCATCCACCGCGGCATGGGTACCACCGGTGTGGTCGGCATCATCAAGAACGGCACCTCCAGCCGCGCCATCGGCCTGCGTGCCGACATGGACGCGCTGCCGATGCAGGAGTTCAACACCTTTGAACACGCCAGCAAGACCCAGGGCAAGATGCACGCCTGCGGCCATGACGGCCACACCGCCATGCTGCTGGCCGCCGCGCAGCACTTTGCAAAAAACCGCAATTTTGACGGCACGGTCTACCTGATTTTCCAGCCGGCCGAGGAGGGCGGCGGCGGTGCGCGCGAGATGATCAAGGACGGCCTGTTCGACAAGTTCCCCATGGACGCGGTCTTCGGCATGCACAACTGGCCGGGCACGCAGGTCGGCAAGTTTGCCGCCAGCACCGGCCCGGTGATGGCCTCGAGCAATGAGTTCAAGATCACCATTCGCGGCAAGGGCGGCCATGCCGCGCTGCCGCACAACGGGATCGACCCGGTGCCGGTGGCCTGCGAGATGGTGCAGGCCTTCCAGACCATCATCAGCCGCAACAAGAAGCCGGTGGATGCCGGCGTGATTTCAGTCACCATGATCCATGCCGGCGAGGCCACCAATGTGATCCCCGACAGCTGCGAGCTGCAGGGCACGGTGCGCACCTTCACGCTGGAGGTGCTGGACCTGATCGAAAAACGCATGAAGCAGATCGCCGAGCACCTCTGCGCGGCCCATGATGCCCAGTGCGAATTCGAGTTTGTGCGCAACTACCCGCCCACCATCAACCACGCGAAGGAAACCGAGTTCGCGCGCAAGGTGATGGCCGAGATCGTGGGCGAGGCCAACGTGATCGCCCAGGAGCCGACCATGGGAGCCGAAGACTTTTCCTACATGCTGCAGGCCAAGCCTGGCAGTTATGTCTTCATCGCCAACGGCGACGGCGCGCACCGCGAGATGGGCCATGGCGGCGGGCCGTGCATGCTGCATAACCCGAGTTATGACTTCAACGACGACCTGATCCCGCTGGGCGCCACCTTCTGGGTGCGCCTGAGCGAAAGCTGGCTGGCCAGGGACGCAGCATGAGCGTAGTCACTGAAGCTTTTTCCGGCACTTATGCCGAGGCGCGCGGCAAATTTCTGACCGCGGCCGCTGCGGCCGGCCTGCAGGTCGATTCCCACCGGCACCCCGAAGCCGGCCGCGAGGGGGAAGTGCTGGCCATGGACGTGGTGCTGGACGGCCCGGCCGATGCCCGTTCGCTGCTCATTCTCACCAGCGCCTGCCATGGCGTCGAAGGTTATTGCGGCTCCGGCGTGCAGGTGGCTGCCCTGCAGGACACCGAGTGGCGCGCCAAGGCCAGGGCGCAGGGCGTGGCGGTGCTGTATGTGCATGCGCTCAACCCTTATGGCTTTTCGCATATCCGTCGCACCACCCATGAAAACGTGGATCTGAACCGCAACTTCCATGACTTCTCGCAGACCTTGCCCGTCAACGAGGCCTACCGCGAACTGCAGCCGCTGTTGCTGCCCGAGCAGTGGCCGCCCAACGACGACAACAAGGTGGCCACCGACCACTACATCGGCAGCCGCGGCATGGATGCCTACCAGGCGGCCATCACGCGCGGCCAGCATGAATTTCCCGAGGGCCTGTTTTTCGGCGGTACCGCGCCGACCTGGAGCAACCAGACCCTGCGCGACGTGTTGCGGACCTATGCCCGCCAGGCCAGTCGCGTGGCATGGATTGACATCCACACCGGCCTGGGCCCCAGCGGTGTTGGTGAACGCATCTGCGCCTGCCGCGATGACAAGGAAGCGCTGGCCCGGGCACGCACCTGGTGGGGCGGCGGCGGTGCGACCCCGGTGACCTCGATTTACGACGGATCGTCGAGCTCGGCCTTCCTGACGGGTCTGATGTGGACCTCGATCTACGACGAGTGCCCCGACGCGGAATACACCGGCATTGCGATGGAGTACGGCACCTTGCCTCCCTTCGAGATGATGCAGGCCCTGCGCGCCGAACACTGGCTCAATGTCCACCGCGACGCGCCACCGGCGCTGGCTGCGCAGATCAAGCAGCAGATGATGGATGCGTTTTACGTGGACACCGACGCGTGGAAAGAACAGATCATCAGCCAGGCGCGGGAGTCGCTGTTCCAGGCGGTGGATGGCCTGACTTCATAGTCTTTTCGGGCCTCAGCCCTTGATGTGCGGGCGCAACCAGCTATCAAAAATATAGCGGTTGCGCTTTTTTTGTGGCTCAGTCTTCCAGTTCAGCCTTGGCCATCTCCACGTCAAGCCGCTCCATCGCGTCCATCGGTGTGCTGGCGGCGGCCTGTTCGTAGAGCTTGGTGGCTTCTTTCATGCGCTTGTCGCCCTCGAGCATCACCATGCCGTTGGCATATTCGATCATGGCGATGGCTGAGCCGGGGTTGAGCTTGAGGGACTCCTTGAACAGGGACAGGCCCGCGTCTTTCTTGGCACCGTAGGTCATGCCGCCAATCAGGGAGCCGACCTTGTCAATCACCTCGGCATGAAAGGCGGCCAGCGCAATGTGCGCGTCAGCATGTTTGGGGCAGAGCTTGATGGCTTGCTCAAGGGCATTTTTCACCTTGGTGCCCAGACCCTGTGCGAGGGCTTTGGCCACACTGATGCCCTGGCTGTAGCGCCCGAGAGCGTAGGCCTGCCAGTACCAGGCGTTGGCGTTCTGGGGGTCGGCGGCCTGCTGGGCCTCGGCGCGCTGGGCGACTTCCATGAACAGCTCGAGTTTTGTCTTTTCCCTGTTCTCGAGGTAGTTGGCGTAGATCGACGTGGCCTTGTTGGCCACGGTGATGCCCGCGCCGCCCGCCTTGAGGCCCGCTTCGGCAGCCTTCTGGAATTCGCCATTGTGAAACAGCACCCAGGCCTGCAGCACGGCGGCGTCCCTGGGCAGGGGCTCGCAGTCCCCCTGATGCAGTCGGGCCCAGTTTTTCTTCAGGCTGGCGGCATCAAATTCATAGTCACCAGCGTGAGGGAAGGCAGTCCATTTGGGCATCGGTCGTCTCCTGAATTTATTGTTGGTCGGCTGAAAGAAGGGGTCAGGCCGGGCTGGTGTAGGCGCCCACCAGGGCCTGCAAGTGCATGCGCTGGCCCTGCTCGAGGTAGGGAATCAGCAGGTTGAGGACATGGTGCGCACCTCGCAGCAGGGCCGCCTGGGCGTTTTCCGGCTCCAGTGCATTGCGCGGATCCCGCACGTATTCAAAACTCAGCCAGTAGGTCAGCACGACCACCATGCTGGTGGCGGTGGCCTCGACTTCGCGCGAGTCGATGCTGACGGTGTTGGCCCGGCTCATGCTGTCGAGCATGGTCTTGACCGAGCGGGTCTTGTTTTTCAGTACCCACTGGAAATGGGTCTCAAGCCGCCGGTTCTTGCTGAGCAGGTCGTTGAGATCGCGGTACAGAAAGCGGTATTGCCAGATCAGCTCGAACAGCGTGTGCATGAAAAACCAGGCGTCCTCGACATCGCGCACGCTGTCGCTGGCATTGAGCAGCTCGCTCAGGGCGCGTTCGTAGCGGTCAAAGAGGGAGTTGATCAGCTCGTCTTTGGCGGGGTAGTGGTAGTAGAGGTTGCCGGGGCTGATGCCCAGCTCGGCCGAGATCAGCGTGGTCGAGACATTGGGTTCGCCAAAACGGTTGAACAGATCAAGCGTCACTTCCAGGATGCGTTCAGCAGTTCGGCGCGGCGCTTTTTTCGCCATGGTGTCTACCTCGTATTTTTGTTCGACTCTAACCCACTCATCCGGGGGTTGGAAGTAGGGAAGTCGAGCGTCTGGCGGCACGGGCCGCAGGTGCCTGCAGGGCGTGGCTCAGGTCCTCCATGATTTCCTCCAGGGAATGGATGGCGCGCCCAAACCGGGAGGCTGGGGGGCGTTCGTTGACCAGATGGCGGCGCGAGTCTTCCAGCACCTTGAGGTTGAGCGAGATGCCGTGGCGTGCGAGCTTGGCCGAGAGCGTGGTTTTGCGCGAGCGCAACATGTCGCGGGTCTTCTGATAGGCGTGTTCTGCCAGCTGGCGGCGCTGGGCATAACTGAAGGTGTTGGCCAGGAACAGCTCGGCGTCGCGGTGGTCCGGCTCGATCAGAACAATGTCTGTGTCGGGATAGGCGTGTTCGTAGTGTTTCATGCCCAGCTCCAGTCGGGAATGGATCATGGAACGGAAGGTCTGGCTCAGCACCGCCGGCAGGCCGCCATCGACGATGCGCGGGATGCCCTGCCTTTCCCTGGGCAAGCCGCGCTGCATCACGCGTTGCCCCATCGACAGCCCGGGCGGGCTGGTCGCGTCAAATGGCACCAGCGGATTGAGGCACAACATCAGGTCAATGCCGCCGTCCATGGCCACCCCGGCGTGCAGGGTTTTCTTCAGCGCACCGTCCACGTAGTAGTGATTGTCGATCTCCACCGGGGGAAACAGCCCCGGCAAGGCCGAGCTGGCCTGTACCGCCCTGGAGATCGGTACATGGTCCCAGCCAGGCTGGCCAAAAGGCGCGGCGTCGCCGCTGTCCAGATTGGTGGCCACCAGCGTGAGCCGCGTCTTGAGCTGGCGGAAGTCGTTGGTTCGCCCCGCCTTGGAAAACAGGAGGGCCAGGCGTCTGTCGACCTCTTCGTTGGAGAACACGCCCGTCGGCAGTGCCGGGCCGAGCTTTTCGAGCGCGCTCAGCAGGGGCTTGCGCCCGACAGTGGCGCGCCACAGGGCTTGCGCCGCCAGGCCGGGCAGCATGATGCTGCGCCGCAAGAATTCGCCGTAGGCCGGCACCATCAGCCAGGCCGGATCGAACACTTCGGAGGCTTGGTGATCGTTTTCAATGAAAGCGGCACACAGCTCGCGTGGTGTCATGCCGTTGGCCAGGCCCGCCGCGATAAAACCACCGGCCGATACGCCCACGTAGTGATGCAATTTGGTCAGCGACAAACCTTGCAGCGATTCGTCGAGCGCACACAGCGCACCGATTTCATAAATCGCGCCCAACGGCCCGCCGCCGGCCAAGGCCAGAGCGATACGCGGCGCGGTGGCGGTCCGAGCCGCTCTATTCACTTTGGTGGCTGGTTGACGCTGTCTGGGATGCCTGGCTGAAGTCATGGATCGGAAGTGTAGACCGGGGGTTCTCGTGAATTTGCTGCGATGCAGCAATCCTCCGGAGAGGCGTGGACGAAAAAAAAGGACGCATCAACGTCCTTTTGGGGCTCAAGGCATCAGGTGTCAGGCCGACTTGCGAGCCGGCGCACGTTTGGCGGCTGGCTTGCGTGCTGCGGTTTTTCCCGCGACGGCGGTTTTTGCTGCGGCGCGTGGCGCTGCCTTGGGGGCGGCCGACTTGGCGCCCATCTGCTGCACATTCTTGTTGAGCTCATCGATCCGCGCGATCAGTGCATCCACATCCTTCGCAGAGGGCACGCCCAGCTTGTTCAGGGCTTTGGCGACACGCTCTTCAAAAATGTTTTCCAGCTTGTCCCACTGGGTGCCGGCTTTCGAGGTGATGTCCGTCGCCATGGACGCCATCTTGTTGGTGGCGGTGGAAATTTTCTCTTCGGCAACAGCCTGCGTCTTGCGCTGGATGGACAGGCCTTCCTTGACCAGGGTCTCGAAAACCTTGCCGCCTTCTTCCTGAGCCTTGGAGAAAGCACCCAGGCCGGCCAGCCAGATCTGCTGGGCCGATTCCTTCACGGCGCCCGAGAGTTGGGGGCCGGATTTTTTGTCGGCGCTCATTTTTTGCAGTTTCTTGACCATGGGGAGACTCCTGTCGATAGGTGGATGGCGGGGGTGTCGCCATCGGCGACGGGTACAGCAAAATATAAGCGTTGCGGTCGTACAGGTTTAGGTGTTCGCTCCTAAAACGCCAGTAGCCAGCCCTCTTGGAAAACAACGGGAAACAGGCCGATCGCGGGTTTCTGCTGACCGGCAGAGGGCAGGGCTTGGGCAAGAATCGACGCTGGTCCAAAGTTGTCTTGCGGAGAACACAATGCAGTATTTCGTCACCGGAGCCACCGGCTTCATCGGTAAACGGCTGGTCAAGAAGCTTCTGGCGCGCAAGGGTGCGACGGTGTATTTCCTCATCCGCAAGGAAAGTGCCGGCAAGGTCGAAGCCTTGCTTGACTATTGGGGTGTCAGCGCCGCCAGAGCCGTGGCTGTCCATGGCGACCTGACGGCGAAGAAACTGGGCGTCTCGGCCGACGATGTCAAAAAGCTCAAGAGCCAGATCGACCACTTCTACCACCTCGCGGCTGTTTACGATCTGAGTGCCGACGAGGAAAGCCAGATTGCCGTCAATGTGGACGGCACCCGCCACACGGTCGAGTTCGCCAAGGCCATTGAGGCCGGGCATTTCCACCATGTGAGTTCCATCGCCGCAGCTGGCCTGTACGAAGGCGTGTTCCGCGAGGACATGTTCGAGGAGGCCGAGAACTACGAACACCCGTATTTCATGACCAAGCACGAGAGCGAAAAAATCGTGCGCAAGGAGTGCAAGGTGCCCTGGACCGTGTTCCGCCCTGCCATGGTGGTGGGCGACAGCACGACCGGCGAGATGGACAAGATCGACGGACCTTATTATTTCTTCAAGCTGATCCAGCGCATGCGCCAGCTGTTGCCGCCGTGGATGCCGGCTGTCGGCCTGGAAGGTGGACGCATCAACATTGTGCCGGTCGATTTTGTGGTCGATGCGCTGGACGTCATCAGTCACAAGACCAGCATTGCCAAGAAGTGCTTTCACCTCGTCGACCCGGTGGGCTACCGCGTCGGCGATGTGCTCGACATTTTCAGCCGGGCTGCGCATGCGCCCAAGATGAACCTGTTCGTCAATGCGGCCCTGCTCGGCTTCATCCCGCGCAGTGTCAAGAAAAGCCTGATGGCCCTGGCACCGGTACGCCGCGTACGCAATGCCATCATGGCCGACCTCGGCCTGCCCGAGGACATGCTGACCTTTGTGAACTACCCCACGCGTTTTGACTGCCGCGAAACCCTGGCCGCACTCAAGGGCTCGGGTGTCGAATGTCCCAACCTGAAAGACTACGCCTGGCGCGTGTGGGACTATTGGGAGCGTCACCTTGACCCCGATCTGCACATCGACCGCTCGCTCAAGGGTACCGTCAGCGGCAAGGTGGTGCTGATCACCGGCGGGTCCTCCGGCATCGGTCTGGCGGCGGCCCACAAATTTGCGGAAGCCGGCGCCATCACCCTCATCTGCGGGCGCGACCAGGACAAGCTCGACGAAGCCTGCAAGGAGGCCCGGGCCAAGGGTTACCACTTCATCGCCTACCCGGTCGATATTGCCGACATGGCCGATTGCGACCGATTTGTGCAGACGCTGATCGAAAAACACGGTGGCGTTGATTTCCTGATCAACAACGCGGGCCGGTCGATTCGCCGCGCCATCGAAGCCAGTTATGACCGCTTTCATGACTTCGAACGCACCATGCAGCTCAACTACTTCGGCTGCCTGCGCGTCACCATGGGATTTTTGCCCGGCATGGTCGCCAGACACAAGGGCCATGTGGTTAACATCAGCTCGATCGGTGTGTTGACCAATGCGCCGCGCTTTTCGGCCTATGTGGCGTCCAAATCGGCACTGGATGCCTGGACGCGTTGCGCGTCCAGCGAATTCGCCGACCAAGGCATCACCTTTACCACTATCAACATGCCGCTGGTGCGCACCCCCATGATTGCGCCAACCGGCTTGTACAACAACGTCCCGACCCTGAGCCCGGAGGAAGCCGCCGACCTGGTCGCCCAGGCCTGCATCTTCAAGCCGGTACGCATCGCCACCCGACTGGGTATTGCTGGCCAGGTATTGCACGCGCTGTTGCCGCGCGTGGCGCAGATCGCCATGAACACCAGCTTTCGCATGTTCCCTGACTCATCGGCCGCCAAGGGCGCGAAGCCGGGTGACAAGCCGGTGAAGCAGACGCTGTCACCCGAAGCTGTGGCTTTGCAGCAGATGATGCGCGGGATACATTTCTGACGGCTCTGGCGACTGCCCGAAAAAATCGCTCCAGGTGAGCGATTTTTTTGTTTGTGCAGCCGGCGGCGAAGACAGGTGTTGGCGTGAGCGCCAAAGGCATAATGCAATCGGGCGTCAAGCGGCGCAGGTGTATGGAGAGATAGAGGGACTGGCTCATGATTGTGGTTACGGGCGGCGCGGGCTTCATTGGCGGCAATTTTGTTCTTGACTGGCTGGCCGGGCGCGACGAACCGGTCATCAACCTGGACAAACTCACTTATGCCGGCAACATGGAAACCCTGGCGACATTGCGGGACGATCCGCGGCATATTTTTGTCAAAGGTGACATTGGTGACAGCGCGCTGGTGGGTGAGCTACTGGTGCGGCACCAGCCGCGCGCCATCATCAATTTTGCGGCCGAATCCCATGTCGACCGGTCCATCTCAAGCCCGGAAGATTTCATCCAGACCAACATTGTGGGCACCTTCCGCTTGCTGGAGGCTGTTCGGGCCTATTGGAATTCGCTCCCCTCGCCTGCAAGCGGGAGAGGGGCTGGGGGTGAGGGCGTTGACCAAGCGGCTTTCCGCTTCCTGCATGTCTCCACTGACGAGGTATACGGCTCACTTGCACCAGGTGAGGCCGCCTTTACGGAAACGCACCGATACGAGCCCAACAGCCCCTATTCCGCCAGCAAGGCCGCCAGCGACCATCTGGTACGTGCCTACCACCATACCTATGGTTTGCCGGTGCTCACTACCAACTGCAGCAACAACTACGGCCCCTGTCATTTCCCCGAAAAACTGATTCCCCTGATGATTGTGAATGCGCTGGCCGGCAAACCCCTGCCGGTCTATGGCGACGGCATGCAGGTGCGCGACTGGCTTTACGTGAAAGACCATTGCAGCGCAATCCGCCGTGTGCTCGAAGCCGGCAAGTCGGGCGAGGTCTACAACGTCGGCGGCTGGAATGAGAAGCCCAACATCGCCATTGTGAACATCGTCTGCGACCTGCTCGACGAACTTCGGCCGCGTTCCGATGGAAAGCATTACCGTGAGCAGATCAGCTATGTCAAGGACCGCCCGGGCCATGACCGCCGCTACGCCATCGACGCCGGAAAAATCCAGCGTGAGCTCGGCTGGACGCCTGCAGAAACATTTGAAACCGGCATACGCAAGACTGTGCTGTGGTACCTGGCCCACGCAGAGTGGGTGGCGCATGTTCAAAGCGGGGTATACAGGGACTGGGTGGACGCCCATTACGCCGGCGTGACCGCCGCATGAAAATCCTGCTTCTTGGAAAAAGCGGCCAGGTTGGCTGGGAGTTGCAGCGCAGCCTGGCGCCTCTGGGTGAAATCATCGCACTGGACCGGCGCAGCATGGATTTGTGCGGTGATCTCGCTGATCTGGCCGGAATCAGCGCCACAGTGCGCCAAGTGCGGCCTGATGTCATTGTCAATGCCGCCGCCTACACTGCGGTTGACAAAGCGGAAAGCGATGCGGCGACCGCACATCTGGTAAACGCAGAAGCCCCGGGAGCGCTCGCCGACGCCGCCAGCGCCGTCGGTGCGTGGCTGGTTCATTATTCGACCGATTACGTTTTTGACGGTACCGGCAGCAAGCCGTGGGAAGAAAACGACCCAACTGGGCCGCTCAATGTGTATGGCCGGACCAAGCTCGAAGGCGAGCAGCGCATTACAGCCCGTTGCGCGAAGCACCTGATTTTGCGCACTAGTTGGGTTTATGCGGCGAAGGGTGGCAACTTTGCAAAAACAATGCTGCGTCTGGCTGCTGAGCGCGATCAGCTGTCTGTCATCAATGACCAGTACGGTGCGCCAACCGGCGCAGATTTGCTTGCTGATGTCACGGCTCACATGGTGCGCAGCGCACTGCGCGACGGTGTGAGTGATTTTGCGGGGACGTATCATGCGGCGGCTGCCGGTGAAACTTCATGGCACGGTTACGCGCGCTTCGTCATTGATTACGCGTCGAAATCCGGCTTGGCTCTCAAGGCACCATCTTCCGCGGTGGCCCCGGTTCCAACCACAGCTTTTCCGACGCCGGCCATGCGTCCGCGTAATTCCCGCCTGAACACCGCTAAACTTCAGGCCAGCTTTGACCTGCAGCTTCCCGCGTGGCAGCAAGGTGTTGCCCGCATGCTGGCAGAAATTATCTGACGACCTATCCATGACTCAACGCAAAGGCATTGTCCTCGCCGGCGGCTCCGGCACCCGCCTTCACCCGGCCACCCTAGCCATCAGCAAGCAGTTGCTGCCGGTCTACGACAAGCCCATGGTGTATTACCCGCTGAGCACGCTGATGATTGCGGGTATCCGCGAGGTGCTCATCGTCAGTACGCCGCAGGACACCCCGCGCTTCGAGCAACTGCTGGGTGATGGTTCGCAATGGGGCATGAAGCTTCAATATGCTGTACAACCGAGTCCCGACGGACTGGCGCAGGCCTTCGTCCTTGGCGAAGAGTTTCTGTCTGGCGCGCCCAGCGCGCTCGTGCTCGGCGATAATATTTTTTATGGACACGACCTGCACAAATTGCTGATGAATGCCGACCTGCAGGAAGTTGGCGCCACGGTCTTTGCCTATCACGTACAGGACCCCCAACGCTACGGCGTCGTATCTTTCGATGCGGCCGGAAAGGCGGTTAGCATCGAGGAAAAACCGCTGCGACCGAAAAGTAATTACGCCGTCACCGGCCTGTACTTCTACGATCATCAGGTTGTCGAGATCGCCAAATCGATTAAACCCAGTGCGCGCGGCGAACTTGAAATCACCTCCGTCAATCAGGCCTATCTCGAGCGGGCTCAGCTCAAGGTGCAAATCATGCAGCGGGGCTACGCGTGGCTGGACACGGGAACCCACGACAGCCTGATGGAGGCTGGGCAGTTCATTGCAACGCTGGAGCATCGGCAGGGTCTCAAAATTGCCTGCATAGAGGAAATAGCCTGGCGCAACGGATTTATTGACAACGCACAACTCGAAAGGCTGGCCGAGCCTCTCGCCAAAAGCGGGTATGGGCAATATTTGACCGGGCTGCTTCGGGAGGGTGAGCCGGTATGAGAGTGACAGCGACCTGTCTCGCAGATGTTCTGATTCTTGAGCCCCAAGTATTTAGTGACGAGCGCGGGTTCTTCTTCGAGAGCTTCAATCAGAAGACATTTGAAGACGCCACGGGGATGGGCGTTCAGTTCGTGCAAGACAATCACTCGCGGTCAGGGAGGGGCGTGCTGCGTGGCTTGCACTACCAGGTAGAGCAATCACAGGGAAAATTGGTGAGGGTTGTAAGTGGCGCTGTGTTCGATGTGGCGGTCGACCTGCGCAGGTCATCGGCCACGTTTGGGCGGTGGGTGGGCGTAGAGCTGTCGGAAGCAAATCGCCGCCAACTCTGGATTCCTCCAGGCTTTGCGCACGGATTTTTTACTTTGAGCAACACAGCAGATTTTTTGTATAAAACCAGTGACTACTACAACCCACGTCATGAACGCTGCATCGCTTGGAATGATCCTGTTTTGGCTATCGAGTGGCCTTTGGGTGGTAGCCTTCCAAAGCTGTCGATCAAAGATCAGGAGGGCACCTCTCTCAGCGGAGTCTCGAGTGTTTGAGTGATCTGGTTTCCGTAGATAATAAGCAGTTAGGGGTGAATAATGGAATTGGATACAGAAAAAGAAGGTCTGAGCCTGCTTGATTTATTGATCGTGGCATCAAAAAATCTCAAGTTGTTGATTTTGGGGCCTATTGCTGTTGGGCTTTTGACGTTGGGTTTTGGTTACACGTTGCCGCAGAGCTTTACCAGTCAGGCGATCTTGTCTCTAGCTACGCCAACAGCAAGCGCGGCAGTGACGGCAGCACAGACTACGCAAGCCGCCGCGCTTATGGTTTCGCCGGTAGTATTGGATCCGGTCATTGAGTCGCTTAAGTTATACGCTGGACAACCGCTGCAATTTGCCAGAGCGGACTTGGCGGGTCAAATTAAGACTACGGTAGGCAAGGATGGATTGCTTCGCCTCGAAGTGACTGCCAATAAACCCAGCGGTGCGCAAGGCATCGCAAATGCGGTTATTGACAGCTGGCTTAAAAGTAGCGTGCCAGGAGAGCAGGAGCGCGCTGAGCTGGAGCGGCGACTGGTATTTGCGAACGAGTCGCTGAAGTCGGTTAACAACCTTCTAGGTAGGCTAACTGCGCAGGGGGCTACCGCCTTGAATAAACCTCTGACGTTTGGTGAGGCCGGACTCGGCATGGTGGCGGTGGGTGAGTTGCAGGCACGTTATCAAGCAGATGTGCTCACCTTTACCCGGTCTCTCAAGGGGTTTACGCGTGACACGGTGGTACAGCCGCCTACATTACCCACGCATCCTGTCGCACCGAAAAAGAGCGTGATGGCAGTGCTCGCGGCGCTTGGAAGCGGAGTTGCATTGTTGCTGTGGATTTTCTTGCTTCATGCTTGGCGCGAGGCTGCGAAAGATCCGGAGGTGGCAAAAAAACAAATGCGCCTTCTTGCTTCGTTGGGGCTGAGTAAATAAATCATGAAGTGGGGCGTCTGTCGTTTTCATGATGCCCATATGTAATGCCGGTGCCAGCTGCAAAGTGAGTTGCTTCGAATGCGGTGTCTATGCCGGCAAATTCAGTACTCATTCACTTAGTCCCTTATCTGGCTCTTGGCAGTCTGAGTTGCCGCTGACACATATATGAGTCGTTAATCTGGTGAGTGACGTTACTGTTTTTTCTCGGGCGGTTTCCGCGTTTCTGCATTGCACCGCTCTAGCGTGGCGCGATATCAGTCTCTTAATGGAATCAGCACTGCCGGTGGTGTGCGAGCCCAAGGGTGACATGCGTGGCAAAGCGACCATCCGCGACAAAGGCGCGATTTTTGGATTTATTCGCGAAAATCGAAGTTTTTACCCAAAGGGATTGCACAAACCTATTTGGCGAACTCAAACAAAGAATCAATGATGAAAATCGCCATTGCTGGAACCGGTTACGTTGGATTGGCCAACGCTGTTTTATTGGCTCAGCACAACGAAGTCGTTGCGCTGGATATTGTTGCGTCTAAAGTGGATTTTCTCAATCGAAGATTGTCACCGATTGAGGACGTCGAAATTGAAAGCTACCTGCAAAACCATTCTCTCAACCTTCGCGCCACACTCGACAAAAATGATGCTTATAAGGATGCGGATTTTGTGGTTATTGCAACTCCCACAGACTACGATCCAGAAACCAATTACTTCAATACCGAATCCATCGAATCAGTCATCCGGGATGTGATGGCTATCAATCCGACGGCAGTGATGATTGTGAAATCCACGGTGCCCGTCGGGTACACCTCCGGCGTCAAGGTTCGATTTAACTGTGAAAACATAATTTTCTCCCCCGAATTCCTTCGTGAAGGCACCGCCTTGTACGACAATTTATATCCGTCGCGCATTGTCGTGGGGGAAAAGTCTGCAAGAGCCCAAACCTTTGCCGGCCTGTTGAAACAAGGGGCGCTAAAAACCGATATCGCAGTGTTATTGACAGACAGTACGGAGGCGGAGGCAATCAAACTGTTTGCCAACACTTTCCTCGCCATGCGCGTTGCCTACTTTAACGAGCTGGACACCTATGCGGCGATGCATGGGCTGGACACGCGGCAGATTATTGACGGAGTGGGTTTAGATCCACGCATTGGTACTCACTATAACAACCCGTCGTTTGGCTATGGGGGCTACTGCTTGCCCAAAGACACCAAGCAGCTTTTGGCGAATTACCGCGATGTGCCGCAGAGTCTTATCCACGCCATCGTTGAGTCGAATACCACGCGGAAAGATTTCATCGCTGATTCGATTCTCCGGAAAAATCCGAAAACTGTTGGCATATATCGCCTGACCATGAAGTCGGGATCGGACAACTTCCGGTCCTCCAGCATCCAGGGCGTCATGAAGCGAATCAAGGCCAAGGGCGTTGAGGTCATCGTGCATGAGCCCGTACTCAAGCAAACCGAGTTCTTTCATTCCCGCGTGGTAAATGATTTGGAGGCTTTCAAGCGCGAGTCGGATGTAATAATTGCTAATCGGATGACGCCTATGCTATCGGATGTGAAGGCTAAAGTTTTCACCCGCGACTTGTTTGGGAGCGATTCATGACAATTTTTACAAGCGAAGCTGGCCGATCAAACGAGTGCGCACCGGCGCCGGTGGGCGCTCGGGGGGGCCGTCGGGGCGCCGAGTTGAAAAAAATGACCCTATGACAGTTCTTTCAGTAAGGCCGGTTGTACTCTGTGGTGGTTCGGGTACTCGTCTTTGGCCTTTATCGCGCGCAGGCTTTCCCAAACAGTTCCTGGTTCTCTCGGGGACTCACAGCCTGTTTCAGCAAGCACTTCTGCGTATCAACGAACTACAGGCGGACGATATTCTCCTAGGGCAAGCGTTGGTTGTCACCAATGAAGAGCACCGATTTCTCGCGCTGGATCAATTGCGCGACATTGAACAAAATGACGCCACCTTGTTGCTTGAGCCAGCGGGCAGAAATACTGCACCCGCGTTAACGCTGGCCGCCCTGGAGGCTTCGCAAAATGGACACGATCCCATTTTGGTGGTGAGCCCGGCCGATCAAGCCGTGACCGACATGGTTGCCTTTACGACTGCATTGCAGCAGGGCATTCGTGCCGCTGCCGATGGCGCTATTGTTGTGCTTGGCGTCACACCGGATACACCCGAAACCGGGTACGGCTATATCCAGCATGAAGAAGTGGCGAGCACTCAGGGTGGATATCGGGTGGCCAAATTTGTAGAAAAGCCAGATATCGAAACTGCCATCAGCTATCTGGCGAGCGGCAATTTCTTCTGGAATAGTGGCATGTTTGTGCTGAGAGCGAGTGTCTGGCTCAAGGCGCTGACGCATTTCCGGCCAGATATTGCCGAGTCAACCCAGAGGGCGTGGTCAGGCAGAACGATAGACTCGCGTTTTATTCGCCCGGACAAATCCCTTTTTACGGCAGTTCCCGGTGATTCAATCGACTACGCGGTGATGGAGAAATGCCCTGGCTCGGCCTTTCCGGCGCACATGGTTCCGCTCAATGCCGGCTGGAGCGATCTGGGAGCCTGGAATGCCGTTTGGCAAGTCGGTGTCCAGGATGCACATGGCAATGTAACTCAAGGGGATACCCTGCTGGTAGATACCAGCAACACGCTTGTCCACGCCAGCAACCGGCTGGTGACCGCAGTCGGTGTCAGCGACCTCGTCATTATCGAAACTGCCGACGCTGTGCTGGTGGCAGATCGCAAACAAAGCCAGGATGTCAAGAAAATTGTGGGACTGCTGGATGCCCAAAAACGTGCTGAACTTGGCCTGCATCGAAAGGTTCACCGCCCTTGGGGCTGGTTTGACAGCATCGACGAAGCCCAACGCTTTAAAGTCAAACGCATCATGGTCAAGCCGGGTGCGAGTCTGAGCTTGCAAAAACACCACCATCGGGCTGAGCACTGGATTGTGGTCAAGGGAACTGCAGAGGTGACCTGCGGCAACAAGGTCGTTCTCCTCACAGAGAACCAGTCGACCTATATCCCCCTGGGTGAGATGCACAGGTTGGTCAACCCCGGGAGTATCCCTTTGGAAATAATCGAAGTTCAGTCCGGCAGTTATTTGGGTGAGGATGATATTTTGCGGTTTGAAGATACTTACGGACGAAACTAAAAGGTGAATGACATGAAACCAAAGATCGCGCTGATCACGGGCATCACCGGGCAGGACGGATCGTATCTGACGGAATTTCTTCTGGAGAAGGGCTATATCGTGCACGGCATCAAGCGCCGGGCCTCTTCCTTCAATACAGCGCGCATAGATCATCTATATCGGGATCCTCACACGCAAGGGGTGCGCCTGTTTCTGCATCATGGTGATCTGACTGACTCGTCTAACTTGATCCGGATTATTCAGCAGACTCAGCCCGATGAAATCTACAACCTGGCTGCGCAAAGCCATGTGGCCGTGAGCTTTGAAAGTCCTGAGTACACGGCAGATGTCGATGGAATTGGCACGCTTCGCATTCTTGAGGCGATTCGCATTCTGGGCCTGGAGCGTAAAACGCGGTTTTACCAAGCTTCCACTTCCGAACTGTACGGATTGGTTCAGGAGATTCCGCAGCGTGAGACGACGCCGTTTTATCCGCGCAGCCCCTATGCCGTGGCCAAACTCTATGCCTACTGGATCACCGTCAATTACCGCGAAGCATATGGAATTTACGCGTGCAACGGAATCCTTTTCAACCATGAATCACCGGTACGTGGCGAAAATTTCGTTACCCGGAAAATCACGCGAGCCATGGCCCGCATCAAGCTGGGTTTGCAGGACCGAATGTATCTGGGAAACCTCGATGCAAAGCGGGATTGGGGGCACGCAAAAGATTACATAGAAATGCAGTGGCTGATGTTGCAGCAGGATACGGCTGAGGACTTCGTCATTGCCACCGGCATGCAGTACAGCGTGCGGGATTTTGTGAATTTTGCAGCCGAGGAACTTGGTATCAATGTGCGTTGGGAGGGGGAGGGTGTGGAGGAAAAGGGCTACGACGCCACTGGAAAGTGCATCGTGGCGGTGGACCCCCGTTACTTCCGACCTACCGAGGTGGAAACTTTGCTTGGTGATGCCTCCAAAGCAAAGGAAAAGCTCGGCTGGACACCCAAAATCACATTTAAAGAACTTGTAGCAGAGATGGTCAGGGAAGATCTCAAATCGGCAGAACGGGACGAACTGGTCAAGCGTCATGGCTACCAGTCGCTGGACTACCATGAATAAATCATCTTCTGCTGCCATCAATTTTAGGAATTAAGCGATGTTTACAACCATTTCGAAGTGCCGTATCTGTGGCGGCGCGCAGTTGACGACAGTGATGACTTTGGGGGAGCAAGCCTTGACTGGTGTGTTTCCCAATTCCCGCTCTGAGAGCGTTACATCTGGTCCGGTTGAACTGGTCAAGTGCTCTGCCGTGGATGGATGCGGCCTGGTGCAGCTCAAGCAAAGCTACGATCTCAGCGAAATGTATGGCCTCAATTACGGCTATCGCTCGGGATTGAATGCAAGCATGGTTCGCCACCTGCATTCAAAGGTTAAAAAAATTCTGGCAATGGGAGTCCTGGAACCCGGTGACATGGTCGTTGACATCGGCAGCAACGACGCCACAACCCTGCTCGCCTATCCGCAGGATCAATACCGCCTCATCGGGGTGGACCCGACGGGCATCAAGTTCGCTTCGTATTACCCCGCTGAAATAACACTCATCGCCGATTTCTTTTCCGCCAAGGCAATCGCTGCCAAACTGGCTGACAAAAAGGCCAAAGTCATCACTTCATTCTCCATGTTTTATGACCTGGAGGATCCCATTGCCTTTGCCCGTGAAATTGAAGGATCGCTTGCAGACGAGGGAGTCTGGATATTCGAGCAAAGTTACTTGCCGGCGATGCTCCGAACCAATTCCTTCGACACCATTTGCCACGAACACCTTGAGTTTTATGCACTGAAGCAGATCAACTGGATAGCCGACAAAGCGGGTCTCAAGGTTCTGGATGTTGAGTTCAATGAGGTCAACGGCGGCAGCTTTTCCATCGTGGCAGCCAAGCGTGACTCGCAACGCCCGGTCAATGCCGAGTGGCTCAACAAGATTTTGGAGGATGAAGTGGCTCTGGGACTTGACAGCACCCAGGCGTTTGATGCGTTCAAGCTTCGTGTGGAGGAGGCACGTGCTGCCCTGATGAGTTTCCTTGAGGAAGCTCAAAGAAGCGGTAAAACGGTTTGTGGATTGGGTGCGTCCACCAAAGGAAATGTCCTGCTGCAGTATTTTGGAATAGATGAAAACCTGGTCCGCGAAATTGGTGAAGTCAATGAGGACAAGTTCGGGTCTTTTACTCCCGGGACTCATATTCCGCTGGTGCCGGAGCAGCAGGTGCTGGCATCGGACCCTGATTACCTGCTGGTACTGCCCTGGCATTTCAGAGCTTTTTTTGAATCCCTGCCATCGATGAAAGGCAGGAGTCTCGTTTTCCCATTACCCAAATTTGAGATTGTTAAAATCTGATTGCGGCGCAGGCTTGCTTCGTATGGGTCTTGACGCGTCAGAGCAGTGCGTTCTGACGGAGTCAGACTAATTTACATCTCCTAATTAACTTGCAGCACTTTCACCCCATTTCCGCGTTGCTCCGTCGCCTTTGGCATCACATTGATCCGCGGCGTCGCGTGCAATTCTGCTTGTTGTTTTTGCTCATGATCCTGGCATCCTTTGCCGAGGCCGTGAGCATTGGTGCCGTGCTGCCCTTTTTGGGGGTGCTCACAGCACCGGAGAGGGTGTTCGCTCACCCGCTTACCCAACCGTTTATCCAGGCCCTGGGCCTTACCGAGCCAAAACAACTGCTGCTGCCCCTGACCATCGCCTTTGCCATGGGAGCACTTTTTTCAGGTGTCATACGACTGGTTTTGTTGTGGGCCCAAATCCGGCTGGGTCATGCCGTCGGGGCAGACTTCAGCATCAGCATTTACCGAAGAACCTTGTATCAACCCTATGCAGTGCATGTCGCACGCAATAGCAGTGAGGTCATCGCAGGAATTACCAACAAGGCAAACATCGTCGTCCATCAGATGGTGCTTCCCGCACTCACCATCCTCAGCTCCAGCTTGATGCTCTTCACCATTTTGGTTGCCTTGCTTGCAATTGAACCGCTGATTGCTTTTGCCGCCTTTGTGGGTTTTGGCGTCATTTATGCCTTGGTAATTCTTGTCACCAAGAAACGCCTCATGCGAGATGGGCAACGCATCAGCCGTGAGCAGAATCAAGTTGTCAAGGCTTTGCAGGAGGGCTTGGGTGGAATTCGTGACGTTCTTATCGACGGCACGCAAGCTGCATATTGCAATATTTATCGTAGTGCGGACTTGCCGCTACGCCGCGCCACTGCAAACGTGCAAATCATAAGCAGCAGTCCTCGCTTCGCCATTGAAGCGTTGGGGATGGTTCTCATTTCCGCGCTTGCCTTTTCGATGGTTGGCCGGCCGGGCGGTATTGCCAATGCCATCCCTGTTCTTGGCGCACTCGCGCTTGGCGCGCAGCGCCTGTTGCCTGTATTGCAGCAAGCCTATTCCAGTTGGACCTCCATGCTTGGTGCCCAGGCTTCGCTGAGTGATGCGCTGGACTTGCTTGATCAACCGCTTCCCGCGCATGCCGATGCACCGCCCGTTTCGCCTCTTGCATTCAGGGACAGAATTACGCTGAACCAGCTGGCCTTTCGTTACACGCTCGGGACACCGTGGGTATTGCGGGGCGTGGATCTCGATATCCCGAAAGGAAGTCGCATTGGATTCATGGGGACTACGGGAAGTGGGAAAAGCACCTTGCTGGACCTCATCATGGGTTTGCTCCATCCTGTCGCGGGCAGCCTGGCCGTCGACGGTGTGAACATAACCGCTCAAAATCACCGCGCCTGGCAGTCGCATATTGCGCATGTGCCTCAAGCCATCTTTCTGGCTGACGCCACCATTGCGGAGAATATTGCCTTTGGGATGCCGCTGGATCAAATTGATCACGCCCGAGTTAGGCAAGCAGCGCAGAAAGCCCAGATTGCCCAGGACATCGATTCCTGGAGCCAGCAATACAACACGGTCGTCGGTGAGCGGGGCGTGCGTCTGTCAGGAGGGCAGCGGCAGCGCATAGGCATTGCCCGTGCACTTTATAAGAAGGCTGACGTTATCGTGTTTGACGAGGCTACGAGTGCGCTTGACAACGAGACCGAATTGGCGGTTATGGAAGCAATCGAGAATCTGGGTGAAGAAATTACGGTGCTCATCGTTGCCCATCGCCTTACAACTCTCCAGAACTGCACCCATGTCGTCGACTTGAGCGACGGCCAAATCAAGCGCAGCGGCAGTTATCAGGATATTGTCGAGCAGACAGTAAGTACAAATGAACATCCAGTCTAAAACATCAAGAATTCTCGTCACCGGCGCGGACGGTTTCATCGGATCCCACCTGACCGAGGAGCTGGTGCGGCAGGGACATACGGTGCGCGCTTTCGTTCTCTATAACTCCTTCAATTCCTGGGGCTGGCTTGATCAGTGCGCGCCGGATGTAAAAGACAAGATCGAAGTTTTTTCCGGTGATATTCGTGACCCGCACGGCGTCAAAATGGCAATGACGGATTGTGACGTGGTACTTCATCTGGCAGCCCTTATCGCGATCCCTTATTCCTATCACTCGCCTGACACCTATGTGGATACCAATATCAAGGGAACTCTGAACGTGCTGCAGGCGGCGCGCGAGCTTGGCGTCAAAAGGGTGGTCCATACATCAACCAGCGAAGTCTATGGCACAGCACGTTTTGTACCCATCACCGAGGAGCATCCACTGCAAGGTCAGTCGCCGTACTCTGCCACCAAGATAGCAGCAGATCAGCTGGCGTATTCGTTCTACGCATCCTTCGGGCTGCCCGTGGTTATTGCGCGGCCTTTCAACACGTATGGACCGCGCCAGTCCGCGCGCGCCGTAATTCCGACAATCATTACTCAGATCGCCAAAGGGCAACGGCAGATTAAGCTGGGTGCGGTGTCTCCTACGCGCGATTTCAATTTCGTGCAGGACACGGTCGCGGGTTTTATCGCCATACTCAATTCAGATCAGGGCTTGGGCGAGGTTGTCAACCTCGGCAGTAATTTCGAAATCTCTATTGGTGAGACCGCCCGGCTAATCGCCGAAGTCATGAATGCGGAGATCGAGATTCTGACTGACGAAGCCCGCTTGCGCCCCGAAAACTCGGAAGTCGAGCGACTATGGGCCGGCAACGCCAAGGCAAAGGCACTCTTTGGCTGGCAACCTGAATACGGAGGGCGCGAGGGATTCAAGCGCGGTCTGGCTGAGACTGCCGTCTGGTTCACAAAGCCAGACAATCTGCGTGCTTACAAGACGGACATTTACAACCTTTGAATGACATGAGCACATCGCCGCTTCTTGCTGAGGAAATTGTTGCTGCCATTAAGAGCGTTGTCGGAGCCCGGCCTGCGGTCCTGCACGAGCCCAGCTTTTCCGGAAACGAATGGCAATATCTCAAGGAGTGTCTCGATTCCACATTCGTTTCCTCGGTGGGAAAGTTTGTTGACCGATTTGAGGTTGAGCTGGCGGCGTTTACAGGCGCCAAGCACGCGGTCGCGGTTGTCAATGGGACCGCGGCTCTGCATATCGCCTTGAAGCTGGCCGGTGTCAAAGCCGACGATGAGGTCCTGATCCCGGCTCTTACCTTTGCAGCTACTGCCAACGCGGTAACCTATTGTGGGGCCACCCCCCATTTGATCGATAGCGATGTCCGAAACCTGGGCGTAGATGCCGCAAAACTCAGAGAGTACCTTCGCAATCACACCGATCAACGCCTCGGCCAATGCGTTAATCGTGCTACTGGTCGCATTATCAGGGCGTTGGTGCCAATGCACACTTTTGGTCATCCGGTTGACCTGGATGGCGTTCTTTCCGTTGCATCCGACTTCAATCTTGCACTGGTGGAAGATGCAGCCGAGTCGCTGGGAAGTTATTACCACGGACAACATACCGGGACGTTTGGAAAATTGGGAACCTTGAGCTTTAACGGCAACAAGACGATCACTACCGGCGGAGGAGGCGCGATTCTGACCAACGACGCAGAACTCGCGGTTCGTGCCAAGCACCTGACCACAACTGCCAAGGTGCCGCACGCGTGGGAGTATCGGCATGACGAGGTGGGGTACAACTACCGAATGCCCAACCTGAACGCGGCCCTGGGTTGTGCTCAGCTGGAAAAATTGCCCGACATGCTTTCTTCAAAGAGGGCATTGTTTGAAAGGTACCAAGCCGCTTTTTCGCAGGTGCCCGGTGTCGAACTGGTGAAGGAGCCTGAACAATGTCGTAGCAACTACTGGTTGCAGGCCTTGTTGCTGGACGTGGCGCAATCGGATCAACGCGATCTGATATTGAAGGCAACCAATGACGCGGGTCTCATGACGCGCCCGGTCTGGATTCTCATGCATGAGTTGACGCCGTTCAAGGATAGCCAGCGTATGGATCTGTCTGGTGCCCTTTCGCTGGCACAGCGCCTGATCAACATTCCGAGCAGCGCGGGTCTGGTGCCCGTCGGTCCATGAGCAAGCCCGGCCTCATCCTCGTTGGTGCGGGTGGGCACGCGCACGCGTGCATTGACGTCATCGAGCAGCAGGGGCGTTACCAGATTGCGGGATTGATCGGCATGCCCGACGAAGTGGATTCCTTGCATATTGGGTATTCTGTTATCGCAACTGACGCCGATCTGCATGAACTGGCCGGGCAATATCGGCATGCCTTTATCAGCGTTGGCCAGATTCGGTCCCCCGATGTCCGCATCAGACTTTATTTCCGGCTCCTTGAATTGGGCTTTCAACTGCCGACCGTCATTTCGCCAGCGGCTTATGTCTCTCGTCATGCCACTATTGGCGTGGGCAGCATCGTTATGCACGGTGCAGTCGTCAATGCCGGCGCCGAGGTGGGGGACAACTGCATCATCAACTCCCGGGCGCTTGTTGAGCATGACGCGATAGTGGAGGCCAACTGCCATATTTCGACCGGTGCCATTCTTAATGGCAATACCCGCGTTGGCGCAGGGAGCTATGTTGGCAGTGGCAGCGTCATCAGGGAGGGCATTGCGCTGGGCGAGGGTTGCATGGTCGGCATGGGGCTGTCCGTGCGGCACAGTCAAGCAAGTGGAACCCGCTTCGTAGGATAGACAGATCATGAAACAACGAACTCTCATCATTGCTGAAGCGGGCGTGAATCACAACGGCGATCTCGATCTGGCCAGGCAGCTGATTGAGGCTGCTGCGGCAGCCGGCGCCGACCTGGTGAAGTTCCAGACCTTCAATGCAAACCGCCTGGTCACGCGTGGTGCGAAAAAAGCCGACTATCAGAACAAGACCACCGACAGTCAGGAGTCACAGCATGAAATGCTGCGCCGTTTGGAACTCAGTCCTGAAATGCACCAGGAGCTCGTCGCACACTGTGCCAAGTCCCATATCGGTTTCTTTTCTACCGGATTCGATAATGAGAGCATCGACCTGCTTTTGAGTTTGGGGCAGGATCACTTCAAGATCCCATCCGGGGAAATTACCAATTTGCCATATTTGCGCCACGTCGGCCGCCTTGGCAAGGCGGTTATTCTTTCGACTGGCATGGCAACTTTGGGTGATATCGAGGCCGCTATCGCCGTGCTCGAACAGGCCGGAACGCCGCGTGCCAACATCACGGTGTTGCATTGCACCACGGAATACCCTACGCCCATGGCCGAAGTGAACCTGCGCGCCATGCAAAGTATTCAAGCTGCGTTTGGTGTGGCGGTCGGGTATTCAGACCATACGGCCGGCATCGAGGTGGCTATTGCCGCGGTCGCCATGGGTGCGCTCGTCATCGAAAAGCACTTGACCGTGGACCACCATCTGCCAGGTCCTGATCACAAGGCCAGCTTGGAGCCCGGCGAATTCAAGGCGATGGTCACGGCAATTCGCAACATCGAAGTGGCGTTGGGTGACGGGATAAAACGGCTGACTTCCAGCGAACTCAGAAACAAGCCCATCGCACGCAAATCGCTGGTGAGCAACCGGTCCATCAAGGCAGGTGAATTGTTCAGCGCAGAAAATATCACTGCCAAGCGGCCCGGTACCGGCATATCCCCCATGCGCTGGGATGAGGTCATCGGGCGCCGCGCGGCGCGTGATTATTCCGCAGACGAATTGATCGAGTTATGAGCCGCAAAATCTGTGTCATTACCGGCACCCGGGCCGAATACGGCTTGCTGCGCTGGGTAATGCAAGGCATCAAGGACGATCCTGATCTGGTGCTTCAGGTCGTCGCTACGGGTACGCACCTGTCTCCCGAGTTCGGCCTCACCTATCGAGAGATCGAGCAACATGGATTCCAGATTGATCGCAAGATCGAGATCCTTGTGGGCGCCGATACGCCGGCTGCGATTGCCAAGTCCATGGGCCTGGGCTTGATCGGGTTCGGTCAGGCGCTGAGCGAATTGCGGCCCGATTTGATCGTGGTGCTCGGCGATCGGTTTGAGATTTTTGCTGCGGTAGCCGCTGCCCTGGTTGCGCGCGTGCCGGTTGCACATTTGCATGGCGGCGAACTCACCGAGGGCGCTTTTGACGAAGCCCTTCGCCATTCCATCACCAAGATGTCTCATTTGCATTTTGTGGCAGCGGAAGAGTACAGGCAACGAGTGATTCAGCTGGGGGAACAGCCAGACCGCGTGTTTCTGGTCGGCGGTCTTGGCGTCGATAGCATCAAACGAATCCATCTTCTGGACAGAGCTGCACTTGAAGCATCGCTCGAGTTCAGCCTTGGCGAGAAGAGCTTGCTCATTACCTTTCATCCAGCCACTCTTGAGACCCACGCAGCGGCCGATCAAATGGCGGAACTGTTGGCCTCACTGGATGAACTGCACGATACCCAGCTTGTTTTTACCTTGCCAAATGCAGATACCGAGGGCCGGGTTCTTATCCAGATGGTGACGCAATTTGTTGAACGGCACGCCAATGCTCGCCTTTATGTATCGCTTGGCCAATTGCGGTATTTATCTTGCATTGCCCAGGTTGATGGTGTGGTGGGCAACTCATCCAGCGGCTTGGCGGAGGTTCCCAGTTTCAAAAAGGGAACAGTCAACATTGGCGACCGCCAGCGCGGGAGGCTGCAGGCGGCGAGCATCATCAACTGCGCACCTGAGCGAGGGGATATTACGGCCGCGCTGGAGCGGCTGTATTCCGCAGGCTTCCAAACGAGCTTGAGGCAGGTACGCAATCCCTACGGGGAGGGTGGCGCCAGCGAGAAGGTGCTCAGAATTCTCAAGGAGCATCCCATCGGACACATTGCAAAGAAGTTTTTTCATGATCTGCAGCAACCAAGCAAGGTGTGACAAGTGAGCCCCACTGAAGAACGCTGGCGCCAAGCCATTCTCCCTGTCAAAACCTCCATACAGCATGCGATACGCAGCCTTGACCAGGCGTCCATCAAAATTGTCATGGTTGTTAATGAGGCCGGCGAACTGGAAGGTACGATTTCCGATGGCGACATAAGGCGCGGTTTGCTCAAGGGGCTTGACCTCAGCAGTCCTATTGCCAGCGTCATCCATCGGAATGCCCTGGTGGTTACTCCAGAAATGGGGCGCGATGTGGTGCTCCAGCTTATGGGCGCCAACAAGATACAGCAGATACCTATCGTGAATGAGTTGCGTCAGGTAGTGGGTGTGCACCTTTGGGACGAGATCACCACGTTGCCGGCGCGCTCCAATCTGATGATCATCATGGCGGGCGGCATGGGCACACGTCTGCGCCCCTACACGGAGACCTGCCCAAAGCCGTTATTGCCCGTAGCGGGCAAACCGATGCTCGAACATATCATCGAGCGAGCCAAACTCGAGGGTTTTAGTCATTTCGTGCTCGCTGTTCATTACCTGGGGCATATGATTCAAAGTCATTTTGGCAATGGAGGGCAGCTGGGGGTACAGATAGACTATCTGAACGAGAAATCGCCGTTGGGAACCGCCGGTGCACTGGGTCTTCTGAGTCCGCGGCCGGGGGCCCCTTTTGTTGTGACAAATGGGGATGTCATTACCGATATCCACTATGGTGAATTGCTGGACTTCCACATCCGTCATAACGCCATGGCGACCATGGCGGTTCGCATGCACGAATGGCAGCACCCTTTTGGTGTTGTGCAGACTCGGGGTATCGAAATTGTAGGATTCGAGGAAAAACCGGTGGCCCGCAGCCACATCAATGCAGGCGTTTATGCACTCGAGCCGGTCGCGTTAAATCTGCTGAGCCAAGACGCACACTGCGACATGCCTACCCTGTTTGAACGCCTTCAGGCGAAGGCCATGCGCACAGTTGCATACCCCATGCACGAACCCTGGCTGGATGTAGGCCGCCCGGACGATTTGAATCGCGCAAACACCGAAAATAGTAATTAAACTTAAACATGGATTCAGAAATGGAAAAAATAAAGTATCCCCAGCCTGTCGATTTGAGCCTGTTCGCAAAAGATGCAAAAAATCCAAGCGCTCGTTATGGACTGCCGGAAACGGTTAGTTACTGCAAGAAGTGCGTCATCTCCAACCAGCGTCCAAACTCTGCAGTGGAGTACAAGCACACCAAAGACACCAAGAAGGCGACCATCCATTTTGACGAAAATGGTGTTTGCGACGCCTGTAACTTTGCCGAGCGCAAGCATCACGGCATTGATTGGGCTGAACGTGAAAAGCAATTGCGGGACCTTTGCGACAAGCATCGCAAAAATGACGGTTCCTATGATTGCATCGTCCCCGGTTCAGGGGGAAAGGACAGCTTTTACGCATCCCATATCCTGAAGACCAAATACGGCATGCACCCGCTCACTGTCACTTGGGCGCCCCACGTCTACACCGAATGGGGCTGGAAGAACTTCCAGTCCTGGCTCCATGCTGGACACGACAATTATCTGATGACGCCCAATGGCCGCGTGCACAGGTTGTTAACGCGGCTCTCGACGGAACTGCTTTTCCATCCCTTCCAGGCGTTCATGTTTGGGCAAAAGGCACTTGCCCCCAAAATGGCGCTGCTGTTTAACATTCCCCTGGTCTTCTACGGCGAAAATGAAGCGGAATATGGTAACCCGATTGGGGACACGGATACCGCAAAACGTGACTGGTCTTATTTCGCGGCAGAAGATCAGTCGAAAATCTATCTCGGCGGTGTTTCCGTCGCAGATTTGAAAGGGAATTTTGGATTGGATCAGAATGACCTGCAGCCTTATCTGCCAGCCGACCCCAACCAGATCTCCGAAAAGAATATTGAGGTGCATTATCTTGGCTACTATCTGAAATGGCACCCGCAGTCCTGTTATTACTATGCGGTCGAACACGGAGGTTTTCAGGCCTCCCCTGAACGGACACCCGGAACTTACTCGAAGTACAACAGCATTGATGACCGCATTGATGATCTTCATTACTACACCACGGGGACGAAATTCGGTATTGGACGGGCCAGCTATGATGCGGCGCAGGAGATCCGCTCAAGGGACATCAATCGCGAGGAAGGGGTTGCCTTGGTCAAGCGCTTTGACCATGAGTACCCCGAGCGATTTATTGAGGAAATGTTTCAATATTTGAGCTTGCCGGAGAAGGAGTTCCCGGAAGCCAGCAAGATGTTCGAAAAGCCGTTGATGGATCGTGAGTATTTCCGCCTGCTGACGGATCAGTTTCGGTCCCCTCATCTTTGGTATCAGGAAAATGGCGAATGGAAGTTGCGCCACCCAGTTTCAAACGAAAAAGAATAAGAGGATACGGTGAGGAACGTTCGCATCATTGCTCGTCTGGATATCAAAGGTCCAAACCTGATCAAAGGCATCCATCTCGAAGGTTTGCGGGTTATCGGATCGCCGGGCGAGCATGCCTTACGCTATTACCTGCAAGGTATTGATGAGTTGATTTATATGGATTGCGTGGCGAGCCTTTATGGCCGTAACCACCTGGGAAGCATAGTCAGCGCCGCAGCCAAGGATATCTTTGTACCGATGACTGTAGGTGGTGGAATTCGTTCGGTGGAAGATGCCACACAGATTCTGCGGGCCGGGGCGGACAAGGTCGCCATCAATACCGCAGCAGTCAGCAATCCCCAACTCGTTACGGACATAGCTCGCCGTTTTGGGAGCCAGTGCATGGTGCTCTCGGTGGAGGCCAAGCAGGTGGGCCATGAGCGCTGGGAGGTTTACACCGACAATGGCCGCGAGCGCACAGGACTTGATGTGGTCGAGTGGGTAAAACGTGGCGTGGCCTTGGGAGCTGGGGAGGTTTTGCTCACATCAGTCGACCGTGAAGGCACTCGCAAAGGTTTTGATATATCGCTGGTACGAGCTGTTGCGGCGGAGGTGTCTGTCCCGCTCATTGCGAGCGGAGGCATGGGCAAGCCGGAGGACTTGGTGGACGTTGTTCGAGAGGGTGGCGCAGATGCTGTGGCCATGGCGGACATCCTGCATTACAAGCGCTCGGAAGTTGGGATTATCAGGGCTGTGGCCATGGCAGAGGGCTTGGGAGTGAGAAATTATGAGCGCACCTGAAGTCACCGTCATTGATTACGGTGTGGGTAACTTGTTGAGCGTGCAGCGCGGGCTTGAGCATTGCGGCGCCAAAGTCACATTGACTGCAGATCCGGAGCGAATTCTTTCTGCCAAGCGGGTCGTATTGCCTGGGGTTGGGGCGTTTGAAAATGCCATGATGGCCCTGGGCGCACTCAATCTGGTTGGCGTGATCAAGGAGGTTGGCCGGCGAGAGACGCCTCTGCTTGGTATTTGCCTGGGGATGCAACTCCTGCTTGACGAAAGCGATGAGTTTGGAATTACTGCCGGACTGGGTTTGATTCCAGGTCGTGTCGTCGCTGTTCCGGTTCAATCGACATCAGGCGATGCTCAAAAGGTACCCCACATCGGCTGGAACGCCATGTTGCCATCGAGTACACGCCTTGATTGGAATGGGACCTTGCTGCAGGATAACCGTCCGGGTGACGCTTCCTATTTCGTGCACTCCTTTATGGCCGTCCCCACCGATCCTGTGCATCGCATTGCCGATTGCATGTATGGAGGGCATGGAATTCCAGCCGTGATTGGCCGCGACCAGATAACCGGCTGCCAGTTTCACCCTGAAAAGAGCGGGGAAGTGGGCTTGAAGATCCTTCGAAGGTTCTGTGTCAGTTAGTCGTGTCCTTGTCGTGGGGTTGGGGAGCATTGGCAAGCTTCATTTGCGCTTGGCCAGGGAACTTCTTCCCCATGCGGATATAAGGGTCCTGCGCCGTGAAGAAGGGGCGTTGCTTGCAGAGCAGGCCAATGGGGGCTTTTCCAGAATGGATCAGGCCATTGCTTTTCGGCCGCAAATGGCGGTCATCGCCAATCCGGCTCCATTTCACCTCAGCGCGGCCCAATCACTGGCAGATGCAGGCGTGCATCTGATGGTTGAGAAACCTTTGTCAATTGCCGCTGAAGGAGTGCAGGGCCTGATTGATTCCTGTCGCTCAGGTGGGCTGGTCCTGCTGACCGGCTACAACCTGCGCTTCCTGCCTTCATTGCAACGTTTTCGCGATCTCTTAAAGCAGAATGTGATCGGAAAGGTTCTCTCCGTGCGTTGTGAGATCGGGCAATATCTGCCGTCTTGGCGCGCGGACGTTGACTATAGGCAGGGGGTGTCGGCACGACATGATCTGGGCGGCGGCGCATTGCTTGAGCTCAGCCATGAACTGGATTATCTCCGCTGGATTTTTGGTGAGATCGATTGGGTGGAAGCTTGTCTGTCTCGACAGAGTCGCCTGGAAATTGATGTCGAAGATACGGTCCATCTGATGCTGGGTTTTGCTCCGGAGGCAGACAGTCATCAACTGATTGGAACCTTGAGCATGGATCTGGTGCGTCACGATACAACACGGCTGTGTACCTCCATCGGAGAACTGGGCAGCCTGCGCTGGGACGGATTGACAGGTACGGTGGAGTTGTTTGAAGCAGGGGCGAAGAACTGGCGTGAGCTTTTCCGCTATCAGCATCAACGCGAGGACAGCTATCGTGCGCAGTGGGGAAATTTTTTGGCTTGTGTAGAAGGAAAATCGAAACCGTTCGTCAGTGGGGAAGACGGTTTCAAGGTGATGCAGATCATTGACGCTGTTCGCCAGGCATCGGGGACGGGTGGCCGAATTGTCATCAAGGACCATGCAGCGACAGAGGGGAAAGCTTGAAAGCGATAGCCTTCATTTTCGCCCGGGGCGGCTCCAAGGGCTTGCCCGGGAAGAACATCCGGTCTCTCGGCGGGAAACCTTTGATAGCCTGGGCGATTGAACACGCACTGGCTGTCAAACGCATAACGCGGGTGATAGTGTCAACCGACTCCATTGAAATAGCCGAAGTGGCTCGTGCGCATGGCGCAGAAGTGCCTTTTATCAGACCAAGCGAGCTGGCAGGCGATGACAGTCCGGAATGGTTGGCCTGGCGACATGGGCTCAATTACCTGCTGGACAGCGATGGGGTGTTGCCTGATGCAATGGTGTCCGTGCCCACCACGGCACCGTTGAGGCTGCCTGAAGACATCGAAAATTGCCTGGATGAATACGAGAAGGGCGATGCGGACATAGTCATCACTGTGACCGATGCGCATCGCAGTCCGTATTTCAATATGGTGAAAATTCATCCTGACGGAACAGTCGGCCTGGTCATCCCGCCGGAGTCGGCGGTGTCGCGCCGGCAGGATGCCCCACAAGTTTTCGACATGACCACCGTGGCATATGTCGCCCGGCCGGAGTTTGTTATCGCGCGCAGTGCCGCTTTTGAGGGAAGGGTGCGTCAAGTCCACGTCCCAGTGGAACGCGCACTGGATATAGACACACTTCTGGACTTCCGAATTGCAGAGTGCCTTCTGGCTTTACGTTGATCCCTTTGAGAATTACTGGAAAAAAAGTGCTTGAGATATCCCTTGAACCACGTTCGTGCGAGTGTTGCGGCGGCAACGATCTGGAACCTGTGTGGTCCAGCCAGAGCATCGTGACCCGCGCCACGAATACGTGGAAATTTCCTTTTAATGTTGCGGTATGCCGCCACTGCGGTTTTTGCTTCGCCTCCCCCGGGCCCAAGCGTGATGATCTTGCGCGTTACCATGCAGACGGGTTGGCTGGCCACAAGGAGATCGGGCTTCCGTACTCTGTGGATGCACGAATGGCGGTACTTGAGCGCTATAGCGCGCCCGACGGCGTATTCGCAGAAATTGGTGGTGACCAGCCGGGTGAGTTCCACCGACGTTGTTCGCCGCTTTTCGGAAAACAGCTTGTCGTCGAAATTTCAGAAGATACACCAGCAGAACTCCGTAGTGTGCATGATCTGCCCGAAAACTCCGTCGATGTATTGGCGCACTACGACGTGCTGGAACATGTGTCAGAGGTTACGGAATTCCTGGTCGCTTGTTGTCGCGCATTGCGTCCGGGCGGCGTCATGATCTGTGAAGTGCCCGATCTCCGGCTGTATCCGCGCAATCTGCTGTTGCTTGAGTTTGAACACGTCAATCACTTTTCAGCTGCAACGCTCAATGCGATTGCCGAAAAAGCGGGCCTCAGCCTCATAGAACTCGGTCATGTTTGCAGCCGGCCCTATGGATTTCTTTCGGTATTTCGCAAGGAGGGTTTGGACGTCGTGCCCGACACTGGAGGCCGCTGTGAATTTATTGATGCTCTGGCGTGCGTTCGCGGCGGGCTGGAGCAGATCCGGCGTGCAGAGCTGCAGATTGAGATCGTGAGGCAACAACTTGCCATCATGGGAAAAAGCGGAAAAAAAGTGACCTTGTGGGCGGTGACGGATTTCCTTCGCCGTCTGCTGGCCGGCTTCACCCTGCCGGAGTCGGTGACGGTGGTTGACTCCGATCCGCGCCGTCAAAACCATCTTGAGAACGATGGGCTGGGCGTGTTGGAACCCAAAAATTCCATTGAGCACATCAGGAACAGCGAGTTGCTGGTCATTTGTGCGCCGCGCTACAAAGCTGAAATTATCGAGTGGATAAGGCAACAAACAGGAAAGACATTCTCCGGGTCTGAACTGGTGGTTCTGGGATCTGGCCCTTCCGGGGAGACGCTGACGTGAGCTCGGGCGCAATGGAGACGGTTGTCATTGTTGGGGCGTCCTCAAGCATTGGCCGGGCGATATCTTCACGGTTTTCAGTGGCTGATCGCGTCATTACGACGTATACCTCCCGAATGCCCGAAGGG
This sequence comes from Polaromonas sp., assembly GCF_029945895.1. Classification (GTDB taxonomy): domain Bacteria; phylum Pseudomonadota; class Gammaproteobacteria; order Burkholderiales; family Burkholderiaceae_C; genus Polaromonas. Next base: position 90,370 of record NZ_JAQSDL010000043.1, on the reverse strand, counting down.
TCGGACGAGCACAATGCCTTCCACTTGGACTTGCGTGAAGATTTGAGCATCGAGCGGTTCGTAGAGCAACTCAAGAAAATCTCTTTGCGGATCGATGTTGTTATTTTCTTGTCTGGAATACTGCCAGGCAAGGACTTGAAAGGATATGCGTTTGAGGAAGTGGATGAGGTGATGGCGGTGAATTTCAGCGGACAGGCCAAAGTGCTTATGAGAATGCTGCCTCTCCTGACGGAACGCTCGCGCTTACTGATGTTTTCCTCAATCTCTGCCCAGCGTGGCAGTTTTGATCCAATTTATGCGGCCTCGAAGGGGGCATTGCTTTCATTCGTCAAATCGGTGTGTACCCAATTACCCTCCGGCGCGCGCATCAATGCGGTTGCTCCGGGATTGATACAAGACAGTGCTATGTTCGTCGAGATGGCAGTGCAAAGGCAGGAGTTTCATCGAAAACAAGTGCCCTCACAACAGTTGCTCGGCCAGCAGGCCCTAGCCGACATTGTTTTCGACATATGTCAGCCTCACTGGGCGCATCTCAACGGAGCCTGCATCGACCTGAATGGAGGGCAATATGTCCGATAGCCCGTCAACTCATGCGCGAACGATGGAAGATCGCGTCATCGCGGGATTTAACAGCAGCAGATTCGCCCTTATTGAGCCCGTGCAACTGCAGATTGCGCGCTTGAAACACGCGCGAGAATACGATCACCCCCATCAGGAGCCGCTGGTCACGGTTTGCGTGCCAACTTACAATCGTGGTCCCTTGCTGATAGAGCGGGCGGTTGCTTCAGTGCTGTCGCAAACTTACACCAATCTTGAATTGATGATCGTTGGTGATCACTGCAGCGACAATACGGCGGAGTTGCTTGCTGAAATTAAAGACCCCCGCCTGCGTTTTTATAACCTGCCAAGTCGCAGCAGGAATTACCGGCAAACGGTGGAGAACCACTGGTTTGTCGGCGGCGCCACGCCCGCAAACACGGCCATGGAGCTGGCGCGCGGTCAGTGGATTGCCCGTGTGGACGACGACGACACCTGGTCGCCGGATCATATCGAGAAGCTTCTCCGCTTCGCCCAGCAGGGACAGTATGAGTTCGTGTCGGGCTTATACGAGGAAGAGCGATTCGGAGAGCGAAAAGTTGTGGATGGCGTCAGAGCGCTCGACCCTTACTACACCCGCCGCCCCGTGGCCGGTGTAGATGACAGCCCAAAGATTGGCGGCGTATCCACCTGGTTGTATCGATCCTACTTGCGCTTCATGCGTTACAACGTCAATTGCTGGCGCAAGGAATGGAACAGGGTTTGGGATGTGGATTTATCCCTGCGCATTCACGGCGCAGGCGTTCGGATGGGTTTTTTGGACGAAGTTGTCGCCTATGTCTTGCCGCGTCCCGGAGAGACTTCCGTGGGACTGGAAGCTTACAAGCTGACCGAATCGGAAAAACTTGAAATGTACAAGTTTGAAAAATGAATTCCCCTGGCCTGTCAATAAGGGCTTGGGCTGGTATTGTTGTCGTCGACCTGTGATCACATCGTGGGCCTTGGCTCACCAAAGATCTAAAAAATAAAGAATGGTGATTATGAAAAAGCGGATTCTGGTGACTGGTGGTGCCGGCTTTGTCGGGTCACATTTGTGTGAGCGGCTGCTGCGGGAGGAAAATGATGTCGTTTGTGTTGACAACTATTTCACAGGCAGCAAGGAAAATATAGCGCACCTGCTCAGTAACCCATACTTTGAGGCGGTTCGTCACGAGATAACTTTTCCGCTATACGTCGAAGTCGATCAGATCTACAACCTGGCATGTCCGGCCAGTCCTGTCCATTATCAAATGGATCCCGTACAGACTACAAAAACGTCGGTGATCGGAGCAATAAATATGCTTGGACTTGCCAAGCGGACCAAAGCCCGTATTCTTCAGGCCTCCACCTCCGAGGTCTACGGTGATCCTGAAGTCCACCCTCAAACCGAGGACTATTGGGGCCGGGTCAACCCCATCGGTATAAGAAGTTGTTATGACGAGGGCAAGCGCTGTGCCGAAACCCTATTTTTTGATTACTACCGTCAATATCAGCTCCCGATCAAGGTAGTGCGTATTTTCAACACATATGGCCCGCGCATGCATCCCAATGATGGCAGGGTCGTCAGCAACTTCATTGTCCAGGCGCTGAGGGGCGAGGACATCACCATCTACGGTAGTGGCCAGCAAACACGCAGTTTCTGTTACGTGGATGATTTGGTAGACGGTCTGATCCGAATGATGAACTCTGCTGCAGAAACCACCGGACCCCTGAATCTGGGAAACCCCGGTGAATTTACGATGCTGGAACTGGCTGAAAAAGTGCTTCACTTCACCGGTTCAACGTCCAAGCTTGTTTTTCTGCCCTTGCCTCAGGATGACCCCAGGCAACGTCAGCCGGATATATCGAGGACCCGGGCGAAACTTGACTGGTCCCCAAAAGTGGAACTCGATGAAGGCTTGCAGAAAACCATCGCCTACTTCAAGAAAGTTGTCGGTTAGAAATGATGCTTGACGAAACCGTTGTCGTTGTGACCGGTGGTGCCGGACTGCTCGGGCGCGTTTTTGTGCGCGATATTGTGCAGCACGGAGGAATCGCAGTTGTCGCCGACATCGATATGGCCGCTGCCGTAAAGTTTGTAAGCGAGTTGCCTGAACAATACGCGGATCGTGCGTATGCAATGCAGCTGGATATAACCGATACGGCATCCGTGGCCGCGCTTATATCCGCCGCCTTTGAGCGGTTTGGCCGGATTGATTCCGTTGTAAACAATGCCTATCCGCGCAATTCCCACTATGGGCGCAAGCTGGAAAATGTGACCTATGAGGATTTCTGCCAGAACTTGTCGCTTCATTTGGGCGGCTATTTCCTTGTGGCGCAGCAGTTCGGGCTGTTTTTCCGGAACCAGCAGAAGGGAAATATCATTAACATGGCGTCCATTTATGGGGTCATGGCTCCGCGCTTCGAGATATATTCCGACACCCAAATGACCATGCCCGTCGAGTATGCCGCGATTAAATCAGCGGTCATTCATTTGACGCGCTACTTCGCGCAATATTTCAAGAACGATCACATCCGGGTAAATAGCCTGAGCCCGGGAGGCGTGCTCGATCAGCAGCCGGAGTCATTCCTTCGGAATTACAGGGCGTTTTGCAGTTCAAAGGGAATGCTGGAGGGTAAAGATATTTCCAGCGTGTTGTTGTTTTTGTTGTCAGATGCCTCAAAATATTTGACCGGGCAAAATCTTGTCGTAGATGACGGATTTTCCATATAGCGCCTATTCATGACTAACGTTTTCAATGTGGCCGTGATCGGCTGTGGCATATTTGGTGCAGAGATTGCACTTAAAGCAAGCGCATGTGGGCTGAGCGTCAAGGTTCTGGAGGCGAAATCCGATATCTTATCCGGCGCTTCCATGAACAATCAAAACCGGCTGCACTTGGGATTTCATTATCCCCGTGATCTGGAAACCGGACGGCAATCCATACGGGGGTTTGATGCTTTCAGGCAGAACTATGCAGAGTGCATTCAAAGTGATTTTCTGAATGCTTATTTCATAGCCAACAGCGGATCGCTGACAACTCCGGCTTCATATTTGCAATTTTGCAAAGAACTCGGTGTCCCCTTCCAGAAAATCGACGCCAAGAATTTTTCTGTTCCCATCCGCGGAGCTGATACCGGCATTTTGTGCGAAGAAGTCGTTTATGACTGCGCCATATTGCGTGATCTGGTGAAGCAAAAACTCCGGCAAAAACATGTTGAGGTGTCTCTGGGAGAAAGAGTCACCAAACTTTCCAGGCAGGGGGGGCGTTATCGACTGGAAACCCTCGGCCAAACAACCATTTTTGCCGATGCTGTGATCAACGCATCCTACGGTGACATCAATCGTTTGACCGAAGGGCTCGGTCATGTGGTGGACGAAAATCTCTATGAATATACTGCGGTGCCGATCATCAAAATGGATATGCCGCGGGTTGGAGTAACCATCATGGATGGCCCGTTCATGACGGTTCTCCCGCACGGAAAATCCGAAAATTTCCTCCTGTACAACGTTGCTCAAAGCGTCGTCGCCAGCAGTGTTGCCAGACTTCTGGATTCAAGGTGGCTTTCGCCCGAAACGGCGCCATTTTCCGGGATGGACAAGAGTGCTTTTTTCAAGAAGATGGTACGCATGTGCAGTGAGTACATGCCGTCCCTTGGTAATGCGGAGCTTGTGGGGTTTCTCGAGGGCCCGAGAATGGTCCTGGCAAAAAAAGATGCGTCTGATGCCCGCCCTTCGATGGTGACGAATTATGATGATGGCTATTTCTCGGTGTTTGCAGGAAAGATTGATCACAGCATTTGGGTGGCAGAGGATCTCATGGGCCTGCTGAAAAACAGGTTTTCCTTGTAAAACCGGGTCATGAGAGAAATAAAGCTGTCTTTTTTTGAAGACAAATTTGATACGTAAATTAGATGGGGAATGGATATATGCAACAAGAAAACCTTGACCAATTGAAAAAGGCTGAAGCCGATTTTTTCGACCAAATTGCCGATATACGCACTTCAAAATCCGAGCAGATCGCGATGGAAGCGGACATCCGCCGGGCCACGAAGTACATTCCCCAGCGTGGCGAAAAGAGATTCCTCATCGATCCCAAAATGACGGAAATACTCGAGGGCGGAGCCCGTGACCAATATATCAAATGGGTATCGCACAAACCGGGTTCGCGGGTACTCGATATAGGTTGCGGATCAGGCTGGCTGGCGCTGGAACTCGCCCGAAATGGATGCCATGTCGATGCCTACGACATATCGCCAAAAGCCATTGCGCTGGCGAGAAAAATGCTTGAAGAAAATCCGTACAAAGAAGGATTTGGATCTGTAACTTATCACCTGCAGGATGTCAGCGAACTGGATCTGGGCTTGGACAAGTATGACGCGGTATCCGGCTGGTCGGCATTTCATCATATGCCTGACGTTCCTGTCTTCATGGACAGGGTTTTTCACGCCTTGAAGCCAGGTGGCATTGTGGCCACCATGGATGACATGCCGCGAGGCCGGCTGGAACAGGGGCTGGAATATTTCTTCGAGTTTATTTTGCCAACTTATTCGCTCTCCTATCCCCAAAAGATAAGCACCGTTTTTAATCTGCTGACGGGTAAGAGAAAATATCGGGAAGAGATATTTAGTCCCATGGAAGAGGCAAAACATTCTGCTGTGGATGAAATTGCAGATGTGTTCAATAATAAATTCGAGGTCATTTTGAGTTTGCGCCACAATGCATTTGCCGGTACGCCGGTCATGAGGATAAGCGGCTCGGACGGATTTCGCTATGCGGCTGCCAAGGTGGTTGTCGGAATTGACAGATTCTTGTGCAAGCTCGGTATCGTCAAGGGATTTGAACGGGTCATGGTTGCGCGTAAGAAGGCGTAGCAAGTCCTTTCCCCCAGATTCATTATGCTGGCTGCCTTCTGGCCATGGTCCGGACGGGCCATGGGTGTGTTTATTTGTTGGCGCTGGTGCCGTGGTGGGTGATGAAGACGGTCTGTATTACTGGAATAACCGGCCAAGACGGCTCGTATTTGGCAGAACTCGCGCTTTCCGAAGGCTATCGCGTTGTCGGTGTCGCCAGGGACCTCTCCCGTGCAAGATCGCAATTACCGGACTTGCTTGAGCGCGGCGTCGAGTTGACGTACTGGAACTTTGCCGATCCGGCGGCCATTCGAGGCATCCTGGAGGCACATCGACCGGCGAAAATCTTCAACTTCGCAGCTTATTCAACGGGCGGCGGAATGTACGACGACCCGGTAGGCATCGGAGAGGTCAACGGCCTTGCAGTGGTGAAAATACTGGAGGCCATCCTCGGGGTGGATACGGCCATTCGCTTTTGCCAGGCCTCGAGCCGTGAAGTTTTTGGTGAAGCAACTGAAAGTCCCCAAACGGAACTGACAGCGTTAAACCCGCGCAGCCCTTATGGCGCCGCAAAGATGTACGCAGATGCGATGATCCGCATTTATCGGCAACGGTATGGACTGTTCGCAAGCTCTGCAATTCTTTTCAACCATGAGAGTCCACGGCGAGGCCTTTCTTTCATCACACGAAAAATCACTCACGCCGCGGTCAATATCAAACTCGGGCTGGCGCAGGAACTGACGCTTGGCAATCTGGATGCGCGTAGAGATTGGGGCCACGCAGCTGACTATGTACGCGGGATGTGGTTGATGGTGCAGCAACCGCAGCCAGACGATTATGTGCTGGCTTCAGGGGCGTCGCATTCTGTGCGGGAAGTTTGCAGCATTGCGTTTGAAGAACTGGATCTCGATTATCGGGATTATGTTCGTGAGGATCCGGCCTTGTTTCGCCCGAGCGAGCCCTTGTTGCTTGTAGGCGATGCAGGCAAGGCGCGCAGGCAACTCGGTTGGACACCGCAGATAACGTTTCAGGAGATGGTCTGCCAGATGGTGGCCCATGACTTGGCACTGGCAACAAATACGTTTCAGCATTAAAAGTCTCCACATTAAAAAACGATTTCGTTGCGCTGGTAAGTGATCAGAACGGGTGGGTTCTGTTTCTGCCGGCAGGAACCGAAAATACTGTGATATGAATTCCAAAGGCACCTCGCCAACATTTACGGAAACCCAGACCGGGTACGCTTCCTTGATCAAAGGTCTCGGCGCGACTACGCTCCCCTGGGGGAAAACACTTTCTGAAGCCCTGACTGTCGACGATCTGCCCTTTTGGGAGATTTTTGCCACTGAACTGGCTTATCGCCATTTGACGACCGCTGTAGCGTCAGTCGGCCCCCTGGCAAGAACCAAACAGGGCTTGCGGCCCTACCTTCTCCGGCTGAGGCACTGGATCAAGGCCGCAAGCAGGCGCCGGACGGCCGAGGGCTGCTCAAGCTGGCCTGCAGGAAACACCATGCTGTGCCTTGGATTTACCGAGCGCATGTACCGTGATGTACTGGAGCCGGTGGTTGAGCGTGTCATCACACACAACGCTTTCGGTGCCGTGGTGCTGGCGGAGCTTGCTCAATCCGGAAAGCGTTCCGGTTCGGCGGGTGTACGCGTCTACCAGACTACGTCCCAGCATTGGGATGTGCATGTGGAAGACCGGCTTCGGCATCTCACGCGCGCGTTGGCCCAGCTGGAGAAGCGGTTCAAAAGCTCCGGGGCGCTTGCCGCATTGCAGGTGGGCCTTGATTCCAGCCTGAGCTCTGCAGTGGAGCAGTTGTTCCATCTTCTGTTCAAGGGGCATATCCCCCTGATGGCACCGCAAGCCGTGCTGGCAAGGCATATCCTGGAAAAGCATCGACCGGCCATCGTCCTTTCACCCGATACGGCTGACTCGCGTACGAGGGTGTATGCCCTGCTTTGTGAAAGGATGGGAATCCCTTGTCTGGATGTCCAATTCGGATTGACCGGCGATGAGGCGATAGAGTGGCGTTTTTTTGCCGCAAGCCGCGTTGCCGTATGGGGCGACAGTTCGAAGAGATTTCTGATCAAACATGGTGTTGCTGAAGAAAAAATTCATGTCACGGGTTCGCCCCGTCACGACATTTTAGTGAACCCGCCTGCCGCAGCGTTTGATTCTTTTCGCGCCACATTTGGCCAGACAGGGACCCGGAAAATCGTGGTCCTGGCTTCTACCTACACCGACAGCGCTCACGGTGACTACACCGACCCAGGCATTCTTCGGGGAATGAAGCTTGCGATATTCAGGGCTGCGGACTGCTCGCCGGGGCTGCTGCTTATCGTCAAACCCCATCCACATGAGAACGTCGATGAAACCCGCGCACTGTGTGGGAACTGTCAAAATGTGGTGTTCGCGGAGCAAACATCGGATATTCGCGCGGTGATTGCCGTTTGCGATGCCTTTATTTCATTCGGCTCGACGGCGACGATCGATGCACTGATCGCTGACAAGCTGACTGTGTGCCCCATCTTTCCCGGCTGGCCCTTCAGCGACGTATTCAGGGATTCCGGTGCGGTTCTGGTGCCACAATCAGGGGAGGACCTAATGGCACTCTTCAGGAAGCTGGAAACCGGGAATCTGCTGAAGGAAAAAGCCGAGCTGGGTGGCGCGCGCAGTGCATATCTCCAGGAGATTTCCCACCAACCCGATGGCTTGGCTTCTGCGCGTATTGAAAAACTGGTCCTGGAAATGGCCGGAACAGAAAAATAAGATGGATTCCATGATCAAGCTGTCGATTTGTATAGCGACCTTAAACCGCGGCGCGCTGATAGGACAGACACTCGACAGCATCGTTTCCCAACTGACCGAGCAGGTGGAAATTGTCATTGTGGATGGCGCCTCCACCGACAACACCGAGGAGGTCGTCCTATCCTACCGGCAACGATATGCCAACGTGCGTTATACGCGCCTTGCGCAGAAGGGTGGGGTGGATCAAGACTACTCGCGCGCCGTGGAACTGGCGAATGGTGAGTACTGCTGGCTTTTCTCTGATGACGACATCATAAAGGCGGGAGCGATTGAAGCTGTTTTAGGCGTTTTGCAAACCAGCCCGGGATTGGTGATTGTGAATGCAGAGATTCAAAATGCCGATCTCACTCAAACCCTCAAGCCGGGCAGCCTTGACCTTACGGAAAACACCACCTACACCAAAGATGAGGCCGACCGGCTGTTTCGGGACACAGGAAATTTTCTTTCGTTCATTGGTTGTGTGGTTGTCAGGCGTTCCATGTGGGGCGCCAGAGATAAAAAGTCCTACTACGGCACCCTGTTTGTACACATGGGCGTCATATTCCAGCAGCCCATCGCCGAGGGCGCCATCGTTCTGGCCGCTCCGATGATTGCCATCAGATACGGCAATGCCATGTGGACGGACAAGGGGTTTGAGGTGTCACTCTTCAAATGGCCAGAACTGGTATGGTCTTTTGCCGGTATTGCCGATGCGGCCAAAGCGCAAGTCTGCGAGCGGGAACCGTGGCGCAATAAGGCCAGGCTGATGCTTTACCGCGCCAGGGGCTTGTATTCGGCACGTGAGTATCAAAAATTCCTCAAAGACCGCATGACCACTGCACAGCGCTTGGTCGCCTTCGCGATCTCCAGGATTTCGGCCACGTTTTTCAACCTGTTGTTTTCCATGTATTTCTCCTCTCTTGGCAGAAGGCGCCCCAATGCCCGGTTGACCCTCGTTGATCTGGAAAACAGCAAGTTCAACTGGAAGCGTTTTTTTGCAGCGACCAAATAAACTTCGCGAATTGGCCAGTGCCATGCCGTCTGCCCGAAACACGCTTCCCTATTGTTATGTGGTGACACCATGAGTCTCGATCAGCAATCACCCGTTGTCTTGTACCCCCGGCAAGGCCAAGCCGTAGGTCATAGACCGAACAAGCTGCTCTTCGGCCTGCTGTTTTCGTTCTATCTTGCATTGTCTCTGGCGCGCTTCGTGTGGCCGGCCCAGCTATTGATGTCATTTGTGTTGTCTACCCTGGGACTGCTTGCCCTTGTGCTGACGAGCAAAACCATCGAGGAAAAATATCTCAAAATATATTCATTTATTGGTTTGTTCCTTTTTTCGTTTCTGGTCTCATCCCTGTTTGTGTCGGCGAGGACAGACCGCCTGGGTCATGTTGTCCTATTCATTCTTGCCAATGCGGGAATAGCGCTGCTCCTGGTCAAGGGCTGCGTGCCGCGTGCAGGCGCGTATTTTGTTTTTTATACCCTAGCCGTCTGTTTTGTTGCCCTGATTGTTACCGGCGTCGATGCGAGGGACGCGCTGACAGCGACCAGCTACAACGGGATTTCCATGATGCTGCTCGCGGCCTGTATCTCTCTGTACATCGTGCTTGGAGTGGACGGCGGGAAAATTGATCTAAAGCCAGCGCTGGTCACTGCCTTACTCTGCATCTGGGCCATCGGACGCTCCGGCATTCTTTCAAGTGTTTTTTTGCTGGGAGGACTCGCGCTGATCACTCTGCAGGGACGGATCCGTAGTCGCTATGTCTACATCTTCGTCTTGGGATTGGTGTTCTTTTTTGCATACCTGTTTTTCGATAATCTGGGATCACTGTCTGAAGACAATGTCCTTCTCGGAAATGCGGTTGACAATTATTCAGCAAGAAGCGCCGATGAGGAATCTCCGCGATTGGTGATGTGGGGCAATTACCTGAACAATCTGGATTTTTTCCGGCTTGTTTTCGGGGCAAACATCTTCACGGACCCATGGCCGCAAGGAGAGGAGTTTGGGTACAACTATCACAACTCCTGGATCAGCCTTCACTCGCAGACCGGACTGATGGGGTTGGTGGTCATTGCCCTGGTCGGGTTTTCGCTGCTCAAATTCTGGAAAAACAACAAGCTGTTCTTCGTGCTTTTTTCCGCCGTGATTATCCGGTGGTCGACGGACACGGGCATCTTTTTCGAATCATGGGATTTCCTGGTGTATTTCTTCATCTTTTATTACCTGAGCGGTAAAGCAGACAAGCCTGACCGCAGGGCCCAGGAAAACGATGCGCGTCCCCTGCACGATCGCGTGTGACCGAGATTCCTTTTGCAGTTGAAGGAAGCCCATGAAAATATCCGTGTGCATGGCTACTTATAATGGTGCGGCGCATGTCGAGACCCAGATATCTTCCATTCTCAAACAGCTCAATGACGCAGATCAGCTGATTGTTGTGGATGACAAGTCGACCGATAACACGGTGGAAATCATCGGGAATTTCAGAGATGCACGCATCCAGCTAATCATCAACCCGATAAACGTGGGAGCCGCGCTGACGTTTAATCGCGCGTTGCAGGAAGCCGGCGGAGATATTGTTTTTCTCAGTGATCAGGATGATCGCTGGCACGATGGAAAGGTCGCCACGGTGGTGAAAATGCTGGAAGCCGGCAAGCTCGACCTGGTCGTTCACGATGCGGTGGTGATGCGCGGCGGGCAGGTTCTTCACGCTTCTCTCTTTGAGATGGCTGGCAGTTCACCGGGCGTGATCAAGAACATCGTCAGCAATACTTTCACCGGGTGTTGCATGGCTTTCAGGCGGAATATCCTCCGGGATGTGCTGCCGATCTCCCCGCATATCGGTATATTCCACGACGCCTGGATTGGGGTGCTGGCCCAATATTTTGGGTACAAGATCAGCTTCGTGCCCGTGCCCTTGATGGACTTCATCAGGCATGGAGGGAATGCTTCGACGCTCCAGAGAAGGAGCATCGTTCCCATCATTCTGGATCGCCTTGCCTTTGTAACTGCACTCGCACTCCAGATCGGCCGGGTTTACCTCAGGCGGCTGATGAACTGGTGGGAGACCAGGTGATATTGACGATCAGGCAGGCGAACACGACAAGGCGATCATGCGCGACCCCAGGGAGTTGATCAACATGCCGATCTCGGCCCCTCCTGCGAACGTTTTGGCGTTGTCCGGCATACGAATTGCCAGGATATCCACCGTCCCTTTTTTTGTTGTGACACAGCTCAAGCACCAGATCGCCATGCTTGCGCAGTCTGGCGCGCTAGTGACGGTGGCCACCAGCGCCGGCGCCGGGATGGAGGTGCTCAGGAGCATGGGCAGCGTTCGTTGCGAGATCATCGACATCCGGCGCGCCATATCCCCGGGGCATGACGCGGTGGCGCTGTTGCGGCTGTTTCTTTTCTTCCGGAAAAACCGCACGCAAATCGCGCATTCAACCACGCCAAAGGCGGGGCTGTTGACGGCCATCGCTGCGTTTCTGGCGCGTGTGCCGGTTCGGTTGCATACCTTCACGGGACAGCCTTGGGTCGGCATGAGGGGTGTCAAGGGGCGAGTCGCGCGATGGAGCGATGTACTTGTGGGCAGGCTCAACACACGATGTTATGCCGACAGTGCAAGCCAGCGGGAATTCCTAATCGACCAGAAAATCATGGGTGCTGACCGGCTGGCTGTCATCGGCGCCGGCTCGCTGGCAGGCGTTGATATGCGCCGCTTCGACCGCACACGGTTCTCTCCGGCAGACAGGGCCTCTCTGAAACGTTCGCTTGGGATTCCCGAGGTCGCCTGCGTGCTTCTGTTTGTAGGACGCATCACCCAGGAAAAGGGTGTTAGGGAGCTGTTGCAGGCATTTGGTGCACTCAAGCCCGGGTTTCCTGAGGTCCACTTGGTTCTTGTTGGTCCTGCGGATGAAGAAAGCGGGGTGGGCGGCAGCCTCTCGCATGAGGATCTCTCGCAGCTTGAAGATGTGCATTGCGTCGGGTACACGGATTGTCCGGAAAGCTATATGGCCATTGCTGATGTTCTTTGCCTGCCGAGCTACCGGGAGGGCTTCGGAACCGTGGTTATTGAAGCCGCCGCCATGGGGGTGCCGACGGTCGGAAGTGCTATTTACGGTCTGACAGATGCCGTTGTCAATGGGGAAACGGGATTGCTGGTGCCTCCCAAAAATTTCGGGGAGCTCGCGACTGCGCTCCATCGCATGCTAGAAAGCAAGTCCTTGCGGACAGGCATGGGCGAGGCCGCCAGGCGGCGGGCGCAGGCGCTGTTCGATGCTGAGAAAGTCAATTTGCAGGTTGCGCAGGAATACGGTGCGCTGTTGCGGGGCAAAAACATGGTCGACACATGCCTTTCCTGACAATCACCGGTGCCACAGGCTTTGTCGGACGGGCCGCGTGCACGGAGGCCGTGGCTCGCAGGCGTGATGTGCGCGCCGTCACCCGCGCGGCGTGTGACATGTCGCCGGGGATCGACCATGTTGTTGTGGGGAATATCGATGGCGCGACAGAGTGGGGGCCATCCCTTGTGAATTGTGATGTCCTGGTTCACCTAGCCGCCAGGGTCCACGTGATGCGCGAGTCTTCCGCTGACCCCTTGGGCAGTTTTCGCCGCGTCAATGTGGAGGGCACACTGAATCTGGCGCGCCAGGCGGCCGCTGCTGGTGTGCGACGTTTTGTCTTTGTCAGCTCAATCAAGGTCAACGGGGAGGCTACACCGCCGGGAAAACCGTTTTCCGAAAGCGATGCCCCGTTGCCTGCCGACGCTTATGGTGTATCAAAATTGGAGGCCGAACAGGGTTTGCGCGAACTGGCGGTCCGGACAGGTATGGAGGTGACGATCATCCGCCCCCCACTCGTTTACGGGCCGGGGGTAAAGGCTAACTTTGCCGCGCTTCTGGGCGCCATCCAAAAGGGACGGCTCCTGCCCCTGGGAGCGGTGCAAAACCTCCGCAGCTTCGTGGCAATTGACAATCTGGTGGATTTTATTTTCACTTGCGCGGACCATCCGCTGGCCGCCAACGAGACCTTTTTTGTCAGTGACGGACACGATCTTTCCACTCCCGGGCTGGTCCATGGTCTTGCAAGAGCGGCAGGCGTGTCTGCGCGGGTGCCGTCGGTGCCGCTGTGGGCCTTGCAGGCGGGCGCCGCGCTGCTTGGAAAAAGGGACGCCCTCGAGCGTCTTTGCGGAAATCTGCAGCTTGATATTTCCAAGGCGCGTCATGTTCTGGATTGGGCGCCTCCGCTAGGGGTGGCAGACGCACTTCAACAAACGGTTGCGGGAAGGAAGGGATCGTGAAACGTCTGTTTGACCTCGTGCTGGGGCTGGTGGCGGGCTTGTGCCTGCTGTTGCCCCTGTTACTCGTGGCCTTGCTCGTCCGAGCCACGTCCAGGGGACCGGTGCTATATTGGTCTGACCGCGTGGGACGCCGCAATGTCATTTTCAGGATGCCCAAATTCCGCACCATGAAACTGGACACACCGGCGGTGGCAACCCATTTGCTGAACAACCCGGACAGATTCCTCACGCCAGTGGGTAGCATATTGCGAAAAACCAGCCTGGATGAACTGCCGCAACTGTGGAGCATTATCAAAGGCGATATGAGTTTTGTCGGCCCGCGCCCCGCGCTTTTCAATCAACATGACCTGATCGCTCTGCGGATGCAGTATGGTGTGCATGAACTCGTGCCTGGCCTGACGGGCTGGGCCCAGGTCAACGGCCGTGACGGATTACCCCTCCCCCAGAAAGTCCAGTTGGACGCAGAGTATGTTCGGCGGCAATCATTCTGGTTTGACATGAAGATAATATTTTGCACCGCCATCAAGGTCATCAAGCAGGATAGCATTGCCCATTGACGGGGCAATAATCCATGGCTGATTTTCTTTATACCTAGGAGAAAATATGAACAATTTGATTGATATTCAAAAACAGATCGAAGAGCTTCAAAAAAAGGCATCCGACATCAAGGTGAAGGAGTTTCAGAAAACCGTTGAGGAAATCCGTGCCAAGATGCATGCATATGGCATCACGATAAAGGACTTGCGCCCTAATAACACGGGTACCAGCAAGGCAAAGCAGAAACCCAAGGCGGGAGATACTAACGAAAAGTCGCGTTCGCAGGCCAAAAAGCAGGATAAGACTATTTCGCCCAAATATCAGGGGCCGGCGGGGGAAACTTGGAGTGGCCGGGGTCTGACGCCGCGTTGGCTGTCCTCGCTTCTGGCGCAGGGGAAAACCAAAGAAGAATTTGCCATTAAAAGCTAATGGGCATCGCGGGGCGGAAATAAAATGCAGAGCACAATTTTAGGCTGGCCACGGGTGGTCAAGCTGGCGGTGGTTATTGCGGTCGACGTTGTTTTGGCATTGCTTTCCACCTGGATCGCGTTCACGCTCAGACTGGATGAATTGCATTCCCCCCGCGATGCGCAATGGTGGGTGTATGGACTGGCGCCGCTGCTGGCGATCCCTGTATTCGTCAAGTTTGGTCTTTACCGGGCCATCTTCAGGTACACAGGGCAAGCGGCGTTGAAGGCCACCGGGCAGGCTGTGGTTGTGTTCGGCATGGTCTTTATGGCTGTGCTTTTGTGGCAGCAGTGGCTTGGTGTGCCGCGTAGCTTGGGTGTATTACAGCCATTGATCTTTTTGCTGCTTGTGGGAGCCAGCCGGGCAGTGGCCCGATTCTGGCTGGCGGGTCTGGGAAGTGCACAAAGGCAGGCCGAAGGCCGCCTCCTGATTTACGGCGCGGGCACAGCGGGTGTGCAAACAGCCTCCGCGATGGGAATATCGAGGCAATTTTCCTTGCTGGGTTTTGTCGATGATGACGCGGCCAAGGTGGGCCGTAGCATCAACGGTGTGCCGGTGTTCGCCCCGCCGGACGTTCCTGGCTTGGTGGCCCGGCTGGGGGTGACGGACATTTTGCTGGCTTTGCCCAGTTCCTCGCGCGCACGGCGCAACCGGATCATCGACAGCCTGCGCTCGGTGCCTGTTCATATTCGCACCTTGCCGGGCTTGGCCGATCTGGCTACTGGGCGCGTCACGGTACAGGATTTCAAGGAACTTGACATTGAAGATCTGCTAGGCCGCGACACAGTGCCGCCCAACACCGACTTGCTGGCGCGCAATCTGGCAGACAAGGTAGTTCTTGTGACTGGTGCGGGTGGAAGCATCGGCAGTGAGTTGTGTCGGCAGATTCTGGCTGAGTATCCTCGTCAGTTGCTGTTGCTGGACCATAACGAGTTTGGTCTTTACAGCATTCACCAGGAATTGCAGGGTCTGTGTGTTGCCCAAGGATTCGGCTGCGAACTGGTGCCGCTGTTGGGAAGTGTGGCCAGCCCCCGGCGCTTGCAGGAAATCTGCCACACTTACCGACCTGCTACGGTTTACCATGCGGCGGCCTACAAGCATGTGCCCATGGTGGAGTCCAATCCGGCAGAAGGCATTACCAATAATGTGTTCGGTACGCTCAACATGGCGCGCGCAGCTATGGAGAGCGGAGTCGCCCAGTTCATACTCGTGTCTACCGACAAGGCTGTGCGCCCCACAAACGTCATGGGAGCCAGCAAGCGCATGGCCGAACTTGTCTTGCAGGCCTTGGCTGGGCAAGCCGGAGAGTCGGCTACATGTTTTGGCATGGTTCGCTTCGGCAACGTGCTGGGATCCAGCGGCAGTGTGGTTCCCCTGTTTCGCAGGCAGCTCGCCGGTGGCGGCCCGTTGACGGTAACGCACCCGGAAGTCACCCGGTATTTCATGACCATTCCCGAGGCTGCTCAGCTGGTGCTGCAAGCGGGTGCTATGGCTGGGGGCGGGGAAGTGTTTGTGCTGGACATGGGCGAGCCCGTCAGAATCATGGATCTTGCCCGCCGAATGGTGGAGTTGTCTGGACTGACGGTGCGCGATGACGTCAATTCAACGGGGGATATTGAGATTGCCATCACCGGCTTGCGTCCAGGGGAAAAACTATATGAAGAGTTGCTCATAGGTGACAATCCGACGCCCACAGCGCATTCTCGTATTATGAAAGCACATGAAGATTACCTGCCTTGGGAGATATTGGAAATCCATCTCAAGACCTTATGGCAGGCCGCAGAGCAGGGAAATATAGCGCAAATCAAGTTGATTCTTCACGCCTGCGTTCAAGGGTATGGCGGTGAGTCGGCAGCGTAGCAGGATTTTAAATTTACGAGGGACGTACCTGAGATGCGTCACAGGGAGGTCCGTGCTGTTCGCTCGGTGGCATTTTCGCCACATTTGCTGCTTTCTTCAATTCAACTTTCAAGCTGAAAATGACTACAGACCGCGTCAGCGTGAGATTGATTACTATATGCACTTCCGCAGGTTCCTCAGGCCTGTCCCTTGTCATTATTAGCCTAGCAAAAATCTCTCTGCTGGTTACCGCACTCGTGTTTTTACTGCGGCGTGGCAGTCGAGCAGAGGGATACGAGGAATATGTTGATCCGTTGCGTTCTCTCTGGACGCCGAGGCTGGTGGCGTTAATTTTGTTCGTATTTGCCGTCAGCCTTTTGTGGACCACTGCAACCATGGCCGAGGCTCTAGGTGCGATGGGAAAATACGGTAAGTTTCTGGTGATTCCAGCCTTGCTGGTGCTCGTGCGCACCCGCCGGGATGCGAGTTGGATTCTGACAACATTTTTGGGGGCACAGATTTTTTTACTTGCAGGCTCTTGGCTGCTCTTTGCAGGTGTTCAGGTGCCATGGGCTACCTCGAACATGGCCAAAGCCTCTTATTCAGTATTTTCGAGTTATCTGGATCAAGGAATCATTAGTGCGGTGGTTGCCGCAGTTTTTTGGCATTTGAAAAGCTTAGCGCCTAATCGGTTCCTTTTTTGTGCTGCGATCGCGTTGTCTTTGTTGGCGTTGGGAGCTGTTTATATTCTTTTCGTGGGCCGCACTGGTCATATCGTCGGCGTGATAGTGGTTTCACTGGCAATTTTCTGGGCGCTGCCCGGGCGCTATCGTCTTGCAGCGGTCATAGTCCCCCCTCTAATATGTGTAGTGGCTTTCTTTAGCTTTGATAAAGTTTCGCAGCGATTTTCAGGTGTTGCCGCAGAGGTTAATACTTACGCCACTCACCCAGAAGCGGCCACTTCTTCGGGCGTACGGCTGCGACTCTGGAGAACTTCTCTCCAAGCGATAGGGATAAAGCCTTGGCTCGGATCAGGCGTGGGCAGTTGGGCCACAGAGTATCAGCGCATAGAGTTCGTCAACAGTTCCTCAGCAGGGCGGGGGGTTGATACCGTACGCAATCCTCACCAAGAATTTTTGTTATGGGGCGTTCAGTTGGGCGTAGGTGGAATCTTTCTTTTTTTCGCATTTTTTATTATGACTGCACTGGATTTTCTCAAGATGAAGCGCCCCATTGCCCGGGCTGGTTTGTCAGTGCTGGCGGCGTTTGCCGCATCCTGCCTTTTCAATTCTTCTCTATATGACGCGTATATTGGTGATTTTTTTTGCTTAGCTATAGGAGTGTTGCTGGCCTTCGGCTTTAGGGAAAGTCTGAATAAGTCCACCGATCCTGCCTGTGAACCGTTGATATGCGCAAAGGAGTCGAAGCGATAAATCAGATCAGTTTGACGGATGCCGAATATGCTGGCAAGAGGAAGAAGACCCGCCGGGAGATCTTCCTGGATGAAATGGATCTGGTGATTCCGTGGAAGCGGTTGCTCAAGCTGATTGAGCCGTTCTACCCGGTGGCCGGGCGCGGTCGCAGGCCCTACCCCCACTGGAGTCGATCCTGCGGGTGCATCTGATGCAGAACTGGTTCGTGTACCGCGACCCGGCGATGGAAGAGGCGCTGCATGAAATCGCGTCGCTACGCACGTTTGCGCGATTGAGCCTGGCAGAGGCGATCCCGACGAGACCACCGTCCTGAACTTCCGGCATCTGCTGGAAGAGTACGAGCTGGCTGAGGACATTCTGAAACCGGTGAACACGAACTTGGCCCGCAAAGGCGCGCTCCTCAGGGGAGGAAGCATCGTGGACGCCACGATCATCGCGCCGCCCAACTCCACCAAGAATGCCGACGGCGAGCGTGACCCCTGGATGCACCAGACCAAGAAAGGTGAGCAGTGGTACTTCGGCATGAAGGCCCACATTGGCGTGGACGCTGAAAGCGGCCTGGTGCATACAGTCACGACCACATCGGCCAACGACGCGGATTTGAATCACGTAGCCGACCTGCTACACGGCAAGGAAGAATACGTGTATGCCGACTCGTGCTACCGGAGTGCGCCGGGGCGGGTCAATCATGATGATCTGCAATGGCACACCGCGGCTAGGCCCACCGGCATTGCCAGGATGCCGCAATGCAGAGCCAAGGCCAAAGTGCAGAAGCAGGAGCACGGCAACGCCAGCGTCCGCGCCAAAGTCGAGCATCCGTTTCGGCTGACCAAAAGACAGTTCGGGCTGGTGAAGGTGCGCTTCAAGGGACTGCAGAAGAACACCGCACACGTCATCATCCTCTTCGCGCTGTCGACCTGTGGATGGTGCGACGGCAATTGATGGCGATTCAGGGAGCAATGCGTCCGAACGTAGCGTGGGACGCAAGAAAGTGCGCCCCGCGGCATTAAATCCTCAGCAAAAAGCCACTTTCGCGAATGAATGAGACTTGCAGAAATCTCAAGCGCAAATTTATGACTTGATCAGACTTTTCTTAGCTGTCAGGTGGCCGAAAGGCGGTGCGGATCCGACATCAAGGCCTGATGCATCGGTCTCCGGCACAATCCACCATTATTTCCTCACACAAGGCCAGCCGCAATGACGACCACCTCTTCTCCCGACCCCGACCTCTCCCACGTAGGCCCGCGCGACAAGGCCGAGATCCTGGCGCAGGCGCTGCCCTATATCCGCAAGTTCCACGGCAAGACGCTGGTCATCAAGTACGGCGGCAATGCCATGACGGACCCGGCCTTGCAGGCGGACTTTGCCGAGGATGTGGTGCTGCTCAAACTGGTCGGCATGAACCCGGTGGTGGTGCATGGCGGCGGGCCGCAGATCGAGACCGCGCTTAACCGCCTGGGCAAGAAAGGCGAATTTGTGCAGGGCATGCGCGTGACCGACGAAGAAACCATGGAGGTGGTCGAGTGGGTGCTGGCGGGCCAGGTGCAGCAGGACATCGTGGGCCTGATCAACCAGGCCGGCGGCAAGGCGGTGGGCCTGACCGGGCGCGACGGTGGGCTGATCCGGGCGCAGAAACTCAAAATGGTCGACAAGGACGACCCGGCCAAAGAGCACGACATCGGCTTTGTCGGTGACATCCTCAGCATCGACCCCAGCGTCGTCAAGGCGCTGCAGGACGACGCCTTCATCCCCGTGATCAGCCCGATTGGCTTTGGCGAGCACAACGAGAGCTACAACATCAATGCCGATGTCGTGGCAGGCAAGCTGGCTATTGTGCTGAAGGCCGAAAAGCTGGTGCTGCTGACGAACACGCCCGGCGTGCTGAACAAGGCCGGCGAACTGCTGACCGACCTCAGTGCCCGTGAAATCGACGAGCTGTTTGCCGACGGCACCATCTCGGGCGGCATGCTGCCCAAGATCGAGGGCGCGCTGGATGCGGCCAAAAGTGGGGTGAACTCGGTGCACATCATCGACGGCCGCGTGCCGCACGCCATGCTGCTGGAGATCCTGACCGACCAGGCGTACGGCACGATGATCCGGTCGCATTGACGGCTTGCCCGGGGGCTGCCCTTGCTGACGCCGGGCTGTCGGATGTGCCGCTGCTGGTGTAATCCCCCATGAATGTGGTCTGCCGCGGCCCCTATGCTCGTGATCTATGAGACTTCTCCTGGTTGAAGACGACGTCATGCTGGCCAGCGGCATCAAGCTGGGGCTTTCGGACGCCGGTTACGCGGTCGACTGGGTCGGCAGCGCCGAGCGTGCCGAAGAGGTGCTGCAGGGCGAGAGTTTTGACGCTGCCATCATCGACATCGGCCTGCCCAAAATTGACGGCCTGGAGCTCACGCGCCGGCTGCGCGTGCGGGGGCTGGCCATGCCGGTGCTGATCCTCACGGCGCGCGACGCGCTGGAAGACCGGGTGCAGGGCCTGGACCTGGGGGCGGACGACTACATGGTCAAGCCCTTTGAACTGCCCGAGCTGTTGGCGCGTCTGCGCGCGTTGCTGCGCCGCTCGCAGGCAGCCACCAGCGCCATCTTGAGTTTCGGTCCGCTGGAGCTCGACTCGGCGAACCGCCAGGCGCGCGCCAACGGGCAGCTGATTGACCTGGGGCCGCGCGAATGGACGGTGATGGAGTATTTGCTGATCCACGCGCCCAAACCGGCCAGCAAGGAAAAACTGCTGGCGGCGCTGACCGGTTGGGACAAGGAAATCACCCCCAATGCGATCGAGGTTTACGTTTCACGCCTGCGGGGCAAGCTGGAGCCGCACGGCATCGCACTACGGTCCATTCGCGGCTTCGGTTACCGGCTGGAGCTAGTGGGCGGCGAGTCGCTGGACGCGCCGGCCGGATAAACTGCCTCAATGTCCGAGAACACCGGCGCTGACCCGGCCACGGCGGCTGTCGCGGAAAAAGCCGCCGCCTTGAGCGTGCCAGCAGCCATGAAATCCGGTCTGCAACGCCGCCTGCTGCTGCTGCTGCTGGCGCCCCTGGCCCTGTTTGCCCTGATCAGCATCTACTTCGACTACGAAGCGGCGGGCAATGCCGCCCTGCAACAAGACCAGCAACTGCGGCGCCTGGCGCCCCTGCTGGCCGACTCGGTACTCGCGCCCGGCCGCTCGGCCGACGACATTCCCGTGATGCTGCTGGCGCCACCGGTCGAGGAATTCCTCAAGGCGCGTGCCGGCTTTGCCGGTTACCGGGTGTCGGATGCCGACGGCCGTTTCCTGGGGGGTGACGCCTGGATCAGCATGGTGGTGCCCACTACCCGCGAGCCCGAGTTTCACAGCATGGAGGAAAACGGCGTCACCTACCGGGTGGTGGTGCAACGCGTCAAAACCGCGGCGGGCGAACTCATCCTGCAGTTGGCCGATGGCTCGGATGCGCGCCAGCAGTGGGTGCGCTCGGTCGTCGTCAAGGTGCTGTTGCCCAACCTGATTCTGGTGCTGGCCGCGGCCCTGGCCGTCAACTGGGCCGTCACGCGGGCCCTGCGGCCGCTGCTGGCGCTCAAGGAAGCGGTCGAGCGGCGGTCCCCGCGCGACCTCAGCGCGATCGACCCGCAGAGCACGCCAGGCGAAGTGCGGCCGCTGGTCGCCTCACTGAACCGCCTGTTTGCGCTGGTCAACGACCAGGCCGAGGGCCAGCGCCGCTTTGTGGCCGATGCCGCGCACCAGCTGCGCACCCCGCTGGCGGGGCTGCAAGCCCAGGTGGAAGCCTGGGCGCAGGCGGCCCTGGCGCCCGCGGCAGGCAGGCAGCTGACCCTGTCGGCCGACAGGATCATGGCACTGCGCAGCGCCACCCGGCGCACCTCGCAGCTGGCCAACCAGTTGCTGGCCCTGTCGCGGGCAGATGCCTCCCAGATGGCGGGTCAGCCGGTGCATCGGGTGGACCTCAAAGACCTGTGCGAGTCGGTGCTGGCCCTGCACCTGGATGCAGCCTCGGCCAAAGGCATTGACCTGGGGCTGGAGGTGCGTTTTGCCCAGGTCTCCGGCCACGAATGGCTGCTGCGCGAGCTGCTCGGCAATCTGGTGGACAACGCTGTGAAATACACGGCGCCAGGCGGTACGGTCACGATACGCTGCGGCCCGCTGGAGGCGCAGGGCGCTGCGGGCGAGGAACAGGTTTTTCTCGAGGTGGAAGACGATGGGCCGGGCATTCCTGCTGCGGAGCGCGCCCGGGTGCTGGAGCGTTTTTACCGGGTGCCCGGCACCGGCGGGGAGGGCAACGGCCTGGGCTTGGCCATTGCTGACGAGATTGCACGGGCGCACGGGGCGCAGCTGACGCTGGAGGCCGCCGTCAGCCGGAACGGCGCCGCCTGCGGCCTGCGGGTGCGGCTGGTGATGCGTTCGCCGGTCTGACCCTGCCAAAAAAACACGCTGCTGCAGGGCTGGGTACGCGGGTTTGCCCCTGACTGGCGTCGTCCGAAAGCCCCCTCGGCCTGTGCGAGAATCCAAAGCGCCCGCCGATTTTTTGAAACATCTCTTACAACAACGCACGCCATGCCCTATGTCCGAGTTTGAGTCTGATGTGAGTCCCGAGCTCTCCACGCCGGCTGCGCCGCGCAAGCGCCCCAAGCCGGGCGAGCGCCGCGTGCAGATCCTGCAGGCGCTGGCGACCATGCTGGAGCAGCCCGGCGCGGAGCGCATCACCACCTCGGCCCTGGCAGCCCGGCTGGAGGTCAGCGAGGCGGCGCTGTATCGTCACTTCGCCAGCAAGGCACAGATGTTTGAGGGCCTGATCGAGTTCATCGAGCAGACCGTGTTCACGCTGGTCAACCAGATCGCCGAGCGCGAGACCGACCCGGCGCAACGTACCCGCCGGCTGGTCATCATGCTGCTGCAGTTTGCCGAGAAAAACCCGGGCATGACCCGCGTCATGGCCGGCGACGCCCTGGTGTTTGAGAACGAGCGCCTGCAGGAGCGCATGAACCAGTTTTTCGACAAGCTCGAGTCCAGCCTCAAGCAGAACCTGCGCGATGCGGCCGGAGCCGACGGCGCCGCCACACCCACCGTCCAGGCGCAGGTGCAGGCCTCGGTCATTGTGGCCTTCATGATGGGCCGCCTGCAACGTTTCGCACGCTCGGGCTTCAAGCGCTTGCCGACCGAACACCTTGACGCCAGCCTGGCCGTGGTGCTGGGTTAACTTACTCCCAAAAAAAGAGCGGCTTGCGCCCGCCCCGCAAGGGCTGAGGGCCAATTTTGTTCAAAAATACGGGGTACTCGCCAGCGCCTCAGGCGTCGTCCAGGTCGGCCTGCAACTGCGCCAGCGCTGCCAGAACCCCGAGCTGGTCGATGCGGTCCAATTGCCGGGCCACCAGCGCCAGCCAGCGCGCGTTGTGCGGCAGGACCTCGCCCCAGATCACCGGCAATGTGCCCAGCGCCTGCACGCTGGCTGCGGCATCACCGGCATGGGCAAGCGCCAGCGCCTGCAGTTCGCCGGCCATCGGGTCGTTCATCGCATAAGCGTTTCCCTGCTCGTCGCTGCCGCGCACATAACGCATCCAGGCCGCGGCCGCAAACGCCAGACGGTCCACCGGTAGGCCGGCGCGCAGCGCACCCAGCACGGACGGCGGCCAGCGCTGGGGAATTTTCTGCGAGGAATCGGTGGCGATCTGGTGCACGCTGTGTTGCAGCGCAGGGTTTCCAAACCGTGCGAGAAGGGCGTCCCGGTAGCTGGCCCAGTCCGGGCGGCTGAGCTGCGGCCCGACCTCGTGGGTCATCAGGCCGTGGATGAAGCTGCGCACGGCCGGCTGCGCGATGCATTCGCCGATCACCGGCCAGCCCGCCACCGCGCCCAGGCAGGCCATGGCGGTGTGGCTGCCGTTGAGCAGGCGCAGCTTGGCGTCCTCGAACGGGGCCACGTCGTCCACCACGGTCACGCCAGCGGCGGCCAGCACCTCGGCGTCGCCCGGATCGGCAAAACGCCGTTCGATCACCCATTCCCAGAAGGCCTCGGTGCCCAGCGCTGCCTGGTCCGCCACGCCGAGTGCCTGCGCGGCGGCCGCCAGCCGCTCTGGCGTGGCGGCGGGGACGATGCGGTCCACCATGCTGTTGGGAAAGGCGCAGGCACGCTCAACCCAGTCCGCCAGCGCTGGGCTCCGTGGCCGCGCGGCGTTCACACACAGGGCCTGTAGCTGGCGGCCGTTGTGCGCCAGGTTGTCGCAGGACGCAATGGTCAGGCCCGGCAGGCCGGCGGCATGACGCGCGGCCAGGCCCTGCGCGATCAGCCGGCCCAGCTCGGGACCGTAGCCCTTCTCGGTGACCGTCAGCGTCAGCCAGCGGGTGGACGGCGCGGCGATGGCCTGGACCACCTGCGCCGGCTCACGCGCGGCGACGGCGGTCTGCCAGATCGCGCCGCCGACCTGCCATTGGCTGCCGGCGCGGCTGGCCACCTGCACCGCGTACAGGCCGTCCTGCATGGCCAAGGCATCGGCCAGCTGCGTGCTGCGCATGGCCACGCCGAGCACGCCCCAGCGCGTGTCGCCGCGCCGCAGCAAGGTGTCAAAAACCAGCGCCTGGTGGGCGCGGTGGAAGGCGCCCAGCCCGAGGTGCACAACGCCGGGCACGCCCTGGCGTGGGTAGGCCGGAACCGGGATGCCGCGCGCGGCGAGGGCGGGCAGGCAGGCGCTGCCCAGCGGGGTCGCCGCTTCAGCGAAATTCATGGTCATTTTCGCCCTCAGCCCTTACCAGGCAAGCGCAGACAGCTATCAATTTCATAGTATCTCTGTGGTCGATAGCCGATAGCCGATGGCGGAAGGCGGAAGGCGTCAGTCGGGCAGCGACACCCCGACCTTGCGCCCCGCGGCCACGATCTCCTGCCAGGTCTGGGCATCAACCGCGATGCCCTGGTCCTGTCGCTGCGCGCGGTAAGCCCGCTCCGGGTCACCGGCGATCTGCACCGCGTCAAATCCCGGCGCCACCGGCCCGGCCTGCAGCCAGTCGACAAAAGCCAGGGCTTCCTGCTCAAAACTGGCCTGGGTGCCCAGCTTCGCCGGGTCAATCAGGATGGTCAGCATGCCGTTGATCACCGCGCGCACGGCCGGGTCGGTCGGCTTGTGCCAGGTGCCGCTGCCGGTCAGCGCGCCGCCCAGCAGTTCGCAGGCCACAGCCATGCCGTAACCCTTGTGTTCGCCAAAGGCCAGCAGCGCGCCGAACAGGCCATTGCCCTGCGGCACCACGACGACGCCGGGGTCGGTGGTGGGCCGGCCGTGTTCGTCGATCAGCGTGCCCGGCGCCACGCGCCGGCCTTCGTTGTGGGCGACGCGCATCTTGCCCTGCGCCACGCGGCTGGTGGCGAAGTCGAGAATGAAGGGTTCGTGCCCCTTCAGCGGAATGCCGATGCAGCAAGGGTTGGTGCCATAACGCCCGTCGGCGCCGCCAAAAGGTGCGACCACGGGGCGCGACAACACATTGACAAAATGCAGCGACACCAGCCCCTGGGCCACCGCCATTTCGGCGAAGTGCCCGATGCGCCCCAGGTGGTGCGCGTTCGCCAGCGTCATGATGCAGCTGCCATGGGTCTTGGCGCGCGCCATGCCCAGCGCCATGGCTTGCTGGCCGACGACCTGGCCGTAGCCGCGCTGGCCGTCCAGCGTGAGCAGCGAACCGGCATCGAGCACCACTTTCACGCCGGTGTTGGGCTTAAGGCCGCCCTCGAGCACCGCGTCCACATAACGCGGCAACATGCCCACGCCATGCGAGTCATGGCCGCTCAGGTTGGCCAGCACCAGGTTGGCCGCGACGGCAGCGGCCTCATCGGCAGCGCTTCCGGCTGCTATTAAAACAGTAGCTACCTGCGCTTGCAGTGCTTGGGCTGGAAGTGTTTTTTGCATATAAGAAGAATCAGGATCACATCACGGCGCCGACTTGCCAGGGCACAAATTCGTTTTGCCCGTAGCCGTGTTGCTCGCTTTTGCTCTGCGCACCCGAGGCGGTGGCCAGCACCATCTCGAAAATCCGCTGGCCCATCTCCTGCACAGACACACCGCCGTCGATGATCTCGCCGCAGTTGATGTCCATGTCCTCTTCCTGGCGTTGCCACAGCGCCGAGTTGGTGGCGAGCTTGAGCGAAGGCGAGGGCGCGCAACCGTAGGCCGAGCCGCGCCCGGTGGTGAAGCAGATGATGTTGGCGCCGCCAGCCACCTGGCCGGTGGCACTGACCGGGTCGTAGCCTGGCGTGTCCATGTAGACAAAGCCGTGCGTGTCCACCGGCTCGGCATATTCGTACACCGCCTCGAGGTTGCTGGTGCCGCCCTTGGCGACGGCGCCCAGCGATTTTTCAAGAATCGTGGTCAGGCCGCCGGCCTTGTTGCCCGGTGAAGGGTTGTTGTTCATCTCGCCCTCGTTGATTTCGGTGTAGTGCTCCCACCACTTGATGCGGGCGATCAGTTTTTCGGCGATGTCGGGCCGCACGGCGCGGCGTGTCAGCAGGTGCTCGGCACCGTAGATTTCGGGCGTTTCGCTGAGGATGGCGGTGCCACCATGCGCCACCAGCAGGTCCACCGCCGCGCCCAGCGCAGGGTTGGCGCTGATGCCGGAATAACCGTCCGAGCCGCCGCACTGCAGGCCGATGGTGATGTGGGCCGCGCTGCAGGGCTCGCGTTTCACCGCATTGGCGCGCGGCAGCATCTCGTTGATCAGCGCGATGCCTTTGTCCACCGTCTTGCGCGTGCCGCCGGTGTCCTGGATGTTGAAAACGCGGAAGTTGTCGCCCTCGCGCAGCGCACTGTGCGCCAGCCAGGCGTTGATCTGGTTCGCCTCGCAGCCCAGGCCTACCACCAGCACGCCGGCAAAGTTGGCATGGGTGGCATAACCGGCCAGCGTGCGCTCGAGGATCTGCATACCCATGCCCTCGGTGGCCATGCCGCAGCCGGTGCCGTGTGTCAGCGCCACCACACCGTCCACGTTGGGAAAGTCCTTCAGCGCGGCCGGGTTGGTTTGCCGCGAAAAATGATCGGCAATGGCACGCGCCGCAGTCGCCGAGCAGTTGACGCTGGACAGAATGCCGATGTAGTTGCGCGTCGCCACGCGGCCGTCGGCCCGCTTGATGCCCATGAAGGTGGCTTCGCGCAGCGGGGCGGCGGGTTTGACGTCGGCACCAAAGGCATAGTCGCGCGCAAAGTCGCCCTTGTCGGGGCCCATGTCGAGGTTGTGTGTGTGCACATGCTCACCGGGCGGAATCGCCTTGCTGGCAAAACCGATGATCTGGTTGTAGCGCCGCACCGCCTCGCCGGTCGCGATGGCGCGGGTGGCAACCTTGTGGCCGGGCGGGATCAGGCCCTTGACGGTGATGTTTTCGACCTGGGTGCCGCCCACCAGCTGGGCGCGGGCAATCAGCACATCATCGGCGGGATGGAGTCGGATAAAGGGGGTCATGAAAATACCTGCGATCAATAGAACATTTTCGGCAGCCAGAGCACCAGTTTCGGAAAGTAGGTAATGATGGCCAGCGATCCGAGCAGGGGCACCAGCCAGGGCAGGATGGCGATGGTGGTGCGCTCGACCGAGAGTTTGGCCACCCGTGCCAGCACAAACAGCACCATGCCCATGGGCGGATGCAGCAGGCCTATCATCAGGTTGAGCACCATCACCAGGCCGAAGTGGACCAGATCAATGCCCAGTTGCTGGCAGATCGGCACGAGGATCGGCACCAGGATGGTGATGGCGGCCGTGGGTTCGAGAAAGCAGCCGACAAACAGCATCAGCAGGTTGGCCAGCAGCAGGAACACCCAGGGTTCCTTGGTGAACCCGAGCACCCATTCGGAGATCGCCGCGGTGACACCGGTGGCAGTGAGCATCCAGCCGAAGATGCTGGCCGCCGCCACGATGAACAGCACGGTGGCGGTGGTTTCCACCGTGTCCAGGCAGACCTTGACGAACATTTTCCAGTTCAGGGTGCGGTACCAGGCCAGCCCCAACACCATGGCCCAGAGGCAGGCGGCAATGGCGCCTTCGGTGGGCGTGAAAATGCCGGTGGTCATGCCGCCTATCAGCAGCACCGGCGTCATGATGGGCAGCACCGCCTGGAATTTGAAAAACTTGTCGGCGGCAAACAGCACGATCAAACCCGCGAACACGGTGATCTGCGGCGGAAAGCCCGCCTGGGTGATCAGCAGCCAGAGGGCCAGCGGCCAGCCGATCACCACCACGGTCTCCGTCAGGGCCTTGATCACGCGGGGCCACTCAAACTTGATGTCTGCGCCCCACCCGTTTTTGTGCGCGAACCAGGCCACGGTCAGCATCATCAGGCCCGCGATCAGGATGCCCGGCAGGATGCCCGCCAGAAACAGCGCACCGACACTGACGTTGGCCATCATCCCGTAGATCACGAAAGGCAGGCTGGGCGGAATGATGGGCCCGAGCGTGGCCGAGGCGGCCGTCACGCCGACGGCGAACTCCTTGCTGTAGCCGTGGTCGGTCATGGCCTTGATCTCGATGGTGCCCAGGCCGGCGGCATCGGCAATCGCGGTGCCGCTCATGCCGGCGAAGACCACCGAACCCACCACATTCACGTGGCCCAGGCCGCCCTTGAGCCAGCCGACCAGCGCCAGCGCATAGTTATAGATGCGGTTGGTGATGCCAGCATTGTTCATCAAATTGCCGGCGAGAATGAAAAACGGAACCGCCAGCAGCGGAAAGCTGTCGATGCCGCTGACCATGCGGTGAATCACCACGAAGGCCGGCAGGTTGCCCGTCCACCAGATATACAGCAGGGCGGAACCCGCCATCGCCATGGCTACCGGAATGCCGCCACTCATGAGCAGCAGGAAAATGATTTTGAGCATGGTGTGTGGGTGTTATTTGTCGTCCATCGAGGACTCGGGGCGTTCCAGGACGGAGTAGCCGCGCCGGTGGTGAAACAGCGCAACCTGGACGGAGCGGAAGGCCATGGCGGCGAAACCCAGCAGGCAGACGCCGTAGACCCAGTTCATGGGCAGGTCGACCATGGTCATGCGCGAATTGCTGCCCAGCTTGAGCATCATCATCACCGTCAGCACGGCGGCGGCGGCGAAGAAGCCCACGCGCAGCACATCAACCATGGTGGCCATGGCGCGCGCCATGGGCCCGGGCATGAACTTGTAGAAAAAGTCCACCTGGATGTGGTTGTTCTTGACCACACCAATGGTGGCTCCGGTGAAGACCACAGCGATCAGCAGGTAACGCGCGATCTCCTCGGTCCAGGCCGCCGAGTCGTTGAGCACATAGCGGGTAAAAAACTGGTAGAACACCGTGGCGCCCAGGATCCAGAAGAAGCCCAGCGCCACCCAGGCTTCCAGTTTGGTGTCGGAGAGATCCACTGCGTCGTCCTGCGCGTGGAACTGTCCGTCCGCCCCCATCACGGGGGCCATGTCGTCAATGGTTTCTATCTTCATGGTCTGATGATCCTGGGCTGGTCGGCTGGTGAGCTGGCAAGAGAAGAGGCGGGCTGCCGCAGTCGGGCAGCCCGGTCGTTGTCGTGGCTTACTTGATCGCGATGATGCGGTCCCAGTCCTTCTTGTCGAGCTTCATGGATTCGAAGGTGATCGCCTTGAGCACGCGTTGCTGGAAGTCGGCGCGGTCCACCGTCACCACGTTGTTGCCCTTCTTCTTGAACTCTTCCACCAGTTCGCCTTCACGCTTGCGGATGTCGTTGGTGGCGTTGACGGCGGCTTCCTGCGTCACGTCGGTGAGGATTTTCTGCTCGGCCGGGGACAGCTTGCCCCACAGGCTGGGCGCAATCACCGTGAGCAGCGCGTCGGCGATGTGGCCGGTCAGGATGATGTTCTTCTGAACCTCGAAGAATTTTTTGGCCTCGATGGTGGGCAGCGGATTTTCCTGCGCGTCCACGGTGCCGTTCTGCAGCGCCAGGTAAACCTCGGCAAAGGCAATCGGCGTCGGGTTGGCGCCGCAGGCGCGTGGCAGGGCGGTGTAGGCCGGGGAGTCCGGCACGCGCATCTTCAAGCCCTTCATCTGGTCGCAGTTGGTGAACAGCTTGTTGCTGGTGGCATGGCGCGCACCGTAATAGGTCAGGGCCGTCACCGTGTTGCCGGTGGCCTTTTTGTAGCCTTCGGTCAGCTCCTTGAAGATATCGCTCTTGCCGTACTTGACCACATGGTCGGCGTCGCGGAAGGTGAACGGGTAATAACTCACGGCCAGGCGCGGATAGGAGTTGGAGGCAAAGGAGGCGCCGGTCAGGATGATGTCCACCGTGCCCAGCTGCAGGCCCTGGTTGATGTCGCTTTCCTTGCCCAGGCTGGAAGCCGGGAAGACCTGGATTTCGTATTTGCCGTTGGTGCGTTTCTTGAACTCGTCGGCCGCCCAGACCGACCACTTGTGGTAAGGCTCGGACGTTTCATAGACGTGTGCCCACTTCAGTTTGGTTTGCGCGTGGGCAATGCCAAATGTGCCCAGGGTGCCCGCGATGATTGCGCAGCATGCTATTTTTTTCAGAGCGAATCGTTTTGTCATGTTGTCTCCTCGGTTAAAGGTTGAAAGAAAAGGGGAGTTGCCGGGCGCTTTCTTCAGCTTGTCTTCGCGCGGCGCCAGCTCGCGCTGAATCGGGAATGGGACTTGTCCATGTGGGCATGCATGGCCGTGCGGGCGGCGGGGCCGTCATGTGCGCAGATGGCCGCAAAAATCGCTTCATGCTCGGCAATCGCCGATTGCCAAGACTTCATCGTCTCGAAATAGCCGGTCAGGCGCGTGAACAGCGGGCCGCGGCGGGAGTCCCAGAAACTCTGCACGGTTTCGATCAGCACCACGTTGCCGCAAGCTTCGACAATCGCGCTGTGGAAGGCCCGGTCGCCGTCCAGCGGCAACACGCCGCGGTTGGCGTCGGTGACCATCATGTCGATGGCGGCGCGCATGGCGTCAATGTCCTTGCGTCTGGCCTGCAGAGCGGCCATGGAGGCGATCTCACCCTCCACCACGCGGCGCGCGCGTATCAGTTCCAGCGGTCCCCATTCGGTCAGCGTGACCTGCGGCCCCGCGGACCGGCTGGCACGCATGGACCGGTCCAGCACATACACGCCGGAGCCGGTGCGCACCTCGACCCAGCCCTCGACTTCCATGGCAATCAAAGCTTCCCGCACCGACGGCCGGCTCACACCGAGCTGTTTGGCCAGGTCGCGTTCTGCCGGCAGGCGCGTGCCGGCCGCAAATTCCCCCTTGCTGATCAGCGAGCGCAGCTGCTCGGCGATCTGGCGGTAAAGGCGTTGCGGTTCGACGGCTTGCAGCGGCATTTTTTCAGCAAGGAGAGGTATTAAGGGTTAGCCAGAAGTGGACAAGTGGTAAGGCCAATTGATAATCCCATGATTCCAGCCTTTGCTGCCATCCGGCTAAACCCTGTAATGGTTCCTGTAATGTTTTTCCCCCGCGTCCGCCCATGACAGCGTCTGTCACGATTGAGTCCATCCGCCTGCGTCAGGTCAACCTGCCGCCCAAGGTCGTGCGCACCGATGCCATCCAGTCCTTTGTGACACAGGAGACCCTGCTGCTGACCTTGCGCTGCAGCGACGGCGTGGAGGGCACCGGTTATGCCTACACCATAGGCACCGGCGGTTCGTCGGTCATGGCCCTGCTGCACGACCACCTTGCGCCGCGTCTGCTGGGCCGCAACCCGCTGCATGTCGAGGCCATCTGGAAAGACCTGTTTTTTCACACCCACGCCACCGCCGTGGGGGCCATCACCAGCCTGGCGCTGGCCTGTGTGGACACCGCCTTGTGGGACTGGCGCGCCCGCCGCCAGGCCTTGCCGCTGTGGCAGCTGCTCGGTGGCGCGCAAACACGCGTGCCGGTGTACACCACCGAGGGTGGCTGGCTGCATTTGGATGCCGACGAACTGGTGGCGCAGACGCTGGCGGCCCAGGCCCAGGGTTTTCGGGGGGCAAAGATCAAGGTCGGCAGGCCGCACGTCAGCGAGGACGTGGCGCGGCTGTCCGCCGTGCGGGACGCCGTCGGCCCGGGTTTTGACATCATGGTCGACGCGAACCAGGGCTTCAACCGCCCGGAAGCCCTGCGTCGCGCGGTTGCCTTTGCGGGCCTGGACCTGGCCTGGCTGGAGGAGCCGATGGCG
This sequence comes from Polaromonas sp., assembly GCF_029945895.1. Lineage (GTDB taxonomy): Bacteria > Pseudomonadota > Gammaproteobacteria > Burkholderiales > Burkholderiaceae_C > Polaromonas. Next base: position 58,483 of record NZ_JAQSDL010000043.1, on the reverse strand, counting down.
GCCGAAGATGTGTCGGGGCACAGCCAGCTGCGCACCCAGACGGCCATTCCGGTGGCCGTGGGGGAGTCGATGTACCACCTGAGCCAGTTCCGCGAATACCTGGAGCGCGGCGCCTGCAGCATTGTCCAGCCCGATGTGGCCCGCATAGGCGGCATCACGCCATGGATCAAGGTGGCCCATCTGGCCGAAGGTTTTGGCGTGCCCGTCTGTCCGCATTTCCTGATGGAGCTGCATGTGAGCCTGTGCGCCGCGGTTCCCAATGCCGCCTGGGTTGAATACATCCCGCAGCTTGACGACATCACGACCAGCCGCATCCGGGTCGAGGGCGGTTATGCCTGGCCGCCCGACACGCCGGGCCTGGGCATCACGTGGGACTGGCCTGTCATCAAAAAACGGCAGCTTGCCGACACCACCCTGAATCAATAAATCAACCAAGGAAAAAACATGCGACTTCAAGGGAAAACCGCGCTGATCACCGCCGCCGGGCAGGGCATCGGCAAGGCCAGTGCACTGGCCATGGCGGCAGAAGGCGCCCAGGTCTGGGCGACCGACGTCAATGCGAAGCTGCTCGACGGTTACGCGGGCATGCCCAACATCCGTGCCCTGCCGCTGGACGTGCTCGACAAGGCGGCGATTCGCCAGGTCATCGCTGACATGCCCGCGCTCGACGTGCTGTTCAACTGCGCGGGTTTTGTGCACGCGGGCACCGCCCTGCAGGCCACTGACGAAGAGTGGGAGTTCGCCTTCAATCTCAACGTGCGTTCGCAGTTCTGGACCATCCAGGCGGCCTTGCCGCGCATGCTTGCAAACAACGGTGGCAAGGGGGGCGGCAGCATCATCAACATGGCCAGCGTGGTCAGCATCAAGGGGCTGCCGAACCGCTTTGTGTACGGCGCGTCCAAGGCGGCGGTGATCGGCCTGACCAAAAGTGTGGCGGCCGACTACGTGATGCAGGGCGTACGCTGCAACTGCATCTGTCCCGGCACCGTCGACACACCCTCGCTGCAGGACCGGATCAATGTTTACGAAGATCCGGCCGAGGCGCGCCGCAATTTCATTGCGCGCCAGCCCATGGGCCGGCTCGCGCAGGCCCACGAGATTGCACCCGTCGTGACCTTTCTGGCCAGCGACGAAGCGGCGTTTGTTACCGGCCAGCACTACAACATCGATGGTGGCATGACCATATGAACCAGCTCGACTTCCAGGGTCGGCACGCCGTGGTCACCGGTGGCGCCACCGGTCTGGGCTACGCGATTGCACAGCGGCTGATCCAGTCCGGCGGCAGTGTCACGCTGTGGGACCGCGACGAGGCGGCGGCTGGGCAGGCGGCGGCCGCGCTGGGCCCGCGGGCCTCGGCGGTGGCGGTGGACGTGTCGCAGCATGCCTCGGTGCGCGCGGCGGTCCAGGCGACTTTGCTGCTGGCCCCCAAGGTTGATGCGCTGGTCAACAGCGCCGGCGTGACTGGCCCCAACGTCAAGCTCTGGGACTACCCGGTTGATGCGTGGGAGCAGGTGATGGCCGTCAACCTCAACGGCCTGTTCCTGTGCTGCCGCGAATGGGCGCCGCACCTGCGCGCCAACAACTACGGCCGCATCGTCAACATCGCGTCGGTGGCCGGCAAGGACGGCAACCCGAATGCCAGCGCCTACAGCGCCAGCAAGGCGGCCGTGATTGCGCTGACAAAATCGCTGGGCAAGGAACTCGCCGACACGGGCATACGGGTCAATTGCGTCACCCCGGCTGCGGTCAAGACGGCAATCTTCGACCAGATGAGCCCCGAACACATCGCTTTCATGCTGTCGAAAATTCCGATGGGCCGCTTCGGCACACCCGAGGAGGTGGCCGCCATGGTGGGCTGGCTCTGCACCGAAGAATGTTCGTTTTCAACCGGCGCCGTGTTTGACCTGTCCGGCGGCCGTTCTACATACTGATTCGTTTTAACCAGAAGGAAAACCATGAAACTCGTTCGTTACGGCCAACCCGGCAAGGAAAAACCAGGTCTCATCGATGCCGAGGGCAAACTGCGCGACCTCAGCGCAGTGGTCAAGGACATTGGCCCCGAGCAGCTCGGTGATGCCGCACTGGCCAAACTGCGCAAGCTCAAGACGGCGAACCTGCCGCTGGTCAAGGGCCAGCCGCGCCTGGGCAGCCCGGTCGCCAGCGTCGGCAAGTTCATCGCCATCGGCCTCAACTACGCGGACCACGCGGCGGAGTCGGGCCTGCCGATTCCTAAAGAGCCCATCGTTTTCATGAAGGCCACCACCTGCATCCAGGGGGCCAACGACCCGGTCATGCTGCCCAAGGGCTCGGTCAAGTCCGACTGGGAGGTCGAACTTGGCGTGGTGATCGGCACCCGCGCGCGTTACGTCTCGCAGAAAGACGCGCTCAATTTTGTGGCCGGCTATTGCACCATCAACGACGTCAGCGAGCGCGAGTACCAGATCGAGCGCGGCGGCACCTGGGACAAGGGCAAGGGCTGCGACACCTTCGGTCCGATCGGCCCCTGGCTGGTCACCCGCGACGATGTGCCGAACCCGCAGAAGCTGGCGATGTGGCTGGACCTCAATGGCCAGCGGGCGCAGACCGGCAGCACGAAAACCATGATCTTCAGCGTGGCCAAAATCATCAGTTATGTCAGCCAGTTCATGACGCTGATGCCCGGCGACGTGATCACCACCGGCACACCGCCCGGCGTGGGCATGGGCATGAAGCCGCCCTTGTTCCTGAAAAAGGGCGACGTCATGACCCTGGGCATTGAAGGCCTGGGCGAACAGCGCCAGGTGGTGCTTCCTTTCAAGCTGTGACGCCGGCTTGAGCGCAGGACGGTCCGGTTTCCTGCGCGCGCAGGGGCTGACTTGCTCCAGCCGAGGCTACACTTAAACCCATGAGTGCCGACTCCCCGCTTGCATTTCTGACCGGAGATACCGGCGTTCCCCGGCTGATGCGCGAACAGGACTGGGCCGGCTCGCCGCTGGGCCCGCCTGGGATGTGGCCGCAGTCCTTGCGCTCGGTAGTCAACCTCATGCTGGGCTCGGCCTTTCCGATGTTTGTGGCCTGGGGACCGACCCTGTCCCTGCTCTATAACGATGCCTACGCCGAGATTCTGGGCGCCAAGCATCCGCAGGCGCTGGGCCGGCCTTTTTACGAGGCCTGGCACGACATTCGGGCCGACATTGAGCCCCTGGTGCAACGTGCGCTGGGCGGAGAGGCTTTTTTTGTCGAAAACCTGCCGCTTCGCATGCGCCGCCATGGCTACGATGAAGACACCTGGTTCACCTTTTCCTATTCGCCCGTGCGGGACGAGGCCGATGCGATTGCCGGCCTGTATTGCGCCTGCACCGAAACCACGGCCATGGTGCTGGCCGAACAGCACCAGCGCGCAGAGCAGGAGCGTCTGCAGACGTTGTTCAGTCAGGCGCCCGGCTTTGTCGCGGTGATGCGGGGACCAGACCATGTCTTCGAGATCGCCAACCACGCCTACCTGCAGCTGACCGGCTTTCGCGAGGTCATCGGCAAACCGGTGGCTGAGGCGCTGCCGGAAGTGGTTGAGCAGGGTTTTGTGGCCCTGCTCGACCAGGTGTTTGCCACTGGCGAACCTTATGTTGGCCGCTCGGTACGAGTGCTGCTCAACAGCGTACCCGGTGCGCCCCAGACGGAGGCTTACCTTGATTTTGTCTATCATCCGCTGCGGGGGCTGACCGGGCAGGTCGAAGGCGTTTTTGTGCATGGCCATGAAGTGACGGAGCTGCAGCGCGCGCAGGAGGCCCTGCTGGTTTTTTCCAACAGCATTCCCGCGATGGCCTGGGTGGCCAGGGTCGACGGTGGCCTGGAACGTTTCAATTCCCAATGGTCGGTCTATACCGGTCAGAGCGCCGAGGCCGCACTCGACCATGGCTGGACGGGCGCGCTTCACCCCGAGGATCGCGACGCGCCGGGGCGAGCCTTTGTGGCCGCGCGTGAACAGGGCATCGAATGGCAGGTCGAGTACCGGTTGTGCCGCCACGATGGGGTGTACCGCTGGTTTTTGACCCGGGCGGTACCGCAGCTTGATGCCTCCGGTCGCGTGTTGCGCTGGTTCGGCACCACCACTGACATTGAGGACGCAAAAAAGAACCACCAGGCGCTGCGCGATGCGGACCGGCAGAAAGACGAGTTCCTGGCGACGCTGGCGCACGAACTGCGCAACCCGCTGGCGCCGATTCGGGCCGCCGTGCAGCTGCTGGGCTCTCCGGCTTCCCGGCCGGAGGCGCGCGAACATGCCGTGGAGGTGATCGGACGCCAGGTGGGCCACATGGCACGCCTGCTGGACGATCTGATTGATGTCGCCCGCATCACCCAGCGCAGGGTGATCCTCAAAAAAGTGCCCCTGGCCGTTGACGATCTGGTCGAGACCGTCCTGGAAACGGTGCGTCCCCTGGCGCAGGCCAAGGGGCATGGGCTGGTGGCCACGATCGGCGGCGACGGCTTGCAGCTGGTGGCCGATCCGCTCAGACTGGCGCAGGTGCTGTCCAACCTGCTGAACAACGCCGTGAAATACACCGACGAGGGCGGGCGGATCAGGCTCGACGTGCAGGTGGAGGGGCGCTGGCTGAGCTTCACCGTGTCGGACAGCGGGATGGGCCTGAGTCCGGCGGCCATCGAAAACATCTTCACCATGTTCGCCCAGGAACAATCCGCGCTGGACCGCTCGGAAGGCGGACTGGGCATCGGGCTGGCGCTGGCCAAGGGGCTGGTCGAACTGCATGGCGGCACGGTGTCGGCCTCCAGCGACGGCGCGGGCCGCGGCAGTCGCTTTGTCGTGAAGCTGCCTTATTGCGCCGACCGGCAAACGGTCGTCGCCAGCCCTGTTGCGCCCTTGCCGGCACTGCGTCAACCTGAGGCCCGGACCGTGCTGCTCGCCGACGATAACCGCGACGCGGTGCAGGTGCTGGCCGAACTGCTGCGCATGGATGGCTACCTCGTGCACACGGCCAACGACGGACGGCAGGCGGCCGACCTGGCGACGCGGCTGCAGCCCGATGTCCTGGTGCTCGATATCGGCATGCCTGGCCTCAATGGTTACGAAGTCGCGCAGATGGTTCGCGCCCAGCCCTGGGGCGGCCGCCCGCTGTTGATCGCGGCGACTGGATGGGGCCAGGACGACGACCGGCAGAAGGCCATGGCAGCAGGCTTCAATCGCCACCTGACCAAGCCCTTCGACCCACAACAGCTTTCTGACTGGATCGCAGAATTCCCGCTCGCTGCGCCTCAAATTGATACGGGTTTACCCTGATTTGACCTAGGGCCTCAACCCTATAAACCGGGATTTACGGGCTGTCGGCTTGAACGTGGCGGGTTTTGCGGCAAAATAGAACGGTCGTTCTTTTTTGTCTGGCTTTCCATGTCTGTTACCGAACTTCCTGTCAAGGCAGCCCGCCCGGGACCCCGGGAAAGTGGTCGCGCTGCGCACGCCGGCATGCAAAAAGGCCAGCAGACCAAGGCTGCGATCGTCGATGCCGCTCTCGGGCTGGCCACGCAGATTGGCCTGGAGGGCCTGAGCATCGGCGCGCTCGCCGAAGTCATGCACATGAGCAAGTCGGGCGTGTTTGCCCACTTCGGCTCTCGCGAAGAATTGCAGATCTCGGTCATCCGCGAGTATTTCGCGCGGTTCGAAGAAGAGGTCTTTTACCCCGCACTGAAAGAGCCCAAAGGCCTGCCGCGTGTGCAGGCCCTGTTCGGCAACTGGATGAAACGTGTGGCGGTCGAGCTGCAGTCGGGCTGCATCTTCATCAGTGGCGCCGTCGAATTTGACGACCGGCCCGGTCCGGTGCGCGACGCGCTGGCCACCTCGGTGCAGACCTGGCTGGCCGCCATGTACCGTGCCGTGGTACTGGCCAAGGAGGCTGGCCATCTGCGGGCAGACGCCGACGAGCGCCAGATTGCCTTCGAAATCCACGGCCTGATCCTGGCCCTGCATTACGAAGCCCGCTTTCTCAAGACGCCCGGCTCCATCGACCGGACACTGCGCGCCTTCCAGAGCATCCTGGCGCGTTATGGCAGCGACGCCGCCGGCGCGATGGCCCCGCTCATTGACTCGGCATCCCTGACCGGCGGCAGCGCCCGGCCGGTACCTGATTCCTCCGCTTCCTCCGTTTCTCCCCTTTAATCCCTCCCCATCAAAGGACCCTTCCATGCCTCAATACAACCCGCCACTGCGCGACATGCAGTTCGTCATGCACGAAGTGCTCAAGGTCACCGACGAGTTCAAGGCCCTGCCGAAACACGCCGATGTGGACGCGGACACCATCAATGCCGTGCTCGAGGAGGCCGGCAAGTTTGCAACCGAAGTGACCTTCCCGCTGAACATCAGCGGAGACACGGAAGGCTGCAAGCTGGACCAGGCCACGCACGAGGTGACGCCGCCCAAGGGCTTCAAGGAAGCCTATGCCAAGTACGTCGAAGGTGGCTGGGCAGCGCTGTCCTGCGACCCCGAGTACGGTGGCCAGGGTCTGCCCTTTGTCGTGAACCAGTGCCTCTACGAAATGCTGAATTCCGCCAACCAGGCCTGGACCATGTACCCCGGCCTGTCGCACGGCGCCTATGAGGCCCTGCATGCCCACGGCACCGACGAACAGAAAAAAATCTACCTGCCCAAGCTCACCAGCGGCGAGTGGACCGGCACCATGTGCCTGACCGAGCCGCATTGCGGCACCGACCTGGGCATGTTGCGCACGAAAGCCGAGCCACAAGCTGACGGGAGCTACAAACTTACCGGCAACAAGATCTTCATCAGTGCCGGCGAACACGACATGACGGAGAACATCGTGCACCTGGTGCTGGCGCGCCTGCCCGATGCACCGCAGGGCAGCAAGGGCATCAGCCTGTTTGCCGTCCCCAAGTTCAATGTCGGCAAGGACGGCGCCATTGGTGCGCGCAACGGCATCTATTGCGCCAGCCTGGAGCACAAGATGGGCATCCATGGCAACGCCACCGCGCAGATCGTGATGGAGGGCGCCGTCGGCACCATGGTGGGCGCGCCCAACAAGGGCCTGGCTGCCATGTTCGTGATGATGAACGCCGCCCGCCTGGGTGTCGGCAACCAGTCGCTGGGCCTCACCGAGGTGGCTTACCAGAACGCGCTGGCCTACGCCAAGGACCGCATCCAGATGCGTTCGCTGTCGGGCGTGAAGGCCAAAGACAAGCCGGCCGACCCCATCATCGTGCACCCCGATGTGCGCAAGATGCTGCTGACCGCCAAGGCCTATGCCGAAGGCGGCCGCGCGCTGGCGATCTACTGCACGATGCTGCTCGACAAGGAGCTGCACCACCCCGACGAAAAGGTCCGCAAGGATTCCGGCGAAATCGTCGCGCTGCTCACGCCCATTGTGAAAGCCTTCCTGACCGACAACGGCCATATTTCCACCAACGCCTGCATGCAGGTCTTTGGCGGCCACGGCTTCATCAAGGAATGGGGCATGGAGCAGTTTGTGCGCGACAACCGCATCAACATGATTTACGAAGGCACCAACACCATCCAGTCGCTGGACTTGCTGGGCCGCAAGGTTCTCGGAAACAATGGCGCCACGCTGAAGAAATTCGGCAAGATCATTGGCGCGCTGATTGCCGAAGAAGGCGTCAACGAGAAGATGGCCGAGTTCATCAACCCGTTGGCCTACCTGGCCGACCAGATGACCAAGTTCACGACCGAGCTGGGTTTCAAGGGTTTCCAGAACCCGGATGAAGTCGGCGCCGCCGCGGTGGACTATTTGCGCGTGGCCGGTCACCTGGTGTTTGGCTACTTCTGGGCGCGCATGGCACAAACCGCGCTGCGCGAAATCGCTGCCGGCAACACCGATCCCTTCTATCTGGCCAAGGTGCAGACGGCGCGTTTTTACTTCGCGAAACTGTTCCCCGAGACCGCGACGCTGATGCGTACCGCGCGCAGCGGCAGCAACGCGCTGATGGACACGGACGCCGCGCTGGCTTGAGCGGCTGGCGCCTGTTTTTTATATGCATTTTAGCCCTGGAGCCCTTATGTACCGTGCGCTGACAGCTATTGTTTTGGGAGCATTGGCTTTCCCCGCCCTGGCCCAGATGACGCCGGTCGGCTTGTGGCGCAATGTGGACGACAAGACCGGGGAGGCCAAGGCCGAGATCCGGATTGTCGAGAGCGCCGGTGTGCTCAGCGGCAAGATCGCCACGCGTCTGGGCAAGGACGTCAAGCCTGACGACGTCTGCGACAAGTGCAGCGATGACCGCAAGGACAAGCCGATTCTTGGCCTGGAGATCATCCGCGGCGCCCAAAAGGCCGAAGGCAAAGAGGTGTGGGAGGGCGGCAAGATCCTGGACCCGGAAAACGGACGCAACTACACCCTGCGCCTGACGCCCGTCGAGGGCGGCAAAAAGCTTGAAGTCCGGGGCTCGTTCGGTCCTTTCGGCCGCACCCAGACCTGGGTCCGCATCCCGTAACCATCAACATCCGTTCTCCCTGAGCCTGTCGAAGGGGCTTCACGAAATCGCCCATGGTTTCGACCAGCTCAGCCCGAACGGAATAGAAAAGAAAGAGAAACCATGTCCCGCTTCCAAGTCAAAAAAGTCGCCGTGCTCGGTGCCGGCGTGATGGGTGCGCAGATTGCGGCCCATCTGGTCAACCTCAAGGTGCCGGTGGTGCTGTTTGACCTGCCCGCCAAAGAGGGGCCAAAAAACGGCATCGTCAGCCGCGCGATCGAAGGGTTGAAAAAGCTCAAGCCCGCACCGCTGGGCGTGCCCGAAGATGCGGCCCTGATCCAGCAGGCCAACTACGGGGAACACATGGAGGTTCTCAGGGAGTGCGACCTGATCATCGAGGCGATTGCCGAACGCATGGACTGGAAGACCGATCTGTACCACAAGATCGCGCCTTTCATCGGTGAAGGCGCCATCGTCGCGAGCAACACCTCGGGCCTGTCGATCACGAAGTTGAGCGAAGCCCTGCCCGAGTCCATCAAGCCTCGTTTTTGCGGCATCCATTTTTTCAACCCACCGCGTTACATGACGCTGGTCGAGCTGATCAACACACCGACCACCGATCCCCAGGTGCTCGACGACCTCGAAGCCTTTGTGACCAGCGGCCTGGGCAAGGGCGTGATCCGCGCTCACGACACGCCCAACTTCGTGGCCAACCGCGTCGGCATTGCCGGCATGCTGGCGACGATGAAAGAGGTCGAGAATTTCGGCCTGACCTACGACGTGGTCGATGACCTCACCGGCAAGAAGTTGGGCCGCGCCAGCAGCGGCACTTTCCGCACCGCCGACGTGGTGGGCCTGGACACCATGGCCCACGTCATCAAGACGCTGCAGGACAACCTGGACGAAAAGAGCGACCCGTTTTACGCCAGTTTCGGCACGCCCGATGTGCTCAAAAAACTGCTGGAACTGGGCAACCTGGGCCAGAAGTCCAAAGCCGGGTTCTACAAGAAAGTGGGGCGTGACGTGTTGCGCTTCGAGTTGGAGAGCGAGGAGTACGTGCCCGGCGGCCAGAAGGCCGACGAGGTGTACACCCGCATGCTCAAGAGGCCGGCAGCCGAACGCCTGCGGCTGTTGCGCAACGCCGAAGGACCGCAGGGCCAGTTCCTCTGGGCCATCCTGCGCAACAGCTTTCACTACGCTGCCGTGCATCTGGCCACCATTGCCGACAACGCGCGCGACGTGGACCAGGCCATGCGCTGGGGCTTTGGCATGAAACAGGGTCCGTTCGAGCTGTGGCAGGAAGCCGGCTGGCTCGCCGTGGCGACGATGATCCAGGAGGACATCGCGGCAGGCAAGGCGCTGTGCAAGGCGCCGCTGCCCGAATGGGTTTTCAAGGGTCCGGTGGCCGAGGCCGGCGGCGTGCACACGGCGCAGGGCTCATGGAGCGCTTCGGCCGGCAAATTTGTGGCGCGCCGCGCGCTGCCGGTCTACGAGCGCCAGCACTTCCCTGAAAAACTGCTCGGCGAGGCGCTGCCCGACTTCACGACAGCCGGCACGACGCTGCACGAAGACGACGCGATCCGCTTGTGGACGCTGGCTGGTGAACAGGGCGACGTGCTGATCGCCAGCATCAAGACCAAGATGCACGCCATCAGCCCCGATGTGGTCGAAGGCCTGGCGATGGGTGTGGACCTCGCCGAGAAAAGTTACAAGGGCCTGGTGATCTGGTCGAACGACGAGATGTTTTCTGCCGGTGCCGACCTGCAGGCCATGCTGCCCGCCTTCATGATGGCCGGTGTTTCGGCCGTGGAGGGCGCCGAGGCCGAGATGCAGAACGTGATGCTCAAGCTGCGTTATGCGGCTGTTCCCGTGGTGTCGGCCGTTCGCGGCCTGGCCCTGGGCGGCGGCTGCGAACTCGCGGTTTATTCGGCCAAACGGGTGGCTGCGATGGAAAGCTACATCGGCCTGGTCGAGGTTGGTGTCGGCCTGGTGCCCGGTGCCGGCGGCCTGACCTATATTGCGCGCCGGGCGGCTGAAAACGCCGCAACGTCCACCAACAAGGACGTGTTGCCTTTCCTGACCGAGGGTTTCACTGCCGCGGCCATGGCCAAGGTGGGCACCAGCGCCATTGAGAGCCGCAAGATTGGCTACTTGCTCGACAGCGATGTGATCGTGCCCCACAAGGACGAGCTGTTGCATGTGGCGCTCAACGAGGCACGCGCACTGTTCAATTCCGGCTACCGCGCACCGCACAAGCGGCTGTTCCCGGTAGTGGGGCGCAGCGGCCTGGCGACCATCAAGGGCCAGCTCGTCAACATGCGCGACGGCGGCTTCATCAGCGCGCACGACTTCCACATTGCCAGCCTGATCGCCAACGTGGTCTGTGGCGGCGATGTCGATGCCGGCTCGCTGGTGACCGAAGAGTACCTGATGACGCTGGAGCGCAAGGCCTTTTGTTCGTTGCTTGAGCATCCCAAAACGCAGGAGCGGATCATGGGCATGATGAGCACGGGCAAACCTGTTCGTAATTGATAAAGCTACTGCGGAGGCATCATGCGTCGTTGCAGCCCAGAACCAATCCTCACGTACAGAAGTACGGGCCAAGTGCTTCCGGGCGCCCGCGCCTAGCCTGATGCCTCCTCGCTACGCTTTCTCAATCGCGAACCGCAACTTTATGACGACCCCACACAACAACCCCAATCGCCTCGAACGCCAGCTGGAGCGCCTGTCCGACGTGCCGGCTTTTGCGCGCACCTGGTTTCGCGGTGTGGTGATGCACCGCGCCGTGCCGTTCACCGGAACGGCGGGGCTGGACTTTCTGCAGATGACGCCGGCCCTTGTTGAGATCGGTATCAGGAACGAGAAGAAGGTGCAGAACCACATCGGGGGCATCCATGCTTCGGCGATGAACCTGCTGGCCGAAACCGCCACCGGCATGGTGGTGGGCATGAATGTGCGGGACGACTGCATCCCTTTGGCCAAGGAGCTGAAGATGGCCTTCAAAAAGCGCGCCACCGGCGCGCTGCGCGCCGTGGCGACCCTGAGCGACGAGCAGCGCGCCGCCATGCAGGCCAGCGACAAGGGCGAAGTAACGGTTGCCGTCACGGTGACCGACGAGGCCGGCGTGGAGCCGGTCGAGTGTGAATTTGTCTGGGCCTGGATACCTTCCGGCCCGCGAAAAAATTAAAGAATCAAAGGAACTGACATCATGTCCAAACAAGTCCAGGAAGCCTACATCGTCGCCGCCACGCGCACGCCCATCGGGCGCTCGCACCGGGGGTTTTTCCGCAACACCCGACCCGACGAACTGCTGGTGCGCGCGCTACAGGCGGCGTTGGCGCAAGTGCCGACGCTGGACCCGAAGGCCATCGAAGACCTCATTTGCGGCTGTGCCATTCCCGAAGGCCCGCAGGGCCTGAACATTGCGCGTATTGGCGCGGTGCTGGCCGGCCTGCCGACCAGCGTCGGTGGCATCACCGTCAACCGTTTTTGTGCCTCTGGTCTCTCCGCCATCCAGATGGCGGCCGATCGCATCCGTGTCGGCGAGGCCGACGTGATGATTGCCGCCGGCACCGAAAGCATGAGCATGGTGCCCATGTCTGGCAACTCGCCCTCGCTGTCGCCGGCCATGTTTGCCAACGACGAGAACATCGGCATCGCCTATGGCATGGGCCTGACGGCTGAAAAAGTCGCGCAGCAGTGGAAAGTCTCGCGCGAGGCGCAGGATCAGTTTGCGGTCGAGTCGCACCAGAAGGCGATCAAGGCGCAGCAGGCCGGCGAGTTCACCGCCGAGATCACGCCGGTCGAGGTCACCGACCGCTCGCCGGACCTGGAGAGCGGCGAAGTCATCAGCAAAACCCGCACCGTCAGCCTGGACGAAGGCCCACGCCCCGACACCTCGCTCGAAGGGCTGGCCAAACTCAAGACCGTGTTCGCTGCGCGCGGCTCGGTCACGGCGGGCAACAGCTCGCAGACGTCGGATGGCGCCGGTGCGCTGATCCTGGCCAGCGAAAAGGCGGTCAAGGAACACGGCCTCAAGCCACTCGCGCGTTTTGTCAGTTACGCGGCCAAGGGTGTGCCGCCGCACATCATGGGCATAGGCCCGATCGAGGCCATTCCCGCCGCCTTGCGTTATGCCGGCCTGCAGCAGGACGACATGGACTGGTATGAATTGAATGAAGCGTTTGCCGCGCAATCGCTGGCGGTTATCAACACGCTGGGCCTGAATGCGGCGAAAGTGAACCCGATGGGCGGCGCGATTGCGCTGGGCCACCCGCTGGGCGCCACCGGTGCGATCCGCGCCGCGACCGTGATCCATGCGCTGCACCGGCACCAGCTGAAGTACGGCATGGTGACGATGTGTGTGGGCATGGGACAAGGCGCCGCCGGCATCTTCGAGAGAGTTTGACGGCTACTGCGCGGGCGCATTGCGTCGTTGCAGCCCCAAGAAAATCCTCACGACCCTGAAGGTCGCTCCGGTTTTCTTCGGGCACCCGCGCCTCGCACTGCATCCCGCTCGCTACGCCGTCGGGAATGGTGGTTTGTTGGAGGAAACGAGTCATGCAACAACAGGTTCTGGAATCGGGCACTTCCCAACTCGCCTTGCGGGTTTACCACGCCGGCACGCCTGCGCGGGCCAGCGTGGTGATTGGCGGGGCGATGGGGGTACGACAGGACTATTACGCGCCGTTTGCCGAATGGTTGTCGGGCCAGGGCTTTCGGGTCACGACGTTTGACTACCGCGGTTCCGGCGAGTCGCTGCCCGGTACGCCGGATGGATCGCTGCGTGGCTTCCGGGCCGATCTCTTTGATTGGGCGAGCGACTATGAGGCGGTTGTCGATTCGGCCAAGGCCGCCTTACCGGATGCACCGCTCTACCTGCTGGGCCACAGCCTGGGCGCACAACTGCCGGGCTTCCTGAAAAACCAGGGCAAGGTGGACGGGCTGGTCAGCATTGCCGCCGGCAGTGGTTACTGGCGCGACAACGCGCCGCAGCTCAGACGCATGATTCTCTATTTCTGGTACGTGCTGGTGCCGCTGGCCACACGCCTGTGCGGCTATTTTCCCGGGCGCAAACTGAAAAAAGTGGGCGACCTGCCGGCGGGTGTGATGCTGCAGTGGCGCAAGTGGTGCCTGGATCCGCTTTACAGCGTGGGTGCCGAAGGCGAAGGCGCGCGCCTGGCCTATGCGCAGGCCAGGTTTCCGGTGCTGGCGCTCTCCATCACCGACGATGAGCTGATGACCTGGCGCGGCACGCAAAACCTGATCAACCTGTACAGCGGCGCCTCGCGCAGTTTCGAGCGCATCACGCCTGACGAGCTGGGCGTCAAGCGCATCGGCCATTTCGGCTTTTTCAGGCAGCAGTTCCGCCAGAACCTGTGGCCGCGCACGGTGCAGATGCTCGAGCGCATGCGCCGGGCCAGCCTGGTGGCTGGCGTCCCCGGTACGACTGCCTGAAACCGATGTCGGCGGCATACTCTGACCATGAGTTTTCATCCTTTTGATACCGCGGTGGCCTTGCAGGCGCAGCCCGACGGGACATGTCTCGGCCACACCAGCGCGGCGTATGCCAACATGGTCGGCCCATTCGGTGGTGTCACGGCGGCGCAGGCCCTGAATGCCGTGCTGCAGCATCCGCAGCGCCTGGGCGATCCGATTTCGCTGACCGTCAACTTCGCCGCCGCGCTGGCGGATGGGCCGTTCACCGTGAGCGCGCGCCCCGCGCGCACCAACCGGTCTACCCAGCACTGGGTGATCGAGATGCAGCAAGACGGCGCGACGGTGCTGACCGGCACCGCCTTTTTCGGCCTGCGGCGTGACACCTGGGGCGCCGACGAACACGCCATGCCGGCCGTCGCAGCCCCTGCCGATGTAGCCCGCGCCGGCGGCCCGACCCGGGTCGAGTGGGTCAAGCGGTATGAGATGCGTTTTGCCGAAGGCGCCATTCCTGTCGAGTGGCACGGGGCGGACCAGGGCGCAAGCCGCACCCTGCTGTGGCTGCGCGACGACCCGCCCCGGCCGCTCGATTTCGCCTCGCTCACGGCGCTGTCGGATGTGTTTTACCCGCGCGTCTGGAAGCGACGTCCGCTGCTGGTTCCCGTCGGCACAGTGTCGATGACGGTGTATTACCATGCCGATGCAGCCCTGCTGCAAGCCACAGGTAGCGGCTACCTGCTGGGGCAGACGCAGGCCCAGGCCTTTCGCAGCGGCTATTTCGACCAGACGGCGCAGTTATGGAACGAAGCCGGCCAATTGCTGGTGACGACACACCAGGTCGTTTATTACAAGGAATGAAGATGGCCCCCACGCTTGTCGCTTCGCGAGCCTACGGCGGTGCGCTGCCCCTTGAACGAAGAAGAGGGGCCGCTGCGCCTGCGGACTGGCAAAGCCAGATCCGCGGCCCCGGTTGGCCTGGAAGGGTTGGCGTCTGTATCTGTTTCGTCAAACAAAAACTGGAAAGCACCACATGAGTACAGACATCCTGGTCCACACCGACAACGCGGTGATGACCATCACCCTGAGCCGGGTCGAGAAGAAAAACTCCATCACCTCGGCCATGTACGCCGCCATGGCCGACGCGCTCGACGCTGCGAACGCGGACCCTGCGGTGCGCGCCGTGGTGATCCAGGGCCATGAAAGCATTTTCTCGGCCGGCAACGACATCGGTGATTTCCTCAACGGCCCGCCCGCCACCCCCGAGTCGCCGGTGTTCCGCTTTCTGCGCGGCATCAGCACCTTTCCCAAGCCGCTGGTGGCTGCCGTGTGCGGCCCCGCGGTGGGCATAGGCACCACCTTGCTGCTGCATTGCGACCTGGTTTATGCCGGCGACAATGCTGCCTTTTCCATGCCGTTTGTGAATCTGGGCCTGTGCCCGGAAGCGGCGTCGAGCTTTCTGGCGCCGCAACTCATGGGTTACGCGCGCGCGGCCGAAGCGTTGCTGCTCGGCGAGCCGTTCACCGCCGAGTCGGCGCTCGAGATGGGCCTGATCAACCGCATCGTTCCTCCTGCCGAAGCCAATGCCCTGGCGCAGCGCCAGGCGCAAAAACTTGCGGCCAAACCGCTGAGCTCACTGGTGGAAACCAAGCGCCTGATGAAAAAGGGCCAGGCTGGCATGGTTGCCGAGCGCATGGCCGAGGAGGGCGTGAGTTTTGGCCGCATGCTCAAGGAGCCGGCCGCCCGCGAGGCCTTTGGCGCCTTCATGCAGAAGCGCAAGCCGGATTTCTCCAAGGTTTGAGGTCAAATTGGCCTGGGGCCCTTATTCGGTATGCGCAAGCAGCTATTAATTATGTAGCATTCAGGAGGCATCATGAGTTCAGTACCCGGTCTCAAAGGCAAAACCCTGTTCATCACTGGCGCCTCGCGTGGCATTGGCCTGGCGATTGCCACCCGTGCCGCGGCCGACGGCGCCAACATCGTGATCCTGGCCAAAACCACCGACCCCAACCCCAAGCTGCCGGGCACGATTTACAGCGCGGCCGAAGCGGTGAAGGCCGCCGGTGGCCAGGCGCTGCCGCTGGCGGTGGATATCCGTGATGAAGACGCGGTGACGGCGGCAGTGGCCAAGGCGGTGAACACTTTCGGCGGCATCGACATCCTGGTCAACAACGCCAGCGCCATCAGCCTGACCGACACCGAACACACACCGATGAAGCGTTATGACCTGATGAACGGTATCAACGCGCGTGGCACTTACCTGTGCACCCAGGCATGTCTGGCGGAGTTGAAAAAATCCGCGCTGGCCGGGCGCAAGCCACAGGTGCTCACCATGTCGCCGCCGCTGAGCATGAAGCCTCATTGGTTCGAGAACCACACGGCCTACACCATGGCCAAGTACGGCATGAGCATGTGCACCCTGGGTCATTCCGGGGAGTTCAAAAAATACGGCATCGCCGTCAACAGCCTGTGGCCGCGCACCGCGATTGCCACGGCGGCACTGCAGATGATTCCCGGCGTGGACCTGAAGCTGTGCCGCAAGCCGGAGATTCTTTCGGACGCGGCCTGGCTGATCCTGACCAGTCCAAACCCGGCCACCGGTCATTTCTACATTGACGACGAGCTGTTGGCCGCACATGGCGTGACCGATCTGGAAAAATACTCGGTGACACCGGGCACAAAAAATTTCATTCCTGACTTTTTTGTGGACTGAGGAAAACCATGGCTTACATGTTGTTAATTCATGAGCAGGTCGGCCAGCGGCTGATGCGTACCGAGGACGAAGGCCGCGCCGTGTATGGGCGCATGCTGGACTTTGCTGCAGACCTGAAGGCGCGTGGTCTGTTGCTGGCCACCGAATCTCTGGCGTCGCAGAATGAGGCCGCGCGGGTCCAGGTCCGCGGGGATCGGACGCATGTGCTGGATGGACCTTTCGCCGAAGCCAAGGAAATGGTCGGAGGTTTTTTTCTGATTGATTGCCAGACCCGCGAGGAGGCGGTCGCGATTGCGGGCCAGTGCCCTGCGGCCGAGTGGGCCACCCTGGAGATAAGGGCCACCGGCCCCTGCTTCATCTGAATTGATCCTGAATCGATAGCTGTTGGCGCCCACAGAATAATGGCGCCGGCCTGATTTGGCAGAGGAGTCGGGGCTCCACCGCTCTTCGTTACATTTTTTTTCAGATTCGGCATGTCGATCTCGCATGCTTTGCTTCGTCGTGTGGGTACGGGCCGCAAAAAGCCTGCCATCCAACTGAAAAAGGAGCGACCCCATGCGATTCATGATCATCGTCAAATCGACACCCGAGTTCGAGGCCGAGACCACCCCGCAGACCCCCGACGAAAAACTGATGGCTGCCATGGCCGACTTCCACGAGGAAATGGTCAAGGCCGGGGTGCTGCTCGATGGCAGTGGGCTGCAGCCCAGCCGCAAGGGCTGGCGCATCCACTACGACGGCCAGAAGCGCACCGTGGTTGACGGCCCTTTCGCGGAAGCCAAGGAACTGATTGCCGGCTTCACCACCATCCAGGTGCGCAGCCGCGAGGAGGCGCTGGAGTGGTCGCGACGCTTTCCCAACCCTGTTGGCGAAAACGCGCCGGCCGTGATCGAGGTCCGCCAGCTGTATGAACTCGACGACTTCGAGCCCAGTGCGCAGGTCGAGCGTTTCCGCGAGATGAACACGCCCAGCCTGAAGTAAGAGGCGCGCCATGATCAAAACCACCTTGCTCACCCTGCTGGGGCTGATTGTGCTGGCCATCGCTGTCGTTGCGGTCATTGCTTTGCAACGGCCCGACACTTTCCGTGTGTCTCGCAGCACCAGCATTGCCGCAGCGGCTGAAAAAATCTTCCCGCTGGTGAACGACGTCCGGGCTTTCAATACCTGGAACCCGTATGCGCTGAAAGACCCGGAGATGACAGGCCGCTACAGCGGTCCGTTCATCGGGCCCGGCGCCCACTACGATTTCGAAAGCAGGAAGTCAGGCAGCGGCAGCTTTGAAATCGTGCAGGCCATGGCGCCTTCGCAGGTACAGATGCGGCTCGACATGACCGCACCCTTCAAGACCAACAACCTGATCACCTTTTCACTGGTACCTGGAGGTCAGACCACACAGGTCACCTGGGCCATGCAAGGCCCTGCGCCCTTCCTTTCAAAGTTCATGGGTGTGATTTTCAACATGGACAAGATGATCGGCGCAGATTTCGAAGCCGGCCTCTCCAATCTCAAGGCCAAAGCAGACAAAGCCTGAGAGCCGCGGCCTTATTGAAACCATCTTCAAAGGAACAACCATGTCACGCCAGATTTTCGTCAACTTGCCCATCAAGAACATGGAAAAGAGCCAGGCCTTCTTCAAGAGCCTGGGCTTTTCCTTCAACCCGCAGTTCACCAACGAGCAGGGCGCCTGCATGGTCATCAGCGAGGATCACAACTACGTGATGCTGCTGATCGAGTCCTTCTTCCAGGGCTTCACGAAGAAACCGATTGCCGATGCCACAAAGACCACCGAGGTGCTGATTGCCCTCTCATGTGAAAGCCGCTCCGAAGTGGATGAGCTGGTGAAGAAAGCACTGGCCGCTGGCGGCAGCGCGCCCAACCCGTCGCAGGACCATGGCTTCATGTACAGCCACGGCTTCACCGATCTGGACGGTCACGTCTGGGAGGTTTTCTGGATGGCCAGTTGACCCCCCACGGTTGCTCACTGCGTGTAGCGCCCTGCCCCCCCGAGGGGGCCGCTGCGCCTGCGGGCCGGCAAGGCCGGACCCGCGCCCTGCTTGATTGAAGAGGTCCAGCACTCACTCATTCCGTGCCGCTCGTTGCGCCTGGCGCCTGAGGCATGCCGTTACCATTGATTCATGCATTCTTCCACCCATGAAGCGATTTCCGCCGTCTGGCGCATCGAGTCCGCGAAGATCGTGGCTTCGGTGGCGCGCATGGTGCGCGACATCGGGCTGGCCGAGGAGCTGGCGCAGGACGCGCTGGTTTCCGCGCTGGAAAGCTGGCCTGGCAAGGGTGTGCCGGACAATCCCGGCGCCTGGCTGATGCGGGTGGCCAAAAACCGCGCGCTGGACCACCTGCGGCACCAGAAGATGCAGGGCGATAAGCTGGAGCAGATCGGCCATGAGCTGCAGGCGCTGGAAGTGCTGGTCGTGCCCGATTTCGTGGACGCGCTGGACGAGGCCCGGCAGGACGAGATCGGCGACGACCTGCTGCGCCTGATCTTCACTGCCTGCCACCCGGTGCTTTCCACCGAGGCGCGGCTGGCGCTGACGCTCAAGCTGCTGGGCGGCCTGAGCACGCATGAAATCGCCCGCGCCTTCCTGGTGCCTGAGCCCACGATGGCCCAGCGCATCGTGCGCGCCAAGCGCACCCTGGCCGAGGCACGGGTGCCGTTCGAAGTACCACGCGGGGATGAATTGGGCGCACGTCTGGCTTCGGTGCTGGAGGTGGTTTACCTGCTGTTCAACGAGGGTTACACCGCCACCGCCGGCGACCACTGGATGCGGCCCGCACTGACCGACGAAGCGTTGCGTCTGGGCCGCATGCTGGCCGGGCTGGCAACGGGCGAGTCCGAGGTGCAGGGTTTGCTGGCACTGATGGAGCTGCAGGCCTCGCGCATGGCCGCCCGGGTCGATGCCGCCGGCCGGCCGATACTGCTGGCCGACCAGAACCGGGCGCGCTGGGACCATCTCCTGATCCGCAGGGGGCTGGCCGCGCTCGACATGGCGCTGGCGCTGGCCGAGTCGTCAGCCCGCGTCCTGGGGCCGTATGCGCTGCAGGCCGCCATCGCCGCCTGCCATGCCCGCGCACCAACGTCCGCGGAGACCGACTGGGTGCGTATTGCCGCCCTGTACGACGCGCTGGCACAAACCGCACCCTCACCCGTGGTGGAGCTCAACCGCGCCGTGGCGGTCAGCATGGCCTTCGGGCCGGCGGCCGGGCTGGCCATCATCGACGTGCTGCGTGGCGACAAAGCCCTGCAGAACTACCAGTGGCTGCCCGGCGTGCGCGGCGACCTGCTCGCCAGGCTGGGCCGCAACGACGAGGCGCGCCATGAATTTGAACGCGCCGCGGCGCTGGCGGGCAACCTGCGCGAGCGCGAGTTGCTGCTCGAGCGTGCACAGGGGCTGCTCCCCTGATGGCATTGATTCAAGAGCCGACCAGCGCGAGGTAGGCGCGGCGCGTTTCCGGCGCCACCGACGCCAGCACCTGCTCGTAAGTCGTCTTGTGGCGAACCAGCAGCCGGGCAGAGGCGACGGCCCTGGATTTGCAGAACCAGTGGCAGCTGTGCTGCATCAGGAACATCTCGGCGGACAGGGTGAAGGCCTTGGCTTTGGGCGATTGTCCGGACGTGCCTTTGGCGGCTCGCGTGAGTCCTTCTGCATGCACCAGCAGGACCTGGCGCAAGTCGAAAGTCGCTGCGGGAAAGAGCCTGTCGGCGTAGGGCAGGGGGAGGGGAAGCCGGCTCACGCGTGCGGCAGCGCCTTCCACGCGGGAGAACCCGGCCACGAAGTTGTTGAACTGCTCGCACAGCTGGGTCTCGGTGCTCGTCAACAGGTTCCAGATGCTTTCGCGGCGCTGCGGGTCGTCCTCACGAAGTGCGCGCATATAGCCTTCCACCAGGCTTTCCATGAGCTTTTCGATCTGGTATTGGCCGAGGTGGCTGCCCAGCAAGGCGATGCGCTTGCGTTCGTAGCCCGATTTGAGCGCATAGGCGCCGGCGGCGATCATGAGCGCCAGAAAAAGGAGGTCCATCAATGCTTCGACTTTGTTTTGGGGAGGTCCCCAGTGTAGTCAGCCGGGCTTGCGCCCCGGTGCCGCAGTTGGCGCCTATTTTTACAAAGCACGCGCTTGCTAAAAATAACAGCTTTTGTTATGGTCGCATTCCATGGACAAAACACCTGCTCGTACCCGACCGGCCGGGCGGACGCTGGCCCTGCCGGTTGCTGCTGTCGAAGTGGCAGAAAAGCGACCGCGCGGCCGGCCACGCAAGACGCCCGGCGAACGCGACGACGGCAACCGGCGGGTGGAGCTGGTCAACTCCGCCGCGCGGCTGTTTCGCCGCAAGGGGTTTGACGGCACCAGCACGCGCGATATCGCGGCAGCCGTCGGAATGCACAGCGGCTCGCCTTTCTATCACTTCAAAAGCAAGGGTGCGCTGCTGTATGCCGTGATGGAGGAGGGTATGCGTTCGGCCATGGCCCGGCAGGCGGCGGCGCTGGAGGCGGCGGCACCCTCCACACCCGACGCGGCGGCCTTGCTGCGCGTGTTGATCCGCAACCATTTTGACGTGCTGCTGGGCCCGGGCAGCGACTTCATTCCCGTGATGCTGTACGAGTCGCGCTCCATCACCGCCAGGCAACGCGCATCGCTGGCCAGGCTGCAGGGCGACTACGAGTCTGTCTGGGAGCCGGTGCTCCAGGCCCTGAGCAACCAGGGCCGGCTACAGGCACCGGTGAAGCTGGCGCGGCTGCTGATTTTTGGTGCGCTGAACTGGTCGGCGCAGTGGTTTGACGCCAAAAAAGGCGCGTCGCTCGATGAGCTGGCCGACGCAGCCATGGCGCTGTTCATCGGCGACGAGCGGACGCCCCCCACAAGGAAAGCCCGAGCATGACTTACCGTTCCGTTTTCAGCGCCGGCCTGTTTGCCGGCAAGGTGGTGGTCGTCACCGGTGGCGGCTCCGGCATAGGCCGCTGCACGGCGCACGAGCTGGCAGCCCTGGGCGCGCATGTGGTGCTGATTGGCCGCAAGATCGAGAAGCTGCACGAGGTGGCCGGCGAGATTGTGGCCTCCGGAGGCCGCGCCAGTTTCCACCCCTGCGACATCCGCCAGGAGGCTGCCGTGCAGACGACGGTCGCTGCCATCGTGCTGGCCCACGGCCGTATCGATGGCCTGGTCAACAACGCGGGTGGGCAGTACATTGCGCCGCTGGAAAGCATCAGCGCCAAGGGCTGGGAAGCGGTCCTCAACACCAACCTGACGGGCGGTTTCCTGATGGCGCGCGAGTGTTACCTGCAGGCGATGGCAGCGCATGGCGGGGCCATTGTCAACATCGTGGCCGACATCTGGGGTTCCATGCCCTCCATGGGCCACAGCGGCGCGGCGCGGGCCGGCATGGTCAGCTTCACCGAAACCGCCGCCGCCGAGTGGGCGCACAGCGGCGTGCGGGTCAATGCGGTGGCGCCGGGTTACATCGCATCGAGCGGCATGGACCACTACCCGCCCGAGGCCGGGGAGATGTTGCGCGAGATGCGCAGCACGGTGCCGCTGGGCCGCTTCGGCACCGAGGCGGAAACCTCGGCCGCCATTGTGTTTCTGCTGAGCCCGGCGGCCAGCTTCATCAGCGGCAGCGTGTTGCGGGTGGACGGCGCGCGGCCGCAGGTGCGTTTGGGCTGGCCCATGCGCCTGCCCGATGCCGAGGCGCAGCAGCGCGGTGCCGTGAAACCGTTTGATGGGTTTCATCTGGCCACGACGCCGAAGGTTTTCCAGAAATGACGGTTTTTCAGACCGCCTGGAATGCCGAAGGCAGCGTCGCCGTGCAAAGGCGCGACGCCATGCTGGGGCGAATCGCGGCGCTGCGCGCGCTGGAGGGCCGTGCCGCCCAGGCTTCTGCGAAATCAAAACCGGTGTTCGACAAACGCGGCCAGCTGCTGCCGCGTGAACGGGTGGCGCTGCTGCTGGACCCGGGCGCGCCCTGGCTGCCTTTGTGTTCGCTGGCCGGGTTCATGCAGGACCACAAGGACCCTGCGGCGAGCGACGCCGGGCCGCCCCAAGGCGCGAGGGCCGCCTCGGGGGGCAGCGAACCACACGAAGTGGGGAGCGTGGGGGCACGTTCCGTGCCCGGTGGTGGCATTGTGGCGGGCATCGGGTTCATCGAGGGCGCGCGCTGCATGGTCGTGGCCAGCGACTCGGGCATCGAGGCCGGCGCCATTCAGGCCATGGGGCTGGAGAAAATCCTGCGGGTGCAGGAGATCGCGCTGCAGAACAAGCTGCCATTCATTCATCTGGTGGAAAGCGCCGGCGCCAACCTGATGCGTTACCGCGTCGAGGGTTTTGTCCACGGCGGTGCCCTGTTCCGCAACCTCGCGCGCCTGTCGGCGGCGGGTATTCCGGTCATCACCGTGCAGCACGGCTCCGGCACGGCGGGCGGAGCCTACATGCCGGGCCTGAGCGATGTGGTGATCATGGTGCGCAACCGCTCGCGCGCCTTTCTGGCCGGCCCGCCTTTGCTGATGGCGGCCACCGGCGAGGTGGCCACCGAAGAGGAACTCGGCGGCGCCGCCATGCACACCAGTGTGTCGGGCCTCGGTGAACAGCTGGCCGAGGACGACCGTCACGCGCTGGGCCTGGCGCGCCAGGTCGTGGCCCGGACTGCATGGTCAAATCGGCCTCCAGCCCAGGCAGGACGTGCGCAAATAGCTATTAATTCAGTAGCAAGAGAACCGCTGTACCCGGCCGAAGACCTGCTCGGGCTGATGGCCGGCGATCTGCGCCAGCCGGTGGACATGCATGAAGTGATAACACGGCTGGTCGATGGCTCGGACTTTCTGCCCTTCAAGGCGCTGTACGGTGCTGCCACAGTCTGTGTGCAGGCGGCGATTGGCGGTCACGCCGTGGGCATCATCAGCAACAACGGCCCCATCGACGTGGCGGGCGCGAACAAGGCCACCCATTTCATCCAGCTGATGTGCCAGCTTGGCCATCCCATCGTCTACCTGCAGAACACCACCGGCTACATGGTTGGCAAGGACGCGGAGCAGGGCGGCATGATCAAACACGGCTCCAAGATGATCCAGGCGGTCACCCATGCCACCGTGCCGCAGATCACCATCCAGTGCGGCGCCTCGTTTGGCGCCGGCAACTACGGCATGTGTGGTCGCGGGTATGCACCGCGTTTCCTGTTCAGCTGGCCGAGTGCCAAAACCGCGGTCATGGGTGGCGAACAGGCCGCGCGCACCATGCAGATCGTGACGGAGGCCGCGATGGTGCGTAAAGGCGTCCCCATTGATGCGGCGCAGTCGCAGGCCCAGTTCGACAAGATCGTCGCCGTGTTCGAGGCGCAGGCCGATGCCTTCTACACCTCCGGCCTGCTGCTCGACGACGGTGTGATTGATCCGCGCGATACACGGGCGGTGCTGGTGCAGTGCCTGGCCATGTGTGCCGAGGCCGACATCCGGCAGTTGCGGCCCATGCAGTTTGGCGTGGCGCGCATGTGAATGGACAGACCCAAGGAGACAAGCATGCAATACACCCACGAGCACCTCGAAATCCAGAAGACCCTCAAGCGATTTGTCGACGCCGAGATCAACCCGCATGTGGACGAATGGGAGGCGGCTGAGATCTTTCCCGCTCACGAGGTTTTCAAGAAACTTGGCAATCTCGGCTTGTTGGGACTGACCAAGCCTGAAGCGTATGGCGGTGCAGGTCTCGACTACTCCTACGGCGTCGCCATGGCCGAGGCGCTGGGTCATATCGACTGCGGCGGCATCCCCATGGCCATTGGTGTGCAGACCGACATGTGTACGCCGGCGCTGGCGCGTTTCGGCAGTGACGAGCTCAAGCGTGAATTCCTGGCTCCGGCGATTGCAGGTGACATGGTCGGCTGCATTGGCGTGAGCGAGCCGGGCGCCGGCAGTGACGTGGCGTCCATCAAAAGCCATGCGCGCAAGGATGGCGGCGACTATGTGATCAGCGGCCAGAAGATGTGGATCACCAACAGCCTGCAGGCCGACTGGATGTGCATGCTGGTCAACACCGGCGAGGGGCCCCAGCACAAGAACAAAAGCCTGGTCATGGTGCCGATGCGTGAAGGCGGCAAGCTGCGCAAGGGCATCGAAGTCGGCAAAAAGATCAGGAAGATTGGCATGAATGCCAGTGACACCGGCCTGATCTATTTCGACGAAGTGCGGGTGCCGCAGCGTTACCTGATAGGCGCCGAAGGTTCGGGCTTCATGTACCAGATGATGCAGTTCCAGGAAGAGCGTCTCTGGTGTGCGGCCAGCTGCATCCAGTCGCTGACGAATTGCATTGACTGGACGGTGGCGTGGGCGCACGAGCGCAAGCTTTTCGGCGCCACGCTGGCCGACCAGCAGTGGGTGCAGTTCAAGCTGGCCGAGATGAAGACCGAGGTCGAAAGCCTGCGCGCCATGACCTACCGCGCCTGCGAGCTGTATGTGCAGGGCCAGGACGTGACCGAGCTCGCCTCCATGGCCAAGCTCAAGGCCGGGCGGCTGAACCGGCTGGTGCCTGACACCTGCCTGCAGTTCTGGGGCGGCATGGGGTTCACCTGGGAGAACAAGGTGGCGCGCATGTTTCGCGACGGCCGGCTGGCCTCGATAGGCGGTGGTGCCGACGAGGTGATGATGGGCATCATCGCCAAGTACATGGGCCTGGCCAAAAGCAGCAAGAAACCTGCCGCCTGAGGATGACCACAGCCATGAGCGACAAGCTGCAGATCACCCGCTTGGGGGAAGTCGAACACTGGACCCTGAACGATCCGGCCACACGCAACGCGCTGACCGATGAGGTGGTGGCCGCGCTGGCACAGGCCTGCGAACGCGCCGCACAGGACACCGCCTTGCGTTTTGTCGTGCTGCAAGGCAGCGGTGGCTCGTTTTGTGCGGGTGGCAGTCTGGGCGGCTTTGCCCGGTCGATAGGGCAGACCTTGCCGCCCGGGCAAATCGATCCGCTGATTGCCATGAACGCAGGCTTTGGCCACCTGCTCGGCAAACTGTGTGCCTTGCCGCAAATCTTGCTGGTGGCGGTAGACGGCCCGGCCATGGGTGGCGGCCTGGGGCTGCTGTGTTGCGGTGACTTTGTCCTGGCCACACCTGCCGCCGTGTTTGCCACCCCTGAGGTCACGCTGGGTGTGGTGCCGGCGCAAATTGCGCCATTTGTACACAGGCGGCTGGGTGACAGGCTGGCGCGGCAGCTGATGTTGTCCGGGGAGAAACTTTCCGCACAGCAGGCGCTGGACCAAGGTCTGGTGGACGAGGTTGCCGATGATCTGCCAGCCGCCGTGGCCCATCGCATCAGCGCGCTGCGCCGGTCGGCCCCGGGCGCTGTGGCCCACACCAAGGCCCTGATTTACATGCTAAATCAGTTGCCAACCCTTGACCTGCCTGCGCAAGCAGCTATCAAATTTGCAGCAAACCTGCGCAGCCCGGAAGCTGCTGAAGGCCTGGCGGCCTTTGCGCAAAAGCGCAAGCCCGGGTGGGCAGCATGAGCACCACGACTCCGACCGCCCCCATAAGCTGCCTGCTGATCGCCAACCGCGGCGAAATCGCCCGTCGCATCATCCGCACCGCACACCGCATGGGCATCGCCACCGTGGCCGTGTATTCCGACGCTGACGCGCAGGCCCTGCATGTGCAGGAAGCGGGCAGTGCGGTGGCGCTGGGCGGCATGCTCTCGGCCGACTCCTACCTGCGCATCGACAAGTTGCTGGCTGCCGCAAAGGCCGCCGGCGCCGATGCGGTGCATCCCGGCTATGGGTTCCTCAGCGAAAACGCGGATTTTGCGCAGGCCGTGATTGATGCCGGCCTGACCTGGGTCGGGCCACCGCCGTCTGCCATCCGCGCCCTGGGCAACAAGGCCGCTGCCAAACAGCTTGCACTGGCGCGGAACGTTCCCTGCCTGCCGGGCTACCAGGGCGCCGACCAGTCGAATGAGGGGTTGGCCGCCGAGGCGGAGAAAGTGGGCTACCCGCTGATGGTGAAAGCCACGGCCGGCGGTGGCGGGCGCGGCATGCGTCTGGTGACGGATGCCTCGGCTTTGCAGGCAGCGCTGGACAGCGCGCGTTCCGAAGCGCTCTCGTCCTTCGGCAGCGGCGACCTGCTGCTGGAGCGCGCGCTCCTGAATCCGCGCCACGTCGAGGTGCAGGTGTTCGCCGATGCGCATGGTGACTGCATCCATCTCGGAGAGCGCGACTGCTCGGTACAGCGGCGGCACCAGAAACTGATTGAAGAGTCGCCGAGTCCGGCAGTGAACGCTGACCTGCGCGAACGCATGGGCGCCTGCGCAGTGGCGCTGGCGCAGGCGGCGGGCTATGTAGGCGCTGGCACGGTAGAGTTTTTAGTGGAGGCTGCCTCTCCACCAGCCGGGGCCGCGGAACCGGCTTCGCCGGGCCGCAGGCGCGGCACCCCCCCGGGGGGCAGCGTATTACACGAAGTGAAAAGCGGGGCGGCTCAATTTTTTTTGATGGAGATGAACACCCGGCTGCAGGTCGAGCACCCGGTCACCGAAGCCGTCACTGGCCTGGACCTGGTCGAGTGGCAGTTGCGCATCGCCCAGGGCGAGTCGCTGCCGCTGCGCCAGGAAGAAATCACCTTCAGCGGCCATGCCATCGAGGTGCGCCTGTGCGCCGAGGACGAAAATTTTTCGCCACATGCCGGGCGGGTGCAGCACTTCATGGAGCCTGCGCACGCGCGTTTTGACCATGCGCTGCAGGCCGCTGGCGAGGTCACGCCGTTTTACGACTCCATGCTGGGCAAGCTGATCGTGCGTGGGGCGACACGGGCGCAGGCGATTGACCGGCTGATCGCAGCGCTGGCCGGCACGCAGGTGCTGGGGCTGCCGACCAACCGCGCTTTTCTGGCGGCATGCCTGGCACACCCGGTTTTCCGCGCCGGCCAGGCGCTGATTCCCTTTCTGGCCGAACACGGTGACGGCATTCGCAAAACCCTGCAGCACGGGCAAACGCAGGTGTTGTTGCCAGCGGCCGTGGGGATGTATTTTCAGGGCAGCGGCGGCGCTGCGCTGGCCTTGCCCTGCCCCTTCGGCAAGGCCTTGCGGGTGGTGCATGGCGAACAGGTGCTGGCCATCACCGTGACGGAAACCGGAGCGGGTGGGCTGGAAGTTTCGTCGGGCACGCAGCAACACGCGGTCGTGTGTGTGCGTGGCAGCGACGGCCGAATGCGTGTCACGGTCGATGGCCTGAGCCACACGGTACAGGCCTGTCAGGTGACCGGCGGGCGTTGGCATGTGCAGGTCGGCGAGACGGAGGTGTGGCTGAGAGACGCGAGTTTCGAGCCTGCGGCCGGGCTGACCCCAGGCAACCAGTCCATGGAACTGCGGGCCCCGTTCAACGGCAAGGTGATCGCCGTCCAGGTGAGCGCCGGCGAATCAGTCAGGCGCGGCGACACCTTGCTGGTCATCGAGTCGATGAAGCTCGAACATGCGGTGTGTGCGACGCGTGATGCAGTGGTGGCGGTCGTGGCGGTGGCACCCGGCCAGCAGACGGCGCCAGGCCAGGTCTTGTTGAGGTTTGAAGCATGAATTCTTCTTCCGCCGATCTCGATATGCTGGTGGAGGTCACCGCGTCGGTCCGGCGTTTTGCGCAGAACGACATCGCGCCGCATGTCAGCCAGTGGGACGACGCCGGCGAGTTTCCGCGCGCCCTGTATCACCAGGCGGCCGGGCTGGGCCTGCTGGCGCTGGGTTACCCCGAGGCGCTGGGCGGGACCCCCGCGTCCTGGCGGCTGCGTAACGCAATGACGCTGGCCTTGTGCCGCTACGGCGGCAGCGGCGGTGTGCTGGCCAGTCTGTTTTCGCACAACATCGGCCTGCCGCCGGTGCTGGCCCATGGCTCTGCGGCCTTGCAGGAGGCGGTCATTCCACCGGTGCTGCGTGGCGAAAAAATTGCCGCCCTGGCGATTACCGAGCCCGGCGGCGGCTCCGATGTGGCGGCGCTGCGCACCACAGCGCGGCGCGACGGGGCAGACTATGTGATTGACGGCGAGAAGGTTTTCATCACCTCAGGCATGCGCGCGGACTTCATCACGGTGGCGGTGCGCACCGGCGACGGCGGCACAACTGAGCCCCCACGCTTCGCTGCCCCCCAAGGGGGCGTTGGCGCCTTGGGGCGGCCCGGCGGCGCCAAAGGGTCCAGTGGCATCTCGATGATTCTCGTGCCCGGCGACAGCCCGGGGCTGTCTCGCACCCGGCTGGCGAAAATGGGCTGGTGGTGTTCGGACACGGCCCACCTGCGCTTTGATGGCGTGCGGGTGCCGGCCAGCCATTTGCTCGGCGAAGAGGGCGGTGGTTTCAGGATCATCATGGGCAACTTCAACGGCGAACGCCTGGCGATGTCGGCCGCCGCGTTGGGTTTTGCCCAGGCTTGTTACGACGAGGCGCTGGACTGGGCGCGCCAGCGCAAGGCCTTTGGCAGTACGCTGGTCGACAAGCAGGTGATTCGCCACAAGCTGGTGGACATGCAGATGCGCATCGCCTCGACCCAGGCCTGGGTCGAGGCGGTGGCCGACCGTGCCGATGCCGGCGACCACGGCGCCGACTGGGTGGCCCATGTCTGCATGCTGAAGAACCACGCAACGCAGACCATGCAGTTCTGCGCGGATCAGGCGGTGCAGATTCTCGGCGGCATGGGTTTCATGCGCGGCACCAGAAGCGAACGCATCTACCGTGAAGTCAAGGTCATGATGATTGGCGGAGGCGCCGAAGAAATCATGAAGGACCTGGCTGCACGACAATTGGGCCTATGACCCGAACCACCCCACCGCCGGCCGCCATCGTTGAATTCGAGCCCGAGTTCATCGCTGCCCTGAAAACACTTTTTGAAGAAAAAATTGTCTTCAACCAGGCTTTGGGTCTGAAGGTGGTGTCGGTTCGCCCCGAAGGTGTTGTTGGCCGCATCGACATGCGGCCATCGCTGGTGGGTCACTACGCCTACAACCGCATCCATGGCGGGGTGGTGAGCGCGGGGCTGGACGCGATGGCGGGGCTGGCCATCATGGCTGCGATAGGTGCGCGCCACATGGGTGAGTCGCCGGAGCAGCGCATGCACCGCTTCTCCAAACTGGGCACCATTGACTTGCGAGTCGATTACCTGCGCCCTGCCATCGGCGAGTTTTTCGAACTGCGCGCTGAGGTCCTGCGCCTGGGTTCGCGCGTTGCGTCCACCCGTATGGAGTTTCTCGGTGCGGACGGCAAGCTGTTGTCCACCGGGGCGGGCGCCTACATCGTGTCATGAAAAAAGCCACCCGAAGGTGGCTTGTTGGGATGGCCCGTTGCGGCTTACCTGATGTACTCGGACACGGGCTTCCACTTGCCATCGGTAATCTGCGACAGCCGTGACACGTCGCTGCCCAGGCGCTTGGTCGGCGAGAAAGTCGCCTGGGCGCTACCGAACATGTCGGGCGGAATGGTCATGGTGTCCATCACCTTGATGAAGCTGTCGGTTGTCAGGTTGGGACCAGCCTTCTGTGCCGCCTTGGCAAAGGTGTCGATGATGTTGTAGCCATAGACCGAGAAGACGGTCGGGTCTTCATTGAACTTGGTCTTGTACTTGTTGGCCCAGAAGCGGATGGGCTGCGAAGCTTCATCCAGGTAGGGGTTCTGCACCGTCATGGTGGCGTACAGGCCGTTCATGGCCGGGCCGCCCAACTTGTGGATCAGGTCGGTGTAAGCCGCGCTGGAGCCGAGAAACACGGGGTTGAAGCCGGTCTTGCGCGATTCCCCGATGGCGCCAATGGTTTCACGGATGATGGTGCCGAGCACCACCATTTCGCAGCCGGACGCTTTCATCTTCGCCACCTGCGACGAGAAATCGGTTGCGCCCCGTTTGTATGAGGTTTTTTCGGCGAATTCCATGCCAATGGTCTTGAGGCCCGCCTCACCGCCGCGCATCACCTCCAGGCCGAACTCGTCGTCCTGGTACATGGTGCACACTTTCTTGATGCCTTTTTCCTTGGCCAGCTTGGGTGCGGCATTCCGGATCTGGTCAAAATAGGTGGCGGCGAAAGAGTATTTGAGCTTGTGAAAGGGTTCGTACATTTCACGCGCGGCGGTGATCGGGAAGAAGTTGATGACGTTCTTGTCGAACTGCACCGGCATGGCTGCCAGATTCTGCGCTGTTCCGATGTGACCGACCATCATGAAAATCTTGTCCTGGTTGACCAGCTTCTGGGCCGCCAGCACGGCTTTCTTTGGATCGTAGGCCGAGTCTTCCACGATGATCTTCAGCTTGCGGCCATTGATGCCACCCTGTTCGTTGATCTCGTCCACCCGCAGCAGCATGCCCAACCGAGCCTGCTTGCCGAAACCCGCGATCGGCCCGGACAGGTCCTGGATGGAACCCAGGGTGATTTCGGTCTTGCTCACGCCC
Organism: Polaromonas sp.; assembly: GCF_029945895.1. GTDB lineage: Bacteria > Pseudomonadota > Gammaproteobacteria > Burkholderiales > Burkholderiaceae_C > Polaromonas. The sequence goes on along the minus strand of NZ_JAQSDL010000043.1, from coordinate 27,509 downwards.
TGCTGGGCGGTGGCGTAGCTGGTGCCGAGTGCCAGGACGGCCAGCGCCAGAGTGGTCTTGAATTTCATGGATGTCTCCTGTAAAACGAAGGTGCTTGCAGCTTGGCATTCTTAACCTTCGCCCGCGCCTGTCAAGCTGGCGTATTCACTTAGGGGGCAGCCCTGCCATCACTGTTCGTGCCTTCATCAACGACAAGGCCGCCCGAGGGCGGCCTTGTCACATGCGCGACCCTGTCAGGGTTGTTCCTGATCCGAGGGCTGTGTCGGAAGCAATTCCTAGTCCTTGAACTGGTCGGCGCTGATCTTCCACGTGCCGTTTTTCTGCAGCACGGGGCGCAGACCGTTGAACGCCACGTATTCGGACACCACTTTCCAGCGGCCCTCCTGCAGTTGGGAAAGCCGTGAGAAGTTGTTGCCCAGGCGCTTGGTCGGGCTGAAGCTGGCCTCTGCCGTGCCGAACATGTCGCGCGGGATCACCATGGTGTCCATGGCCTTGATGAAGCTGTCGGTGGTGAGATCGGTCCCGGCTTTCTGGGCCCCACGGAGGAAAGCATCAATGGCGGCGTAGCCGTAAACCGAGAAAACTGTCGGCTCATCGTTGAACTTGGTCTTGTACTTGTTGGCCCAGAAGCGCACTGGCTGCTCCGCGGCGTCCAGGTAGGGGTGCTGGGATGTCATGGTGGCAAACAGTCCGTCCATGGCCTTGCCGCCGAGCTTGTGGATCAGGTCGGTGTAGGCCGCGCTGGAGCCGAGAAAGACGGGGTTGAAACCGGTCTTGCGAGATTCCCCAATGGTGCCTATGGTTTCGCGGATGATGGTGCCCAGCACAACCATTTCGCAACCGGAGGCTTTCATTCTGGCAACCTGGGATGAAAAATCAGTTGCACCGCGTTTGTACGAGGTCTTTTCAACAAAAGTCGCGCCTATGGTTTTGAGGCCCGCTTCAGCACCGCGCAGAACCTCCTGCCCAAAGTCGTCGTCCTGGTAAATGATGCAGGCGCTCTTGATGTTTCTGTCCTTCATCAGCTTGGGCGTTGCGATGCGGATCTGGTCGTAGTAGGTCGCGGCGAAGGCGTACTTGAGCCGGTCGAGTGGCTCGTACATCTCGCGTGCGGCGGTGATTGGAAAGAAGTTGATGACATTCTTTTCGAACTGCACCGGCATGGCCGCCAGATTCTGGGCCGTGCCGAGGTGACCGACCATCATGAAAATCTTGTCCTGGTTGACCAGTTTCTGCGCGGCCAGGATGGCCTTCTTGGGGTCATAGCCGGAGTCTTCGATCAGCAGCTTGACCTTGCGTCCGTTGACGCCGCCCTGCTCGTTGAGTTCGTCCACACGCAGCATCATCCCCAGCCGGATCTGCTTGCCGAAGCCGGCCAGGGGGCCGGACAGGTCCTGGATGGAGCCGAGGGTGATTTCGGTCTTGGTGACGCCCTGCTGGGCGATGGCATGGCCGGCACTGAGCGCCAGGAGGGCAAGGGTTGCGGTGGTTCTGAAATTCATTGAGGTCTCCGTTTGATGAATGGTCTATCGCTGGCACGTGTCAGGCGCGGTCACGCCTGGCATCCTGACGCCAGCAGTCAGATCAGGATGCAGCAGCTAAAAGGGGCGTCTCTAAAAAAATGGGCATGGCAAAGCCATTGCCGCCAGCTGGGTTCTTCTGGCGACGGTTAAAAAGAAGGGGGGAAGGCCTCTGCGAGGCGGTGGGTTCGGCCTAGCGGTACATCGCTTCGATCGTGTCGGCGTATTTTTTTTCGACCAGCTTGCGCTTGAGCTTCATGGTCGGCGTCAGTTCCTCGTCCTCCGCGCTCAGCTGTGTTTCAAGCAGGAAAAATTTCTTGATCTGCTCGACCCGCGCGAACTTCTTGTTGACCCGGTCCAGCTCCGCCTGAATCAGCTCCTGGACTTCCGCCGAGCGCGTCAGGCTCTGGTAGTTGCTGAAGGGAACGTCATGGTCCTGCGCATATTTTTCGACGTTTTCCTGGTCGATCATGATGATGGCAGTGAGGTAAGGGCGCTTGTCGCCGATCACCACTGCATCGGTGATGTAGGGCGAAAACTTCAACTCGTTTTCCAGTTCGCTGGGGGTCACGTTTTTCCCGCCGGCAGTGATGATGATGTCTTTCATGCGGTCGGTGATCCGGTAAAAACCTTCCCCGTCCACCAGGCCGACGTCGCCGGTATGCAGCCAGCCGTCGGCATCGATGGTTTCTGCGGTCTTCTCAGGCAGGTTCAGGTAGCCCATGAAGACATTGGTGCCGCGCACCATGATTTCACCGGTGGCCGGATCGAGCTTCATCTCGTTGTAGCCGGCCGCCGGCCCGATGGAGCCCGGCTTGATGCGGCTGGCAGGAACACCGGTCGAAGCGCCGCAGGTTTCCGTCATGCCCCAGACCTCCAGCATTGGCACACCCAGCGCCATGTACCACTTGACCAGCTCCGGGGAGATGGGTGCTGCGCCGGTCACGCAAAAGCGGGCGCGGTGGATGCCTATGAGCTTGCGCGCGTTGTCCAGCGCGATCCACCGGGCGATGGTGAATTTCAGCTTGAGCCAGCTGCTGACCGGCTGGCCGGCCATGACCAGCTCGGCGATCTCGCTGCCCACGCCAATGCCCCAGGCGTAGGCCGCCTGCTGCAGGCGGCTGGCTTCCTTGAGCGCGATCATCACGCCCGAGTAGAACTTTTCCCAGACGCGCGGCACCGCGGTGAACACGGTAGGCGCGATTTCGCGCACGTTTTCCGGAATGGTTTCGGGGTTCTCGACAAAGTTGAGCTTGGCGCCTGTATACATGGCAAAGTATTCGCCACCCATGCGTTCTGCGATGTGGCACAGCGGCAGGAAACACATGCGTTCGTCGTTTTCGTCCTGCGCCACCAGGGTGTTGTAGCCGCGCGCGGTGAACACCAGGCCCCGGTGACTGTGCATGGCCCCCTTCGGCTTTCCGGTGGTGCCCGAGGTGTAGACCAGAATGGCCAGGTCTTCGGGCCGGCAGGCCTTGACACGTTCATCCACCACGCCGGGGTGAGCGGCGAGGTAGCTGCGTCCCAGCTCGCGCAGGGCAGACAGGCTGATGACATCAGCCTCGTCAAGGTCGCGCAAACCCTCCATGTCAAACACCACGATCTTGCGCAGGCCGGGAAGTGCGCTGCGCACCTCAAGGGCCTTGTCGAGCTGCTCGTCGTCTTCAACAAACAGCAGGGTGGTGCGCGAGTCTTCGCACAGGTAATGCACCTGGGAAGCAGCGTCCGTCGGGTAAATGCCGTTGGCCACACCGCCGCAGCTGAGCACGGCGAGGTCGGCCAGCACCCATTCGATCACCGTGTTCGAGAGGATGGAGGCGCATTCGCCGGGGGCAAAGCCCAGGCTGATCAGGCCGCCGGCGATCTCGCGCACGGCTTCACCGGTCTGGTTCCAGGACCAGCTGCGCCAGATGCCCAGTTTTTTCTGGCGCATCCAGACCTGGTCCTGCCGCTGCGCCACGCCGTTCCAGAACAGTTCGGGAATGGTTTGGCCTTCGAGCACCACGCGGGTCTCTGGCTGGATGTGGGACAAGTCCCAAAGATTAGACATTTCGAGCTCCACAGCCAGATGCGGCAGTTGAATTAATTCCAGGCCGCCGCGGAACCGGCTTTGCCGGGCCGCCAGCGGCGTCCCCCAGTGGGGGGAGGCGGCCGAAGGCCGCTTGGGGGGGCGTCCTATTTACCGCCATGTTTTCTTTTTCTTCCAGCGGCGCTCGCTGCGCACGCCGTCTTCCTTCATGCCCAGGTAGAACTCCTTGATGTCTTCCTTTTCCCGCAGCCGGGCACAGGTGTCTTCCATCACGATGCGGCCGTTTTCCAGCACGTAGCCGTAGTCGGAGGCGTTCAGGGCCATGTTGGCGTTTTGTTCCACCAGCAATATCGTGGTGCCGCGCTCGCGGTTGATGCGCACCACGATCTCGAAGATCTCCTTGGTCAGCTTGGGGGACAGGCCCAGGCTGGGTTCGTCCAGCAGGATCAGGTCCGGCGAGGCCATCAGGGCGCGCGAGATCGACAACATCTGCTGCTGGCCGCCGGACAGCAGGCCGGCGTCCTGCAGCGCACGCTCGCGCAGGATGGGAAAGTAGCCGAAGACGACCTCAATGTCCCGTGCCACCCCGTCGCGGTCCTTGCGCGTGTAGGCGCCCATCAACAGGTTGTCGCGGACGCTGAGCAGTGGAAACACTTCGCGGCCCTCGGGCACATGGCTCAGGCCCTGCTGGACGATATAGGCCGGGTCCTGCGCGGTGATGTTGCCGCCCTTGAATTCGATGGAGCCCTTGCGCGGATCAATGATGCCGGAGATGGTTTTCAGAATGGTGGTCTTGCCCGCGCCGTTGGAGCCCAGCACGGTGGCGATTTCACCGCGACGCACCTGCAGGCTCACGCCGCGTATCGCCTTGATCGGGCCATAGGAGCTTTCGACGTTGAGCAGCTTGAGCACGGGCTGGTCGCTCACGGGGGGTGGCACAGCGCTCATGAGCGGACCTCTGCGTGCAAGTCGACAGCCTTGTGTTGCCGGCGCAGTGAGGACACATCGTCGATGGACCCAAGGTAGGCCTCGATGACACCGGGGTCGTTCTGTACCTCGCGGGGTGTGCCCATGGCCAGCACCTCCCCCTGGTTCATGGCCAGCACGCGGTCGGACACCTTGGAGACCAGTGTCATATCATGCTCGACCATCAGCACGGTGATGCCGAGTTCGTTCTTGATGTCCTGAATCCAGAAGGCCATGTCGTCGGTTTCCTCCACGTTGAGGCCGGATGAAGGTTCGTCCAGCAGCAGCAGCTTGGGTTCGGTGCACAGCGCACGCGCCAGTTCCACCACCTTGCGCACGCCATAGGGCAGGCCGGCGACATAGGAGTCGCGGTGATGCTGCAGGTCCAGCAGGTCGATGATCTGCTCGGCTTTTTCTCGCGCCTGAATTTCGGCTTCGCGGGTTTTTTTGGTGAAAAAAATCTCGCTCCACAAACCGGTTTGCCGGTGCGTGTGCCGGCCAATCAGCAGGTTGTGCAGAACGGTGGCGTGTTCGAACAGCTCGATGTTCTGGAAGGTGCGGGCGATGCCTAGCGCGGCAATCTTGTGCGGCGGCTGGTCGGTCAGCTTTTTTCCCAGGTAGTCGATCTCGCCGGAGGTCGGCGTGTAGATGCGGCTGATCAGGTTGAACACCGTGGTCTTGCCGGCACCATTGGGACCGATGAGGGTAAAGACCTCGCCCTGCTTGACATCAAAACTGACATTGTTGACCGCCAGCACGCCGCCAAAACGGACGCTTAGATTTTTTGCGGACAGCAGGGGCTGAATGGCGGATGGTTGTAGGGCGCTCATTTGAGTCGATCCGATTTTTGAAAGGATTTCTGGCGTTTGAACATGCCTTTTCGATAGAACGGGAATGTCTGCAGGTAGGTACGGATCTTGAGCCAGCGCCCGTACAGACCCAGGGGTTCAAACAGGACAAACCCAATCAGCACCAGGCCGTACACCAGGCCCTGCAGGCCGGGCGCCTGGCCGATGAAGGCTGGCAGGTAGTCCTTGACCAGCGCAATGGCCTGCGGCATGGAAATCAGGAAGATGGCGCCCAGGAAAGCGCCGTGCACCGACCCCAGGCCGCCGACCACAATCATGAGCAGCAGGTCAATCGATTGCAGAATGTTGAACTGGTCGGGCGAAATGAACTGCAGCTTGTGGGCGTAGAGCGCTCCCGCAATTCCGGCCAGTGCGGCGGACAGCGCGAACGACAGCGTCTTGTACCGGGCCAGGTGAATGCCCATGCTTTGTGCCGAGATTTCCGAGTCGCGGATGGCAACAAAGGCGCGGCCCGTCGGCGAGCGCAGCAGGTTCAGAATCGCCAGCGTGGCGCCAATGGCAATCACCAGACAGAGGAAATAGAACTCCTCCCCGCTGTTCAACTTCCAGCCGAACAGGTCGGGCGCCTTGATGTGGATGCCCGAGTTGCCTCCCGTGACGGACTCCCAGCGCGCAAACACTTCTTCGACGATGAAGCCGAAGGACAGTGTGGCAATGCCGAGATAGATGCCCTTGACGCGCAGCGCCGGCAGCCCGACCACCAGACCTACGGCAGCGGACAGCCCCGCCGCACACGCCAGTGCAATCGGGAAGGGCACGCCGGCGTTGGTCATCACCGCCTGGGTATAGGCGCCCACTCCGAGAAAGGCCGCATGCCCCAGCGAAAACAGACCGGTGAATCCGGCCAGCAGCATCAGCCCCAGACCAGCGATTGAATAAATCAGGATGAAGGTCAGCTGTGCCAGCCAATATTCGGCGAAAAGCCACGGTGCTGCCACCAGCAACAGCATCAGGGCGCTGTACCAGAAGATGTGGCCGCCGTGTTTGGCAAGATTGATGTCCTGCCCGTAGTCAGTTTTAAAAATGAATCTCATGAATTTTATTTTTCTGGTTGCAGTGAATTGCACGCAGCGAGCGAGCAGGGGGGCAACTGACTTTTCAAGCAGGGGCCGCGGGTCCGGCTTGGCCGGGCCGCAGGCGCAGCGGCCCCCTCCGGGTGCAGCGCAGTACGCGAAGCGACAGGCGTGGGGGTCATACCTTCTTCCGCAGTTTTTCGCCGAACAGCCCGTTGGGCTTGACCATGAGCATGATCAGCACCACCACGTAGGCCGCGATGTCCTTGATGCCGTCAGGCGCGTAAAAGCCCGCCAGCGATTCGACAATGCCGATGATCAGGCCGCCCACAATGGCGCCGGGCAGGCTGCCGAAGCCGCCGACCACGGCCGCCGGAAAAGCCTTCAGGCCAATGAAACCCATGTTGGCGTGCACAAAGGTGATGGGGGCCAGCAGCAGACCGGCGACCGCCGCCACGGCGGCAGCCAGGCCCCAGACAAGGCCGTTGAGGCGCTTGACCGGAATGCCCATGTAGTAGGCGGCCAGCTGGTTCTGCGAGGACGCCTGCATGGCGATGCCGAGCTTGCTGTACTTGAACAGGGCGAACAGCAGCACGCACAACACCGCGGTGCTGCCGATGACGGCCATCTGCTCAACATTCAGAATCAGGGCACCCTTTGCATTGGCGTCGCCGCCGATTTGCCAGATCATGTCCTTGTAGGGCACCGGCAGGGTGTGGGTTTCCGTGCCTATGCCGGGGATCATGGTGATCAGGCCGCGCGCCACGTAGCCGACACCAATGGTCAGCATCACGATGGAAAACGCCGGCTGACCCAGGATCGGCCGTATCACCAGCCGCTCGAGCAGCACACCGAACAGGGCCATGCCGGCGATGGCGCTGAGGATGGCCAGCCAGAACGGAAAACCCAGCATGGTCATGCAGGCCAGGCCGCCAAACGCGCCCAGCATCATGAGCTCGCCCTGGGCGAAGCTCACGGTTTCGGTGGCCTTGTAAATCAGGACAAAACCCAGGGCAATGAGCCCGTAGATGCAACCTTGCGCGATGCCGCTGATGATCAATTGCAATAACTGCACTTTTACTCCACAATAAATTTTACAAAGCAGGTGCTTGGTAAAAATAAAGCAACAGGCCGCCGGCGGAACCCATTGCTTTTTTCTGACTCGAATCTGACGGGAGTGATCATGAGCTGCATTCAATGAAAAAATCAATCCGGATTGGTGCCGGGTTGGGTTTCTACGGAGACGCATGGGAACCGGTGCTCGCAAGCATCGAGCGCGGAGGGGTTCAGTACATCGCCAGCGACCACCTCGCGGAGCTCACACTGGCCATTCTGCAGAAGGATCTGCAGCGTGATGTTTCCCTTGGCTACGCTAGGGACGTGGTGCCCATGCTTTTGCGTTTGTGGCCTGCGATGGTGCAGCGAAAAGTGCGCTTCATCTGCAATGCCGGCGGGCTCAATCCGGCCGGTGCCGCGGCGGCCGTCCGCGAGGCTTTTTCGGCAAAAGGGTGGACTGCCCGCGTCGCCGTTGTGACAGGTGACGAGGTGTTGCAACAGGTCAGCGGGCTGGCGCCGGCGCACATGTTCAGCGGCGCCCCGTTTGATGCCGTGCGTGAGCGCATGGTGTTTGCCAATGCCTATCTCGGTGCGCGCCCCATCGTTTCTGCGCTGCAGCAGGGGGCCGACATCGTGATCACCGGCCGCGTTGCCGATGCCGCGCTCTTCCTTGCGCCGCTGGTGCACGAGTTCAACTGGAATCTCGGCGACGCAGAAGATGCACCGACACCGGCCGACCTGACCCGTCTGGCGCAAGGCCTTGCGGTCGGGCATCTGCTTGAATGCTCGGGCCAGGGCAGTGGCGGCAACTTCGGCAGCGCCCAGGCCTGGAAAGCCATTCCCGACCTGGCCCACATCGGTTACCCGATCGCCGAGGTCAGCGAGGACGGCAGCGCAGTCATCACCAAGGCGCCGGGCACCGGCGGGCGCATCAACTTCGACACGGTGCGCCAGCAACTGCTGTACGAAGTGCATAACCCGCATGCCTATGTCTCGCCCGATGTGGTGCTGGACCTGTCCACCATCCATCTCGAGGACCTGGGCCAGGACCGTGTGCGTTTGACGGGCGCCACCGGCCGGCCACGCACCGACCAGCTCAAGGTCGTCGGTGGCTACCGGGACGGCTTCAAGGCCGAGGTGACCTGGGGCTTCAGCTGGCCGGACGCTTATGACAAGGCGCTGGCGGCGGTGGAGATGGTCAAGAGCCAGCTGGCCGACAAGGCGGTGCCACACGAGGCCCTCTTTGTCGAGTTCCCGGGTCTGAATTCGGCGCACGGCGCGCTGGCGCCCCTGCCCGATGCACAGGCGCTGGCCGAGCTCAACGAGGTCTGGGTGCGCATGGTGCTGCGCACGCGCGACAAAAAAGCGGCCGATGGTTTCGGCCGGCTGTTTCCGTGGATGGGACTGAGCGGGCCGGCCTACACCTGCGGCTTTCACGGCCTGCACAACACCAGCGAGCTGCTGGGCATCTGGCCAGCCCTGATCGACCGCCGCCTGGTGGAGCCCAACACCCGTGTGGAGCTGTTGCAGACATGACAACGCCCACTCAAAAAATCCAGCTCGTCCGGCTGGCCCATGCACGCAGCGGCGACAAGGCCGACTGGGTGGACTTCGGCCTGTTTGCCTGGAATGAAGCGGGTTACGCCGTGCTGGCGCGCGAGGTCACGGCAGAGCGCGTGCAGGCCCACTTTGCCCCCTGGCTGCCGGGCAAAGTCGAGTGCTGGTATTTACCGAATATCCTGGCGATCAAGCTGGTGCTGCATGATGCGTTGCAGGGCGGCGGCGCGCGCAACCTGCGTCTGGACAACCTGGGCAAGTCCATGGCGGCGGCGCTGCTGCGAATGGACATTGATGTCAGCGCCGATGAGCTCGCCGCTTGTGTAGCTGCGCCGCGAGTCGGCTGGTGGGGAGACAAACCATGAGTATTCATGTAGACAAGGACGGCGAGATCACGGTCATCACGCTGGACCGCCCTGACGTGCGAAACGCGGTGGACAGCGACCATGCGCGTGCGCTGTACGACGCTTTTCTGGCTTTTGATGCCGATGACAGCGCGAAAGTCGCGGTGTTTCATGGCGCGCATGGGCATTTTTGCGCTGGCTGGGATTTGCAGTTCGGCGCCAGGATGCTGCGCGAAACCCGGGGCGGCGAATCGGGTGTGTTTGCCGATCTGGACTTTCAGCCGGAAGACGAGCACCCCTTGGGCCCGATGGGCCCGTCGCGCCTGCTGCTGTCCAAGCCGGTGATTGCGGCCGTCAGCGGCGCGGCTGTGGCCGGCGGCATGGAGCTCGCCCTGTGGTGCGACATGCGGGTGATGGACGACGACGCCTATTTCGGCGTCTATTGCCGCCGTTTCGGCGTGCCGCTGATCGACGGCGGCACGGTTCGCCTGCCGCGCCTGGTCGGCATGGGCCATGCCATGGACCTGATCCTCACTGGGCGCAAGGTCGAGGCCGCTGAAGCGCTGCAAATGGGCCTGTGCAACCGGGTCGTGCCCAAAGGCACGGCACGCGAGGAGGCCTTGGTGCTGGCGCGCCAACTCGCGGCCTTTCCGCAAAAGACCATGCTGGCCGATCGTCAGAGCGCTTACACCCAGTGGGATTTGCCCCTGCCCCAGGCGCTCAAGCAGGAGTGGGAGCGCGGCATGCAGTGTATCGGCGAGGGTCTGCAGGGCGCGGCCCGGTTTGCCGATGGCCAGGGCCGGCACGGCAAATTCTAGGAGTCAAATCGGCTGCCAGTCCATGCAGGACGAGCGGAAATAGCTATAAAAATTGTAGCGATCCTAGGGCCGCGGTAGCGACGACGGCGGCACCGGACGCGGCTGGCCCTGTTCGTCGATCGCCACATAGGTCACGCTGGCCTCGGTCACCTTGATGTAGCTGCCCTGCGAGCCAAAACGTTCGGCATACACCTCGACCTTGACCGTCATTGACGTGCGGCCTATGCGCGTGAGCTCGGAATAAAAGGACAGGATGTCGCCAACTCGCACCGGCTGCTTGAAAATGAACTCGTTGACCGCGACGGTGGCCATGCGGCCGCCAGCGTAACGCGCGGGAATCACCGAGCCGGCCAGGTCGACCTGGGCCATGACCCAGCCGCCAAAAATGTCGCCGTTGGCGTTGCAGTCCGCCGGCATCGGGATCACCTTGAGTACCAGTTCCTTGTCCAGAGGCAACTTGACGCTCAAGGGGGCATTGGGAAGGCTGGATTCGATGGACATAGGCACAATCGGTAGTGGAAAAGTAAAACAACAGGACAATTGTCTCCGATGCGCTCCTATGCCCCCGCCACCGAAACGCCGCCCGCCCCGGGCGCAGCTCCCAAACCCGAACTGAACCGCTCTGACTGGGCGACCCTGCGGCGCCTGTTTCCCTACCTCTGGGACTACAAGTGGCGCGTGATGGCCGCGCTGGCCTTCATGGTGGGCGCCAAACTCGCCAACGTCGGCGTTCCGCTGCTGCTGAAAAACCTGGTCGACGCCATGAGTTTCAAGCCCGGCGCGGTGGAGGCCGTGTTGATCGTGCCGGTCGCGCTGCTGGTGGGTTACGGGCTGCTCAGGCTGTCGACCTCGCTGTTCACCGAGCTGCGCGAGCTGGTGTTTGCCAAGGCCACCGAGGGCGCAGCGCGCCGCATCTCGCTGGAGGTGTTTCGCCACCTGCACGCGCTGAGCCTGCGTTTTCACCTGGAACGCCAGACCGGCGGCATGACACGCGACATCGAGCGCGGCACCCGCGGCGTGCATTCGCTGATTTCCTATTCCCTGTACAGCATCATCCCGACACTGATCGAAGTCACGCTGGTGCTGACGCTGCTGGCCGTCAAGTTTGATGTCTGGTTTGCCGGCATCACCATCATTGCGCTGGTGTTCTACATCACCTTCACCGTGACCGTGACGGAATGGCGTACCAAGTTCCGCAAAGAGATGAACGAGCTCGACTCCTCGGCGCACAGCCGCGCGATCGACTCGCTGCTCAACTACGAAACCGTCAAGTACTTCAACAACGAAGAGTTCGAGGCGCAGCGCTACGACGAAAACCTCAAGCGTTACCGCCGCGCCGCCGTCAAGAGCCAGACCACGCTGAGCCTGCTCAACACCGGCCAGCAGCTGATCATTGCCACCGGCCTGGTGGCCATGCTGTGGCGGGCGACGCAAGGTGTGGTGGACGGCCGCATGACGCTGGGCGACCTGGTCATGGTCAATGCCTTCATGATCCAGCTCTACATTCCGCTGGGCTTTCTGGGCGTGCTGTACCGCGAGATCAAGCAAAGCCTGACCGACCTGTCCAAGATGTTCAACCTGATGGAGCGCGAGCGCGAGATCGCCGACCAGCCCGGCGCGCCGGCCCTCGTCCTGCAGGCCTCGCCGGAAGTGCGTTTTGAAAATGTCAGTTTTGCCTACGAGGCGTCCCGGCCCATCCTGCACAACATCAGCTTCGTGATACCGCCGGGCAAGACGGTGGCCGTGGTTGGATCGTCAGGTGCCGGCAAGTCCACCCTGGCGCGCCTGTTGTTCCGTTTCTACGACGTGGGCATTCCAGGCCGGCCTTCGGTGGCTGGGGGCCGCATCACCATCGCTGGCCAGGACATCAAGCAGCTGACCCAGGCCAGCGTGCGCCAGGCCATCGGCATCGTGCCGCAGGACACCGTGCTGTTCAACGACACGGTCGAATACAACATCGCCTACGGCAAGCCCGGCGCCAGCCGTGCGGAGGTGGAAGAGGCTGCGCGCGCGGCGCGTATCCATGACTTCATCAGCTCCACGCCCGCTGGTTACGCCACCATGGTCGGCGAGCGCGGCCTGAAACTCTCGGGCGGCGAGAAGCAGCGCGTGGCGATTGCCCGCACCCTGCTGAAAAACCCGCCCATCATGATTTTTGACGAGGCCACCTCGGCGCTGGACTCGGCCAACGAACGGGCCATCCAGGCCGAACTGCGCAGCATCGCCGAAAACAAGACCACGCTGGTGGTGGCGCACCGGCTGTCCACCGTGGTGGAGGCGCATGAAATCCTGGTCATGGAAGCCGGCCAGATCATCGAGCGGGGCACCCACACTGCCTTGCTGGCCCTGGGCGGGCGCTACGCCTCGATGTGGGCATTGCAGCAGAGTTCCGAGTAATTTGTGAATGTTTTAGGCCTGTAGCCCTTGTCGGGCGTGCGCTGACAGCTATCAAATTGGTAGCGAAGTCAGACCGCCTTGCCATTGTTCCCGTTCATGAGGGATTCCCGTAGACACAAGCGCACGCCGCGCTCGCATAATAAAAAGCATGGAAACCAAATGGCTGGAAGATTTTGTCAGTCTCGCTGAAACCCGCAGCTTCAGCCGCTCGGCCACGCTGCGCCACGTGACGCAGCCGGCGTTTTCGCGCCGCATCCAGGCGCTGGAAGCCTGGGCGGGGACCGACCTCGTGGACCGCAGCTCCTATCCCACGCGCCTGACGCCCGCTGGCGAAACGCTGTACAGCCAGTCGCTGGAGATGCTGCAGGGTCTGCAGTCCACACGTGCCATGCTGCGCGGCCACAACTCGGCTGCGCATGACGTCATTGAATTCGCCGTGCCCCATTCGCTGGCCTTCACCTTCTTCCCGGCCTGGGTCAGCAGCCTGCGCGAGAAGTTCGGTCCCATCAAAAGCCGGCTGATTGCGCTCAATGTGCACGACGCCGTGCTGCGTCTGGTGGAAGGCAGTTGCGATTTGCTGATTGCCTACTACCATGACTCACAACCCTTCCAGCTGGACGCTGACCGTTACGAGATGATCAGCCTGGGGCAGGAGGTGCTGGCGCCTTTCGTGAAAGCCGAGGCCGACGGCGCGCCGCTGTTTCGCTTGCCAGGCCGCGCCGGCCAGCCCCTGCCTTACCTGGGTTATGCCCCCGGGGCTTACCTGGGGCGCATGGTGGATCTGATCCTCAAGCAGTCCAACACCGCCATCCACCTCGACCGGGTCTACGAGACCGACATGGCCGAGGGTCTGAAAGCCATGGCGCTGGAGGGCCACGGCATTGCGTTTTTGCCCTTCAGCGCCGTCAAGAAGGAGTTGCGGGCCAAAAAGCTGGTCAGTGCCGGCGAGGGACTGGAAATGACCATGGACGTGCGCGTCTACCGTGAGCGGCCGACCGGCAAGGCGGCAGCCAAAAACCCCGCGCAGGCGCTGTGGCAATTCCTGGAAAGCCAGGCCCAGCCGAAGGTGACAGGCAAACCACGCCTTGGGGGCAACCCTTAGTGGTTATAAATAATATGCATAATGGTTCGCCCAAACAGCATTGGCTTTTCACACACCGTAAATTTACAGTCCGTCACGTTCTGCCGAGGCAGTTGGCGTCACCTCTGGCGAGACCTGCGAAGGCCAGTCGGAGGTGGCACAAAGACTGCTAGTCAGCTCGTCCATGTTCCGTTGAATCAACGTACGCACTATCTTGGGGACTGCCTTTTGTTTGATCCGCTGATGACTTACCACTTTCCGGACCTTTCGGACTTTTCCCACGTGTTGCCAGCTTCCTCTGCGTTGACCTCTTTCTGGAACGAGTCCGTCCATTCGATGCCACTTCCAGTGCTGGGGTAAACCAAGGGGTTCGCCCCAGTACCCCCTCCTTAGAATGGTATTCACCAACTTTTCACTTAACCCGAAGGAAACTCCCCATGAAACTCAAATTGGCCGCTTTATCTCTCGCATTGCTGGCATCCAGCGGCGCATTTGCCCAGGCCTCCGACACGCTCGCCAAAGTCAAGGCTTCCGGCGTGATCACCATGGGTGTCCGTGATTCCTCGGGCGCTCTCTCCTACACCCTGGGTGACGGCAAGTACGCCGGTTATCACGTGGAAATCTGTCAGCGTGTCATTGCCGACGTTGAAAAAGCCGTGGGCCGCAAGCTCGAGATCAAGTACCTGCCGGTGACCTCGCAAAACCGCATCCCGCTGGTGCAAAACGGCACGGTGGACATCGAGTGCGGCTCGACCACCAACAATGCCACGCGCCAGAAAGACGTGTCTTTCCTGCCAACGACCTTTGTTGAGGAAGTCCGAATTGCCGTGAAAGCCAACTCCGGCATCACCTCGATCGCCCAGCTCAATGGCAAAAACGTGGCTACCACCACCGGCACCACGTCCGTGCAGACCCTGCGCAAGAACGAGCGCGCCAACGGCATCGACTTCAAGGAAGTGTTCGGCAAGGACCACTCTGACAGCTTCCTGCTGCTCGAGTCCGGCCGCGCCGACGCTTTCGTGATGGACGGCTCCATCCTGGCCGGCAACATCGCCACTTCCAAAAATCCGGCCGATTTCAAGATCGTCGGTGAAGTGCTGAGCGTTGAGCCGATTGCCATCATGATCCGCAAGGATGACGCCGGCCTCAAGAAGGTGGGTAGTGAGACCATCGCCGCCATGATCAAGTCCGGCGACATGGCCAAAACCTGGGACAAATGGTTCATGCAGCCCATCCCCCCGAAGAACAGCCGTGTCGGTCTGGCAGCCAGCGAAAGCACCAAGGCGGCCTGGGCCAACCCGAACGACAAGCCGATGGAAGACTACGCCAAGAAGTAATCCTGGCTTGAGCTGAACCTCAAACCCCGTCTGTGATCTTGCTGGCGGGGTTTGTTGTTTGGTGGCAGCCCTGGCGAATGCGATGCAGCGCCGGCTGCCGGTGGATTGATTGAAAAATTCCTGGCGGGAGAGAACATGAACTGGGATTGGCAGGTTTTTCTGAATGACGACGGCAGCGGCCGGACGTATTTGCAATGGATGTTCGACGCCTGGGGCTGGACCCTGGCGGTGGCGGGCAGTTCCTGGGTGGTGGCCATGCTGGCTGGCGGCCTGATGGGCACGTTGCGCACCCTGCCCAACAGCCCGTGGCTGGTGCGGCTGGCCAATGTCTGGGTCGAACTGTTTCGCAACGTGCCTTTGCTGGTGCAGATCTTCATCTGGTACTTCGTTGTTCCCAAGATGTTCCCTTTCATGCAGCAGGTACCCAGCTTTTTGCTGGTCGTGTTTGCATTGGGCTTTTTCACCTCGGCACGGATTGCCGAGCAGGTCCGCGCCGGCGTGCAGGCCCTGCCGCGTGGTCAGCGTTATGCCGGCATGGCCATGGGCTTCACGACAGCCCAGACCTACCGTTACGTGATCCTGCCCATGGCGTTTCGCATCATCATTCCGCCGCTGACGAGCGAGTCGATGAACCTGCTCAAGAACTCCTCCGTCGCCTTTGCGGTGTCGATCGCGGAACTGACCATGTTCGCCATGCAGGCGCAGGAAGAAACCTCGCGCGGTGTGGAGGTGTACCTGGCTGTGACCGTGCTGTATGCGGTATCGGCGTTTGCCGTGAACCGCGTCATGGCTTTTGTCGAGAAAAAAGTCCAGATTCCGGGCTACATCGTGGCCGGCAGCACCGGTGGGGGGCACTGACATGCTGGGTCTCGACATGAGCTTCCTGAACTGGGACATCATTTCCAAGTTCGTCATCAAGGGTTTCATTTTCAGCGTGGAGCTGACGGTGATTGCGACCATAGGCGGCATCATTCTGGGGACGCTGCTGGCGCTGATGCGGCTTTCGGGCACCAGGCTGCTGACGGTTCCCGCGACTTTTTACGTCAACGGCATGCGTTCGGTGCCGCTGGTCATGGTGATCCTGTGGTTTTACCTGCTGATGCCCGCCGCATTTTTTGACATGATTCCCGGCGGCGCCAACAACCGTTCCGAAATCTCGGCCATCATCACCTTCATTGCGTTTGAAGCCGCCTATTTCAGTGAGATCATGCGCGCCGGCATCCAGTCGATCTCGCGCGGCCAGGTCAACGCCGGGCGCGCGCTGGGCATGACCTACGCACAGAACATGCGCCTGATCGTGCTGCCGCAGGCCTTTCGCAACATGGTGCCGATTTTGCTGACGCAGACCATCATCCTGTTCCAGGACACCTCGCTGGTCTACGCCATCGGCGCCTACGACCTGCTCAAGGGCCTGACGACGGCGGGCAAGATCTACGGCCGACCCGAAGAGGCCTACCTGCTGGCCGCCGTGGTTTATTTTGTGATCTGTTTTGGCCTGTCGTACATCGTCAAGAAGCTGCAAAACAAGATCGCCATCATTCGCTAACAACCCATCGCACCCGCTCCCGGAGAAACAAGATGATCGAACTCAAAGAAGTTTCCAAATGGTATGGCGCCGTGCAGGTGCTCAACAACTGCAGCACCAGCATCAAGAAAGGCGAGGTGGTGGTGGTCTGCGGCCCGTCCGGCTCGGGCAAGTCGACGCTGATCAAGACCATCAACGCACTCGAGCCTTTCCAGAAGGGCGAGATCTACGTGGACGGCCAGGCCGTGCACGACCCCAAGACCGACCTGCCCAAGCTGCGCTCGCGTGTCGGCATGGTGTTCCAGAACTTCGAGCTGTTCCCGCACCTGAGCGTGACGGAAAACCTGACCCTGGCCCAGATCAAGGTGCTGGGCCGCGGGGCCGAAGAAGCCAAAACGCACGGCTTGAAGTACCTCGACCGCGTGGGCCTGATGGCGCACAAGGACAAGTTCCCCGGCCAGCTCTCGGGCGGCCAGCAGCAGCGTGTGGCGATTGCCCGAGCGCTGAGCATGGACCCGATTGCCATGCTGTTCGACGAGCCAACCTCGGCGCTCGACCCTGAAATGGTCGGCGAGGTGCTCGATTGCATGATGGGCCTGGCCGTCGAAGGCATGACCATGATGGTGGTCACGCACGAGATGGGTTTTGCCCGCAAGGTCGGTAGCCGCGTGATTTTCATGGACGTGGGCGGCAAGATCCTGGAAGACTGCACGAAGGACGAATTTTTCAGCCACCCCGAGAACCGCCAGGAGCGGACGCGGGACTTCCTCAACAAAATCCTGCAGCATTAAAAGGTCTTGCCTTGACCCGGGGCTGGTCCCCGGTGTACGGTATAGCCATGTCCGCCTCTTTGAACCGCCTCCCGCGTTTTGCGCGCCTGTTGCCCGGCCTTGTGTCCGTGGCGGCCGGTGCATGCGCGGGTCTGGACGTGCAGTGGCCGCATCAGCCCGTCGCACATTCCTGAGCCCGGCGATCCAACTCCCTCCCCTTCCTTTTCTTTTAGCGCATTTCTGGATCACCGGGCCCCTCGCCTTCCGCGCGGCGTGCCCGGCCAGCCTTGACCCGGGCGTTTGATTCAGGAGTTCCCATGTTTTTTTCCAACCAGCCGGCGCGTCTGCTGACCGAGCTTGACCACATCCGTATCAGCAAGCTGCTCCAGCGCCCGGGCGCCTCACCGGAGACGGAGGCCGAGGTGGAGGATCTGATCCACAGCGCAGAACTGATTTCCTCGTACCAGGTGCCCGCCAACGTCGTCACCATGTATTCCCAGGTCCTGATTGCGGATGCACGGACCGGTGAACAGCGTAAGCTGGTCCTGTGTTACCCGCACGACGCGGATCCAGCGGCCGGATTTGTTTCGGTGCTGTCGCCGGTCGGTGCAGGCCTGCTGGGCCTGAAGAAAGGACGCATGGCCCGCTGGCCCACGCCGGACGGCGGCACGGCTACGGCGAAAATCGTGGACATCCTGTTCCAGCCGGAAGAAAGCGGCGACTACCTGCTGTAGCCGCGTCAGGGCCGTGCCGGGCCTGCGGATGTGCCTAGCAAGGGCCGCCGGTGAGACAATTCAGGTCATGACCTCAGCCGCCCCCACGACCCCCACTTCCCTGACCCTGACCCGACCGGACGACTGGCACCTGCATGTGCGTGACGGCGATGCCCTGAGCACCGTGGTGCCACACACCGCGGCTCAGTTCGGCCGCGCCATCATCATGCCCAACCTGCGCCCGCCGGTGACCACTGCGGCGCAGGCCATGGCGTACCGCGAGCGCATTCAGGCGGCCGTGCCGGCAGGGGTGGCCTTCGAGCCGCTGATGACGCTGTACCTGACCGACAACCTGCCGCCTGACGAAATCAAACGCGCCCGGGACGCCGGTGTGGTCGCGCTCAAGCTCTACCCGGCCGGCGCCACCACCAACAGCGACGCCGGCGTGACCGACCTGCGCAAGACTTACAAGACGCTGGAAGCCATGCAGCGCGAAGGCCTGCTGCTGCTGGTGCATGGCGAGGTGACCTCGCCCGAGATCGACCTGTTCGACCGCGAGGCGGTGTTCATCGACACCCAGCTGATCCCGCTGCGCCGCGATTTTCCGGAGCTGAAAATCGTGTTCGAACACATCACGACGAAAGAGGCCGCGCATTATGTGCGCGACGCTGGCCGCTTTCTAGGGGCCACCCTCACCGCGCACCACCTGCTCTACAACCGCAACGCCATCTTCACCGGTGGCATCCGCCCGCACTATTACTGCCTGCCGGTGCTCAAACGCGAAACCCATCGTGTGGCGCTGGTGGAAGCCGCGACCGGCGGCAACCCCCGGTTTTTTCTGGGCACCGACAGCGCCCCGCACCCGGCCCACCTGAAGGAACACGCCACCGGCTGCGCCGGCTGTTACACCGCCCACGCGGCGATGGAGTTGTATGCCGAGGCCTTTGATGCCGTGGGCGCCATGGACAGGCTCGAGGCCTTCGCCAGCTTCAACGGGGCCGACTTCTACGGCCTGCCGCGCAACCAGGGCACCGTCACGCTGAAGAAGGAACGCTGGACGCCACCCGAGAGTTTTGCCTTTGGCGAGGCCGAACTCAAGCCGCTGCGTTCGGGCGAAGCGCTGGCCTGGAGGTTGGTGACCTGAATGCTTACGTCACAATGCTCTGACGAATGCAAAGACAAGAAAGGCAAAGCATGATCGTATTCTTGATAGACGCGGACAATCTATGTGCATCAGCATGGATCGAAGAGGCGTTTCAGAAGCTTGAAGAAGCCGAAGGTGGAATTTCGGTTAGGCGAGCCTACGGTAGCGCTGAGAAGCTCAAAGGCATGTCCTCGGTGCTTCATGCTCGAGCGATACGGCCATTCGCCAATCTCTCGATGTCGAAAAATACAACCGATGTTGCCCTAGCCGTTGATGCCATGGAACTGTCTTGGCAATTGCCGATGCCCACGACAGTTGTTATCGGTTCTGGAGATGCCGACTTCGTACCTCTGGTAGTCAGGCTCCGCGAACGCGGTATCCGGATGGTTTGTGTTTCGGAGCCGGGAAAGATGTCTCCAGAAGCCGAACACTGGTATGACCAAGTGATTTTGGTTGGACGAGAATCTGCCTCGCATGAGATGTCGTCGCCAAGCTCAGAGCTAAGCGGGCCAACTGCATCTTTAGCCCCTTCGCCTGCCAAAAAAGTAGTTGCCAAAAAAGTTTCAGCGAAGAAAGTCGCAAAAAAAAATGCGCCTTCCAAGAAGACCGCAGCTAAAAAGACCGTGGCGGCGGTAAAGGGAAAAGAAGCTGATGTCGCTGTGAAAATTGAGGTTCAGCACATTCTCGCTGCTGTGCCGACATTGAAAACTGGACGGCCACAGCCCCTCGGAGATGTCGTCAAATTGCTGCATGACGCCAAACTTCTGGGAAAGAATGCGACTTCCACCAAGTTTTTCAAAAAGTATCCAGGTTGGTTTGAGCTGACTCCTGATAAACAGCCGAACAAGGTGAAACTTTTGAACGGTCTGTAGGTGCGAGCGTCGGCGACAGGGACAGTATCGGTAGTCCAGATTGATTGGTCCCAGCCTTGGCTGAACGTCTGGCGCGAGCCCGGGGAGCGCGTGGCCCAGGCCATTGCAGCCGGTGTGTCGTGTCATGAAGCCCTGAACCGCGAACCAGCTGCGCCACGGCGTTTTGTGCCGCAGTCGGCCTTGCCCGACGGGCAGGCTTACGAGCAGTTCATTTTTGACACCGGCACCGTTCCGACACGCGACAACCTGCACGACTTTTTCAACGGGCTGTGCTGGATGCGCTTTCCGCTGACCAAGAAAAAGCTCAACCAGCTGCAGGCGGCAGAAATCGCCGCGGCCGGTGTGGCGCCGCTGCGCGGGCCGGTGCGCGACGCACTGACGGTGTTCGACGAAAACGCGGCCTTTCTGTCGGCACCGGCGCCGCTGTGGGATGCGCTGGCCGGACGCCACTGGCAGCGCCTGTTTATTGACCTGCGCCCGCTCTGGCAGCAGGCGCAGCTGGTGCTGTTTGGCCATGCCTTGCTGGAAAAGCTGGTTTACCCACGAAAACCGATCACAGCCCATATCTACCGGGCGCAGCCAGCTATGAATTCCATAGCGGATCTGGACGCCTGGGTGGCGGCCGACCTGAGTGCGGAAAGGCTGGCGGCCAAACCCTTTCTGCCCTTGCCGGTGCTCGGTGTGCCGCTCTGGTGGCCGGAGAACGAGAACTTTTCCTTTTATGATGACTCTTTCGTATTCCGCCCGCGCCGGTGAACAACACCCAGTAAAAAATCCTGCGCCACGGTCAGCCCCGCCATCTTGATTTTGGGCGGAAGCCTCCCCATGTGCCGCATGAGTCTTTCCTGCAGCAGCATCTGTTCGTTATCGTTCTCTACGGAGCATCCATGAAGCGTATTGTTTTATTTGTCATGACCAACCTCGCCGTTGTGGTGGTGCTGGGCATTGTCGCCAGCCTGCTGGGCGTCAACCGCTACCTCACGCCGCAAGGGCTGAACCTGGGCATGCTGCTCGGTTTTGCCGCGGTCATCGGTTTTGGCGGCGCCATCATCTCGCTGTTGATCAGCAAGCCCGTGGCCAAGTGGAGTTCTGGCGTGCGCGTGATCAACGAACCGCAAAATGCCGACGAAGCCTGGATTGTCGAAACCGTGCGCAAGCTGGCGACCACCGCCGGCATCGGCATGCCCGAAGTCGGCATTTTCGAAGGCGCGCCCAACGCCTTTGCCACGGGGGCTTTCAAGAACTCGGCGCTGGTCGCCGTCTCCACCGGCCTGCTGCAGGGCATGACGCGTGAAGAGATTGAAGCCGTGCTGGGGCACGAGATTGCCCACGTGGCCAACGGTGACATGGTGACCATGACCTTGATCCAGGGCGTGATGAACACCTTTGTGGTGTTCCTGAGCCGCGTCATCGGTTATGCGGTGGACAGCTTTCTGCGCAAGGGCAGCGACAGCAACTCCGGCCCCGGCATCGGTTATTACGTCAGCACCATCGTGCTCGACATCGTGCTCGGTTTTGCCGCCGCCATCGTGGTCGCCTGGTTCTCGCGCCACCGCGAGTTCCGCGCCGACGCCGGCGCCGCCCAGCTGATGGGCCGCAAACAGCCCATGATCAACGCGCTGGCCCGTCTGGGCGGCATGGTGCCCGGCCAGCTGCCCAAGGCGGTGGAAGCCATGGGCATCACCGGCAGCATCGGCCAGCTGTTTGCCACGCACCCGCCGATTGAAGAGCGTATTGCCGCGCTGCAGAACGCACAGCCTGGTCAGGTCTGAGCTGTCAGGGTCACGAACCAGAAAAGCCGCTGCAGGTGCAGCGGCTTTTTTTATGCCTTCGCAGCTTGAGCCGTGATGCTCAACGCCACCGCCTCGGCCACCTCGATGCCGTCCACCCCGGCCGACAAAATGCCGCCCGCGTAGCTGGCGCCTTCGCCGGCCGGGTACAGGCCCCGGACGTTCAGGCTCTGGAAGTCGTCGCCCCGCGTGATGCGCAGTGGCGACGAAGTGCGGGTTTCAACGCCGGTCAGCACGGCGTCGTGCATGTCGAAACCCTTGATCTTCTTGCCGAAGGCCGGCAGCGCCTCGCGCATGGCCATGATGGCATAGGCGGGCAGGGCGCTGGCCAGGTCGGTCATCAGCACGCCGGGCTTGTAGGAAGGCTCTACGCTGCCAAGCTGCGTCGAGGCTTGGCCAGCGACAAAGTCGCCGACCAGCTGGCCAGGCGCTGCGTACGTGCCGCCGCCCAGCGTGAAGGCGTGTGATTCCAGCGCACGCTGGAAGTCGATGCCGGCCAGCGGCCCGCCCGGGTAGTCGGCTGGGGTGATGCCGACCACGATGCCGGCGTTGGCGTTGCGCTCGTTGCGCGAGTACTGGCTCATGCCGTTGGTCACGACCCGGCCCACCTCGGAGGTGGCGGCGACCACGGTGCCGCCCGGGCACATGCAGAAGCTGTAGACCGAGCGCCCGTTGGCCGCGTGGTGCACCAGCTTGTAGTCGGCCGCGCCCAGCAGCGGGTGGCCGGCGTGCTGGCCGAGCCGCGCGCGGTCGATCAGGCCCTGCGGGTGTTCGATGCGAAAGCCGATCGAAAAAGGCTTGGCTTCCATGTAGACGCCGCGTTCATGCAGCATGGCAAAGGTGTCGCGTGCGCTGTGGCCCAGTGCCAGCACCACATGGTCGGCGCGCAGCTCGTAGCTGCTGCCGTCCTGCAGGTTCTGCACGGTCAGCCCGCGAATGTGTCCCTGTTCAATCTGCACATCGCTGACGCGTTGCTGGAAGCGGATCTCGCCGCCCAGCGACGTGATCTGCTCGCGCATGTGTTCCACCACCTTGACCAGCTTGAAGGTGCCTATGTGCGGCTTGCTGACCAGCAGGATTTCCTCCGGCGCGCCGGCCTTGACGAATTCCGTCATGACCTTGCGGCCGAGGAAACGCGGGTCCTTGATCTGGCTCCAGAGCTTGCCGTCGGAAAACGTGCCGGCACCGCCCTCGCCGAACTGCACATTCGACTCCGGGTCCAGCACGCCCTTGCGCCACAGGCCCCAGGTGTCCTTGGTGCGTTCCCGTACCTTCTTGCCGCGCTCCAGCACGATGGGCTTGAAACCCATCTGTGCCAGCAGCAGCGCCGCAAAAATGCCGCAGGGGCCGAAGCCGACAACGACGGGGCGCACAGCCGGTGCGCTGTCCACCTTGGCCACCAGGTGGTAGCTCTGGTCGGGGGCGGGGCGGATGTGGGGGTTGCCTTCAAAGTGCCTGAGCAGTGTTTGCTCCAGCTCGGGGCTGGCCACTTCGACATCGGCGATGTAGACCAGCAGCAGCTTCTGTTTGCGTGCGTCGTAGCTGCGTTTGTAGATGCTGTGGCGCAGCAGCTCGGCAGGCTGGATGCCCAGCGTCTTGACAATCAGCGCGGGCAGCGCATCTTCGGGGTGATCAAGCGGCAGCTTGAGCTCGGTCAGGCGGATCATGGGGGGTTACCTCGTGGATCTGTATTTCGGATCTATGAAGCATTTTAGCCTCCTGGCCCATATATCGCGGGCGCAAGCAGCTATCAAATCAGTAGCGAACGATTTGCCGGGATAATAGGGGGGTGAAGCACGCCAGACTGCCGCTGGTGCAAGGGTGGAAACACCGCACTGGAGGAAGGTCCGGACTGCAAAGGGCAGCGTAGCAGCTAACAGCTGTCCACCGTGAGGTGAGGATCAGAGCTACAGAGACGAGTCGGACCGGGGCAACCCGGGACGGGTGAAACGAGCAATCTCTACGCGCAGCAATACCAAGTAGGCACACGTTGACGGGGCCCCCGGAGTGTGCGGGTAGGTAGCACCGAGCCGTCTGGTGACAGACGGCCCAGATTAATGGCAGTCACGGGGCGGCAACCGCAAGGAAACCGTTCCGCACAAAATCCGGCCTATCGGCGGGCTTCACACTTTATTCAAGGCGGCGGCGACTGCCATCGCAGGCCCGGTGGCTACTCTTCAACAAAGGCCACCTCGCGCGTCTTCCTGACCGAGGGCAGCAGCACGACGAGCAGCAGCAGGACGCAGGCCACCAGCAATCCGGCTGACAGCGGACGCGTCACAAACACGCTCCAGTCCCCGCGCGACAGCAGCAGCGCCCGCCGCAGGTTTTCCTCCATCATCGGCCCCAGGATCAGCCCCAGCAGCAAGGGTGCGGGTTCTGCCCGCAACTTGTGGAAGACATAACCGACGATCCCGAACACACCCACCACCCAGATGTCCCAGGTGTTGTTGTTGGTGGAGTAGACGCCGATTGCACAGAACAGCACGATGGCAGGAAACAGGTAGCGGTAGGGAACCGTCAGCAGCTTGATCCAGATGCCGATCAGCGGCAGGTTCAGGATCACCAGCATGGCGTTGCCGATCCACATCGACGCGATCAGGCCCCAGAACAACTCGGGGTTGCTGGTCATCACCTGCGGCCCCGGCTGGATGTTGTGGATGGTCATCGCGCCGACCATCAGCGCCATCACCACGTTGGACGGGATGCCCAGGGTCAGCAAGGGGATAAAAGATGCCTGTGCGCCTGCATTGTTGGCCGCTTCCGGTCCGGCAACACCGCGAATGTTGCCCTCGCCAAAGGGTACTTCGCCTGCGCGCATCTTGACCTTCTTTTCGATGGTGTAAGCCGCAAATGCAGACAGCAAGGCACCGCCCCCCGGGAGAATGCCCAAGGCGCAACCGAGGGCGGTGCCACGCAGCACCGCCGGTGTCATGTCCCTGAAATCCTGGCGGGTCGGGAACAGTCCCTGCACCTTGACCGCAAACACCTCGCGCTGCTCCTCGCGTTGCGCCAGGTTGCTGATGATTTCACCGTAGCCAAAAATGCCCATCGCGATGGCGACAAAGCCAATCCCGTCGGTCAGCTCCGGCACGTCAAAGCTGAAACGCGCCACCCCGGAGTTCACGTCCGTCCCCACCAGGCCCAGCAGCAGGCCGAGCAGGATCATGCCGACGGCCTTGAGCAGCGAGCCTGAGGCCAGCACCACGGCGCCAATCAGGCCCAGCACCATCAGGGCGAAATATTCGGCGGGCCCGAACTTGAAAGCCACCTCGGTCAGCGCCGGGGCAAAGGCGGCGATCATGACCGTTCCCACGCAACCTGCAAAAAATGAACTGAGCCCGGCCGCGGCCAGGGCCGGCCCGGCCCGGCCTTTTCGGGCCATCTGGTACCCATCGATACAGGTCACCACAGACGAAGACTCGCCCGGCAGGTTGACCAGAATCGCCGTGGTCGAGCCGCCGTACTGGGAGCCGTAATAAATGCCGGCCAGCATGATCAGCGCCGACACCGGCGGCAAGGCGTAAGTCGCAGGCAGCAGCATGGCGATGGTTGCCGCAGGACCGATGCCCGGCAACACGCCAATCAGTGTGCCCAGCAGGCAGCCTACAAACGCATAAACCAGGTTGATGGGCGTGAAGGCCACGCCAAATCCCAGGGACAAATGTGACAGCAATTCCATGGTGATCCTCAGCCTGTGATGAATTCGGGCCAGACCGGGAACTGAAGCCGCAGTGCCAGGACAAAAACCAGATAACTGCCGATGGCCAGCGCCGTGGCCAGAATCAGCGTCGGTTTGAATCTCCAGTCAGCCTGCGCCATGCTGGCCACAAAGGTCAGGGCGTAGATCCCGACAATGAGTCCGAAAGCCGGCACGCCGAAGCCGCGCACGCCGGCCAGCAGCACGCCAAAAACCACGTTGGCGGCGATCACGTAGAACAGCGGTCGCCAGGCCCAGGGGCCCATCTTCTCCTCTCCGGGTGCCGTGCGCCCCAGGGCGTTGAAGGTGATGACGACGCCTACCAGCGCCATCAGGATGCCCAACATCAGGGGGAAATACCCCGGTCCCATTCGCGCAGCCTCGCCAACGGTGTAGTTGGTGGCACCCCAGGCAAACGCGATGCCTGCCCCCATGAACATGAGTCCTGAGTAAAAGTCGGGCTGGCTTTTGATTCTGAGGGTCACGGCTTGTCTCCTGTGTAAAAAAATGCTGATCAACGCCGATCCACCGCGCCACAGGGGCGGCGGCATGAAGGGCAGCAGTGAAGTGGCAGACGACAGCGCGGCGATCAACCTGCTTTGCGCGGGTCGCGACCGGCGAACGGGTGTGCAGAAGCAGCTTGGCAGGCAGGCCGCGCTGCGCACGACTGGAAGGGGGAGCGTAGGCGAGTCGTCACCTCGTGTAAATTCGTATTTGGAAGCGGTTTATTTCGAAAAACGCGAACTATCTGGAAGCGGGCCGGCGGACGAGGCTTTTTCCACCCGCTTCGGGGAAAACAATGAATTTCAAACACCTGCATTATTTTTGGGTCACGGCCAAGGCCGGCGGCATCGTCCGGGCCGGCAAGCAACTGCACACCACGCCCCAGACCTTGTCCGGGCAGATCAAGCTGCTGGAGCAATCGCTGGGTTTGCAGCTGTTTCGCAAGAACGGCCGGCAACTGGAGCTGACAGGCGAGGGGCAACTGGCGCTGGGCTACGCCGAGCAGATTTTTGGGCTGGGCGCCGAGATGGAATCCGCCTTGCGGCAGGCCAGGGACAAAAAAAGCGTGCTGGAATTTCGTGTTGGCGTGACCGACTCCTTCGCCAAGGCTGTGGTTTATCGCCTGCTGGAGCCCGCTTTGTCGCTGCAGCAGCCGGTACGGCTGGCGTGCAGTGAGGGCAAATTTCCGGACCTGCTCGGGCAACTCGGACTGAACCGGATTGACATGGTGCTTTCCGATGAGCCTGTCACCAGCCGCGCGAACATCAAGGCGTTCAACCATGCGATCGGAAGCACGGCCATGAGCTTTTTCTGTGCCCCAACGCTGAAGCGATCACTCAAGGGCAAATTTCCGCAATGCCTGGACGGTGCGCCCATGCTGGTCATGGGGCGCTCGGCATCCATACGCGAACCCCTCGAAGGCTGGCTGGTCAAACACCACATCACGCCAGAGATCATTGGTGAATTCGACGATCTGCCGCTGATGAAGTCTTTTGGCCGCGAAGGACGGGGCGTGTTCATGGGCGCCAGCGTTCTGGAGGCTGAAACCATTGCGCAATACGGGGTGGAAGTCGTCGGCCACACCGAGGAAATCATTGAGCACTTTTTTGCGGTGTCTCTGGAGCGACGAATCAAACATCCCTGCGTGGCGGCCATCACCGACTTCGCGCGCAGGAAGTTCACGCCCTAGCGGCGACCGGCCTTCGCCATGGGACGTCCGCCCCCGGGTCGCACCGGTCGCGGTTTCAGCGCAGACTTGTCCTTTCGACCGGCCGTGTCCTGTGCGGGCAAGCATCAATCGCAAGTCTTTTCGACCATTCTGAAACCGGCGCCAACACCGTGCTGTGCAAACCCTACAAATTAAACAAACCCTGCGCCTGAATCCGCTCCACATGCGCCAGCAGCGAACGTTTGGCCACCGGCCAGATGCGCGGGTTCACGTCGTCATAGGCGGCGGCCACCCACTCGTCCATGCTGCCTTGCGGCTGCGCCTGCATCACGCCGA